>NZ_JBVJAH010000001.1:0-735967 GCF_055590785.1 Streptomyces sp. NPDC041796
CCCCCCCCCCCCCCCCCCCCCCCCCCCCCCCCCCCCCCCCCCCCCCCCCCCCCCCCCCCCCCCCCCCCCCCCCCCCCCCCCCCCCCCCCCCCACCGGGCGTCAGGCGCCAGGCGGCGTCGCTGTCGTCGCCTCAGCTCTTGACCGGCCACTCCAGCGGTTCCTTGTAGAAGCCCCGCGTGAGCTCCACCGCGGCGGCCTTCTGGCCCGCCGGGATGAGGAAGGCGGTGCAGATCTTCTCCGACTGGCCCGCGTTCAGCTTCTTCTGGCTGTCCGTCGCCGGGCAGTTGGGCCACTTCGCCTCGCCCATGAGGACGAGGAGGGCGCGGGTGCGCTGGCCCTTGTCGGTCCGGATGACCAGGTCGTCGTCCATGTCGCCGACCTCCATGGTCTTACCGCTCTTGTGAGTGAGCGTCGACCACACGTAGACGGGGATCTGCGGACCGTCCTCCTTGTCCTCCTCCAGGCCGGAGTTGTCCATGTCGGCCTTGGTGCCGGTCTGCACCTTCGTCGGGGTGACCGTGTACTTGGCACCCGACGAGGCCTTCATGTCGCTCTCCTGCTCGGGACTGGCCTCACCCAGGCGGAAGGTCTGCTTGTCGTCGTCCGACGTGCCGGAACCGGACGCGTGGGAGCCGGAGCTGCCGCGGCTCTTCCCCGAACTCGACCCCGAGTCGTTGCAGCCGGTCAGTGCCAAGGCGAGAGCCAGGACACCTGCCGCAGCCGGCGCGGTGCGAGTGAACGTACGCATTTCTTTCTCACTTTCCCCGTTGCAAGGTTGGGCCCTGGGGCCCAAGACCGTGGCGGTGGATCACCCTAGCGTCGTGGTATGTCCACGACCGGGGTAAGTGGTGGAGGAGTTGTGCCCCAGCGGCGGCCGATGCCGCGGGCGCTGGGGGCCGTGCTGGTCCTGGTGCGGCTGGTGTTCGGGATCACGCTCCTCGGTGGGTCCGGGGTGCTCCTGCTGGCCGTGTCGCTGGACGGCGTGGACGGTGAGCTGCTCGCGTGGGTGCTGTACGGGGCGTTGCCCGGTACGGCGGGGTTCCTGGTGAGCCGGCGGGTGTGGACGGGCGGCGTATGGGTGTGGCGCGGGCTGCTCGCCGTACAGGGGTGGTTCGTCGTCGGCGCCCTGGGCACCCTGGCGGACGGCAACGGGCGTGGCGTACCGCAGTTGGTGATCCCCGTCGTCGTCACCGTGCTGCTGTGCCGGCGGTCGTCCCGTACGTGGTTCCTGCTGTCGGCCCGGGAGCGTGCGGCGCACCGGCCGTTCCGGTGGGCCCGCATGGTCATGTGGCGTACGCAGGGCGGTCAGACGACGACCGAGTACGTGGGCCTCGTCCTGCTCGTCGCGGCGATCGTCGCAGCGCTGGTGCTGTCCGGTGTGGGCGGGCAGGTGGGGGGAGGGCTCCGGTCGGCGGTGTGCGCGGTTGTCGGCGCCGGCTGTGAGGCGGATGGAGGCGGCGTACAGGACGGGACCGGGCAGGACGGTACGGCCGCACAGGACGGGACCGGGCAGGACGAGCCCGCCACGACCGAACACGAAGAGAAAGAAGAGAAAGAAGAGAAAGAAGAGAAAGAAGGGAAGGAAGAGGGGAACGAGGACGAGGGCGAGAGCTGCACCTCGGGTGTCGGCGCGTTCCTCTCCTGCGGGGCACGCCAGGTCGGCGGGTTCTTCGAAGGCGTGTTCAAGGACGGCCTGTGGGGTGACATCACCGGCACGTTCGACACCGTCCTGCACCCCGCGAAGGCCTGGGAGGGCATCAAGGAGTACGGCAAGGGCCTCGGCGAGCAGTGGCTGAAGGACGCCGGGGGCGCCCTCGACAAGTGGGCGCGGGGCGACTACCTGGGTGCGGTCCTCGACGTGGGCCAGGCGTCCGTGGGGACGGGCGTGAAGGTCCTCGACGACGTGTTCGTCGGGGACGAGGTCCGCGACATGTGGGACACCGGTGACCAGGGCCAGGCCATCGGCACCGTGCTGTGGAACGTCGGGTCCTTGTTCATCCCCGGCTACGGCGAGGCCAAGCTCGTCGGGAAGCTCGGCAAACTGGGCAAGCTCGGGAAGCTCGGCGAGGTCGGCGAACTCGCCCAGAAGGCGTCCGAGGCGGCGGGCAAGGCCCGCAAGGCCGCCGACGCCGGGGACGTGGACGCCGCCGAGGCGGCCGCCCGCGAGGCGCGCCGCCACGCCGACGCGGCGGCAGAGAAGGCGGGCCTGAAGGGCTGTGTGTTCAGCCGAGGCGGCCCAGGCGTCCCGGGCGGCGGCACCGGCCTCCTCGCCTCCGCCCCGCCCGCCGCCGTCCCCGTACGGCTGCTCACCGAGCCGGCCTGCGGCGAGGGTGACGACCCGGCGAGGACGGAGGCCGCCCGGCAGGCCGACCGGGACGCGGACGCGGCCGAGCAGGCGGTTCAGGACGCCAAGAAGAAGCGGAACGGGCCCAAGGAGTGGCCGCCGCCCACACCCGGCGACAGGAACGACCCGCGCAACTACGCACCGCCCGGGTGGGCCGAGGACCTCAGGGACCCCGAGCTGGGGGACGCGGACAAGGGCGACGGTACCTGGCGCAGCCGTAACCGCAACCCCGAACCGACGTGGTTCAACGAGGCGTGGCTGCGCTACCAGGAGCAGGTCAGCGGCAGCGTGCGCGGCAAGGAGTACGTCGTACCGCATCCCGACGCGGGCAGGCGGCCGGTCGAGTTCGACGGCTGGGACGCCGACCGGCAGACGTTCCTGGAGGCCAAGCTCGGCTACACCGGTTACCTCGCCAAGCAGGACGGCAAGCCGATCGCGCAGCTGACGGAGTCGGGGAAGGCGAGGTTCCTGGAGGAGGCGCGGGGGCAGGTGGCCGCCTCCGGGGGCCGGGCCGTCGAGTGGCACTTCTCCGACCCGATGGTCGCCCGCGCGGCGCGGCTCGCGTTCCTCGACGAGGACCTGCCGATCAAGGTGGTCCATACGCCGCAGAAACAGCCGATCTCCGGGCCGATGAAGCCCGGCGGGTGAGAACCGGTCCCTAGGATGCGGAAAAGGGCAGGCTGCGGAGAGGACAGACCATGAGGCGCGTCGTACGGGGCTTCTGGGGGCCCAGGCCCGAGTCGGAACAGGAGCTGGCCGTCCGCTGGAGCACCTTCCTCACCCGGCTGTACGAGATCGCACCGGCCGTCTTCGGCACCTGGGAGCCGATCGGGGACACGACCGGCCCCGACGCCCTGGCGGCCCATCTGCGTGAGCGCAACGCCGGTGACGACTGGTCGGACCGCAAGGGGTACGCCATGGCGCTGTCGACGCCCGCCACGAACCCGGTGAAGGTGACCGTCAGCGGTACCGGGGGAGGGGTCTCGGACCACCTGGCCATGAGCGTGGTGGTCACGATCACCACCACGGACGACCACGGGTCCCTTCCGTACGCGGAGGTCCTCCGCGCCCTCGCGGAGACGTGGGACGTCGACTGGGGCGAGGTGACGGAGACGGAACTGCAGCTCGCCCTGGAGGACGAGGGCCGCGAGCCGGGCCAGGCGTGTGTCGGCTGGGCGGGCTACCTGTCGCGGCGGCGCGCCGCCCTCCTCGCGTCCGGGGACCTGCCGGGCAAGGCGGAGCCGACCGAGCGCGGCGGGCTGCTGCTGGACCTGTCCGGAAGTGCCTCGGGCATCGACGACATCGTCGCCGTCAACCGCGACGTCCGCGCCACCGGTGCCCTGGAGGCGCTTCCCCGGCCCATGGACAGGGCCAAGCTGTGAGGGCCACGGGAGCACCGTTCGAGGTGGCCGAAGCCGTCGCCGCCGTCGACGCGCTGCTCGGCCGGCCCGTGCCGGAGGACGGGCCCACGCGGTGGGAGCCGTCCGGGGAGCCGTCCAAGGGCGAGGGCTGGAGCGGCAGCTATGGCGCCGGTTTCCGGTTGAAACTCCTGTGGGAGAGCCGTGCCTATTTCGGCGTCCCCGGCCCGGAGTGGGACGCCGCGCAGGAGGAGGCCGAGGCGTACCTCTCCGCCCTGACGAGCATGCTGGAGAAGCGGTGGGGCCCGCACCGGCAGGTGAGCATGCGGGCGTTCCTCCTCGGGGAGGTCGACGACGAGTCGGTGCCGCCGCTCTTCGCCGAGCTGCGGGCCTTCGACCTGTACGGGGAACTGAGAGTGTGGGGCCCGGTCGGGTCCACGCACGGGCCGCGCTGGGTGGCGGTAAGCCTCGGGCAGTGCGACGAGGACGCCCCGCACATGATGGTCGCGGCCGTCTGCGACGCACCGGTCGAGGAGCTCGACGAGCCCGGCCGCTGACCGTCGGCACTGACCGTCGCGCTGCCGTCGGCGCCGAACGTCGCGCCGGCCGTCGGCGCTGTTTGTCGCACTGACCGTCGGCGCCGAACGTCGCGCCGGCCGTCGGCATTGACCGCCGCGCTGCCGTCAGCGTGTACCGTCGCGCGCTGACTGTCCGTGCTGACTGTCCGTGCTGACCGTCGCGCTGCCGTCGGCGCTGGCCGTCGAGCCGGCTGCCGGACCGGCTGCCGGCGCCGACTGTCGGTGCCGGCCGCCATAATCGAGCGCATGTCCCAGCCAGCAGACCGAAGAGCCTCCGCCGCGCCCGCCCTCTGGGGCTATGCCGCGGTCCGGGCGGTGGGGCTGGCCGTTCTCGCGGTTGCCGCCGCTGTGGTCGGCGAGGACGGCCTGCACCGGCTGAAGGGCCGCTGGGACTCCGTCTGGTACGCGCGGATCGCCGAGCACGGGTACGGCCACGAGGTCACGCTCCCCGACGGCAGCGTCCACTCCGACCTGGCGTTCTTCCCGCTGCTGCCCATTCTGGAGCGGGGTTTGTCCGCCGTCCTGCCGGTCGGTGCCGCGACGGCCGGGCTGGTGGTGTCGTGGACGGCTTCCCTCGCCGCCGCGTGGGGCATCTACGCGGTCGGTGAGCGGGTCGCCGGCCGGCGCGCCGGGGTGGTGCTGGCCGTGCTGTGGGGCGTGTACCCGACGGCGTTCGTGCAGTCGATGGCGTACACGGAGACGCTGTTCACGGCTTTCGCCGCCTGGTCGTTGTACGCGGTGCTGCGCGACCGGTGGCTGTGGGCGGGGGCGTTGTGCGTGTGCGCGGGGCTGACCCGGCCGTCGGCGGCCGCGCTCGTGGCGGCGCTCGGCATCACGGCGCTCGTGACCGTCGTCAGGGAGCGCCGGCTGGGCGTGCGGATGGCCGCCGGGGTGCTGCTCGCGCCGCTGGGCTGGCTCGGGTACGTGGTGTTCGTCGCGGTGCGGGAAGGCAGCGCGACCGCGTACTTCGAGGTGCAGGCGGCGTGGGGCAACAGCATCGACGGGGGCGTGGCGCTGGCCCGGTTCGTGTGGGCGAACCTGACCGGCCCGGTGCCGCTCGCCGGGGTGGCGCTGTGCGCGGCGCTCGCGCTGGTGGGCTGGGTGGTGTGGCTGTGCGTCAGGCAGCGGCAGCCGCTGCCGGTGCTGGTGTACACCGTCGGGATGGTCGTCGTCTCGCTGGTCGGCGCCGCGTACTTCGGTTCCCGGCCCCGCCTGATGATGCCGGCGTTCCCGCTGCTGCTTCCGGCGGCGGTGGCCCTGGCGCGGCTGCGGGACCGGACGCTGGTCGTGGTGCTGGCGGGGCTGGCCCTGGCGTCGGCGGCGTACGGGGCGTTCACCCTGCTGGGGGCGGGCCCGCCGTGATCGTCAGCCGGGTGCCGGGCCGGACGCCCCACCGTGCCATCGCCCCGGCCTCCGCCTCCAGGACGTGACGGGCCCGCGGGCGGGGCAGGCCCAGGCGGCCGGGCGCCATGGTGACCAGGTCGACGACCCGCAAGTCCCGGTCCAGGTACGCCACGTCGATGGCGAACCGCATCCGGAAGGTGTGGACGCTGTTGCAGGGGCTGAGCAGCAGCGCGCCCCCGATGCCGTCCCGCCCCAGCAGGCCCCGCCTCCGGGTGCCGTAGGAGGCGGCGATCTCGACGGGGACGGACTCGTCCCGGCCGGGCAGGGACAACAGGCCGGTTCCGTTGCGCCATTTCCGTCGGCTCCGCATGAGTGAGGACCGTAGCGTGGGCCCGGGTGCGGCGGCAGTGGGCCCGTGGGCCCATGACCGGGTGGCCGGCCCGTCCTAGGGTCGGGTGCGTGTACGCCACGCTGATCGCCGTCGCCGCCCTGTGGGGCGCCGCCACCGGCCTGCTCCTGCCGCGCGCCGCGTACCGCCTGTCCGTCGAGCCGGACGAGCCGTGGCGGGACGCCTGCCCCGCCGGCCACCCGTTCACCGGGCCCGCGCGCGGCTGGCTCGGGGCGCCGCGCTGCGTGGTGTGCACGGTGGCCGTCCCGGTGGGCGCCGGCCGGCCCGCGACCGCCTCCGCGTCCACCCCCGCGACCGCCACGGTGCCGGTCGTCACCGCCCTCGTCTGCGGGGCGCTCGCCGCGGCGACGGGGCCCCGGCCCGAACTGGTGGTGTGGGTGTCGGCCGCCCCCGTCGCGGTCCTGCTGGCCTTGGTCGACCGGGCCGTGCACCGGCTGCCGGACCGGCTGACGCTGCCGCTCGCCGCCGGGACGGCCGCCTTGCTGGGGGTCGCCGCGCTGCTGCCGGGGAACGCGGGGACGTGGCCGTCGGCGTTGCTCGGCGGTCTCGCGCTGGGCGCCGGGTATTTCGTGCTGTTCCTGGTGAACCCGAGCGGCATGGGTTTCGGTGATGTGAAGCTCGCCCTCGCGCTGGGTGTCGCCCTCGGCTGGTACGGCTGGGGCGTGCTGTTCGTGGGGGCCTTCGCGGGGTTCCTGTTCGGGGCGGTGTACGGGTTCGGCCTGGTCGTGCTGCGGCGGGCGAGCCGCAAGAGCACGATCCCGTTCGGGCCGTTCATGATCGGCGGGGCTCTGGTGGGCGTGCTGCTGGGCGCGTTCACGGCGGTGCCGCTCGCCTGAACGGTGACGCATGTATGTACGAGACACCGCGCCGGGAGCCGAGCAGTATGGGTGTCATGGATATGAAGCCGGTCAACCTCACCGAAGCCCTCGCCACCTTCGACGACGTGTACAGCCCCCGCATCGTGGCCCGCATGAACGATTACGACGTGCGGATCGCGCACGCCGCGGGCGACCACGTGTGGCACGTCCACGAGGACACGGACGAGTTCTTCCTGATCCTTGACGGGCAGTTCGACATCTCGCTGCGCGCGGCCGACGGCAGCGAGCGCACGGTCGAGCTGCGGCGCGGCGACACCTTCGTCGTACCGAAGGGCACCGAGCACAAGCCGTCCTCGCCGAACGGGGCGTCGATTCTGATGTTCGAACCGTCCGGGACGCCGACGACCGGTGACCGCCATGAGGGGGAGATTCCGCACAACGTCGACAGCACCACGGGCCACGACCTGAGCTGAGCCCCCCGCCCGCGTCCTAGCATGCGGGCGCATGCGGACATCTCCTGACAATAGGCCCCGCTCCGAGGGTGACGGCCCGCCCGTCACCCTCCCCGACCCCACAGCGTCACCCCCCGCCCCCGCCGCACCTCCCGGCTCCCCGGAGCCCCTAGCCCCACCCGAGGCCCCCGCCCCCGCGCGCACCACCGACACCCCGGCGGCCCCCGCGCCTACCCCCGAGGCCCCCGAGCCCCCCGCGCGCACCAGCAAGGCCCCGGCCGCGCCTGCGCGAACCACCGAGACCCCTGCCGGCCCCGCACGAACCACCAAGACCTCGGCGGCCCCTGCACGAACCACCGAGCCCCCGGTCGCCCCCGCGCGAACCCCCAAGGCCCCCGAGCCCCCTGCGCCTACCACCGGCCCCCCGGGGGGCACCGCCCCCGCGCGAACCGCCGAAGCCCCTGCGCCCCCCGCGCGAACCACCGACACCCCCGAGCCCCCCGCGCCTACCGCCGGCGCCCCCGGGGGCACCGCCCCTGCGGCCGGGGGCGAGGGCGGGGGCACCACCGCACCCAGCGCCGGGGGCGCGCTCGCCCGGGTGCCCGTGGCCCTGCTGTCCTGGGGGTGGGCCGCGGCGCTCTTCGTGCTGTACGCGACCGTCGCCGTGCGCCGGCACGTCCTCCTCCGGACCACCGGCTACGACCTCGGCATCTTCGAGCAGGCGGTGCGCGCGTACGCCGAACTGCGCGCGCCCGTCGTCCCGTTGCGCGGCGACGGGTTCAACCTCCTCGGCGACCATTTCCACCCCCTCCTCGCCGCCCTCGCCCCGCTCTACCGGCTCTGGCCGTCACCGCTGTGCCTGTTGGTCGCCCAGTCCGCGCTGCTCGCCCTCGCCGTCGTCCCGCTGGCCCGATGGGCGGCCCGTGCGCTCGGGCGGGGACCGGCCCATGCCGTCGCCGTCGCGTACGGCCTGAGCTGGGGCATCGCGTCGGCCGCCGCCTTCGACTTCCACGAGGTCGCCCTCGCCGTACCGCTCCTCGCCTGCTGCCTCGCGGCGCTGGCCCACCGGCGCTGGCGCGCGGCCGTCGCCTGGGCGGCGCCCATGCTGCTGGTGAAGGAGGACCTGGGGCTCACCCTCGCCGCCGTCGGCGCGTACATCGCACTCAAGGGCGGCCGCGGCCCGCGCCGGCTCGGCCTCGCCACCGCCGCCGCCGGGCTCATCGGCTCGGCCGTCGAGATCAAGCTCCTGATGCCCGCCTTCCACCCCACCGGCGGGTACGCGCACGGCGGCAACCTCGCCGAGGGGTACGGCTCGCTGCTCAGCACCCTCGCCCACGCGCCGCTCGACGTGCTGCGCCCCGACATCAAGGCCATGACCCTGGTCCTGGTCTTCGCCCCGTCGGCGCTGCTGTGCCTGCGTTCACCGCTCGCGCTGATCGCCGTGCCCACGCTCGCCTGGCGGATGATGTCGGACAACGGCTTCCACTGGGGCACCGCGTTCCACTACAGCGCGGTGCTGATGCCGGTGGTCTTCGCCGGGCTGATCGACGCGCTGACCGTCTGGCGCCGCACCGACCACCCGCTCGCCGCCCGCCACCTGCGGGCCTCGCTCGCCACCGTCCTCGCCGTGACGCTCGTGATGCTGCCGTCGTTCCCGCTGGCCCAGCTCCTGCAGCGCGCCACCTGGCGTACGACCGGGCACGTCGAGGCCGCCCGCGCGCTGCTCGCCAGGATCCCGGACGGCGCGACCGTCGCCGCTTCCAACCGCCTCGTCCCGCAGCTCACTTCGCGCTGCACGGTCGTCCTGTTCCCGACGTTCCCGGTGGAGGGGAAGCTGTACGAGTACGACAGGAAACGGCTCCCGCCGCCCACAGCCGAGTGGATCATCCATGACCGGCGGGCCCCGGAGGCCTGGCCGTACAGGACGGGCCACTGGCCCTACCCCATCGAGCGGCAGGAGGCCGAGCTGGCCGCCGCGCAGGAAAGCCAGGGCTACCGGAAGATCGCCGAGCGGGACGGGATCACCCTGCTGCGCCGGTGAGAGCTGCCGTACTGTCGATCGGGAAAGTGCCGTACGGGTGGGAGGAGTTGGCGATGGCCAGGGGCAAGACGTCGTACAGCTGCGGCCTCGACGCCGCGGTGGACGTGGTGGGCGGCAAATGGAAGCCGTTGATCCTGTGGGCCCTGCACAGCCACGGGCCGACGCGCTTCGGGGAGCTGCGGCGCGCCGTGCCGGGCGTCAGCGAGAAGATGCTGGTCCAGCAGCTGCGGGAGCTGGAGGCGGACGGGGTCGTGCACCGCGAGGTCTACCGGGAGGTCCCGCCGCGCGTCGAGTACTCGCTGACCGACCTGGGCCAGGCGCTGAACACCGCGCTGCTGCCGCTCGGCGAGTGGGGCGACATGTTCATGGACCTGATCCTCGCCCGGAAGGCGGCGGCCGACCGGGCCGCCTGACGGTCTGTGCCTGACCGTTTCTGCACCCGCCGGCCGGGCCGTCAACCCGGCGCCTTTCCGGCGGGGTCCCCCTTGGGGAGGACAGGGAACGCGGAGGCAGAACTCGGCAGAGCGGCCGGATCCCGTGCTCGCGGGGGGTGCCCCGTGGGGCACCGCATTTTCGGAGCGTAGTTGCGGCCTGTCGTGGCGCGCGGCATCACTTACGAAGGGTTATGGTGGAAACCCCCCCTCGGGCCGGTCCGTATCCCCCCCACGGACCGGCCCGTTTTTCTTTCCGCCGTCAAGAGCGGCCTTCGGCCGGCCACCGGCCGACCCACCAGGCCGCCCCCGCCCAGCCCCCCGCACGGCCTGCCCCTCCCCGCCGCCCCGCCCCCGCACGGCCCGCCCCGCCCCCGCGCGGCGTGCTCCGCCGTCAGCTCCGCGCGGCCCAGATGTTGGTGCCGGCGGTGTCGACCGCGTACGAGTCGATCTCCTTCAGCTCCTCGTCGGTCAGCGGCGCACCGGCCAGCGCGGCGATGTTCTCCTCCAGCTGGGTCACGCTCGACGCGCCGATGAGCGCCGACGTCATCCGTTCGTCGCGCAGCACCCAGGTGAGCGCCAGCTGCGCCAGGGACTGGCCGCGGCGCTTCGCGATCTCGTCGAGGCCGCGCAGCCTGCGGACGACCTCGTCGGAGAGCAGGTTCGGGTCCAGGGACTTGCCCTGGGTGGCCCGCGAGCCCTCCGGGATGCCCTTGAGGTACTTGTTGGTGAGCAGGCCCTGGGCGAGCGGCGCGAAGGAGATGCAGCCCATGCCCTGCTCCTCCAGGGTGTCGAGGAGCCCGTCCTCCTCGGTCCAGCGGTTGATCATCGAGTAGGACGGCTGGTGGATCAGGGCCGGGACGCCCATCTCCCGCAGCAGCCCGGCGGCCTCGGCGGTCTGCTCGCTGCTGTAGGAGGAGACACCGGCGTACAGCGCCTTGCCCTGCTGGACGGCGGAGGCGAGGGCGCCCATCGTCTCCTCGAGCGGGGTGTCCTTGTCGAAGCGGTGCGAGTAGAAGATGTCGACGTGGTCGAGGCCCATCCGCTTCAGCGAGGCGTCGAGCGAGGACAGCAGGTACTTGCGGGAGCCCCACTCGCCGTACGGCCCCGGGTGCATGAGATAGCCCGCTTTGGTGGAGATGACCAGCTCATCACGGTAACGGGTGAAATCCTGGGCGAAGATCTTGCCGAAGTTCGATTCGGCGGACCCGGGCGGCGGCCCGTAGTTGTTCGCCAGGTCGAAGTGCGTCACGCCCAGGTCGAAGGCCCGGCGAAGGATCGCGCGCTGCGAGGCGAGCGTGCGGTCGTCACCGAAGTTGTGCCAGAGGCCCAGCGAAATGGCGGGCAGCTTGAGCCCGCTGCGGCCGGTACGGCGGTATTCCATGGCGTCGTAGCGGTCGTCGGCGGGGCGGTATGCGGGGGAATCAGTCACGCCTCTCTCCTTATCACGGACTTGTGACAGACCGGGTTGGGCCGCCGTGACCCCCGCGCAGTAATGTGGCGGCTTCGGGGACAGCCGCGGTGCGCCGGGATCGAGCGTTGCCGCTTCCCCCTGTCTCCCTGGGCCGACGCCGTGGCGGGCCCGTACGCAATCGAGAGGTGAGATCGGTGAACTTGCGCGACCTGGTGTACAGGCTCTACGCACGCCGGGTGGAGGGCCGCCTCGACCACGCCCAGGTGCCCAAGCACATCGGCGTCATCCTCGACGGCAACCGCCGATGGGCGAAGGCGTCCGGCGGTACTCCGGAGCAGGGTCACAAGGCCGGCGCGAGCAAGATCCAGGAGCTGCTGGGCTGGTGCGACGAGACGGACGTCGAGGTCGTCACGCTCTGGATGCTGTCCACCGACAACCTCAACCGGCCCGAGGAGCAGCTGGTGCCGCTCCTCGGCATCATCGAGAACGCGGTCCGCGACCTCGCCGCCGACGGCCGCTGGCGGGTCCACCACGTGGGCACCCTGGACCTGCTGCCCGCCCGTACGCAGGCGGTGCTGAAGGAGGCCGAGGAGACCACCCGCGACCGCGCCGGAATACTCGTGAACGTCGCCGTGGGCTACGGCGGCCGGCAGGAGATCGCGGACGCGGTCCGCTCGCTGCTGCTGGAGCACGCCGAGAAGGGCACGAGCTTCGAGGAGCTCGCCGAGATCGTCGACGTCGAGCACATCTCCGAGCACCTGTACACGCGCGGCCAGCCCGACCCCGACCTGGTGATCCGCACCAGCGGCGAGCAGCGCCTGTCGGGCTTCATGCTCTGGCAGAGTGCCCACTCGGAGTACTACTTCTGCGAGGTTCACTGGCCGGCCTTCCGCAAGGTCGACTTCCTCCGCGCGCTGCGTGACTACGCGGCCCGCCACCGCCGCTACGGCACCTGACGGAACGTTCCCGAGGACCCTCCGCGAGCCGGCGCGCCCGCCCGCCGCGCCCTCGTCACCACCCGTTCACCGACGCGTCGTCATATGCCATGGCATGGCACCGGTCGTTCGAGGGAATACCACCTCCAGTGTGAGCGGCACGCCAGCCCGCTCACCCGGGAGGCCCTTTGCACCAGGACGACCGTGCGGACACGCACGGACGACGCGGAGGGCCGGAGCTCGGCCCGCGCATCGCGGCCAGAGCCCGGCCCCATCCCCCCGCGACGCCGTCGAAGTCGCACCCGACCTCACCTGAGGGGGTAGGTCCTTCCGTGGTGAACAGCACAAAGCGCCGCCTCAACGACAGGCGCACCTACGTTCTCGACACCAGCGTCCTGCTGGCCGATCCCGGCGCCATGGCCCGCTTCGAGGAGCACGAGGTCGTGCTCCCGATCGTCGTGGTCACGGAGCTGGAGGCCAAGAGGCACCACCCGGAGCTCGGGTACTTCGCCCGGCAGGCGCTGCGCCTGCTGGACGACTTCCGGATCCGGTTCGGCCGCCTCGACGCCCCGCTCCCCGTCGGGGACTTCGGCGGGACCCTGCGTGTGGAGCTCAACCACTCGGATCCCGGCGTCCTCCCGGCCGGCTACCGCCTCGGTGACAACGACTCACGGATCCTGGCCGTCGCGCGCAACCTCCAGGCGGAGGGGTACGACGTCACCGTCGTGTCGAAGGACCTGCCGCTGCGCATCAAGGCGTCGTCCGTCGGTCTCCTCGCCGAGGAGTACCGGGCGGAGCTCGCCATCACGGACTCCGGCTGGACCGGAATGTCCGAGCTGTCCCTCTCCGCCGAGCAGGTCGACCTGCTGTACGCGGAGGAGAGGCTGTACGTCCCGGAGGCCGCCGAGCTCCCCGTGCACACCGGTCTGGTGCTCCAGTCCGAGCGCGGCAAGGCGCTCGGCAGGGTCACGTCCGAGGGGAACGTCCGTCTGGTCCGGGGCGACCGGGAGGCGTTCGGCATCCGTGGCCGCAGTGCCGAGCAGCGGATCGCGCTCGACCTGCTCCTCGACCCGGACGTGGGCATCGTGTCGATGGGCGGCCGGGCGGGCACCGGCAAGTCGGCGCTCGCGCTGTGCGCGGGGCTGGAGGCGGTCCTGGAGCGCCGGCAGCACCAGAAGGTGATGGTCTTCCGGCCGCTGTACGCGGTCGGCGGCCAGGAGCTCGGTTATCTCCCGGGCACCGAGGCCGAGAAGATGAGCCCGTGGGCGCAGGCGGTCTTCGACACGCTCTCGGCGGTGGCGGGGCGGGAGGTCATCGAGGAGGTGCTGAGCCGGGGCATGCTGGAGGTCCTTCCGCTCACCCACATCCGGGGCCGCTCGCTGCACGACGCGTTCGTGATCGTGGACGAGGCACAGTCCCTCGAACGCAACGTCCTGCTGACCGTGTTGTCCCGTATCGGGGCGAATTCCCGAGTCGTCCTGACCCATGATGTGGCGCAGCGCGACAACCTCCGGGTCGGCCGGTACGACGGAGTCGTCGCCGTCGTCGAGAAACTGAAGGGGCATCCGCTCTTCGCGCATGTCACCCTGACCCGCTCCGAGCGTTCGCAGATCGCCGCGCTCGTGACCGAAATGCTGGAGGACGGTCAGATTTAACGCCCCAAATCCGACATGGAATTGGCGCCGCCCGGCAAAGCGCGAGAGCTTAGCCGGGCGGCGTCGTGCTGGGCGAGCGAATGCGCAAAACTCCTGGGACCGCTGGGGTGTGAGCTTTCACACGCAACGAAGAATTGCCTTGCGGTGTGGCCTTCGGGCAGAGTCTTGCTTCCGTCAGGCCCCGCATACGGCACACCTGTCACCGCGTGACACAACTCAACAGTCGTTCGCCGTATGCCGCCCGCAGCACCACGCGGCTCTCCTGCAGAGGAGTTGCCCACCGGGCCCGTGTCCCCCGTGACCCAGCAGTGGGGGGACCAGCGTCAGGGGCAAGATTTTCGCCCGCGAGGTCACCTAAGCGGACGATGCTGGAAGGAAACCGTGTGAGCCGGATCTCGGTCCGGGGATTCGCGGTGGCTTCGGCCACTGCGGTCACCACCGTCGGCGCCGTCGTGGGTGTTGCCTCGGGCAACACCCAGTCCTCGAACGACAACTTCGAGGCGGCCGCCGCCAACACGACGCTCCTGGCCGACATCCCCGTCGGCGAGCAGGCCCAGGTACAGGTCTCGTCGCTGACGCAGCAGGCGGAGGCCCAGGCCGCCGCCGCCGACTCGGCCGCGCAGAAGTCCGCCGAGGAAGCCGCGCGCATCCAGGCCGCCAAGGACGCGGAGGCCAAGAAGGCCGCCGCCGACGCGGAGGCCGAGAAGGCGGCGAAGGCCGAGGAGGAACGCAAGGAGCGGGAAGCCGCCGAGCGCGCCAGCCGCGACGAGGTCCGCAGCGCCTCCAGCTTCGCCACGCAGTCGTCCTACACCGTCGCCGAGGTCCAGGCGATGGCCCGCCAGATGGTCCCGGGCGACCAGTTCCAGTGCTTCAGCAACATCGTGGACCACGAGTCCACCTGGAACTACCGCGCGCAGAACCCCTCGTCGGGCGCGTACGGCCTGGTCCAGGCGCTCCCGGGCTCCAAGATGGCGTCCGCCGGCGACGACTGGCAGACCAACCCGGCCACCCAGATCAAGTGGGGCCTGAACTACATGAACGAGCGCTACGGCAGCCCGTGCGGCGCGTGGAGCTTCTGGCAGGCGAACCACTGGTACTAGGCGACCAGCCGCCCGGCTCAACTTTCCGGAGCCCCTCACCGTCCTACGGTGAGGGGCTCCGTGCGTGTACCGTCGGGGCCGTAACTCCCGGGGGGAGTGGTGGGGGGAAGAGAGAAGATCATGTCGAAAGTGCCAGGGTGGCTCGGCAGACTGGGAGCCGGCCTGACCCGGATGGGGCAGCGGTTGGACGAGCGCCGAGCGGCGGGCGCGTCCGGTGAGGAGCCCGGCGAGGAGCCGGCGGCCGTACCGGACAGCGTGCCCGCGCCTCCTACGTACGCCCCCGCCGTCGCCGCACGGCCCGATCCCGTGGCCGCCATTCCCTGGGGAATGCGCGTCGCGGCCGAGGCGGGCTGGCGGCTGCTGGTACTCGCGGGCACCCTGTGGGTGCTGATGAAGGTCATCAGCGAGGTGCAGCTGGTGGTCCTCGCCTTCGTGGCCGCGCTGCTGATCACCGCCATCCTCCAGCCCACCGTGGCCCGGCTGAGGACGTGGGGCCTGCCGCGCGGGCTCGCCACCGCCGTCACCGCCATCACCGGCTTCGTCATCATGGGGCTGGTCGGCTGGTTCGTCGTCTGGCAGGTGATGGACAACCTGGGCGACATCTCCGACCGCGTCCGGGACGGCATCGACGAGCTCAAGGCCTGGCTGCTGGACAGCCCGTTCCACGTCACCGAGCAGCAGATCAACGACATCGCCAAGAACCTCAGCGACACGATCGGGACGAACACCGAGGAGATCACCACCGCCGGTCTGCAGGGCGTGACCGTCATGGTGGAGATCCTCACCGGCATGCTGCTGACGATGTTCTCGACGCTCTTCCTGCTGTACGACGGGAAGAAGGTGTGGACCTGGTGGCTGAAACTGGTCCCCGCCCAGGCCCGTCCCGGGGTCGCCGGTGCCGGTCCGCGGGCATGGCGCACCCTGACCGCCTATGTGCGCGGCACGGTGGTCGTCGCGTTGATCGACGCCATCTTCATCGGCCTCGGCATCTACTTCCTCGATGTGCCGCTGGCCGTGCCGCTGGGTGTCTTCATCTTCCTGTTCTCCTTCATCCCGCTGGTCGGCGCGGTCGTCTCGGGTGCGCTGGCGGTCATCGTCGCCCTCGTCACGCAGGGCGTGTTCACCGCGCTGATGGTGCTGCTGGTGGTGCTCGCGGTGCAGCAGATCGAAGGCCATGTGCTGCAGCCGTTCATCCTGGGGCGCGCGGTGCGGGTGCACCCGCTCGCGGTCGTCCTCGCGGTCGCGTCGGGCGGTCTGGTCGCGGGGATCGGCGGCGCCGTGGTGGCGGTACCGCTGGTCGCGGTCACCAACACGGTCGTCGGCTACCTCCGCGCGTACAGCCAGGAACAGGCGCTGCGCACCGCGCCGCCGCCGCACGGGGCGACGGCCCACGGGGCGGCGCCGACACTCCCGCCGGGAACCGGGCCCAAGGAGGGCGAGTGATATCCGAGCCGGAACTCGTGGGCGAGGACGGCCCGATACCGGCGCCACCGCGGCCGGAGCCCGACGTGGAGCCCGGGCCGGAGCGTGAGCGGCCGGCCCGGCGCCCCTGGTGGTGGGCGCTCGGCGGCGCGCTGGTGGCCTCGGCCCTCTGGGCGGGCGGGCTGTACGCGTACCAGGCGATGGGTCCGGACCTGGGCGGCTACCGCACGAGCGAGGACCTGTGCGGCAAGGCGAAGCTGGAGGCCCTGGGTACCGCCTTCGGTGAGCGGGAGGACAGCGAGCCGGACCCGGAGCACCATGACGTCCACGAGGCGCTGGACCAGACCCGCTGCTCGGTGTCGTTCGGCACCGGCGAGCCGTCGTTCGCCGTCGACATCGCGTACCAGCTGCACAAGAAGACCGACCCGGGACCCGAGTTCGAGCCCGTCACCACCGCCGACACCTGGGAGGACTGGGAGTGGAAGCCGGTGACCGGTCTGGGGGAGAGCGCCTTCTTCGCGCAGGACGACGCGGGCTACGCCTCGCTGACGGCGCTCGACGGGCAGGCCGTGCTGTCCCTCACCGTCAGCATGCAGATGGAGCTGGGCCCGGAGGAAGTGGTTCCGTCGGAACCGGACCACTCCGCGATGGACGGCGTCAAGAACCACATGATCAAGGACATGAAGGCGCTGATGGCCGAACTGCGGAAGTGAGACGGACAGCGGAAGGGGCCCACCGACACGGGTGTCGGTGGGCCCCTTCGTAGCCCCGCGGGCGGGCGACTACTCGGCGAGGACGGCCTCGGCGTCGAGCGTCGCGCCGACCGCCTGGATCACCGAGGCGATCTTGAACGCCTCCTGGATCGTCTCGCGGTCCACACCGGCCTTGCGCAGCACCTGCTCGTGCGAGTCGAGGCACATGCCGCAGCCGTTGATCGCGGAGACGGCGAGCGACCACAGCTCGAAGTCGACCTTCTCCACGCCCGGGTTGCCGATGACGTTCATCCGCAGACCGGCGCGCATCGTCCCGTACTCCGGGTCGGAGAGCAGGTGACGCGTGCGGTAGAAGACGTTGTTCATCGCCATGATGGCGGCGGCGGACTTGGCCGCCTGGTACGCCTCGGGCTTCAGGTTCGCCTTGGCCTCCGGCTCCAGCTCGCGCAGGACCTTGGGCGAGCGCGACGCGATCGCGCAGGCCAGGACCGTGCCCCACAGCTGCTGCTGGGGGAGCTCGCTGTTGCCGATGACCGAGCCGAGGTTCAGCTTCAGGTCCTTGGCGTAGTCCGGTATGGCGGACTTCAGTTCGTCGAGAGCCATGTCAGATCAGTCGCCTCGTCACTCGCCGGACAGGAGCTTGACCGGGTCGAGGGTGTCCTCGCCCTTGCTCCAGTTGCACGGGCACAGCTCGTCGGTCTGCAGGGCGTCCAGCACCCGCAGGACCTCCTTGGGGTTACGGCCGACGGAGCCGGCGGTCACCATGCAGAACTGGATCTCGTTGTTCGGGTCGACGATGAAGACGGCACGCTGCGCGAAGCCGTCCGCGCCCTCGACGCCGCAGTCGCGCATCAGCTCGTGCTTCGAGTCCGCGAGCATCGGGAAGGGCAGGTCACGCAGATCGGCGTGGTCCTTGCGCCAGGCGTGGTGCACGAACTCCGAGTCGCCGGAGACGCCGAGGATCTGGGCGTCACGGTCGGCGAACTCGTCGTTCAGCTTGCCGAAGGCGGCGATCTCGGTGGGGCAGACGAAGGTGAAGTCCTTCGGCCAGAAGAACACCACGCGCCACTTGCCCTCGTAGGACTTGTGGTCGATCTGCGCGAACTCCTTGCCGCTCTCGAGCGACACGCAGGCGGTCAGGTCGTACGTGGGGAACTGGTCACCGACAGTGAGCACACGCTCTCCTTCGAGCTGGGAATTCCCTTTTGAGGTCTTCCGTGGGGGTTGGACGAAGCCACAGCATGGCACGGCGTGCATTGATCAGTGAAATAGCTAGACTGGGTCGTGTTGATCGAAGGTGGTTATCAGTGGTGTCCGTATATAAGGGTAAGCAGCCCAGTCTGGCCCAGCTCCGGGCGTTCGTGGCCGTCGCCGAGCATCTGCACTTCCGGGACGCGGCCGCCGCGATCGGGATGAGCCAGCCCGCCCTCTCGGGCGCGGTTTCGGCACTCGAAGAGGCACTCGGTGTCCAGCTCCTGGAGCGTACGACACGGAAGGTGCTGCTTTCACCCGCCGGTGAACGGCTCGCGGTGCGGGCCAGGGCCGTGCTGGACGCGGTCGGCGAGCTGATGGAGGAGGCCGAGGCGGCACACGCGCCGTTCACGGGCGTGCTGCGGCTCGGCGTGATCCCCACCGTGGCGCCCTACCTGCTGCCGACCGTGCTGCGGCTCGTCCACGAGCGGTACCCCGAGCTCGACCTCCAGGTCCACGAGGAGCAGACCTCGTCCCTGCTGGAGGGGCTGGCCGCCGGACGGCTGGACCTGCTCCTCCTCGCCGTCCCGCTGGGCGTGCCGGGCGTCACCGAACTGCCGCTCTTCGACGAGGACTTCGTGCTGGTCACGCCCGAGGACCACTGGCTGGGCGGCCGCAGCGACATCCCGCGCGACGCGCTGCGCGAGCTGCGGCTGCTGCTCCTGGACGAGGGCCACTGCCTGCGCGACCAGGCGCTCGACATCTGCCGCGAGGCGGGGCGCGAGGACGGCGCCGCGGTCACCACCACCGCGGCCGGGCTGTCGACGCTGGTCCAGCTGGTCGCGGGCGGGCTCGGGGTGACCCTGCTGCCGCGCACCGCCGTCACGGTGGAGACCGGGCGCAACGACCGCCTCGTGACGGGCTGGTTCGCCGACCCCGCGCCCTCCCGGCGCATCGCGCTGGCCATGCGTACGGGCGCGGCCCGCCAGGCCGAGTTCGAGGAACTGGCCGACGCGCTGCGGGAGGCGATGGCGGCCCTCCCGGTGCGGGTCACCGGACCGGGAGGGTGAGCGCGTTCACTCCGTGCGCAGGCCGTCCGGGCGCATCAGACGCCACAAGGGCGGCAGACTGAGCAGGGTCACCGCCAGGACCAGGCCCGCGCCGACCCCGGCGACCGGCCAGAACGCCCACCAGTCGGCCACGCTCTTGCCGATCAACCGCAGCAGCAGCGCGCCCAGGCCCAGCCCGCCGGCGACCGCCAGGGCCATGCCCAGAGCGACCGGAACGGCGGTCTGCCACAGCACCGACCACGCCAGCGTCGAGCGGCGCGTACCGAAGGCGACCAGCGCCGAGAGCAACCGCTTGCGGTCACGCAACTGCTCCACCATGGACACGAGCAAGGACACGGCGACCAGGGCCATGGTGAGCGTCGCGGCGGCGAACACACCCCGCCGGACGCTGGTGAACCGCTCGTCCCGCTCCATGTTCCGGACGGTGTCCACCCGCATGAGCGGGCTCACCCGGGCGGCCGCGTTACGCGCGTGCTCCTCGGCGTCCCGCACGGCCGGGTCCAGGCGGGCCCAGGCGGTCAGAGCCGGGGCGTCGAGTGTCGCGGCGTCGATCGCCGAGGGCGTGGCGAGGACGCCGAACGCCGTCCAGCCCATGGGGTCCCGCCGTCCGTCCACCGTGCGGGCGCCGACGGGGATGCGCCACAGCAGCGGCGACCCCTCGTCACGCAGGTCGACCAGGGCGCCGGGGCGCGCCGTCTCGGCCAGGTAGGCGTCGTCCGGGCCGTCCCCGCCGTGGGCGCGCGCGATGAACACGTCACCGTCCCGGCACGAGGGCAGTCGGCCCAGTTCCCGCAGCGAAGGACAGTCGGCGACGGTGAGGGAGGTGGTCGGGGCGAAGGACTCGCCCGCCTGCGGCGGCCCCGGCCGCCGTACGGAGGCCTCCAGCACCGCGGCCACCCCGGTGACGCCCTTCGCCGCCGACAGCTCGCGGACCACCGTGCGCGCGGCGTCCGGCTGCCCGCCGTCGAGCCGCAGGCTGAGCTGGGCGCGCGCGGAGTCCATGTTCGTCGGCCGCATGAAGTCGCTCTGCATGGCCCCGAACAGCATCTGCAGCGCGATCGCCCCGGCCGCCGCCACGACGATGCCGCTGACCGTCCTGGCCGCCGTCCCGCTGCTCAACTGGAGCCTGCGCACGGCGAGCTGCCACGGCACCGGACCACCCCGGAGCCGCCGGACCACCGTCTCGATCAGCCACGGCAGCAGCGTCGTCACGCCGGTGAGCGCCAGCAGCGCCCCCGCCGCCACCGGCGCCACCTCCCACGTGGTCTCCGCCAGGGCGACCGGCCCCCCGACCGGCAGCAGCGCCAGGCCGGCGGCGACCAGCAGCAGCCGCCACCACACCCGTCGCGGCCGGGACGCCGTCCGCCGCGCCACCCCCAGCGGTTCGATCGCCACCGCGCGCAGCGCGGCGAGCGTCACCACCACGGCGCACAGCGGCACCACCACCGCCACCAGCGCGGCCAGCGCGGGAACGGGCACGACGTCCGCCGGGAAGGCGTTGACGTCCCACACGGTCACCCGGCCCGCGAACCGCCGTGCCAGGGCGAAAAGTCCCGTACCGACCAGCAGGCCCAGCAGCGCACCGGCCAGGGCCTCGCCGGCGGCGACGCGGCGCGTCATGGCGATGTCCGCGCCGACCAGCCGCAGCACGGCCAGCCGGCGGTCGCGCTGCTCGCCGCCGAAGCGGGCCGCGGTGGCGACGAAGACGAGGACCGGCAGCAGCAGCACCACGCACGCCACCACGATCAGCAGCAGCAGGAAGGCGCTGGAGGGCCGGCCGACGCCGATGTTGTGGCCGAAGCCCGCGGCGCGGCCGTCGGCGGACGCGTCGGTGAGGGCCGCCCCGTGGGCGTAGTAGACCAGCTCCGTGGGACCCACCAGGCCCGCGTCGCCGATGCGGCCGGCGACCTCGTACGGCAGCCGCTCCTTCAGCAGTGCGCCCTCGGGTGAGGCGAGCAGCAGGCCCAGGGCCGGTGAGACGACCATCCGGCCCGGCCCCGGTATCGCGGCCACCCCGGGCGGGGCCGGGGCGTGCGCGCCGTCGGGACGCAGCAGCAGTCCGCGCACGGGCCGGTCGTGGAAGTGCGTGGACGTGGCCGCGTACAGGAAGGAGCGGTCGGAACGGGGTGCCTCGGACTCGCTGGACGTCAGGTCGCGCGCCTGGTGCCGGGTGTCCCGCCCGTCGAGGATGCTCGGTACGGACGCGGCGACGAGGAGCAGCGCCACGCCGAGGCCGACGCCCATGGCGGTGAGGGCGGTGCGGGCCCAGCCGGGCCGGCCGCCGGTGACGGCGAACCGGGCACCGAGGAACAGGTCGCGGATCACGGGGCGCCCGTCAGGTCGCGTATCCGTCCGTCCCGTACGACGACCTCGCGGTCCGAGTACGCGGCGACGCGGGCCTCGTGGGTGACGAGGACGACCGCGGCGCCGGTGTCCCGGGCGGCGTCGGCGAGCAGCCCCATCACGCGCTCGCCGTTGAGCGAGTCGAGGGCGCCGGTCGGCTCGTCGGCGAAGACCACGCGCGGTGCGGTGACGAGCGCGCGGGCGACCGCCACGCGCTGGGCCTGGCCGCCGGAGAGCTCGCCGGGGCGCTGGTCCCCGACGTCGGCGGCCTCCAGGCGCTCCAGCCACTCCCGGGCCCTGCCTTCGGCCGGCTTGCGGCGCTCGCCGCTCAGGCGGAGCGGCAGGGCGACGTTCTCGGTACAGGTCAGTTCGGGGACGAGCTGCCCGAACTGGAACACGAACCCGAAGTCGCCCCGGCGCAGCGCGCTGCGTCCCGCGTCGGACATGGTGGTCAGGTCACGGCCGTCGTAGGCGATGGTTCCGGTGTCCGGCCGGACGATGCCGGCCAGGCAGTGCAGCAGGGTCGACTTGCCGGAGCCGGAGGGGCCCATGACGGCGACGACCTCACCGGGGCGGACGGCGAAGTCGACGTCGACGAGGGCCGGGGTCCGCCCGTACGCCTTGCCGATGCCCCGGGCCTTCAGGAGCACGGTCACCGCGCGACGACCTCCGCGAGCTGCCCGAGGCGGGCGGCGGTCAGCTCCAGCCAGCGGAGGTCGGCCTCCAGGTGGAACAGGGCGTGGTCGCAGATGAGCTGGTCGGCGAGGTCGCCGTCCTTCTTGCGCCGGGTCAGCTCCCGCATCAGACGCAGGTGTTCGGCGCGTTGCGCGTCGAGGAGCTCGGCGGCGCTGCGGCCGGTGAGCAGGGCGAGGACGACCTTGGTGTAGAGCGTCGACTGGAGGTACGGCTCGGGCTTCTCGGCGTGCGTGAGCCACCGCTCGACGTCGGTGACGCCCGCTTCGGTGATCGCGTACCGCTTCCGCTCGGGGCCCTCGCCCGGTTCGATGCCTTCGACCTCGACGAGCCCGTTCTTCAGCAGGCGGGACATCGTGGAGTAGACCTGCCCGTAGTGCAGGGGCCGGTCGTGGCCGAACTTCTCGTCGAACGCCCGCTTCAGGTCGTAACCGTGCCGGGGTCCGGACTCCAGGAGGCCGAGGAGGGTGTGACCGATGGACATGGGCCGACTGTACAGCGTGCGTATACACGCGATGTATAGCCGACGCGGTGCCCCGGTCCCTCCCCGGCGCTCCGGGCGCCCCCGCCCGGGTCAGTCGGGGGGCGGCGGTGTCTTCGGAGGGCGACCGCGGCGGGGGAGGGGGGCGGGGGCGGAGGGCAGGCGGCCCGCGTCGGCGAGGGCCTTGCGCAGCAGGAACTCGATCTGGGAGTTGGCGCTGCGCAGCTCGTCCGCCGCCCAGCGCGCCAGCGCCTCGTACACCCCCGGGTCGAGACGCAGCAGCACCTGCTTGCGCTGGCGGCGGTCCGGCGGAGGCGTCACTGGTACAGCGTGCCCGTGTTCAGGACCGGCTGGGCCGCGCGGTCGCCGCACAGCACCACCATCAGGTTGGAGACCATCGCCGCCTTCCGCTCCGGGTCGAGCTCCACGATGTCACGCTCCTCCAGTCGGTCCAGCGCTGCCTCGACCATGCCGACCGCGCCGTCCACGATCTGCCGGCGGGCCGCGACGACCGCGCCCGCCTGCTGGCGCTGGAGCATCGCGGAGGCGATCTCCGGAGCGTACGCGAGGTGCGTGAACCGGGACTCGATGATGCGGACGCCGGCCGCCTCCACGCGCGCGTGGAGCTCGGCGGCCAGCTTCTCGGTGATCTCCTCGGCGTTGCCGCGCAGCGACAGCCCCTCCTCGTCGTGTGCGTCGTACGGGTACTCGATCGCGATGTGCCGTACGGCCGCCTCCGTCTGCGTGGAGACGAACTCGAGGAAGTCGTCGACCTCGAACATCGCCTGCGCGGTGTCCTCGACCTTCCACACGACCACGGCGGCGAGCTCGATCGGGTTGCCGTAGGCGTCGTTGACCTTCAGGACGGCCGTCTCGTGGTTGCGCACCCGTGTGGAGATCTTCGCCCGTGACGTGAACGGGTTGACCCACCGCAGTCCGTCGGTCCTGATCGTCCCCCGGTAGCGGCCGAAGAGCTGCACCACCCGCGCCTCGCCGGGCGCCACCATGTTCAGCCCGCACATGGCGAGGAAGGAGGCGATCCCCACCAGCACACCGGCCAGGATCAGCGCCACCTTCACGCCGGTGGAGCCGGTGGCGGCGCCCGCCACCACCAGGCAGACGCCGGCCGCCAGCCCGGCCAGGCCGAGCAGCAGTGCCAGCCCTCCGCCGATGCTGTTCGCCGCGAACTCCCGCACGCGCGGCTCGGGCATCTCGGGCAGGTCCTCCGCCAGGGCGGAGCGGTCGCTCGTGGTCATGTCGTCCCCGTCTCGTCGTCCGGCTGGTCTAGCAAAGTGATATCACTTTAACGCAGCGAGCAACCCTCCGCGCCTCTGAGGAGTCGGTTCCCCTGAGACGGGTGCTCATTGTCACGTCCGGAAAAGACCGGATCCGTTGAGCTTTGTCAGTACCCGTGGTGTTAGTTTGCTGAGCTGATTTCCGTACGGACGTACAGAGCAGAGCGGAGCGACGGAGCGATGGGTCGAGCGGAAGCGCGACGGGCGCGGGAACGCGGGGCGCGCGGGGCGAAGACCGAAGGCGGGGGCATACGCCGCTTCTTCACCTGGAAGAGACTGCTGGGCACCTTCTTCGGGTTCTGCCTGCTCGCGATGGGCGCGTTCTACGTGGTCTACCTGCTCGTCCCGATCCCCACCGCCAACATCCAGGCGACGATGCAGAGCAACGTCTACAAGTACAGCAACGGCAAGATCCTCGCCCGCACCGGCGAGATCAACCGCGAGATCGTCGGCCTGGACAAGATCCCGGACGACGTGGAGAAGGCGTTCGTCGCCGCGGAGAACAAGAGCTTCTACGAGGACTCCGGCGTCGACTTCATGGGCACCGCCCGCGGTGTGCTCAACACCCTCAGCGGCAAGGGCAAGCAGGGTGGTTCGACCATCACCCAGCAGTACGTCAAGAACTACTACCTGGACCAGGACCAGACGGTCAGCCGCAAGCTCAAGGAGCTGGTGATCTCCCTCAAGGTCGACCAGCGCATGAAGAAGCCGGAGATCCTCGCCGGCTACATGAACACCAGCTACTACGGCCGCGGCGCGTACGGCATTCAGGCCGCCGCCCAGGCCTACTACGGCGTGGACGCCGAGAAGCTGACCGTGGCCCAGGGCGCCTACCTCGCCGCCCTGCTCCAGGCCCCCAGCCAGTACGACTGGACCGCCGCCAGCCCCACCAGCCGCAAACTGGTGAAGGAGCGCTGGAACTACGTACTGAACAACATGGTCGAGGAGGGCTGGCTGGACCGGTCCACGCGCGCCGGGCAGACGTTCCCGGTGCCGCAGGCGCCCAAGGCCGCGCCCGGCATGGAGGGGCAGACCGGCTACCTCGTCGCCGCCGCCAAGCAGGAGCTGATCAGCCAGAGCATCAGCGAGGAGGACATCGACGCGGGCGGCTGGACCATCACCCTCAACATCGACGAGAAGCGGCAGAAGAAGCTCGTCAAGGCGGTCGACAGGCAGCTGGAGGAGCACCTCGACCGCAAGGACAACAAGGTCGACGCGACCGTCCAGGCCGGCGCCACCTCCGTCGACCCGAAGACGGGCAAGGTCGTGGCCCTGTACGGCGGCGTCGGCGCCACCGAGCACTGGATGTCCAACGCCACCCGCCGCGACTACCAGCCCGCCTCGACCTTCAAGCCCCTCGTCTTCGCCTCCGCCCTGGAGAACGGCGCCGAAACGCAGAACGGCGACGAGATCGGGCTCAACACGGTCTACGACGGCACCAGCCGCCGTCCCGTCGAGGGCAGTGACACCCCCTTCGCCCCGCAGAACGAGGACGACCGCAGCTACGGCCCCGTCACCGTCCAGGAGGCGATGAACAAGTCCATCAACTCCGTCTTCGCCCAGATGATCGTGGACGCCGACCCGGCCGAGGTGAAGAAGACGGCGCTCGCCCTCGGTATGAAGGACGACGAGAGCTTCGTCGAGCAGCCCGCGATGTCGCTGGGCACCATGGGCGCCTCGACCTGGGACATGGCCGGGGTGTACGCCACCCTCGACAACCACGGCAAGAAGGTCACCCCGACGATCGTGAAGTCAGCCGAGCACAAGGACCGCGTCTTCGAGCGCCAGGTCCCCCCGATCGGCGACCAGGTCATCAGCCGGGAGAGCGCCGACACCGTCACCGCGGGCCTCACCGGCGTCGTGAAGAACGGCTCCGGCCACGAGGCGAACACCTCCGCGTACGAGGCGGCCGGCAAGACGGGCACGTCCGAGAACAACAAGTCGGCCTGGTTCGCCGGCTACACACCCGAACTGACCACGGTCGTCGCCCTCTTCGGCGAGGACGCCGACAAGGGCAGGCAGGTCACCCTGACCGGCACCGCCAACTCCGGTCGCGCCAACGGTGGTGGCTTCCCGGCCCGCATCTGGGCCGACTACACGCTGGGCGCCCTCGGCGGCGGCTCCGACGCCCGGTTCGACCTGGACGTCACCGAGACCGCCCCGCCCGCCCCGACCGCGACCCAGTCGCCCACCGAGGAACCGACCGAGTCGGAGTCGCCGACCGAGGAGCCGACCGAGACCGAGTCGCCCACCGAGGAGCCGACCCCGACGCGTACGCCCTCCACCCCGACCCGTACGCCGTCGATCCCGACCCCGACCGAGACGCCGACCGACGACCCGACCGACGACACCAGCGGTGGTGCCGACGGCGGAGGCGACGGCGGCGACCCGACCGGCGACCCGGGCGACGGCGACTCCGCCGGCTCCGGCGACCTGAAGCCGCCCAAGCCGTGACGCAGGCGGTGTCATGACGGTGGCCGGGCCCCTCGCCGAGGGGCCCGGCCACCGTCATGTTCCGCCGGGGTGTCTCAGATCCGCGTCGGCAGCTCGAACCAGACCACCTTGCCGGTCGACAGCCGTGTCGCACCCCACCGCCGGGCCAGCCGGTTCACCAGGAACAGGCCGCGCCCGCCCTCGTCGGTGTCGCGGGCCCGGCGCTGGCGCGGGAGCTGCGGAGAGTCGTCACCGACCTCGCAGCGCAGCACGTCCGTCCGCAGCAGCCGCAGCGTCACCGGTCGTTCCGCGTACCGCACCGCGTTGGTGACCACCTCGCTGACCAGCAGCTCGACGCTGTCCGACAGGTCCTCCAGGTCCCAGCGGGCCAGTGCCCGCCGAGCCAGGCGCCGCGCCCGGCCGGGAGCCTGCTCCTCCGGCTCCAGGAACCAGTAGGCGACATCGCTCGGAGCGATCCCGTCGAACCGGGCGGCGAGCAGCGCGATGTCGTCGTCCCGGTCGCCCGGGCCGAGCATGTCCAGCACGTCGTCGCAGAGCGCCTCCAGCGGCGGCGAATGGTCGGGTCCGGTCAACTGGGCGGTCGCAGCGAGCCGTTCGCGAAGCTGCTCTATCCCCGTCCACACGTCGCGCAACCGCGACTCGACGAGCCCGTCGGTGTACAGGAGCAGGGTCGCCCCGGCGGGGGCGTCCAGCTCGACGGCCTCGAAGTCCACGCCGCCCACGCCGATGGGCGCGCCCGGCGGGACGCGCAGCACCTCGGCCCGGCCGCCGAGGTGGAGCAGTATCGGCGGCGGGTGACCGGCGTTGGCGATGGTGATGCGGTGCGCGACCGGGTCGTACACCGCGTAGAGGCAGGTCGCCATGCGGTTCTCGCCGAGCCGCTGGGCCTGCTCGTCGAGGTGGTGCAGCACTTCCTGCGGCGGCAGGTCGAGCCCGGCGAGGGTCTGCGCGGTGGTGCGGAGCTGGCCCATGATGGCGGCGGACGTCATGGAGTGGCCCATCACGTCGCCCACGACGAGGGCGACCCGGCTGCCGGGCAGCGGGATCGCGTCGTACCAGTCGCCGCCGACGCGTGCCGTCTCGGCCGCCGGGAGGTAGCGGGAGGCCAGCTTCACCCCGGTCGGCTGCGGGAGGTTCTCCGGCAGCATGGTGCGCTGCAGCTCGTCGGCGATGTAGGCCTCACGCCCGTACAGCACCGCCTTGTCGATGCCGAGCGCCGTGTGCGTGGCCAGCTGCGCGGCCACCAGCAGGTCGTTCGGCTCGAACGGCGGCCGGTCGGGGCGGCGGAGGAACACGGCCGCGCCGATGACCCGGCGCCGGCCGCGCAGCGGTGCCAGGATCGCCCGGTGCCCGGACGGTACGGAGCGTCCGTCGCCGAGCAGTTCGGGCAGGGCGGCGCGGGCGGCCGCCGAGTCGCCGAAGACCGGGCGTACGCCTCGGAGGACTTCGGCGAGGGCGCCGCCGGTCTGGACCTCGCACAGTTCGGCCGCCGGGCCGAGGTCGAGGTCGGTGTCCGGGTCGGCCGCCGACAGGCCGAGGTCGGCCTCGTCCTCGGTTAAACGCAGCCGGTCGGTACGGCGCAGGCGGAGGACGAACGGGTCGACGGGCCGCTCGTCGCCGACCGGGAGCGGGTCGCGCAGGTAGACGAGGATCGCGTCGGAGAACGTCGGTACGGTGGCCCGGCACAGGCCCAGCACGATCTCGTCCAGGTCGATGCCCCGGGCGATCCGGCGGGTCGCGGCGCCCACGAAGCGCAGCCGGTCGCCCTCGCGCCGTGCGGCCGCCACCGGCTCGTGGCCCGGAGCGGCGGCGGCCTGGACGGGCAGCCCGTCCACCGGCCCGGCCGCCCCGGCGGGCCCACCGCCCTGTCCGGCCCCGGTTCCGGGTGCGGCCCCGGCTCCTGGACCCTGCCCTTCCGGCCCGGCCCCGCGCGGGGAGGCCCCGGCGCCGTGCCCCGACGCCCCGCCCATGTGCCCCGACGCCCCGCGTACCGGCCCGCCGACGTGCGCCGACGCCCCGGTCGCGCGCCCGGACGCCCCGCGGCCCGGTCCGCCCGGTGCGGCTGGTCCGCCCGCCCCGCCCGGGCCGGCCTGTGCGGCGGCCGCGGGGGAGGGGGAAGGGGCCGGGGCGGCACCCGCGCGGGGCGCGGACGCGGGCGCGGCCGCGGGCGGCGCGGCGGGGGACGGGGGCGTCTCCTGCCGCGGCCGGGTGCGTTCCTGCGGCCGGGCAGCCAGGGGCTGTCGGCCTTCGTGGGAGGTGGGATGCTCCGTCACGCGTGGGATTCCGTCCGTCCGGGCCGGTAGTGCGATGCGATCGCTCTGTCAGGCGCTATACCCGCTCTGAGGGCGGCGTCGACAAGGGGAGACGGATCCGGGCACGGATCAGGCACGGTCCACCCCCTCATGGATGACTTACGGTCAGTTCCTGGTCTCTGCTCAGTCGTTACTGCTCCGCCAATGTGCGGAGGACGATCCTACGTTTGCACCCCAGGGGCGCATCAAGGGTCTCACGGAGCCGTGTGCGCCGGGGTGCGATCCCAGTCCGCGGGCAATTCCGGAACCGCCCAGTCCGGGTTTGGCCGCCAGTTCTCCCAGCCGTCCGCGAAAGGCGCGCCCCAGGCCCGGATCACCTCGACCGCGGCCCGCCCGGCATCCCGTACCCGCCGGGCCTGTGCCGGGCCCATCAGGCCGCTGCGCTGCGCCTGGGCGAACTCGTCCTCGTCGCGCCACAGCCAACTGCGATCGGGGTACACCGAGATGTCCAGGAAGTGGTCCTCGGAGTCCACGCCGTCCGCCCATCGGGTGCGGGGCTCCTCCAGGTTGACGTACCAGCTCCGGAACCGCCAGCCGCGATCCCAGAACAGCCACACCGACCAGGGCTCGCCCGGCCGGGCCAGCTTCAGCACGCCCGTACCCTCCCACCGGGTGCGCACGGTGGTGCGCGGGGCGGTGTAGCGGGTGGCGAGCGGCTCCTCGTGGACGGGGGAGCCGTCGGCGAGCACGGGCTTGACGCACTCGGTGCCCGGCGCCATCCACACGGCGAGCAGATCGTCGGTGTCCTGGACGACGGTCACGGGCCGGCAGATGTGGATGTGACCGCCGCCGTTGTCGCGGTAGCGCCACAGGATCCTCGCACCCGGCGCCCAGCGCGCGCCGCCGGAGCGCGCTCCTCTCCCTGTGGTCGTCTCGGCTGTCATGCGCAGATCTTAGAGGGGTACCGTCGGCCCCGCCGCGACGCAGATCACGGACGGCGGGGCCGGTGGAGTACGAAGTGCCAGGTCAGGGGCGGGTCATCCGCAGTACGTCGAGGGCCTCGTCGAGTTGCCGGAGCGTCAGGTCGCCCCGCTCCACGTAGCCCGATTCGATGACGACCTCGCGGATGGTCTTGCGCTCGGCGAGGGACCTCTTGGCGACCTTGGCGGCTTCCTCGTAGCCGATGTACTTGTTCAGCGGGGTCACCACGGAGGGCGACGACTCGGCGTACTCGCGCGCCCGCTCGACGTTGGCGGTGATGCCGTCGACCGTGCGGTCCGCCAGCAGCCGGGCGGCGTTCGCGAGCAGCCGGACGGACTCCAGCAGGTTCTTGGCCATGACCGGGAGCATCACGTTCAGCTCGAAGTTGCCGGCGGCGCCGGCCGCCGCGACCGTGGCGTCGTTCCCGGTCACCTGGGCGGCGACCATCAGGACGGCCTCCGGGATGACGGGGTTGACCTTGCCCGGCATGATCGACGAGCCGGGCTGGAGGTCGGGGAGGTTGATCTCGGCCAGGCCCGTGCGGGGCCCGGACGCCATCCAGCGCAGGTCGTTGGAGATCTTGGTCAGGGAGACCGCGATCGTACGGAGCTGTCCGGACGTCTCCACGAGCCCGTCGCGCGCGCCCTGTGCCTCGAAGTGGTCGCGGGCCTCGGTCAGCGGCAGCCCGGTCGTGCGGGCGACCTCGGCGATGACGGCGGCGGAGAAGCCGGGCGGGGTGTTGATGCCGGTGCCGACCGCCGTGCCGCCCAGCGGCAGCTCGGCCAGGCGCGGCAGCGAGGCGCGCAGCCGTTCGACCCCGTACCGGATCTGCGCGGCGTAGCCGCCGAACTCCTGGCCGAGAGTCACCGGTGTGGCGTCCATCAGATGCGTACGCCCGGACTTGACCACGTCCGCGAATTCGGCTGATTTCCGCCCCAGTGAGGCGGCCAGGTGCTCCAGGGCCGGGATCAGGTCCTGGGTGACGGCCGCGGTGGCGGCGATGTGGATGGAGGAGGGGAAGACGTCGTTGGACGACTGGGACGCGTTGACATGGTCGTTGGGGTGGACTGCGTCGGGGCGGCCGAGGCGCTCGCCGGCGAGGGTGGCGAGGACCTCGTTGGTGTTCATGTTGGACGACGTGCCGGAGCCGGTCTGGAAGACGTCGACGGGGAAGTGCTCGTCCCAGCGGCCGTCGGCGACCTCCGCGGCGGCCTCCTGAATGGCGCGGGCGATGTCCTCGTCCAGGACGCCGAGCTCCGCGTTGACCTTCGCCGCGGCGGCCTTGATGCGGGCCAGGGCCTCGATGTGGGCCCGTTCCAGGCGCTGTCCGGAGACGGGGAAGTTCTCCACCGCCCGCTGGGTCTGCGCCCGCCACTTGGCGTGGGCGGGGACGCGCACCTCACCCATGGAGTCGTGCTCGATCCGGTAGTCCGGCTCGTCCGTCATGGTCGTCAACCTCCTGCTGCGTCTTCCGGGGCGACCCCGAACCCCCCGAAAAAGGTGAGCACTTGTCTTGTTCCGCGTATTCCCAAGCTCCGTACCGGCCAGTAAAAACCGTGGGTAACCCCACTTCCAGGAGGCGCAATGACGCGCACCAGAACCCGAGCCCGGTTCGGACTCCGATGTACGGTCGCCGCCACGGCCGCGCTCGCGGCCGCCCTCGGCGGGACGACCGTCCAGGCCGCCGCGGCGGACGCTCCTCGTACCACCGCATCCGTACCACTGTCCCCCGAACTGGAGGCCATCCGCGCCGCCGAGGCCACCAAGCTGTACGGCAGTCCCGCCGAACGGCCTCTCGCCGACCGGAAGACCGGCCTCGTCTCGCTGGGCGACAGCGAGATATCGGGCGAGGGCATCGGCACCTACGAGCCGCCGACCAACGGCCCCGACAACTGGTGCCACCGCTCTCCCCAGGCCGCCATCCACCGCACCGGCATCCCCGCCGACGTCACCTACAACGTCTCGTGCTCCGGCGCCGCCACCCCGAACATCCGCATCGGCGGCAGCAAGCAGTACGCCGACGAGCTCGTCCAGAGCGACAATCTCGCCATCAAGGCCCGGAACACCCGCGTCAAGATGGTGCTGCTGGTGGCCGGCGCCAACGACGACCTCCAGTTCGGCCCCGTGATGACCGACTGCGTCACCCGCTACCTCACCCTCCAGGGCCCGTGCGAGCCCAAGTACGCACCCGGCTGGCAGGCCCGCGTCGACGCCCTCGTGCCCAAGGTCGAGCAGACCGTCCGCGACCTGCGCGGAGTGATGCGCGACGCCGGGTACGCCGACGGCGACTACAAACTCGTCGTCATGGGCTACCCGAGCCCCATCGGCCCCGACTTCCACGACAACCCGAACTTCCCCGGCAAACTCGCCTGCGGCGGCCTCGGGTACGACTCCGACACCGTCTGGGGCCGCAACACCGCCGTACCCGCCTTCGAACGCGGCATGCGGCGCGCGGCGGCGAACGCCGGGGCGGTGTACCTGGACAACTCACGGCTCTTCCACGGGCACGAGGTCTGCATGGAGGACACCTGGGCGCGCGGCCTCTACATCGACCTCTCCAAGCCCGGCACGCCGGACGAGAACTCCGTCCGCCAGTCCTTCCACCCCAACGCGGCGGGCCACGCCGCCTTCGCCTCCTGCCTCACCCAGCTCTACACCGCGGGTGTACGGGAGGGGAGTTGCGCCGACCCCGCGTCGACGGGCAGGCCCGTGCTGGTGCCGGGAGCCTGGGACGACAAGTTCACCCCGCTGCGGGGCGAGGCCACGGGCACCTGCGTGGACGTCACCGGGGCCGTCACCCGCAACGGCACGGCCGTCGGCGGCTGGGACTGCCACGCGGGACGGAACCAGGCCTGGTGGCACGACCCGGCACGCGGGTCCATCCACACGGCGCTGACCCATGACCGGTGCCTGGACGTACCGGGCGCCGCCTACCAGGCGGGCAAGGCCCTGGTGCTGTGGAACTGCTCGGGCGTGGCCAACCAGCGCTTCGTCCGCGAGGGCGCGACGCTGCGCCCGGCCGCGGCGCCGTCCTTGTGCCTCACCCTCGGCGCGGCGAAGGACCCGCTGCGGCTCCAGCCGTGCGACGGCACGGCGAGGCAGCGGTTCGCCTAGCCCCGTACGCGCGCGGGCCCGGCCACCGGGAGGGTGACCGGGCCCGCGCGCTCCGTCCGGTCAGGCCAGGCCGGGGCCGCGCACCGGGATCGACGTGAACGTCGGGGCCGGCGCCGGGTCCTGGAAGAAGTCGTTGCCCTTGTCGTCCACGACGATGAACGCGGGGAAGTCCTCGACCTCGATCTTCCAGACGGCCTCCATGCCGAGCTCCTCGTACTCGACGACCTCGACCTTCTTGATGCAGTCCTGCGCCAGGCGCGCCGCCGGGCCGCCGATCGAGCCCAGGTAGAAGCCGCCGTGCGCGTGGCACGCGTCGGTGACCTGCTTCGAGCGGTTGCCCTTGGCCAGCATGACCTTGGAGCCGCCCGCCGCCTGGAACTGCTCCACGTAGGAGTCCATGCGGCCGGCCGTCGTCGGGCCGAAGGAGCCGGAGGCGTACCCCTCGGGCGTCTTCGCGGGACCGGCGTAGTAGACCGGGTGGTCCTTCAGGTACTGCGGCATCTCCTCGCCCGCGTCCAGCCGCTCCTTGATCTTGGCGTGCGCGATGTCGCGGGCCACCACCAGCGGGCCGCTCAGCGACAGCCGGGTCTTGACCGGGTGCTTGGTCAGCTCGGCGAGGATGTCGTCCATCGGCTGGTTGAGGTCGATCGTGACGACGTCGCCCTCCTCCGCCAGGTGCTCGTCCGTCGTGTCGGGGAGGAAGCGCGCCGGGTCGGTCTCCAGCTGCTCCAGGAAGACGCCCTCCGCGGTGATCTTCGCGACGGCCTGGCGGTCGGCCGAGCAGGACACGGCGATCGCGACGGGCAGCGAGGCGCCGTGACGCGGCAGGCGCACCACCCGGACGTCGTGGCAGAAGTACTTGCCGCCGAACTGCGCGCCGATGCCGATCTTCTGCGTCAGCTCGAAGACCTTCTTCTCCAGCTCCTCGTCACGGAATCCGTGGCCCAGCTCGGAGCCCTCGGACGGCAGCGCGTCCAGGTAGTGCGCGGAGGCGTACTTCGCGGTCTTCAGCGCGTACTCGGCGGAGGTGCCGCCGACGACGATCGCCAGGTGGTACGGCGGACAGGCGGCCGTACCGAGGGAGCGGATCTTCTCCTCCAGGAACTTCATCATGGAGGTCTCGTTGAGGACCGCCTTGGTCTCCTGGTAGAGGAACGACTTGTTGGCGGAGCCGCCGCCCTTGGCCATGAAGAGGAACTTGTACGCGCCGCCGTCGGTCGCGTACAGCTCGATCTGGGCGGGGAGGTTGGAGCCGGTGTTCTTCTCCTCCCACATGGTGAGCGGAGCCATCTGCGAGTAGCGCAGGTTGAGGTTCTTGTACGCGTCGTGGATGCCGCGCGACAGGGCCTTCTCGTCCCCGCCCTCGGTGAGGACGTTCTGGCCGCGCTTGCCCATCACGATCGCCGTACCGGTGTCCTGGCACATGGGCAGGACGCCCGCGGCGGCGATGTTGGCGTTCTTGAGCAGGTCGAGGGCGACGAACTTGTCGTTGCTCGACGCCTCCGGGTCGTCGATGATCTTGCGTAGCTGCGCGAGGTGCGCGGGCCGGAGGTAGTGCTGGATGTCGTGGATCGCCTCTTCGGCGAGCTTGCGCAGCGCCTCCGGCTCGACCTTGAGGAACGTGCGGCCGTCGGCCTCGAAGGTGGAGACACCCTCGGCGGTCACCAGGCGGTAGGGCGTGGTGTCCTCTCCCAGCGGCAGCAGGTCGGAGTACGCAAACTCTGGCATGACGGCAGCCATTCCTCACTCGGCAGACAGCAGCGCGGCCTCCATTGGCAGCGCGTTCACAAGCGTAGAACGCCCGAAGCCGCCCGAACCTGTGAGGTAAGGCTCAGTTGGCGGGGACGATTGCGCCGGTTCGTCGTCTCGACCCCTAGTCGCGATGTATCGCGTTTCGCTAGGCTGTTCCCCGTGGACCTCGAAAAGCAGCCCAAGAAGCCGGCCGTGCCCGCCGATCCGCCCGCGATCCGGGCCTCGGACGCCGACCGGGACCGGATCGCGGACATCCTCCGGGACGCCCTGGCCGAGGGCCGGATCGACGCCGAGGAGCACGGGGAGCGGATCGACGCCGTCTACCGCGCCAAGACGGTCGGCGAGCTCGAACCCCTCGTACGGGACCTGCCCGCCGCGCGCCCCGGCCGGGAGCCCGCGGCGCAGCCGTACGCCTACCAGCCGGAGGACCTGGCCGTCCCGGACGACAAGCTGATCGCCGTGTTCTCCAGCGCCACGAGGAAGGGCCGCTGGCGCGTCGGGCGGCGGACCCACGCCTTCTCCGTCTTCGGCAGCGTCGAGATCGACCTCACCGAGGCGATCTTCACGCAGCGGCTGACCACGATCAACGCCACCTCGGTCTTCGGCAACGTCGAAATCCGCGTGCCCGAGAACGTCACGCTGCGGGGCGGCGGCGGCTCCGGCGTCCTCGGCAACTTCGAGGTGACCACCCTGGAGGCCACCGACCCCGAGGCCCCGGTCGTCGTGATCAACGGATTCGCGATCCTCGGCAACGTCGAGGCACGGCCGAAGAGCGGCAAGCGGATCGCCGACCTCCACGACAAACTCCGTAAGCACTTGGGTGGTTGACCCGCCACGGCCGGTTCGCGCAGGTCGGAATTCCACCCCCTGGAACCGAGTGCCACGCAGTGCATAGGCGCGCGCACAGCGGGTAGGGCTTGCTGCATCGTCTCTCGCTCGCGAAGCCGTCGTCAGGAGTAGACCGTGCTGCAACTGCCGCATCAGCCCCTCCAGGTCGCCGCCGCCCCCTCCCAGCGTCTTCCGGCGCGGGAGGACCAGGCCGGTCCGTGGCACACGGAGGCGGTCTGCCGCCGGGACGAAGCAGGCTTGTTCTTCGCCCCGTCCAAGGAGCCCACGGCCGCGAGGCTGGCGCGGGAGGAGGCCGCGAAACGGGTCTGCGCCCGGTGCCCCGTCATGGTCGAATGCCGGGAACACGCGCTGCTCCAGCCCGAGCCGTACGGCGTCTGGGGCGGCCTGACGGCGGCAGAGCGGCGTGTCGTACTGGCCCGGCGCAGGCGGCGCGAGGTGGAGCTGAAGAAGGCCGCCTCGACCGGCCCGCAGATCGCAGCCGCCGGCTAACCGGCACCGGGTCTCCTCCGGAGCGGATACGGATCCTCGGCGCTCGGACACGGATGCTCCGGCGCTCGGACACCTCGGACACGGAGAGGGGCGCCCCACCGCGGTTGGGGGCGCCCCTCTCCGTGTCCGCGTCGGCTACTTCGCGCGGTCGAAGTCGATCTGGCTGTACGCGCGCAGCTTCGACAGCCGGTGCGTCGAGTCGATCTGCCGGATCGTGCCCGACTTGGAGCGCATCACCAGCGACGAGGTCGTCGCCGTCTCCGCGCGGTAGCGCACGCCGCGCAGCAGCTCGCCGTCCGTGATGCCGGTCGCGACGAAGAACACGTTGTCACCGCTGACCAGGTCGTTCGTGGAGAGCACCCGGTCCAGGTCGTGGCCCGCGTCAAGGGCGCGCTGCCGCTCCTCGTCGTCCTTGGGCCACAGCTTGCCCTGGATGACACCGCCCAGGCACTTGATCGCGCAGGCGCTGATGATGCCCTCGGGCGTACCACCGATGCCCATGAGCAGGTCCACACCCGTGCCCTCGCGCACCGCCATGATCGAACCGGCCACGTCGCCGTCCGAGATGAACTTGATGCGGGCGCCCGTCTCGCGGATCTCCTTGACGATGCCCTCGTGGCGCGGGCGGTCCAGGATGACGACGGTGACGTCCTCGGGCGAGGAGTGCTTGGCCTTCGCGACGCGGCGGATGTTCACGGACACCGGGGCGTTGATGTCGACGTAGTCGGCGGCCTCCGGGCCGGTGACCAGCTTGTCCATGTAGAAGACCGCGGACGGGTCGAACATGGTGCCGCGGTCGGCCGCCGCCAGCACGGCGATCGCGTTGGGCATGCCCTTGGCGGTGAGCGTGGTGCCGTCGATCGGGTCCACGGCGATGTCGCACTCGGCGCCGGTCCCGTCGCCGACCCGCTCGCCGTTGAACAGCATCGGGGCTTCGTCCTTCTCGCCCTCACCGATCACGACGACACCGTTCATCGACACGGTGGAGACGAGGGTCCGCATGGCCCGCACCGCCGCGCCGTCGGCGCCGTTCTTGTCGCCGCGGCCGACCCAGCGGCCCGCGGCCATGGCGGCGGCCTCGGTCACCCGGACCAGCTCGAGGGCCAGGTTGCGGTCGGGAGCCTCGGGAGAGACCTCGAGCTCGGACGGCAGATGATTGTCGGTCATCGGAACGCACCTTTCTGTACGGCGACGGCCGCAAGTGAAGAGGGTGCTGCGACTCTATCGGTAGGTCGACATATTGAGCAGAGGGGCCCACGTATGAGCAGGCCACGCTGATGCGACCATAGGGGGCGTGGCAGGTATGCGTGGCAAGCAGACAGTGCGCGGGATGTTCCAGTCGATGGCGGTCATCTGCGCCGCAGCGGGCGTGATCTATCTCTTCATCCCGCACGACGACAAGGCGGACCCGATCAAGCCGGTCGACTACCGGGTCGAGCTGGTGACGGCGCAGCGCGCGGCGCCGTACCCGATCCTGGCGCCGGAGGGCCTCGCCGCGGACTGGACGCCGACCTCGGTCGCGTACGACCGCGAGGAGGGCGATGCCTGGCACCTCGGCTTCCTGACCCCGGACCGGCAGTACGTGGCGGTGGAGCAGTCGACGGCGGTGCCGGAGAAGTACATCGCCAAGGTGACCCACGAGGCGCGGGACACGGGCCGGACGCAGGCGGTGGCGGGCCGGACCTGGCAGCACTGGGAGGGCCCGAAGTACGACGCGCTGGTGCTGCGCGACAAGGGCGTCACGACGGTCGTGACCGGTACGGCGACGCGGGAGCAACTCGCGCAGATGGTGTCGGCACTCCAGCCGGCGAAGAAGGCCTGACCCCCCACCGGCACGTCCCGGGGACACGTCCCGTGGACACGGGCCGGTGACTCGCGGCGCCGGTGCTAGGCGGGCGCAGGTGTACGCGGCGGGGCGTACGCGGCTCCGTTGCGCGGCGCCGGTGCTGCGCGGGCGCCGGTGTACGCATCGGTGCCACGCGGCTCCGTCTCGTGGTGACGGGGGTACGCGGCGACGGTGTACGCGGCGGGGCGTACGCGGCCGGGCGACGGTGTACGCGTCGCTGCCAGGTGGCTCCGTCACGCGGCGCGGGTCCCGGCGGTGTACACGGGCGGCATGCGCCGGTGCACGGCGCGGGCCGCCGACGCGACGCGTCGGCACTCGCGGCGCCGGCACCCGGTGCCGTGCACGCGGCGGTACGCGGCGATGGCCGGTGGGCACCGGGCGGCGAAAGGTGACGCGAGGCGGTACGCGACGGCCGGCCCGGCACCCCGCGCGATGAACGGCGACGGCCCCGGGCACCAGGGGGATGGTGCTCGGGGCCGTCGGTCCGTGGGCCGGCGTCGTCAGACGGTGGTGATGACCTCGTCGTAGGCCAGGCGCGGGCTGCGCGGGAACCACGCGTCCTCGGCGGGCTTGCCGATGTTGACGATCATCAGCGGGGTGTGGTCGTCGTCGAGGAACTCCTTCTGCACGCCCGCGAAGTCGAAGCCCGTCATGGGTCCGGCGGCGAGGCCGGCGGCCCGGACGCCCACGATGAAGTACGCGGCCTGCAGCGCGGCGTTGACCCCGGCGGCCTGCTCGCGGACCGGGCGCTCGGCGAAGAACATGTCCTTGGCCTGCGGGAAGTGCGGCAGCAGGTTCGGGAGCTCCTCGTGGAACTCGTTGTCGGCGGCGAGGATGGCGACCAGCGGCGCCGACGCGGTCTTGGCGCGGTTGCCCTCCGCCATGTGCGGGACCAGACGCTCGCGGGCCTCGGCGGACCGGACGAGGACGATACGCAGCGGCGTCGCGTTGAAGGCCGTCGGGCCGTACTTCACGAGGTCGTAGATCGCCTGGACCTGCTCCTCGGTGACCGGCTCGTCGGTGAAGGCGTTGGCGGTGCGGGCCTCACGGAAGAGAAGGTCCTGGGCGGCGGGGTCAAGAACGAGGGACATGCTGCGTGCCTTTCGAGGGTCCGAAGGATCAAGCGATGTGGACCACCGTACGCCGGGGATAGGTTAACTTTCAACCAAACAGGCCCCGTGCTCGTCGTGAGACCCCTCACACAGTGATTCCGGAGGCTTACTCCTCTTGCCCGGCCGGAGCCTCCTGCTCGGCCAGCGCCGCGTCCAGGCGGGCGCGGGCGCCCTCCAGCCAGCGGCGGCACACCTTGGCCAGCTCCTCGCCCCGCTCCCACAGGGCCAGGGACTCCTCCAGCGTCGTGCCCCCCGCCTCCAGCCGGCGCACGACCTCGATCAGCTCGTCGCGCGCCTGCTCGTACCCGATCGCCGTCTCCGTGGTGTTCGCTGCCATGCGCACCACCCTACGGGCGGGGTACGACAGCGTCGGCGGCCACGCGCACGGCGAAGTCGCCCTCCGCGACCCGCGCGCGCAGCTCCTCCTCCGGTGCGACCTCCTCCGGCGACCGGACCACCGACCCGTCCGCCCGCTGGAGCACCGCGTACCCCCGCTCCAGGGTCGCCGCCGGCGAAAGGCCCACCACGCGCGCATGCGTGTGCGTCAGCTCCGAGTCCGCCCTGTCCAGCAGGTGGCCCAGGACCCGGCGGCTGCGCGCCAGCAGGGCGTCCACCTCCGCCTCCCGCTCCTCGACCATCCGCTGCGGGTGCTCCATCACGGGCCGGGCCAGCGCGTGCGCCAGCCCTCGCTCCTCGCGGTCGATCAGGCCCCGCACCGTGCGCAGCGCCCGGTCGCGGAGCGCCTGCACCCGGTCCAGCTCCTCGCCCACGTCCGGAACGACCTTCTTGGCCGCGTCCGTCGGCGTGGACGCCCGCAGGTCCGCCACCAGGTCCAGCAGCGGGGAGTCCGGCTCGTGCCCGATCGCGGACACCACCGGCGTACGGCACTCGGCGACGGCCCGGACGAGCTGCTCGTCCGAGAACGGCAGCAGGTCCTCCACACTGCCGCCGCCGCGCGCCACGATGATCACGTCCACGTCCGGCAGCTCGTCCAGCTCCTTGACCGCCTGCACCACCTGCGGCACGGCGTGGACGCCCTGCACCGCCACGTTCCGCACCTCGAAGCGGACGGCGGGCCACCGCCGCCGCGCGTTCTCCAGCACGTCCCGCTCCGCCGCCGACGCCCGGCCGCAGACCAGTCCGATCAGCTGGGGCAGGAACGGCACCGGCTTCTTGCGGTCGAGGGCGAACAGTCCCTCCGCGCCCAGCGCCCGCTTCAGCATCTCCAGCCGCGCCAGCAGCTCACCGATACCGACCGGCTTCATCTCCGTCGCCCGCAGCGAAAGCTGCCCGCGCGGCGCGTACCACTCAGGCTTGGCGCGCACGACGACCCGGGCGCCCTCGGACACGACGTCCGCGACCGCGTCGAACACCTGCCGGTAGCAGGTGACGCTCACCGAGATGTCGTACGACGGGTCGCGCAGAGTCATGAACACGACCCCTGCCCCGGGCCGCCGCGACAACTGGGTGATCTGTCCCTCCACCCAGACGGCACCGAGCCGGTCGATCCACCCCCCGATGAGCCGCGACACCTCACCGACGGGCAGGGGAGCTTCGGCAGACGTATTGAGACCCATGCAGGCGAGCGTACGCGCCCCCTGTGACAGGCCCCCACGACAACGCTTCCCCGCCCCACGTCCGCCCGGAGACCACGGCACGGCGGTCGGCGGCCTCCATGGCACCCCCGCAGATCGAGCAGCGGGGTGAGCACCACCGTGATCGCCATCCACCCGGCGACCGAACCCGGCCCCAGGGGCCACCCGACCATCTGGGCGTAGCTGAAAGCGGTGAACCCCCTCGCCATCGTCGCCACCAGATGGACCAGGGCGACGGCACCGTGCGACCTGGCGTCCATGGCGCCGGAAATCCCGACCGTCGCCCATGGGGGCGATGAAGAGCAGCCCGTGGACCACGAGGTCCCCGAAGCCCGGCTCCCGCCGCTGCCCGATGTGCGCGTCCGCCTCCCGCGTCCCGGCGGCGCCGGCCGTGCCGCTCAGTCTCAGCCACCTGGCGGATCTTCCACCGCTCGTACCCGCCCTTACGATGGGGGACATGACTGCTACGCCTGCCAGCCCGTCGTCCGACAAGCGCGTCCTCCTCGCCGCTCCGCGTGGCTACTGCGCGGGCGTGGACCGTGCCGTGATCGCCGTGGAGAAGGCTCTGGAGCAGTACGGTTCGCCGATCTACGTACGGCACGAGATCGTCCACAACAAGTACGTCGTGCAGACCCTGGAGAAGAAGGGCGCCATCTTCGTCGACGAGACGGCGGAGGTCCCCGAGGGGTCCATCGTGATGTTCTCCGCGCACGGCGTGGCGCCGACCGTCCACCAGGAGGCCGCCGAGCGGAAGCTCGCGACGATCGACGCGACCTGCCCCCTGGTCACCAAGGTCCACAAAGAGGCGGTCCGGTTCGCGAACGAGGACTTCGACATCCTCCTGATCGGCCACGAGGGCCACGAGGAGGTCATCGGCACCTCCGGCGAGGCCCCGGACCACATCACCCTCGTCGACGGCCCGGACGACGTCGAGAACGTCACCGTACGGGACGAGTCGAAGGTCGTCTGGCTCTCCCAGACCACCCTCTCGGTCGACGAGACCATGGAGACGGTCGACAAGCTGAAGGAGAAGTTCCCTCAGCTGATCTCGCCGCCGAGCGACGACATCTGCTACGCCACGCAGAACCGCCAGACCGCCGTCAAGCAGATGGGCGCCGAGGCGGACCTGGTCATCGTCGTCGGTTCGAAGAACTCGTCCAACTCCGTCCGGCTCGTCGAGGTCGCCCTCGGAGCCGGTGCCAAGGACGCCCACCTCGTGGACTTCGCCGACGAGATCGACGAGGCGTGGCTGGAGGGCGTGAGCACGGTCGGCGTCACCTCCGGTGCCTCCGTGCCCGAGGTACTGGTCGAAGGCGTTCTGGAGTGGCTTGCGCAGCGCGGCTTCGAGGACGTGGAGATCGTGAAGGCCGCCGAGGAGTCGATCACCTTCTCGCTGCCCAAGGAACTGCGCCGCGACCTGCGCGCCGAGGCCGCCGCCCTCCACAAGAAGCAGTGAGCGAAACGCCGTGACTGTCGGCGTCGCCCCGTAACGTTGAGTCCATGAACGTCTTCGGAGTGGACATCGGCGGGTCGGGGATCAAGGGTGCTCCTGTGGATCTGGAGCGCGGAGATCTGGCCGAGCCCCGCCACAAAGTACTGACACCGCAGCCCGCGACACCCGAAGGTGTCGCGGGCTGCGTCGCCGAGGTCGTCGAGCACTTCGCGTGGTCGGGCCCCATCGGCGTCACCTTCCCCGGCGTCGTCACGGACTCCACCATCCGTACGGCGGCGAACGTCGACAAGAGCTGGGTCGGTGTCGACGCGGCCGCGCTGCTCGGCGACCGGCTGACCGGAATGCCGATCACCGTCCTCAACGACGCCGACGCGGCCGGGGTCGCGGAGATGACGTTCGGCGCGGGGCGCGGACGCAAGGGCACGGTCATCGTGCTGACCTTCGGTACGGGCATCGGCAGCGCCGTCTTCACCGACGGCAGGCTCGTGCCCAACACGGAACTGGGGCACCTGGAGCTGGACGGCCACGAGGCCGAGAAGCGGGCGTCGACGAAGGCGAAGGACGACAAGGACCTGAGCTGGGAGGAGTGGGCCCACCGGGTCCAGAAGTACCTGGCCCATGTCGAGATGCTGTTCTCGCCGGAGCTCTTCATCGTGGGCGGCGGCGTCAGCCGGAAGTCGGAGAAGTTCCTGCCGCTGATCAAGGGTGTCCGCGCGGAGATCGTCCCGGCGGAGCTGCAGAACAACGCGGGGATCGTGGGCGCGGCGATGGCCGCCGCGGCCCGCTGACGCCCTTCCGGCGCGCTGACGCCCGTCCCTGCCCCGCCTGACCGCCCGCCTGGGCCGTTGACTCCCGTCGACGGGCCCGTCGAGGGGAGTCCCGGGCCGGGCTGTCCGGGCCGGGTGTCAGCGCTGGGTCGCCCGGGCGGCGGCCGCGGTCCGCTGCCGCCGCCCCATCTGCCGCACTTTGCGTACGGAGGTGATGAGGCCCGCCACCAGCGTCCCGCCGTACAGCCAGCCGGCGTGCACGGCGAGGGCCGTGACCACCGCCATGATCCGGCCGCCCAGGCCCCCGGTTCCCCCGGCGATCGGTACGACACCGACGGCGAACGCGATCGGAACACTGATCGGTGCCGTGACCAGGTCGGCGGACCGCACCCACAGCGCGGTCAGGGCACTGACGGGCAGGAAGAGCAGCCCGTACACCAGGAGCGAGCCGTCGAACAGGAGCCAGTCCAGGCAGCCGATCAGGAACATCGCGGCGCAGGCGAAAAGCCCGGCGCCGAGCCCGGTCAGCCGGGGCGAGGGCAGCCGGCGCAGCGCGAGCACCACGGGCGGCACGCCGCGCCGCCCGGGTCGGCCACCCGGCCGCCCGGGTCCGCCCGGGGGCTTGCCCGGCCCGCCGGCCGGCCCACTTCCGCCGGGCCGGCCACCGGGAGCCGCCTTGCCGCCCGGCCTCGAGGGTGGTCGCGCCGGACGTGCCCCGACGGGGCGGACGCCCGCGCCGTCGATGAGCGCGCCCTGGGGCAGGGCGCCCGGGGCCGACGGGGCCACCGACGCGGCCGGGCCCGCCGGACCCGCTGCTTCGGGACCCGCCGCTCCCGGACCCGCCGGGGACTGCGCCCGCTGCCGGCGCTGAGGGGGACTGTTCCTGTGCTGCTCCACCTGGACAACGTAGGTCGCGGGGGGCCGGGAATCCGGCATCGGACACGCCCTTTGGACGACCTTGGCCGAGAGTTCGCCCCGCGGTCGTCCCCCGGCTGCCGTCACGGCCCGCTTCCCCGCGCCCGTAAACTGGGGGGTCGGCCCACCATCCTCACTTCTAGGAAGTCGCCAACGTGTCGCTCACGATCGGAATCGTCGGCCTGCCGAATGTCGGCAAGTCGACCCTGTTCAACGCCCTGACCAAGAACGACGTGCTGGCGGCCAACTACCCGTTCGCCACCATCGAGCCCAACGTCGGTGTCGTCGGCGTTCCCGACGCCCGCCTCACCAAGCTGGCCGAGATCTTCAACTCGCAGCGCGTCCTCCCCGCCACGGTCGACTTCGTCGACATCGCGGGCATCGTGCGCGGCGCGAGCGAGGGCGAGGGCCTGGGCAACAAGTTCCTGGCGAACATCCGCGAGTCGGACGCTATCTGCCAGGTCATCCGCGCCTTCAAGGACGAGAACGTCGTCCACGTCGACGGCAAGGTCTCGCCGAAGGACGACATCGAGACGATCAACACCGAGCTGATCCTCGCCGACCTCCAGACCATCGAGAAGGTCCTTCCGCGCCTCCAGAAGGAGTCCCGGATCAAGAAGGACGTCGCACCGAAGGTCGCGGCGGTCGAGGCGGCCCAGGCGATCCTGGAGAAGGGCGACACCCTCTTCTCGCAGGGCATCGTCCAGGGCAGCGAGAAGGCCGAGCTCCTGCACGACCTGCACCTGCTCACCACCAAGCCGTTCCTCTACGTCTTCAACGTCGACGAGGACGAGCTGACGGACGACGCGTTCAAGGACGAGCAGCGCGCCCTGGTCGCCCCGGCCGAGGCGATCTTCCTCAACGCCAAGCTGGAGGCCGACCTCGCCGAGCTCGACGAGGAGGACGCCATGGAACTCCTCCAGTCCGTCGGCGCCGAGGAGCCGGGCCTCGCGACCCTCGCCCGCGTGGGCTTCGACACCCTGGGCCTGCAGACCTATCTGACGGCCGGCCCGAAGGAGTCCCGCGCCTGGACCATCAAGAAGGGCGCGACGGCCCCGGAGGCGGCCGGTGTGATCCACACCGACTTCCAGAAGGGCTTCATCAAGGCCGAGGTCATCTCCTTCGCCGACCTCGTCGAAACCGGCTCGGTCGCCGAGGCCCGCGCGGCGGGCAAGGCCCGCATGGAGGGCAAGGACTACGTGATGCAGGACGGCGACGTGGTGGAGTTCCGCTTCAACGTCTGATGCGTCCGGCGAAAGGCCGTCCGACCTGCGGTGGAGCGGGGCGGGCGGCCTTTGTCGTCCGCGTACGCCGGCATGCGACGGTGCCCTCGGCACGGCTCGGCTCCCAGCCGGAGTCAGAAGCCGCGCAGGGCCTACCGCCGCCGGTCAGCAGGGCCTGGGCCCGGTGTGTCCAGCCCGGTCGGCGTCCCGCGCGGCGGGGTGGGGCTTGCGCGCCTGGCGGGCGCCCATCCGGTCGGGGAGCGCGGTCATGGGGGCAACGTCAGCGATTCCGCCCGGCGCGGGAGGGGCTGCGCGACTGGGCGCTCGGCGCCATGAGGGGTGGGCCCGCAGGTCTGCCCCTCATGAGCCCGTCGTCAGACCGCGAGCGGCACCTCGTGGATCTCGTCGGCGGCGTGGCCGGTGCGTTCGTGGATGCGCAGGACGGCTTCGGCCGAGGGGCCGGTGGACAGGCAGTACACCGTGCCCGACTCCGGGTCCGCCCAGGCGTGCTCGAAGTGCACTCCTTCTTCCTTCTCTATGGCGAGGTCCGCCTGATGGGCCTCGTTGAGCTGCTCGGACGTGATGCCCTTCATTCCTCGGTGGACGTCCATGTACGTGCCCATGGCTCCCGCACCTCCGGCTCGCTGTTCGGTTTCGGGCCCCTCTTCCATGCTGCACCCGTGGGCCTCAAGTGGCGCGGGAACCGGCGAGGCCCGTTTTCGCACCCGCGCCGCACAGCGGCACGACCGTGCTGCCGGCGCGAGGCTCGGCGGTGATCGCCGCCCAGCACGCGACGCCCGTCGACTCGACGAAGAGCCCACGGGCTGCCAAGTCGAGCTGTGCGGACCGGATCTGGTCATCCGTCACCGTGAGGAAGGTGCCGCCCGACTCGCGCACCGCCCGCAGGATCTGGCGGGCGCGCGGGGGGTTCGGGATCGCGATGCCCTCGGCGAGGGTGGGCCGTGCCGGCGCGGGCGCGGGCAGGTCGTCGGCGCCCGTGCGGAACGCCTCCGCCAGCGGTGCCACCGCCTCCGCCTGCACGGCCAGCAGGGCGGGGCGTGCGGGGATCAGACCGTGCGCGTACAGCTCGGCCGTGGCCAGGGCGGCGCCCAGCAGGAGGGTGCCGTTGCCTACGGGGAGGACGAGAGTGTCGGGCAGGCGCCCGCCGAGGTCCTCCCACACTTCGTAGACGTACGTCTTCGTGCCGTGCAGGAAGTAGGGGTTGAACACGTGCGAGGCGTAGAAGGTGCCCGGTTCGCCGGCGGCCTCGCGGGCGGCCCGGGCGGCGGCCTCACGGTCCCCGGGGGTGATCGTGAGCCGCGCCCCGTGCGCGCGGATCTGCTCGAGTTTCTTGGGGCTGGTGCCTTCGGGGACGTACACCGTGCAGTCCAGGCCCGCGCGGGCGCAGTACGCCGCCATGGCGGTGCCCGCGTTGCCGCTGCTGTCGGCGATCACGCGGCGCGGCGCGAGGCGGCGGGCGAGCTCGGCGAGCATGACGGCGCCGCGGTCCTTGAACGACAGCGTGGGCATCAGGTAGTCCAGCTTGGCCGAGACCGTGTCCGTGAGGCGGACGAGCGGGGTGCGGCCCTCGCCGAGGGTGCAGTACGGGTCGGAGAGCGGCAGCGCCTCCTCGTACCGCCACAGCGAACCGACCCGGCCGGCGAGCGCGGCCGCGGGGACGGCGCCGGCGGTGAAATCCAGGTCCCAAGGCCCCTGGCATTCGGGACAGCACCAGGTCAGTGCCGATACGGATGATCCGGTACCGCATCGTCGGCACAGATAGCTCGCCGAAAGGGTCATGAAGGCCAGCATGTCACTTGTATGGCGGGTGTGTTACCGGAGCGTCAGGACCCTTGTGGGATTCCTATGGATCGGTCAACCTTTCGCTCGGTAGCGGTATTCGGATGACGCCGCGTACACGGCGGCGCTGTTTGTCATGCCTCTGCCAAACCCCCACAGCAACGCACCACCAATGAGGAGGACCCCTCACATGTCAGTGATGCGTACCCCGCGGCGAAGACTGGCCGCAGCCGGCGCCACCGTCGTCGCCGCCCTCGCGCTCGGCACCCTCTCCGCCCTCCCGGCCACCGCGGCCGCGGCCGCCCCGGAAGGTGTGATCGAGAACGCCGGAGCCCCCGGCGCCATCGCGGGCAGCTACATCGTCACCCTCGACGAGTCGGCCGCCGACGCCGAGTCCAAGGCGGGCAAGGCCATCGCCGCGCGCTACGGCGCGAAGATCGAGAAGACGTACACCTCCGCCCTCAACGGCTACGCCGTCGAACTGTCCGAGGCCCAGGCGAAGAAGCTCGCCGCCGACCCGGCCGTCGACTCCGTCGTGCAGAACCGCGTCTTCACGGTCACCGGCACACAGCCCTCCCCGCCCTCCTGGGGCCTGGACCGGATCGACCAGCGCGCCCTGCCGCTCAACCAGAGCTACACCTACCCCGAGCCGGCCGGCGAGGGCGTCACCGCGTACATCATCGACACCGGCGTACGCATCACGCACGGCGACTTCGGCGGGCGGGCCTCCTACGGCTACGACGCCATCGACAACGACAACACGGCACAGGACGGCCACGGTCACGGCACGCACGTCGCCGGCACCGTCGCCGGGTCCTCCTACGGTGTGGCCAAGAAGGCCAAGATCGTCGGCGTCCGCGTGCTCAACAACTCCGGTTCCGGAACCACCGCCCAGGTGGTCGCCGGCATCGACTGGGTGACCCGTAACGCCGTCAAGCCGGCCGTGGCCAACATGAGTCTGGGCGGCGGCGCGGACTCGGCCCTCGACACCGCCGTGCGCAACTCCATAGCCTCCGGCGTCACCTACGCCATCGCGGCGGGCAACGACGGCCGCGACGCCTCCAGCACCTCCCCGGCCCGTGTCACCGAGGCGGTCACGGTCGGCTCGACCACCAGCACGGACGCGCGTTCCAGCTTCTCCAACTACGGCAGTGTGGTGGACCTGTTCGCGCCCGGTTCCTCCATCACCTCCGCCTGGAACACCAACGACACGGCCACGAACACCATCTCCGGTACGTCGATGGCCACCCCGCACGTCGCGGGCGCCGCGGCCCTCTACCTGGCCAACAACCGGACGGCCACCCCGTCGCAGGTGGCGACCGCCCTCACCTCCGCCGCCACCAGCGGCGTGGTGGGCAACCCGGGCACCGGCTCCCCGAACCGCCTGCTGTACGTGGGTGACGGCGGAACCACGCCGCCGCCCGGCAAGCGCTTCGAGAACACCACCGACTACGCGATCAACGACAACACCACCGTCGAGTCGCCGGTCACCGTCAGCGACGTCACGGGCAACGCCCCGTCCGCGCTCCAGGTCCCTGTGAACATCGTTCACACGTACATCGGTGACCTCCAGGTCCAGCTGATCGCACCTGACGGCACCGCGTACACGCTCAAGGGCTACGGCACGGGCGGCAGCTCCGACAACATCAACACCACGTACACGGTCAACGCCTCCTCCGAGGTCGCCAACGGCACGTGGAAGCTGCGGGTGAGCGACAACGCCCGCTACGACACCGGGAAGATCGACTCCTGGGCCTTGCAGTTCTGAGGCGGTTGAGTGAGTGAGGGAGGCGGTCGCCATCATGGCGGCCGCCTTTCTTTTCGTGGCGAATGCTCCGAATGCCCTTTTCGAGGCCCGCATTCCGCCTCCTGTCGCCGACCGCGTACGATGCGCCAGCCGCGCGCGCATTCGATTCGTCCCGCCCCCGACAGGAGCACCGAGAACCGTGGAACCGTCCTCCCCGGGATCGCCCCAGGGGTCCCCCCAAGGATCCCCCCAGGGCTGGCCCCCGCCCCAGCAGCCGTATCCCCAGGCGCCCGCCCCGTTCTACGGCATGCCCGGACCGCAGCCGCCCTCCGCGAACGTCAACGGCCTCGCCATCGCCTCCCTCGTCGCCGGCATCGTCTGCCTGGTGCCTCCGCTCGGGATGATCCTGGGTGGGTTCGCGCTCGCGCGGATCAAGAAGCGGGGCGAGCGGGGCAAGGGGATGGCCATCACCGGCATGGCCCTGTCCCTGGCGAGCACCCTGCTGGTCGTGGCTGGACTCGGCACGGGCGCCTTCCGCGACTTCTTCGACGGCGTGCGCGACGCCGCCGGCGAGGCGTCCCGCACCCGCTCGACCTTCGACCTGCGCAAGGGGCAGTGCTTCAACAGCCCGGGCGGCGCCATCGAGGCGGAAACCACCGACGTCACCATCGTCGACTGCGCCAAGCCGCACGACGGTGAGATAACCGGCAGCTTCAAGATCACCGAGTTCGACAAGTGGCCCGGGGACAAGCCCATCGAGCCGATCGCCGAGCAGCGCTGCGACGCGCTGAACACGGCGTACGCGCTGGACACCTGGGCCGTCCCCGAGACCGCGTGGTTGTACTACTACCAGCCGAGCAAGGAGAGCTGGGCGCTCGGCGACCGCTCGGTGACCTGCGCCTTCGCCGCGGAGAAGGGCAAGCTCACGGGTTCGGTGCGCAGCGACGAGACGACCCTCGACCAGGACCAGCAGGCCTTCCTGAAGTCGGTCAACCGGATCGACGCGGCTCTCCTGGAGGAGCCCGAGGCCGACGTCGAGGAGGACCGGCCGGCCAACCTGGCCTGGGCCCAGAAGGTCTCCGCGGCCGTCGGTGGGGCGGCCGCGAAGCTGGAGGCGCACCCGTGGCCGACCGCCGCGGAGAAGCCGGTGGCGGACCTGGTCGAGGACCTGGAGGCGGCCCGGAAGCACTGGGCCAAGATGGCGGCCGCCACGGACCCGGACACCTTCTGGGAGCACTACGAACCCGCGTACGACGCCCTCCCGGCCGACCTGGGCCTGAAGGCGCGCGGCGCCCTGAAGCTGGCCGTCACGCCGCCCGAGGAAGCCTCGGGCACCGCCTGAGCGGCGCCGGTCGCCGCGCGGGGCGGAGGGGTTGCGCCCTGGGCGGAGTCTCGTCCGGGGCGCAGTTTCCCGCCGATACCCATGGCGACCAGGTGCTCAAACGGCAGTCATCACTTCGGGTGAAACCTTGGCCCATGCTTGCGGTAAGCAACCGACGGTTGCCACGCTGTTGCTGTCTGTCAACCTGATGGGAGTGGCCCGTGACCTTCGGTGAGCAGCCCGCTTATCTGCGCGTTGCGAGCGATCTCCGGGAAAAGATCGTCAATGGCTCGCTCCCGCCGCACACGCGGCTTCCCTCGCAGGCCCGGATCCGCGAGGAGTACGGGGTCTCGGACACCGTCGCCCTGGAGGCCCGCAAGGTGCTGATGGCCGAAGGGCTCGTCGAGGGCCGCTCGGGGTCGGGGACGTACGTCCGGGAGCGCCCCGTACCGCGCAGGATCGCCCGCTCGGGCTACGGACTGACGACCGGTGCCAACCCCTTCCGGCAGGAGCAGGCGGCGGAGGAGGCGCGCGGCACCTGGGAGTCCAGCAGCGAGCAGGAGCCGGCGGGCGTGGCGATCGCCGAGCGCCTCGGCATCGAGCCCGGGGAGCGGGTGATGCGCACCCGGTACGTCTTCCGGGACGCGGGCGAGCCGATGATGCTCTCCACCTCCTGGGAGCCGCTGGCCGTCACCGGGCGTACGCCCGTCATGCTGCCCGAGGAGGGCCCGCTGGGCGGCTGCGGGGTCGTCGAGCGGATGGCGGCGATCGACATCGTCGTGGACAACGTGGTGGAGGAGGTCGGCGCGCGGCCGGGGCTGGCGGAGGAGCTCCTGACGCTCGGGGGTGTGCCCGGCCATGTGGTGATGGTGGTGGAGCGGACGTACTACGCCTCGGGGAGGGCGGTCGAGACGGCCGACGTAGTGGTCCCGGCCGATCGCTACCGGATCGCCTACCACCTTCCGGTGCGGTGACCGAGGGCCCTTGACGGGCAATCAGTTCCGCGTTGTTCCGCGCAAGGGGGCGCACCCGGCCGGGTGCGCCCCCTCGTCGTACCGCGTCGCTGGCCGGATGCGTACCTCTTTGTAAAAACACGTATCCGCTCAGTAAAGGTCAGGCGTAAGCTCAGGCATATGCGGATTGCGGTTTCGTGGGGAAGCTTAGAAGCGGGCAGGCCGGCGGAGGGTGAGGCGTGATGAGTGAGAGTGGCGCGGTCCTTCCCTGGCTGGTGATCCGGCAGGACGACAACGGCAACCACTACCGGGTGGGCAGGTACGCGACCAGGGACGAGGCGCAGAAGATCGCCGACAGTCTCGATACGCGCGGACACAAGCAGCTCTACTGGGTGGAGCGCGTGGGCCAGCCCGCGAGCTGACCACGGGCGAGGATGCCGGTCCGCCGCGCGTTACGCTCCGGCGCATGACAGATCGTGTGGTGGTGGCCGGGGCCGTCGTCGACCGGGGACGCCTGCTGGCCGCACGCCGTAGCGCCCCTCCCGAGCTCGCCGGCCGATGGGAGCTGCCCGGCGGAAAGCTGGAGCCGGGCGAGACCGCGCGGCAGGCCCTCGTGCGCGAGCTGCGCGAAGAGCTGGGCGTGGAGACGGAGCCGGGTGAACGGATCCCCGGCGAATGGCCGCTGGCGCCCGGTTACGTACTCCAGGTGTGGACGGCCCGGCTTGTCTCCGGTGAGCCGCGCCCGTTGGAGGATCACGATGAATTGCGCTGGCTGTACCGGCATGAACTGGACACCGTCGACTGGCTGGATCAGGACCGTCCCGCCGTGGCCGAGGTGGCCCTCCGACTGCCCGCCGGATCCTCCACCGCCCGCCTCACCGACCCGTCCTGACGCCTCGCCTGTCCTGGCGTCGCCCGTCCTGACGTCCCGCTCGTCCTGACGCCCCGCCTGTCCCGGCGTCCCGCCTGTCCTGGCGTCCGCCTGTCCTGACGTCCCGCCTGTCCTGGCGTCCGCCTGTCCTGACGTCCCGCCTGTCCTGGCGTCCGCCTGTCCTGACGTCCCGCCTGTCCTGACGTCCTGCTCGGCCGGGCCTTCCCGCTCGCCCGGGCGCCCGGCCCGGCTGCTGGTGCTCGTCCTCCGACCGGGTGTCCGACCGGGTGTCCGTCCGGCTCCGGCGGTCGGTGTCCGCCCCGGCGGGACCTCCGGGCTCGAGCGGGGCGCCGGGGCCGGTCCGCGTGCGTCCGGCTGTGCCCTCGTCCCCCTCCGAGGCGGCTCGCTCCCGCACCGGAACGGGGCGCCCCCGCGGCGGGGCGGGGTGCGCGGGCGCGAGGAGTCGGTGAGGAGCGCGCGCCCGGGGTGTACGCCGTTCGTGCCACCATGCGCCTGCTCCCGCGATAGCCCGCCCCAAATATCGGGTATGTGCTGATTAACCCACCGAAATTGGACGTGGGTCTGTTGCTCGGTCTGGGAAGTGGTCGGCGTGATCGACACCGAAGGCGAGTGCGCCGAGTGGGCCTTTCCGGCTGAGCTCGACGCCGTACGCGCCGCCCGCCACGCGGTCCGTGACACGCTGCGCGCCTGGCGGCTGGACTCGGCGGTCTGCGATGTGACCGTGCTGCTGGTGAGCGAGCTGGTGACCAATTCCCTGCGCTACGCCTCCGGTCCCATCGGGGTCCGGCTGGCCCGGCTGCACCCGGACGAGGAGCCCTTCCCGTCGCACCCCGCGCTGCTGGTCGAGGTGTCCGATCCCCTTCCGGATCCACCCTTGGAGCGCGTCGCCGGCCCCGACGACGAGGGGGGACGGGGGCTGCAGCTGGTCGCCTGCTCCGCCCGCCGCTGGGGGACTCGAAAGGGCAGGTCGGGCAAGACAGTGTGGTTCGAGCTGGCCCTGCCTGGTTAGAAGAGTGAGGGGACAACGATCACCGCCGGGCTCGGCTCAAAACGAACGAGACCACCCTGTGATCGTGAACGGCGTGCCGCCGGGGGCCGTAGTGCTGAATACTGCGGGAATGGCCGGTCCGGTGCGGTGAGCTGGAGGGGACGGTCGCGTGAGCGAGATACCTGAGACGGCGAACAGCGTCGTGTGGCAGAGCAGTCCACCTGGCTCGATCTACGACTACATCAGAGTTGCCTCCTTCTCGATCGGCCCCGACGGGCTGGTCGACCAGTGGAGCATCCGTGCCGCGGACCTGTTCGGCATCACCGCCGAGGAGGTCAGGGGTAAGGATCCGGTCGAGGCGTTCATGCCGGCCGAGCTTCGGCCGCGCGGGCACCGTAAGGTCTCCGAGATCCTCGACGGCAAGGAGTGGACGGGCCTGGTCCCGTTCCGGATGCCGGGGGAGCGGCGGGCGCGCGGGATCGCCGAGGTCTATGTGATGCCGAGCGAGACCGAGGGCGGCGAGAAGGCCGCGCTCTGCATCGTCGTCGATGTACGTGCACTGCGACGGATAGAGACGGATCTTGCCGCTTCACAGGCGATTTTTGGTCAATCCCCTTTTGGGTTCCTCTTGTTCGACACGGACCTGACGGTCAAGCGCGCCAACCAGCGCTTCGCGACCGTCTTCGGCGGCGATGCCGAGGACCACCGTGGGCGCACCGTCCAGGACTACCTCTCCCGCCCCGAGGCCGAACGGATGACCGCCGCGTTGCGCCGGGTGCTGGAGACCGGCGAGTCCGTCACCGACCTCCAGCTCACCGGTGCGGTGCCCGGCAGCGCCGAAAGCCGGCACTGGTCGATCAACCTCTACCGGGTGCACAGCGGCTCCGGCCGGCCCGTCGGCGTCGCCGGACTCGGCACCGACGTCACCCGCCGCCAGATCGCCGCCCGCGAGGCCGCCAACGCCCGCCGCAACCTGGCCCTCCTCAACGAGGCCGGCGCCCGCATCGGCAACTCCCTCGACCTGGAGACCACCGCCCGCGAGCTCCTCGACGTCGCCGTACCCGGCTTCTGCGACCTCGCCTCCGTCGACCTCTACCAGGGACTGCTCACCGGCGACGAGGCGCCACCGGGAAGGGCCGACGGTTCCAGCGCCGAACTGCGCAGGGTCGCCTTCGCGAGCGCCGTCTCCGACGCCCCGCTGCTGAACCCCGGCGCCGCACCCGGGTGCTGTGAAACGACGCCCATAGACATGGGCGCCATCCACCGCTACCCCTTCAACTCGCCCTGCGCGAGCGCGCTGCGCACCGGGCGGCTGCGCACCATGCCCGGCGTCGACGGCAGCCTCGTGCAGTCGACCCTGGTCGTGCCGATGGTCGCCCACGACACCGTCGTCGGGCTGGTGCAGTTCTCCCGTGCCAAGGGCAGCGAGCCCTTCGGCGAACGGGACCGGGCGCTCGCCGTCGAGCTGGCCGCCCGCGCCGCGGTCTGCATCGACAACGCCCGCCTCTACCGGCGGGAGCACGAACGTGCCCTGATCCTCCAGCGCAGCCTCCTCCCGCCCGGCGATCCGGAGGCCGCCGGGCTGGACATCGCCTGCCGCTACCTGCCCGGCAACACCGCCACCGAGGTCGGCGGTGACTGGTTCGACGTCATCCAGCTTCCCGGCCACCGCACCGCCCTGGTCGTCGGCGACGTCATGGGGCGCGGGCTGCGGGCCGCCGTCGCCATGGGAGAACTCCGTACCGCCGTACGCACCCTGGCCCAGCTCGACCTGGAGCCGGCCGAGGTGCTCTCCCACCTCGACGAGATCGCACGGGGCCTCGGCACGCCCACCGGAGGCGGGCAGGCCTCACGGGTCGCCACCGCGTCACGCGGCCCGGAGCTGTCCGAGGTCTACCTCGCGACGTGCGTCTACGCGGTGTACGACTCGGTCACCCGCCGCTGTACGTTCGCCAACGCCGGCCACCTGCCGCCGGTGCTCGTCGAACCGGGCGAGGCGGCGCTGCTGCTGGACGTCCCGCCCGGGATGCCCCTCGGCGTCGGCGGCGAGCCCTTCGAGGAGGTGGAGGTGGAACTCCCCGAGGGCGCGCTGCTCGCCCTCTACACCGACGGGCTCGTCGAGTCCCGCCACCACCCCCTCGACGAGGGCCTGCAGGCCTTCCGCAGCGCGCTCACCGATCCGGGCCGGCCGCTGGAGGACGTCTGCGACCACGTCCTGAACACCCTCGACACACGGCACGGCGAGGACGACATCGCCCTGCTGATGGCCCGCATCCAAGGGCTGCCCTCCGAGGCCGTCGGGGACTGGCGGCTGCCCCGCGAGCCCCGCTCGGTGGGCCGCGCCCGCGAGCTGGCCCGCGCCCAGCTGACCGCCTGGGACCTCGAACCGCTCGTCGACACGGTCGAACTGCTCGTCAGCGAACTCGTCACCAACGCGCTGCGCTACGGCGAGGGGGAGATACGGCTCCGGCTGCTGCGCGACCGCAGCCTCGTCTGCGAGGTGTGGGACGCCGGCCTGGTCCAGCCCCGGCGGCGCCGGGCCCGCGACACCGACGAGGGCGGCCGCGGTCTCCAGCTCGTGGGTCTGCTCAGCGCGGGCTGGGGGTCCCGCCGTACACCGCGCGGCAAGACGGTCTGGTTCGAACTGCCGCTCCCGGACGGTGACGCCACCACGGAACCGACCGTCGACCAGCTGCTGAGCATGTTCTAGGGACGGGGCCCGGGGAAGGTCCTCGAACCTCCTCCGGGCCTGAAGGATCAGCCCCGCGCAGCCCTGCCGCGGCGCGCCCGGCCCCACGGGTCGGCCCGGAGCTGGTCCAGCATCAGCTGCGGGTTCTCGGCCTGGTCGAGAAGGGCGTTGACATTCGCCTTCGCCGGCTGGGCGACCCGGCCGAGGATGGTCTGCTTGGTCATGGCACGTCTCCTGGTACGCCGATGGAATGAGGACCGGGTCAGAACCGGCCGCCCCCGCCCAGCCGGCCGCGGGTGCCCCGGCCGCCGAAGCGGCCGGGCCCGCCGCCTCCGCCCCTGCCCCCACCCGGACCTCCACCGAAACCGCCGCCGTATCCCCCGCCTCCCCGGCCGCCACCGCCGAACAGGCCGCCCAGGAGGATCCCGCCGAGCACCGCGCCGCCCAGTCCGCCGCCCCCGCCCGCGCCGGAGACACCGCCCGGCCCGAACACGTTCCCGTACCCGGCCACGTCCTGTTCCGCGAGGCTCTGCGCCTGCCGGGCCAGCACGTCCGCCTGCCGCGCCTCCACCAGCGCGCCCTGCGCGTCACCCGCGCCGCCCACCGTGACGTCCGCCGCCGCCAGCTCCCGCGCCCGCTCCAGCCGCCGGTGCGCCTCGGCCAGCCGCGTACGGGCCTGAGCGCCCACCGCCCCGCGGTGGGTCGCGATGTAGTCCGCCGCGGCCTCGATCGTGGAGCGAGCCGTGAGCATCGCCCGGTCGAGGAGCCCACGCGCCCGCCGCGTGCCCTGTTCCCGCTCCCGCGCGCCCGCCAGCGCCTCGTCCAGCGCGGCGTCCGCCTCCTCGACGCGGCGCAGCGCGTCGATCGGGTCGTAGCGCCCGGCCCCGACCGCGGCCCGTACGTCCGCGACGACCGACTCGGCGCGGGCGGTCCGGCCCCGCAGATCGGCCACCGGTACGTTGCCGGCCGTGCCCTGCAACAGCCCGCCCGCGTCGGCGAGATCGTCCTCGATGTCGGCGAGTGCGGTCGGCAGCCGGCCCGCGGCCTCGGCCAGTTCCCTGGCGCGCCGGTCCACGGCGTCGACGAGGCGCGCCGCCTGGTCGAGAGCGCCCTCGGCGGCCCGCACATGCACCGCCGCCGTGGCGTTGTCGTCCCCTTCCACCGCCTCCCGCGCCCGTTCCAGGACGGCCGACACGAACAGGAGCCGGTCCCTGGCCTGCTCGACCCCGCCCGCGACGGGCGCGGCGGCCGACTCCGCGTACCGTTCGCGCATCGCGACGAGTCCGGCGTCCGCCAGGTCCGCCCGGCCGCTCACCTCCCGGAACGCCGACTCCACCGCGGCGAGCGCATCCGGTGCCGTCCGTTCCAGGGCGCGCAGCCGATCGAACGCCTCCGCTTCCGCGTCCAGTCGCCGGTCGGCCTCGCCGCAGCGGGCGGTGATCTCCTCCAGCATCCGCCGGCCGGCCGCCTCGTCCTCCGGGTACGCGTCGTCGAGCTGCTGGCGCAGCCGGAAGGCCGCGGTCAGCTCGCCCTTCGCGTACGCCACCGCCTCGGTGAAGGGCTTCGCCGCCTCCTCGCCGAACTGCGCGACGGCGAACCCCAGCTCCTCCTCGCTGGTCCGGATGGCGTCGTCCGTGTCGACGAGCACCCGCTGGGCGTGGGCGTCCAGCTCCGCCACCGGTGGTTCCTGGGGCGCACACCACCGCGCCTCACCGCCACCGTGCGGCGTGGTGCGTGTCGCGGTCCGCCTGCGGCGCCTGGTGTACGTGTACGCCGCGACCGCACCGGCGCCGACGAGCAGCACCACGGGAAGGACCAGGTCGGTGCCTGAGCCGCCGTCGCCACCCGGATCCGCCGGTCCGGGTGTGACGGTGGGGGTGGGCACCGGCCGCCCGGCCAGTACGGCGAGGTACCCGTGGGCGGCCCCGATCGCGGCCCCCGCCCAGTCGTTCTGCCGCAGCGCGGGTTCGACGGCGGTACGCGCGACCTCGTCCAGGTCCGCCCGGGTGAGGCGGGAGGCGGGGTCGGCGGAGTAGGCGTACTGCCGGTCGTGCGTGGCGACGGCGAGCAGGACGTCGTCGGCCCCGAGTCCGTTCCTCACCGCGGTGGCGTCGGCCCATTCCTGCGCCGGGTGCCCGGAGAAGTCGCGTACGTACACGACGAAGAGCTGCACGCGCCCTTCTTCGTCGAGTTGTCGGAGCGCCTGGCTGACGTCCTGTTCCCGGCCTTCCAGGGCGGCGACCTTGTCGGTGATCCGGCCCTGCCGTGACAGGTCCACCGGGTCGTCGGCGTGTGCGCCGCCCGGCGCGCCGGGCAGGACCAGCCACCACGCCGTCACCAGTGCACCGAGGAGGACAGCGAGGAAGGCCGGGGTGGCTCTCCGTGTCACATTCGTGAGGCTATGACGGTGTTTGTACGGGCGCGACCGGACGCCTCTCGTCACTGTCAGTGGCGAAGGCTAGGGTGGAGATCGTTCAGCACGGCTGCGGGGGGATGAAGGTGAACGTACGGGCGATGCGGGCGAAACTGGCCGGTCCACGGCTCAAGTGGCCCAAGCGGATCGCGCTGGTGCTGGCCGTGCTGGTGGTGCTGCCCCCGCTCGCCGCCTGGGCGGCGCTGCGGGTGAACTACGCGGGGGACCTGCAGGAGGGCACGAAGACGCGGGGCAAGGACGCGATCTGGCTCGGTCACGCCTGGGTGGACGGGCGGAAGAAGGACGCGGATCTCGCGGCCTTCGCCGCACGGATAAAGGGGACGGGCATCCGGGACCTGTATGTCCACGCGGGCCCGCTGGAGCACGACGGGACCCTGCCCGCCGCGCGGTACCCCAGGGCACGGTGGCTCATCGACTCCGTGCACCGCACGATGCCCGGGATACGGGTGCAGGCCTGGCTCGGTGACGTGCTGGCCACCGAGGGCCCGAACGGGCTGCGCCTGGAGCGGGCCGAGTCCAGGGCCGCCGTCGTGCGCTCGACACGGCAGATCCTGGACGCGGGCTTCGACGGCGTCCACTTCGACCTGGAGCCCCTGCTCTCCGACGACCGGAACTACCTCTCGCTCCTGGACGACCTCCGCGAGGTGACGCGGGCCCGCAGGGCGCCGCTGTCGGTCGCCGCCCACCAGATAGACCCGCTGCCCGCGGCCCACGCGGTGAACGGCGCGCTGAGCGGCAGCGAGAAGTGGTGGTCGCAGGAGTTCTTCGGGGAGGTGGCCCGACGGGTGGACCAGATAGCCGTGATGTCGTACGACACATGGATGCCGCTGGAGGGCATGTACGGCGGCTATGTCGCCCAGCAGACCTCGCTCGCACTGGAGGTCACGCCCGAGAGCACCGACCTGCTGATGGGCCTGCCCTTCTTCCACGAGGACGACCTGGGTCACCACGAGTCGGCGGAGACCGTCGCGGCCGCGGTCCGAGGCACCCGGCTGGGCCTGGGGCGCACGGACCGCGACCGGGAGCGGTTCGGGGTCGCGCTGTACGTCGACTTCGCGGCGAAGGACGAGGACTGGGCCGCGTACAAGGCCGGCTGGCACTAGGGCGTGCCCGGGGATCCGGCCGGGCCCGACCGGCAGGACGCGCCCTGGGCCCGGCCCGGGCGGGTCAGGACCCCCGGCGAGTGATCTTGTTGCCGAGCCAGACCAGCGGGTCGTACTTGCGGTCCACCGCCCGTTCCTTCAGCGGGATCAGCGCATTGTCGGTGATCTTGATCTGTTCGGGGCAGACCTCCGTGCAGCACTTGGTGATGTTGCAGTAGCCGAGCCCGTGTTCCTCCTGTGCCGTGCGCTTGCGGTCGAGGCCGGAGTCCGCCGCCGCGTCCAGGGGGTGCATGTCGAGTTCGGCGATGCGCATCAGGAAGCGGGGCCCGGCGAAGGCGGTCTTGTTCTCCTCGTGGTCCCGCACCACATGGCACGTGTCCTGGCACAGGAAGCACTCGATGCACTTGCGGAACTCCTGGGAGCGCTCCACGTCGATCTGCTGCATCCGGTACTCACCCGGTGCCACTCCCGGCGGCGGGACGAAGGCCGGGACCTCCCGGGCCTTGTCGTAGTTGAAGGACACGTCCGTCACCAGGTCACGGACGACGGGGAAGGCGCGCAGCGGGGTCACCGTGATGACCTCGTCGCGCGAGAACACCGACATCCGCGTCATGCACAGCAGCCGCGGCCGGCCGTTGATCTCCGCACTGCACGAACCGCACTTGCCCGCCTTGCAGTTCCAGCGCACCGCCAGGTCGGGGGCCTGGGTGGCCTGGAGCCGGTGGATGATGTCGAGGACGACCTCGCCCTCGTTCACCTCGACGGTGAAGTCCTTCAGGCCGCCGCCGTCCAGGTCGCCCCGCCACACCCGGAAGCTCGCGTCATAGCTGGTCACTCGTAGAGCTCCTCTTCGGCGAGGTACTTGACCAGCTCCTCCTTGTCGAACAGGGCGAGCAGGTCGGAACGGATGGGTTCGGTCGTGGTGCGTTCGAGGGCGATCTGGCCCTCCTCGGAGTCGGGGTCGGCGAGGCGGCACAGCAGGTTCACCCGTCGCCACTCGCGTTCCATGGCCGGGCAGTCCTCCCGGGTGTGTCCGCCGCGGCTCTCCGTGCGCTCCAGTGCCGCGCGTGCCACGCACTCGCTGACCAGCAGCATGTTGCGCAGGTCCAGCGCCAGGTGCCAGCCGGGGTTGAACTGCCGGTGTCCCTCGACGCCCGCGCCCTGGGCCCGCAGCCGCAGCTCGGCCAGGGTCCGCAGCGCTCGCCGCATCTCCTCCTCGCGGCGGATGATGCCGACCAGGTCGTTCATCGTCTGCTGGAGCTCCTGGTGCAGGGTGTACGGGTTCTCCGGCCGCTCGCCCGCCCCGGTGGGACTGTCGCCGCTGAACGGGCGCAGCGCCTCCGCGGCCGCCGCGTGCACCTGGGCGTCGGCCACCACCGGGCGGGCGGCGAGGCCGCTCGCGTACCGGGACGCGTACAGCCCGGCCCGACGGCCGAAGACCAGCAGGTCGGACAGCGAGTTCCCGCCGAGCCGGTTGGAGCCGTGCATCCCGCCCGCGACCTCACCGGCCGCGAACAGCCCCGGCACACCGACCGCGGCGGCCGTGTCGGACTCGACGGCGACGCCGCCCATCACGTAGTGGCAGGTGGGGCCGACCTCCATCGGCTCGGCCGTGATGTCGACGTCCGCCAGCTCCTTGAACTGGTGGTACATCGACGGCAGCCTGCGCCGGATGGTCTCGGCCGGCATCCGGGTGGACACGTCCAGGAACACCCCGCCGTGCGGTGATCCGCGCCCCGCCTTCACCTCGGAGTTGATCGCGCGGGCGACCTCGTCACGCGGCAGCAGCTCGGGCGGGCGCCGGTTGTTGTCCGGGTCCTCGTACCAGCGGTCGCCCTCCTCCTCCGACTCCGCGTACTTCTCCTTGAAGACGTCGGGGACGTAGTCGAACATGAACCGCTTGCCCTCGGAGTTGCGCAGCACCCCTCCGTCGCCGCGCACCGACTCCGTGACCAGGATGCCCTTCACCGACGGCGGCCAGACCATGCCGGTCGGATGGAACTGCACGAACTCCATGTTCACCAGCGGCGCGCCCGCCAGCAGGGCGAGGGCGTGCCCGTCGCCGGTGTACTCCCACGAGTTGGACGTCACCTTGAACGACTTGCCGATCCCGCCGGTCGCCAGGACGACCGCCGGGGCCTCCAGCACGAAGAAGCGGCCGGACTCGCGCTCGTAGCAGAACGTCCCGCCGACCCGGCCGTCGTCGTCCTTGAGGACGCGGGTGACGGTGCACTCCTGGAAGACCTTCAGCCGGGCCTCGTAGTCCCCGAAGGCGCGGAAGTCCTCCTGCTGGAGGGAGACGATCTTCTGCTGGAGCGTCCGGATCAGCTCCAGACCGGTCCGGTCGCCGACGTGGGCCAGGCGCGGGTACTCGTGGCCGCCGAAGTTGCGCTGCGAGATGCGGCCGTCCTTCGTCCGGTCGAAGAGGGCGCCCCACGTCTCCAGCTCCCACACCCGGTCCGGCGCCTCGCGCGCGTGCAGTTCCGCCATGCGCCACTGGTTGAGGAACTTCCCGCCGCGCATGGTGTCGCGGAAGTGGACCTGCCAGTTGTCCCCGGCGTTGACGTTGCCCATGGAGGCGGCGATGCCGCCCTCGGCCATCACCGTGTGGGCCTTGCCGAACAGGGACTTGCAGATCACGGCCGTACGGGCGCCCTGCTCGCGCGCCTCGATGGCCGCCCGCAGCCCCGCCCCGCCGGCGCCGACCACGACGACGTCCCATTGCTGCCGTTCCGCTTGCGTCATCGATGAGCACCTTTTCTAGAAGAAGCGCGGATCGTCGAAGGCACCGCTGGCGAGCAGGTACACGTAGAAGTCGGCGAGCGCGACGCTGAGCAGGGACGCCCACGCCAGCTGCATGTGACGCGCGTTCAGCCTGCCGACCCAGCCCCAGAGCCGGTAGCGGACGGGGTGTTTCGAGAAGTGCTTCAGCCGGCCGCCGACGATGTGCCGGCAGGAGTGGCAGGAGAGCGTGTACGCCCAGATCAGCACGATGTTGACGAGGAAGACCAGCGTCCCGAGACCCATGTGGCCCCACTCGTACGACGCGTCGCGGAAGGTGAGCACGGTGTCGTAGGTCAGGATCCCGGCGACCGGCAGCGCGGCGTAGAAGAAGTACCGGTGGATGTTCTGCAGGATCAGCGGGAAGCGGGTCTCGCCCGTGTACTTCGTGTGCGGCTCGGCGACCGCGCAGGCCGGGGGCGACGCCCAGAAGCCCCGGTAGTAGGCCTTGCGGTAGTAGTAGCAGGTCAGCCGGAAGCCGAGCGGGAAGATCAGGATCAGCAGGGCGGGGGACAGGCCCCACCAGCCGCCGAAGACCTCCCAGTTGGGGCCGCCCTTCATGGGCACGCAGTTCTCGGCGAGACAGGGCGAGTAGAACGGCGAGACGTAGGGCGCCGCGTAGTAGTCGCTGTTCGCGAAGGCCCGCCAGGTCGAGTAGACGATGAACGCGAGCAGTCCGGCGGCGGTGGCGGCTGGGGCGAGCCACCAGCGGTCGGTGCGGAGATGTGGTGCCGCGATGGTGGCGCGGGTCGGGCTGTGGACGCCACCGCGGCCCGTGCGGGCGGCGGTGGCGGAGTCGGGGTCGGTGTCGGGTGGCTGTTCGGTGCCTGTGGCCAACGGGGTCTCCTCGGGCGCGTGCCGGTCATGGCGCGTGCCGGTCGGTGAGAGTGGGTGCCGGTTCGGGTGCGGGCCGTGTCGCCCGGCGGACCCGCGGCAGCGGGACCTCTGGCGCCCGAGGACCGGAGCCGGTGCCGGGTGGTGGTGCCCGGCGGCGGCCTACGGACCGGGCGGGGCGGCGCGGGCGGGCGGGGGCGGGCCGGGTCCCGCATGCGCGGGCGCGGGCCCCGGCGTGCACGGTCCGCGCGGTGCCGTGCCGCTCCTGGGCGCCCCGCCCGACTCGGCGGGCCCCGGGCACGGGCCGGCGGACCGTCGCGCCCCGCGCCGCTCCGGCGCGGTCGTCCGCCGCCCCGGCACGGCCGCCGCACGAGCGGGCGGTCCGCACCACGGCGCGGTCACCCCTCGCCCGGCCGGGGACGCCCGGCGCTCCGGCGCCACGGGCGTCAGGGGGCGCGGCGGTCCCGCGCGCCCAGGCCCTCGTCGTCCGAATCGGTCCACAGGGAGCTGTCGTACGGCGTGTCCGGGATGGTGACCAGGCCGTCGGGCCGGCCGACCGCCATGGGAACGGGCTTCTCCTCCCGCTGGTGCGCGAGGTTCCGTTCCAGCTGGATGACCGATCGGGCCAGCTCCTCAAGGCGGCGCTTGACCTCGGTCAGATCGTCTTCGAGTGACATGAATTGCCCTCACTTCCGCAATAGCGGGTGGCAAACACGCGCCTGAGAGTGTCGCGCGTCACATCCCCCATTGTGAAGCCATGTGCACGGATTCCACTCTTCCGAGGCTTGGGCCGGACGGGTGGTGTTTGTGCGCCGTGTCGCCGTGTCGCCGCTCCGGGGCCCTGCCGATGGATTTCAGTGTATGGGCAATAGGTGTGATCATCTCTAAATTCCACAAAACAGGACGAAGAGGTACAAGACATGTCCCACGTCGGCGCCCCTCGGGGGAGGACATGCTCCCGGGGCCCCCGTTCCCGCAGACTCCGGTCCGCCGTCCTCCTCACCAGCGGCGTACTCGCCGTCTCCGTGCTGAGCGGCTGCAGCTCCCCCGAGGAACAGAGCGACGCCAAGGCCGTTCCCCAGGACATCGCCCCCGCCTCGCGCGCCGACGTCGCCGACGGCGGCACCCTGCGCTGGGCGGTCGACGCGATGCCGACCACCCTCAACGCCTTCCAGGCGGACGCCGACGCCACGACCACCCGCATCACCCAGGCCGTCCTGCCCTCCCTCTTCACCCTCGACGACCGCGGCCGCCCCCAGCGCAACGCCGACTACCTGGAATCCGCCGAGATCGTCGAGCGCGAACCCAAGCAGGTCGTCCTCTACAAGCTCAACCAGCAGGCCGTGTGGAGCGACGGCCGCGAGATCGGCGCCCCCGACTTCGTCGCCCAGTGGCGCGCCCTCAGCGGCAAGAACTCCGCCTACTGGACCGCCCGCAACGCCGGCTACGAGCGCATCGAGAAGATCGAGCGAGGCGCCGGCGACCTGGAGGTCCGGGTCACCTTCAACAAGCCGTACGCCGACTGGCGCGCCCTGTTCTCGCCGCTCTACCCCAAAGAGGTCATGGCCACCCCGGCCGCCTTCAACGACGGCGCCCGTACGCAGCTGACGTCGACCGCCGGTCCGTTCCAGCTCAAGGGCGTCGACACCCGCAGCGGTACGGCGACGCTCGTGCGCAACCCCCGCTGGTGGGGGCAGCCGGCCAAGCTCGACACCCTCGTGCTCCGGGCCGTCCCGCGCTCGGGCCGCGCCGGCGCGCTCGCCACGGGCACCCTCGACCTCGCCGAGATCGACCATGCCACGGCGGACCGGATCGTCCGCGCGGCGAAGGGCACGGACAAGGCCGCCCACGGCGAGCCCGCGCCGCCCGCGTACGGCTCCGATCCCGCGAAGGCCCGGCAGTACGAGGCGGCACGCCTGAAGAACCAGCAGCTCGTCGCGGCGTACGCGGCCGAGCAGAAGGCACTGCGCGGCTACGTGGTCCGCAAGTCCCTGGAGCCCGCGTACACGCAACTGGCGCTGAACGGTGAGAGCGGCCCGCTCGCCGACGATCGGGTGCGCCGGGCGGTGGCCCGCGCCCTGGACCGCCAGGAGCTCGCCGAGGCCGTCCTGAAGCCGCTCGGACTGCCCGCGTACCCGGTCGGCAGCCACCTCGCGCTCGCCGGACAGCAGGCGTACGCCGACAGCAGCGGCGCCCTCGGCGGCCAGGACACCGAGGAGGCCCAGGAACTGCTCGCCGACGCGGGCTGGACGCGGGGCGGAGCCCGTAAGCCCGCCGCCCCCAAGGACGGCACGAAGGCGGGCGCCGAGGCGTCACCCGCCGCGCACAGGCCCGCCACGGGCGGCAAGAACGGAGGCGGCAGCGACGTACCGTCCGACGAGGGCCTCTACATCGTCGGCGACGACAAACCCGCCGTCGGCGGTAACGACGGCCCGGAAGGTACCCACGTCCTGGCCCCCGCCCCCGCCGCGGCCGCCCAGGGCATCGCCCTCCACCGCCAGGCCGAGAGCCAGGCCCGGGCCGAATACCGGAGGCAGTCCGAAAACAGGCCCCAGGCTCTCCGCGACACCGACAAGGGCGTGCCCGACCAGCCCAAGGCCCAGGGCGGCGGCGCCCCCGGCGCCTACGCCCCCCGCGGCACCGCCGCTCCCGCCCCGGCGGCCCCGGCCGGTCCCGGGGGCGACGGGGCCGCCGGGTCGCTCGGCAAGGACGGCCAGTCGCTCACCCTCCGCTTCGTCCTCCCCGCCGGTCCCGACTCCGAGTCCCTGCGGGTCGTCGGTGACAAGATCTCCCGGATGCTCGACCGCATCGGTATCGGCACCGAGATCGTCAAGGTCCCCGACGACAGCTACTTCAAGGACCACATCGCCTCCGGCGACTACGACCTCGCCCTCTACTCCTGGCCCGGCACCGCCTATCCGGCCACCGACGGGCGCCCCATCTTCGCCAAGCCCCAGCCCGCCGCCGACGGCTCACTGCTGGTGGAGCAGAATTACACCCGGGTCGGTACGGACCACATCGACCAGCTCTTCGACCAGGCGGCCGCCGAGCTGGACGAGAAGGCCGCCCGCGACCTGGTGAAGCAGGCCGACGCCCGGATCTGGGCGGCCGCCGGCTCCATCCCCCTCTACCAGCGGCCGGAGCTCGTCGCGGCCAGGCCGACCGTGGTGAACGCCGGGGCGTTCGGCTTCGCCACCCCCCGCTACGAGAACATCGGCTTCCGGCGGAAGTAGGGAAGTAAGGCCAACCTCAGAATCCGCTCAAGTCGCTTGCCCGCCGGTGCCGCCGGCGGGCAAGCTCCGTTACGGACCATGACCCGGGCCCACACCCACGCACCCCCAGTGCGCCGCAGTACCGCAGTACCGCACGACACCGCAGTCCACCTCACCGCACGGACCTGTACCCACCCCGTTAAACAGCTGTTCGATCTTCTCCGGATGGGCCGGGAAGCCTTGTGCGCGTCGGCCCCGTACCATGGACACAGCCGTGGCGCGTCCGCCCGGCGGGCGTACGAGGAACAAAGAGACGCCGCACCCACGATCCGAGAGAAGCGCAAGCCACTCATGCCCACGCGCCACGACATCCGTAACGTAGCCATCGTCGCCCACGTCGACCACGGCAAGACGACCATCGTCGACGCCATGCTCAAGCAGGCTGGCGCCTTCGCCGCCCACCAGCTCGACTCGGTCGACGACCGCATGATGGACTCGAACGACCTGGAGCGTGAGAAGGGCATCACGATCCTCGCCAAGAACACGGCGGTGAAGTACCACCCCAAGGACGGCGGGGCCCCGATCACCATCAACATCATCGACACCCCCGGCCACGCCGACTTCGGTGGTGAGGTCGAGCGCGGCCTGTCGATGGTCGACGGTGTCGTGCTGCTGGTGGACGCCTCCGAGGGCCCGCTGCCGCAGACCCGCTTCGTGCTCCGCAAGGCGCTCCAGCGCCGGATGCCGGTCATCCTCTGCATCAACAAGACGGACCGCCCGGACTCCCGGATCGACGAGGTCGTCAACGAGACCTACGACCTCTTCCTGGACCTGGACGCGGACGAGGAGCAGATCGAGTTCCCGATCGTCTACGCCTGCGGCCGTGACGGCATCGCGTCGCTGACCAAGCCCGAGGACGGCACGGTCCCGGCCGACTCCACCAACCTGGAGCCGTTCTTCTCCACGATCCTGGAGCACATCCCGGCCCCGGTGTACGACGAGGAGGCCCCGCTCCAGGCCCACGTCACCAACCTGGACGCCGACAACTTCCTCGGCCGCATCGCGCTGCTCCGCGTCGAGCAGGGCGAGCTGCGCAAGGGCCAGACGGTCGCGTGGATCAAGCGTGACGGCACCACCGCCAACGTGCGCATCAGCGAGCTGATGATGACCGAGGCGCTCACCCGCAAGCCGGCCGAGGTGGCGGGCCCCGGTGACATCTGCGCCGTCGCCGGTATCCCGGACATCATGATCGGCGAGACGCTGGCCGACCCGGAGAACCCGATCGCCCTGCCGCTGATCACGGTCGACGAGCCGGCGATCTCGATGGTCATCGGTACCAACACCTCGCCGCTGGTCGGCCGGGGCGCCACCGGCAAGGGCGCGGACAACAAGGCGGCCGTCAAGGACCGCAAGGTCACCGCCCGCCAGGTGAAGGACCGCCTGGACCGCGAGCTGGTCGGTAACGTCTCGCTGCGCGTTCTGGACACCGAGCGCCCCGACGCCTGGGAGGTGCAGGGCCGCGGTGAGCTGGCGCTGGCGATCCTGGTCGAGCAGATGCGCCGCGAGGGCTTCGAGCTGACCATCGGCAAGCCGCAGGTGGTCACCAAGGAGATCGACGGCAAGGTCCACGAGCCGGTCGAGCGCATGACCATCGACGTGCCCGAGGAGCACATGGGCGCCGTCACGCAGCTCATGGGCGTCCGCAAGGGCCGGATGGACAACATGTCCAACCACGGCTCCGGCTGGGTGCGCATGGAGTTCGTGGTGCCGTCCCGCGGCCTCATCGGCTTCCGTACCGAGTTCCTGACGCAGACGCGCGGCACGGGCATCGCCCACTCCATCCACGAGGGCCACGAGCCGTGGTTCGGCACGCTGACGACCCGTAACAACGGCTCGCTGGTCGCCGACCGCTCGGGTGCCGTCACCGCCTTCGCGATGACGAACCTCCAGGAGCGCGGCGTGCTCTTCGTGGAGCCGGGCACCGAGGTGTACGAGGGCATGATCGTCGGCGAGAACTCGCGCTCCGACGACATGGACGTCAACATCACCAAGGAGAAGAAGCTCACGAACATGCGGTCGTCCTCGGCCGACTCGTTCGAGGCGATCGTCCCGCCGCGGAAGCTCTCCCTCGAGCAGTCCCTGGAGTTCTGCCGCGACGACGAGTGCGTGGAGGTCACCCCGGAGGCCGTGCGCATCCGCAAGGTGAACCTCGACCAGCGCGAGCGCGCCCGCGCCGCCTCCCGCGCCAAGAACGGCTGACCCCCGCCACCCGGGCCGCCCGGGTGCCACCGCCGCCCCGCGCCCGGAGCCTCACGGCTCCGGGCGCAGCGGCGACCGGAGCGCCGGTCAGCCCGGCGCCCCGCGCCTCACGGCGTCCCGGGCAGGCCCGCGTCGTCCTCGGCTTCACGGCGCCCGCACCGCCACGGGTGTCCCGACACCCTTAAGGCGTCCCCCGCCCCACGGCGTCCCGCGCCCACGGCATCCGGGGCTTCACGGCCCCGTACCGTCACGGGCGCCCCGCACCCGTCACGGCATCCCGCGCCCACGGCGTCCTCGGCTTCACGGAGCCCGTACCGCCACGGGCGTCCCGCACCTCAAGGCGCCCCCGCCCACGGCATCCCGGGTGGGCCCACGGCGCCCCGGGCCGCCTAGGTGCCACCGGCGACCCGCGCCCCGCACGCTCGGGACCGCCCCGCAGCCCGTGCCGGACCGCCCCGCACCCCGCACGGTCGGGACCGTCGCGCGGCCCGGGCCGGGCCGGTCCGGCGTGGGCCACGGGGCCACGGGCCGTCGGCGAGGCGTCAATTCCCCGCCCTGGAAGGGCTGATCCCCTTCCAGGGCGGGGAGTTTTCTTGGTCCCCCCGCCGGGCAGGCAGCAGGCGTCCGCCGGCTCGTCCCGGAACGGGTCCGACGGCCCGTAGCAGAAGGGGACGCCGCCCCGGACGCGGGCGGCCGGCGTGGTGCGGGCCGGTCCCGGCGTCAACGCGTTTTCGCTGACGAAGCGTCCGGATATCGACCGTCGCTCTCCGGAACATGTGTTAACGGTCCGTTTCGCGGGTGTCTGTCTGTGCTCGCTTTGTCCGGATTTCGGTCTTCGGGGCCTTGGTGATGTTGCCAAAACGAGACCCTTTAAGTGTGGTTTACGGCCCGGACGTACTTAATAGTTGGCTCCATTGAGCTCGGGTCAATGGGTCACGCGCTGTGGGGAGCGCCGACTCACGAGCACACTCGGGGCACTTGGGTCATCGCCGTCAGGGGTGTCGGCATGCAACCTCGAAGTGCCCCTCTTGTAGTGACAAGTGGACTCATGAGGAGGAACCCATGCGCGGTGCCAAGAGCGCCAAGTGGGTCGCGGGCGCGATAGTCGTCGCCCTTGCAGCCACGGCCTGCGGCGGTGGCGGTAGCGACAGCAAGGCCAACGGTGCCAAGCAGGTCGTGATGGAGCTCGGCGAGCCCCAGAACGGTCTGATCCCGTCGAACACGTACGAGTCCGAGGGCTCCGAGGTCATGAACGCCCTGTTCACGGGCCTCGTGCGGTACGACGAGAAGAACGAGACCCAGCTCGACATGGCGGCGTCGATCGAGACCAAGGACAGCAAGGTCTGGACGATCAAGCTCAAGGACGGCTACACCTTCCACAACGGTGAGCCGGTCACCGCGCAGTCCTTCGCGGACGCCTGGAACTACGGCGCGAACCAGGACAACACCCAGGAGACGAACCCCCTCTACAACAAGATCGAGGGCTACGCCGACCTGAACCCGGGCGAGGGCAAGAAGCCCGCGACCGACAAGATGAAGGGCCTGAAGGTCGTCGACGAGAAGACCCTCGAGGTCACGCTCACGGCGCCGTTCTCCGCCTTCAAGACCATGCTGGGCTTCAACGCCTTCTACCCGCTGCCGAAGGCCTTCTTCAAGGACCCGAAGGGCTTCGAGACCGCGCCCATCGGCAACGGCGTGTTCAAGATGGACGGCAAGTTCGTCCGTAACCAGCAGATCAAGACGGTCAAGTACGACAAGCACCCCGACGCCGGCGAGATCAAGATCCCCGGTGTCACCTTCAAGATCTACAACAACCAGGACACGGCCTACCGTGACCTGCTCGGCGGCCGCGTCGACATCATGGACACGGTTCCGCTGTCCGCGATGACCACCGCTGCCAAGGACCTCGGCGACCGCTACATCCAGGGCACCGACTCGGGCGTCGGCTACATCGGCTTCCCGATCAAGTACAACAAGGCCTACGCGAAGCCGGAGCTGCGCAAGGCGATCTCCCAGGCGATCGACCGGAAGGCGATCACCGAGAAGATCTTCGTCAACACCCGTACGCCGGCGGACGACTTCATCAACCCGCTGGTCCCGGGCTACCGCGCCGGTGCCTGTGGCGCGCCCTGCACCTTCGACCCGGCCGCGGCCAAGAAGGCCTTCGACGCCGCGGGCGGTCTGCCGGGCAACAAGATGGAGCTCGGCTACAACGCCGACGGCGGCCACAAGGACTGGATCGAGGCCGTCGCCGCGCAGCTCGAGAAGAACCTCGGCGTCGACGTCACCGTCAAGCCGTTCGAGCAGTTCCAGACCATCCTGAACGACCTCGGTGACAAGAAGTACAGCGGCGCGTTCCGTCTCGCGTGGTCGATGGACTACCCGCACCCGGAGAACTACCTGCGTCCGGTCTTCTCCGAGGACGCCATCGAGCACGGCTCCAACTACTCGGGCTACGTCAACCCGCAGGTCGAGAAGTTCCTCGACCAGGGTGACACGGCGACCACCGAGGACGCGGCGATCAAGGCGTACCAGCAGGCTGACGACCTCATCCTGAAGGACATGCCGTACATCCCGGTGTACTTCTACAAGCTGAACGCCGGCCTCTCCAAGAACCTCAAGCCGGGCGTGCGGATCGACAACATGACCCAGATCGACTGGACCACGGTGAACCCCGCCTGACGGTTCAAAGGATCTCCGTAGGGAGATCCTGACAGCGGTGGGGGTGACGGGGTTCTGCCCCGTCACCCCCCTTCTGCCGTCTCGTTGTCGCTTACCCCTCACCCGGGCCGGGGCCCACTGGTGTGCCCTGCCCCGGTATCCGTACAACTGGAGACCTGATGGGTCGTTATGTGATCAGGCGTCTTCTGCAGGCGATACCCGTACTGCTCGGCGCGACAATTCTTATCTACTGCCTCGTCTTCCTGCTCCCCGGCGACCCGATCCAGGCGCTGGCCGGCGAGAAGAAGGCAGACCCGAACATCACCGCCATCCTGCGGGAGCAGTACCACCTCAATGACCCGCTCTACCAGCGGTATTGGTACTACATCTCGGGCGTGCTGACGGGCGATTTCGGCACCGACTTCACCGGCCGTCCGGTGGCCGAGATCATGAGCGAGACCTTCCCGGTCACGCTCAACCTGGCCGCCATCGCGTTCGCCGTCGAGGCGGTCGTCGGCATCGTCGCCGGTGTCTTCTCGGCGCTCGGCCGTGGCAAGTTCCTCGACAACATGGTGCTGCTGTCGACCCTTCTCCTGGTCTCCGTCCCGGTGTTCGTGCTGGGTAACGTGCTTCAGCTGGTACTCGGAGTGAAGTGGGCGATCGCGCCCATCAGTTACGACTCCGAGGACATGACCACCCTCATCCTGCCGGCCGTGGTGCTCGCCTCCGCGTCGCTCGCGTACATCACCCGTCTGACGCGCACGAGCATGATGGAGACGATGCGCGCCGACTACGTGCGCACCGCCACCGCCAAGGGCCTGAGCCGGTCCCGGGTCATCGTGCGGCACGGCCTGCGCAACGCGATGATCCCGATCGTCACCTTCCTCGGTGTCGACCTCGGCGCCCTGATGGGCGGCGCGATCATCACCGAGCGCATCTTCAACATCCCCGGCATCGGCGGCACGCTCTACCAGGCCGTGTACCTGCGGCAGGGGACGACCGTCGTCAGCATCGTCACCGTGCTCGTCCTCGTCTACATCGCCGCCAACCTGATCGTGGACCTGCTCTACGCCGTGCTCGACCCGAGGATCCGCTATGCCTGAGAACACCTCCACCACCGTCGAGGAGAGCGCGGTCCCCGTCGCGACCGCGCCCGGCAGCGCCGTCAAGGGCACGAAGAAGGACAAGCCCGAGCGGGTCGCCAGCATGTGGAGCGACGCCCGTCGCGACCTGATGCACAACTGGGTCTTCCTGGTCTCCGCGGTACTGATCCTGGCCCTGCTGGTCATCGCCGCGTTCCCGGGGCTGTTCACCAGCGGCGACCCGTACGCCAAGGGCTTCTGCGACCTGTCGAACTCGGTCGTGCCGCCCAGCGGCGCGCACTGGTTCGGCTTCGACGTCCAGGGCTGCGACATCTACACGCGGACCATCTACGGCACGCGCAACTCGATCATCGTGGGTGTACTGACGTCGGTGCTGACCACGCTGGTCGGCTGTGTCCTCGGCATGGTCGCGGGTCTGCGCGGCGGCTGGCTGGACGTCTTCGTCTCCCGCTTCACCGAGATCTGGTTCGCCATCCCGACCATGCTCGGCGGTCTGCTCGTGCTGGCCATGCTCGGCACCGGCAACGTCGTCACCGTCTCGCTGATCATGGCGGTGCTCGGCTGGCCGCAGCTGTTCCGCATCATGCGCGGATCGGTGATCACCAACAAGCAGAACGACTACGTGATGGCCGCCCGTGCGCTCGGTGCCGGCGGCTGGCGCATCGCGATGCGCCACATCCTGCCGAACGCGCTCGCCCCGGTGATCGTGGTCAGCACCATCAACCTCGGCGTCTACATCTCGGCCGAGGCGGCGTTCTCGTACCTCGGCATCGGCGTCCAGTCCCCGAACATCTCCTGGGGCCTGATGATCAGTGACGGCCAGGACCGCTTCCTGAGCGCCCCGCACATGGTGCTCTTCCCGTCGCTGTTCCTGAGCGTCACGGTCCTGGCGTTCATCATGCTCGGCGAAGCTGTCCGCGACGCCCTCGACCCCAAGCTGCGCTAGGAGGGCGTACGTTGACCACCATCGACAAGAAGACGAGCGCGTCCGGCGCCACGAGCGCCGCGACCGCCCCACTCCTCGAAGTGCGCGACCTGCACGTCGAGTTCCACACCCGGGACGGCGTCGCCAAGGCCATCAACGGTGTGAGCTACAGCGTCGACGCCGGCGAGACCCTCGCCGTCCTCGGCGAGTCGGGCTCCGGCAAGTCGGTGACCGCCCAGGCCATCATGGGCATCCTCGACATGCCGCCCGGCCGCATCCCCAAGGGCGAGATCCTGTTCCACGGCGAGGACATGCTGAAGATGTCCGCCGAGGAGCGCCGCAAGATCCGCGGCCGCCGGATCGCGATGATCTTCCAGGACGCGCTCTCCGCGCTGAACCCGGTGCTGTCCGTCGGCTACCAGCTCGGCGAGATGTACCGGGTGCACCTGGGCCTGTCCCGCAAGGAGGCCAAGGCCAAGGCCATCGAGCTGATGGACCGGGTGAAGATCCCGGCCGCCGCGGCGCGGGTGAACGACTACCCGCACCAGTTCTCCGGCGGTATGCGCCAGCGCATCATGATCGCCATGGCGATGGCGCTGGAGCCGGACCTGATCATCGCGGACGAGCCGACCACCGCGCTCGACGTGACCGTCCAGGCCCAGGTCATGGATCTGCTCGCGGAGCTCCAGCGCGAGGAGAACATGGGTCTGATCCTGATCACCCATGACCTCGGTGTCGTCGCCGACGTCGCCGACAAGATCGCGGTCATGTACGCGGGCCGGATCGTCGAGCAGTCGCCGATCCACGACCTGTACAAGCGTCCCGCGCACCCGTACACCCGTGGTCTGCTCGACTCCATCCCGCGCCTGGACCAGAAGGGCCAGGAGCTGTACGCGATCAAGGGCCTGCCGCCCAACCTGATGAAGATCCCCACGGGCTGCGCCTTCAACCCGCGCTGCCCGAAGGCGACGGACATCTGCCGTACGGAGATCCCGGCCCTGGTGCCGGTGACGGAGCAGGACGGCGGCGAGCTGCCGGGCCGCGGCAGCGCGTGCCACTTCTGGAAGGAGACGATCCATGGCTGAGCTCAGGAAAGAGGACGAGGCCGTGGACGCGACCCCGAACGTCACCGAGGTGGAGACGGTCGAGGCGGCCACCGAGACCGCGGCCGTCGCCGCGATCGAGGCTCCGGTGGAGCGCGGTGAGCCGATCCTCCAGGTGCGGGGCCTGGTCAAGCACTTCCCGCTGACCCAGGGCATCCTGTTCAAGAAGCAGGTCGGCGCGGTCAAGGCCGTGGACGGGGTCTCCTTCGACCTCTACCAGGGCGAGACGCTCGGCATCGTCGGCGAGTCCGGCTGTGGCAAGTCCACGGTCGCGAAGCTGCTGATGATGCTGGAGACGGCGACCGCGGGTGAGATCTTCTACAAGGGCCAGGACATCACCAAGCTGTCCGGGCGTGCGCTGAAGGCGGTCCGCCGCAACATCCAGATGGTGTTCCAGGACCCGTACACCTCACTCAACCCGCGGATGACGGTGGGTGACATCATCGGCGAGCCCTTCGAGATCCACCCCGAGGTGGCTCCCAAGGGCGACCGGCGCCGCAAGGTGCAGGAGCTGCTCGATGTCGTCGGCCTGAACCCCGAGTACATCAACCGCTATCCGCACCAGTTCTCGGGCGGTCAGCGCCAGCGCATCGGCATCGCCCGCGGTCTGGCCCTGAACCCCGAGATCATCATCTGCGACGAGCCGGTCTCGGCGCTGGACGTCTCGGTGCAGGCGCAGGTCGTCAACCTGATGGAGAAGCTGCAGGACGAGTTCAACCTCTCGTACCTCTTCATCGCGCACGACCTGTCGATCGTCCGGCACATCTCCGACCGCGTCGGTGTGATGTACCTGGGCAAGATGGCGGAGATCGGCACCGACGTGCAGATCTACGACCACCCGACGCACCCCTACACCCAGGCGCTGCTGTCGGCCGTCCCCGTGCCGGACCCGGAGGCCCGCGAGGGCCGCGAGCGGATCATCCTCACCGGTGACGTCCCGTCGCCGGCGAACCCGCCGTCCGGCTGCCGCTTCCGCACCCGGTGCTGGAAGGCCGAGGACAAGTGCGCCACCGAGGTGCCGCTGCTGGCGATCCCGGAGCGCTTCCAGGGCTCCGACAGCCCGGCGGCGCACGAGTCGGCGTGCCACTTCGCCGAGGAGAAGGACGTCGTTCACGCGGCGTGACCTCCGGTAGGCACATGAGGGCGCCCCGGGCCGTGATCGGTCCGGGGCGCCCTCATGCATGCGGGTGGTGCGGCGCCCGGACGGCGGGGTAATGCGTGCGAGATCGCACCTTATGGGGTGATATGTGGGCCTAGGCGAGGTCGAAGACCGGACGAGGACCACGGGAGGCACCCATGCGCGGAGCCATGCACGTCAGGTCCGCCGCGTGCGCGGTGGCCGTCGCCCTCGCGGCGACCGCCTGCGGCGGCGGCAACGGGGCCGGCGGCGCCGACGGGATCGTCAGCTCCTCCTGGGGCGACCCGCAGAACCCGATCGAACCGGCCAACACCAACGAGGTCCAGGGCGGCAAGGTCCTCGACATGCTCTTCCGCGGCCTCAAGAAGTACGACCCGAAGACCGGCGAGGCCAAGGACATGGTCGCCGAGAAGATCGAAACCACCGACTCCCGGAACTTCACCGTCACCCTCAAGCCGGGATGGAAGTTCAGCAACGGAGAGCCGGTCACCGCCAAGTCCTTCACCGACGCCTGGAACTACGGCGCCCACGTCGACAACAAGCAGGCCAACTCGCCCTTCTTCAGCGACATCGTCGGCTACGAGGACGTCCACCCCGCCTCCGGCCCCGCCAAGGCCAAGACGATGCGCGGCCTGGTCGTCAAGGACGACCGAACCTTCACCGTCGCCCTGAAGGACACGTTCTCCACCTGGCCCGAGACCCTCGGCTACCAGGCGTTCGTCCCGCTGCCCCGGGTGTTCTTCACCGACCACGACGCCTGGCTCGCCAAACCCATCGGCAACGGCCCCTACACGGTCGAGTCGTACACCCGCGGCACCGGCATGAAGCTGCGCCGCTGGGACGGCTACACGGGCGAGGACAAGGCCCGGAACGGCGGCGTCGACCTCAACGTCTACACCGACAACAACACCGCCTACACCGACCTGATCGCCGGCAACCTCGACCTCGTCGACGACGTGCCCGCCCAACAGCTGAAGAACGTCGGGAACGACCTGGGCGACCGCTACATCAACCAGCCCGCCCTCATCATCCAGACCCTCGTCTTCCCGCTCTACCGGCCCGAGTGGAGCAAGCCCGGCACGGAGAAGGTCCGGCGCGGCCTGTCCATGGCGATCAACCGCGACGAGATCACCAAGCAGATCTTCCAGAACACCCGCACCCCCGCCCAGGACTGGACCTCACCCGCCCTCGGCGGCGACGGCGGCTACAAGGCGATCTGCGGCGATGCCTGCACCTACAACCCGACCGAGGCCAAGCGGCTCATCGAGGAGGGCGGCGGCCTCCCCGGCGGCAAGGTCACGCTCACCTCCAACGTCGACACCGGCTCGCACCGCGCCTGGATGGACGCCGTCTGCAACAGCGTCAACAACGCGCTCGGCCGGGGCGCCGTCTGCACCGTCAACCCCATCGGAACCTTCGCCGACTTCCGCAACCAGCAGACCACGTTCAAGCTCAGCGGCCCCTTCCGCTCCGGCTGGCAGGCCGACTACCCCCTCATCCAGAACTTCCTGGAGCCGCTCTACTACACCGGCGGTTCCTCCAACTACGGCAAGCTCAGCAACAAGGAGTTCGACGGCCTCGTCGACAAGGCCAACCGCGAAGCCGACCAGGGAACGGCCGTCAAGGACTTCCAGGCCGCCGAACAGATCCTCGCCGAACAGATGCCGGCCATCCCCCTCTGGTACCAGAACGGCAGCGCCGGCTACTCCGAGCGGCTCTCCGACGTCACCCTCAACCAGTTCAGCGTCCCGGTCTACGACCGGATCAAGGTCAGCTGACCCCCGCGATCCTCCGGAGCCCTCATGGGACGCTATGTGATCCGGCGGCTGCTCCAGATGGTCCCGGTGTTCATCGGCAGCACGTTCCTCATCTTCTTCATGGTGTACGCGCTCGGCGACCCCGTCGCGGCCCTCTTCGGCGACAAGGCGCCCGACCCCGCCACCGCCGCCCGCATCAGGGAGGACCTCCACCTCGACGAGCCGCTGTGGAAGCAGTACCTGCTCTACATGGGCGCGATCTTCCAGGGCGACTTCGGCACCGCTTTCAACGGCCAGCCGGTCACCGAGCTGATGGCCTCCGCCTTCCCCGTCACCCTGCGCCTCACCCTCGTCGCCATCGTCATCGAGATCGTCATCGGCATCACCCTGGGCGTCATCAGCGGCCTCAAGCGCGGCCGCCCCCTCGACACCGGCCTGCTCGTCCTCACCCTCGTCGTGATCTCCGTCCCCACCTTCGTCTCCGGCTACCTCCTCCAGTACCTCTTCGGCGTCACATGGGGCTGGGTACGCCCCTCCGTCTCCTCCGACGCCCGCATCGACGAGCTGATCCTCCCGGGCATCGTCCTCGCCCTGGTCTCCCTCGCCTACGTCACCCGGCTCAGCCGGACCTCCATCGCCGAGAACGTCCGCGCCGACTACGTACGCACCGCCATCGCCAAGGGCCTGCCGCGCCACCGGGTCATCACCCGCCATCTGCTGCGCAACTCCCTCATCCCGGTCGTCACCTTCATCGGCGCCGACATCGGTTCCCTGATGGGCGGCGCGATCGTCACGGAACGGATCTTCAATATCCACGGTGTCGGCTACCAGCTCTACCAGGGCATCCTGCGCAACAACGCGCCCACGGTCGTCGGGTTCGTGACGATCCTCGTCATCGTCTTCCTGGTGGCGAACCTGCTCGTCGACCTGCTCTACGCGGTCCTGGACCCGAGGATCCGGTATGCCTGAGCCCGACCCGTACGAGAACCCCAAGGAGGCCATCGCACCCACCGGCGCGGGCGGCGCCATGGACCTCGCCATGAGCGAGGCCGAGACACTGCGGACGACCACCGGCAGGCCCCGCAGCCTCTGGTCCGACGCCTGGCACCAGCTGCGCCGCAACCCCGTCTTCCTGGTGTCCGCGGCCCTCATCGTCTTCCTCGTCCTGATCGCCGCCTGGCCGCAGATCCTCACCAGCGCCGACCCGCTGCGCTGCGACCTGTCCAAGTCGCAACAGGGCTCCGCCCCCGGCCACCCCTTCGGATACGACACCCAGGGCTGCGACGTGTACACCCGCACCGTGTACGGGGCGCGGGCCTCCATCACGGTCGGCGTCTGCGCCACCCTCGGCGCCGCCCTCCTCGGCAGCCTGCTGGGCGGGCTCGCCGGGTTCTTCGGCGGCTGGTGGGACGCGACCCTGTCCCGGATCGCCGACGTGTTCTTCGGCATCCCCGTCGTCCTGGGCGGCCTGGTGTTCCTGTCCGTCGTCACCAGCTCCACCGTCTGGCCGGTGGTCGGCTTCATCGTGCTGCTCGGCTGGCCCCAGGTCGCCCGCATTGCCCGCGGTTCGGTCATCACCGCCACACAGAACGACTACGTCCAGGCCGCGCGGGCCCTCGGCGCCGGCAGCGGACGGATGCTGCTGCGGCACGTGGCACCCAACGCCGTCGCACCCGTCATCGTCGTCGCCACCATCGCCCTCGGCACGTACATCGCGCTGGAGGCCACCCTGTCCTTCCTCGGCGTCGGGCTCCGCCCGCCCACCGTCTCCTGGGGCATCGACATCTCCAACGCCGCCCCGCAGATCCGCAACGCCCCGCACATGCTGCTGTGGCCCGCCGGCGCCCTCAGCATCACCGTCCTCGCGTTCATCATGCTCGGCGACGCGGTGCGCGACGCCCTCGACCCCAAGCTGCGGTAGGCCCACCATGCTGCTCGAAGTACGTGACCTGTACGTGGAGTTCCGTACCCGGGACGGGGTGGCCAAGGCCGTCAACGGCGTGACCTACTCCGTCGACGCGGGGGAGACGCTCGCCGTGCTCGGCGAGTCGGGCTCCGGCAAGTCCGTCACCGCCCAGGCCGTCATGGGCATCCTCGACACACCGCCCGGCCGGATCACCGGCGGTGAGGTCCTCTTCCAGGGGCGTGACCTGCTGACGCTCAAGGAGGACGCCCGGCGCACGGTGCGGGGCGCCGAAATGGCGATGATCTTCCAGGACGCGCTGTCGTCGCTGAACCCCGTGCTCACCGTCGGCGACCAGCTCGGCGAGATGTTCGTCGTCCACCGAGGCATGTCCAGGAAGGACGCCCGCGCCAAGGCCGTCGAGCTGATGGACCGGGTCCGCATCCCCGCCGCCCGGGAACGCGTCGGCCAGTACCCGCACCAGTTCTCCGGCGGCATGCGCCAGCGCATCATGATCGCCATGGCGATGGCCCTGGAACCGGCCCTCATCATCGCCGACGAACCGACCACCGCCCTCGACGTCACCGTCCAGGCCCAGGTCATGGAACTCCTCGCCGAGCTCCAGCGGGAACTCGACATGGGCCTCATCCTGATCACCCACGACCTGGGCGTCGTCGCCGACGTCGCCGACCGGATCGCCGTGATGTACGCCGGACGGATCGTCGAGACCGCGCCCGTCCACGACATCTACAAGGCGCCCGCCCACCCCTACACCCAGGGGCTGCTCGACTCCATCCCACGCCTCGACCACAAGGGCCAGGAACTGTACGCCATCAAGGGCCTCCCACCGAACCTGACCGCCATCCCGCCCGGATGCCCCTTCCACCCGCGCTGCCCCCGCGCCCGGGACGTGTGCCGCGCCGACGTACCGCCGCTGCACCGGGTCTCCGAGGACCGGCGCAGCGCCTGCCACTTTTGGGAGGAGACGGCCAATGCCTCCCCTTCTTGAGGTCCGCGAGCTCGTCAAGCACTACCCGCTCACCCGCGGCATCCTGTTCAAGAAGCAGGTCGGCGCCGTCAAAGCGGTCGACGGGGTCTCCCTCGCCCTCGCCCCCGGCGAGACCCTCGGCATCGTCGGCGAGTCCGGCTGCGGCAAGTCCACGGTCGCCAAGATGCTCGTCAGCCTGGAGCGGCCCACGTCCGGGCAGATCCTCTACAAGGGCGAGGACATCACCAAGCTGTCGGGCCGCGCCCTGAGGGCGGTCCGCCGCAACATCCAGATGGTGTTCCAGGACCCGTACACCTCGCTCAACCCGCGGATGACGGTCGGTGACATCATCGGCGAGCCGTACGAGATCCACCCCGAGGTGGCTCCCAAGGGCGACCGGCGCCGCAAGGTGCAGGAACTGCTGGACGTCGTCGGGCTCAACCCCGAGTACATCAACCGCTACCCGCACCAGTTCTCCGGCGGGCAGCGCCAGCGCATCGGCATCGCCCGCGGGCTCGCCCTCCGGCCGGAGGTCATCGTGGCCGACGAGCCGGTCTCCGCCCTCGACGTCTCCGTCCAGGCGCAGGTCATCAACCTGATGGAGAAGCTCCAGGACGAGTTCGGCCTGAGTTACGTCTTCATCGCCCACGACCTGTCGATCGTCCGGCACATCTCCGACCGGGTCGGCGTGATGTACCTCGGGCGGATCGTCGAGACGGGTACGGACACCGAGATCTACGACCACCCCACGCACCCCTACACCCAGGCGCTGCTGTCCGCCGTCCCCGTCCCCGACCCCGAGGCGCGCGAACAGCGCGAGAGGCTCCTGCTGACCGGCGACGTGCCCTCGCCGACCGACATCCCCTCCGGCTGCCGCTTCCGCACCCGCTGCTGGAAGGCGCGCGAGCAGTGCGCCCTGGAGATCCCGCTGCTCGCCGTCCCCGCGGTCTTCCGGGACACCCGCACACCGGCGCGGCACGATTCGGCGTGCCACTTCGCGGAGGAGAAACAGGTCGTCCCCGGCGATCCACGAGGACAAATGGGCTGATCGCCACTCAAATCCGTTAACACGTAGGCAACTTGCCGGACCCCGTACCGATATACGGACGCGCCACTCTGAACAGCGTACGGCCGTGCGGGTGCCGTGGACCGGCCGGGGCGCGCCATGTCGCCCCGGCCGGTCGCCGTACTCCTAGGCCAGACCCAGTGACCGCTTCAGGAAGTCCACCTGGAGCAGCAGCAGGTTCTCGGCCACCTGCTCCTGGGGCGTCATGTGCGTCACGCCCGTCAGCGGCAGCACCTCATGGGGCCGACCGGCCGCCAGCAGCGCCGACGACAGCTTCAGCGTGTGTGCCGCCACCACATTGTCGTCCGCCAGTCCATGGATGATCATCAGCGGGCGGGTCGGGTTCTCCGGCGCCGACAGACCGTCGTCCGTGATCAGCGAGTTCTCCGCGTACACCTCCGGAGCCTCCTGGGGAAGACCCAGGTACCGCTCCATGTAGTGCGTGTCGTACAGCCGCAGGTCCGACATCGGCGCGCCCGCCACCGCCGCGTGGAACACATCCGGCCGCCGCAGCACGGCCATCGCCGCCAGGTAGCCGCCGAACGACCAGCCCCGCATCGCCACCCGTCCCAGATCCAGCGGGAACCGGTCCGCCAGCCCGTGCAGCGCCTCGATCTGGTCGTCCAGCGTCAGCGTCAGCCGGTCCTTGATCGCCTTCTCCCAGCCCGGCGAACGGCCCGGCGCGCCCCGCCCGTCCGCCACGACCACCGCGAAACCCTGCTCGGCGAACCACTGCGAGGTCAGGTGCGGATTGTGCGCCGCCACCACCCGCTGCCCGTGCGGCCCGCCGTACGGGTCCAGCAGCACCGGCAGCGGACCGTCACCCTCCCGGTGGTCCCGGGGCAGCAGCACCGCGCACGGGATGCGGTGCGGCCCCGACTCGGTGAGCGTCAGGCGCGGCGAGAGCACCGGCTTCTCCGCGTACGACGCCACCTCCGCCACCGGCTTGCCGTCCCGCAGTACCCGCACCGTCGTCCCCGGCTCACCGGGCCGCGCCGACGCCAGGACGGTCACCGCCCCCGACCGGACCGCGAAGTGGACTCCGGGGCCTTCGGAGACGCGTTCCACGCCCAGTTCGTTGACCCGGTACACATGAATCTCGCCAATTTCCGCCTCGGCGGCCTCCTCGCCCGCCGACGCCGACACCAGCACGTCGTTCTCACCCACGTCCAGGACCCCGCGGAGGTGGAGCTGCGCGCCCGTCAGAGTCCGGTCGCCGACCGCCAGCACCCGCGCCCCGCCCTCGTCGGCGATCCGCACCAGCCGCCCGTCCGGCGCCCACGCCGGCACCCCACCGAGCAGTTCCAGCCAATCCGGGTCCTCGTCGACATGCACCGTCCGGGTCGCCCCCGTCGCCGTGTCCACCGCCAGGTACAGCTGAGTGCGCTGGTCACGCGTCTGCACCAGCAACAGCGGCGCCCCACCGGACGACCAGTGCACCCGCGCCAGATAGGGGTAGCGCGCCCGGTCCCACTCGACCTCCGTACGGGTCCCGTCCAGGCCGAGCAGACAGAGCGACACCTCCGCGTCCGCGGTCCCCGCCGCCGGATAGGCCACCTTCACCGGCTCCCGGTCCGGATGCGCCGGATCCGAGATCCACCAGCGCTGTACGGGACTGTCGTCGGCCCGGGCGACCAGCAGCCGGTCCGATTCCGGCGCCCACCAGAAACCACGTGAACGGCCCATCTCCTCAGCCGCGATGAACTCCGCCAGCCCGTAGGTGACGTGCTCGTTCTCCGGCTCGGCCAGCGCCCGGTCGTCACCCTCGCCCCCGGCACCCGTCACCCGCAGGGCGCCCCCGGCCACGTACGCGACGTACCGCCCGTCCGGCGACGGCCGCGGGTCGATCACCGGACCCGGTACGCGCAGCTCACGCGCCGTCCCGGCCCTCAGCTCCGCCACGAACAGCCGCCCCGACAGCGCGAACGACGCCAACTCGACCGCCCCGTCGACCGCGTACCCCACGATGCCGCCCGCGCCCTCCCGGCTGCGCTCGCGGCGTGCCCGCTCCTCGGGCGACAACTCCTCCTCGGCGCCGCCCAGCAGCGCCTCCGGCTCGGCGGCCACACGCTCGCGCATGCCGTCGTCCAGGTCGAGGACCCACAGCAGGTTCGCTCTGTCGGTGCCGGAGGGGGAGCGGAGGAAGACGACCCGGGAGCCGTCGGGCGAGACGGTGAACGCCCGGGGGACACCAAGGGTGTAGCGCTGAGTCCGTGCGTACTGGCGAGGGAATGAGAGCTGTTGCCTGGAGGTCATACGACCGAAACTAGCGGTCGTGCGCCCCCATGTGCTGCCGTGCACCGATCGATGCGTGGGAACGGATAGTTATGATCCGTAGCGCCGGGTGGGTATGTACCCTCCGGCACGTGCGCCTGCCCGGTCCGGAACGAACACGTATGGAGGTGAACCGCCGTGGCACTCTCGATTTCGGCGGTGGTGCTGCTGGCGATCGTCGTCTTCCTGCTGATCCGGAAGTCCGGCCTGAAGGCCGGCCACGCGGTCGTCTGCATGCTCCTCGGCTTCTACCTGGCGAGTTCCTCCATCGCCCCGACCATCAGTGAGCTGACGACCAATGTGGCGGGCATGATCGGCGGCATCAAGTTCTAGACGCCGGGTTCCGGGGCGTGTCCTCTTAGAGTGTCCGTATGACGGAACTCCCCGCCCGTCGTCTGCTCCTGGTGCACGCGCACCCCGACGACGAGTCGATCAACAACGGCACCACCATGGCCAAGTACGCGGCCGAGGGTGCCCAGGTCACCCTGGTGACCTGCACACGCGGCGAGGAGGGCGAGGTCATCCCGCCCCACCTCGCCCATCTGGCACCCGACCGGGAGGACCGGCTCGGTCCCCATCGCGTCGGTGAACTGGCCGCCGCGATGAAGGAGCTGGGCGTCACCGACCACCGCTTCCTGGGCGGCCCCGGCCGGTTCCGCGACTCCGGGATGATGGGCGCCGAGCAGAACCACCGCGACGGCGCCTTCTGGAACACGGACGTGGACGACGCCGCCCCGTACCTCGTCGAGATCATCCGTTCCGTCCGCCCGCAGGTTCTTGTGACGTACGACCCGGACGGCGGCTACGGCCACCCCGACCACATCCAGGCCCACCGCGTCGCCATGCGCGCCGCCGAACTGGCCGCCGAGCCGGCCTTCCGGCGCGACCTCGGGGACGTCCACGAGATCGTCAAGGTCTACTGGAACCGGGTGCCGCGCACGGTCGCCGAAGAGGCGTTCGCCCACTTGCGGTCGTCCGGCGCCTTCCCGGAGATCGCCGCCGTCGACGACGTCCCGGGTGTCGTCGACGACGAGCTGATCACCGCCGAGATCGGCGGGGCGGACCACGCGGCACGGAAGGCCGCGGCCATGCGCGCCCACGCCACGCAAATCGCCGTTCAGGGGACTTTCTTCGCCCTCTCCAACAACCTGGGGCAGCCCATCTTCGCCACCGAGTACTACCAGTTGGTACGCGGCAGGCCGGGTGTCCCGGCAGGCCGGCGGGAGGACGACCTGTTCGCCGGGGTGGCGTCATGAGGGCCGCGCGGATCGCTTCGTACGCGGGCCTGGCCGTCCTCGGGGCCCTGGTCGGTCTCGCCGGGGCGCTGGTGCAATCGGCCTGGTTCCCCGCCGGGTTGCTGCTGGCGCTCGCCGCGTGCGCGGGACTCTTCTACGGCGGTCTGCGGGCCACGGGCACCCAGTTGGGCGTGGTGGCGCCGGGCGTCGGCTGGCTGCTCGCCGTCGTGCTGACGAGCCTCGGCCGACCCGAGGGCGACCAGCTCTTCTGGGGCGGTGTCGCCGAGCTGCTGTACGTCCTCGGAGGCATGGTCACCGCTGTGATGTGTGCCACGATCTCGCGGCTCCCGCATCGGGACGACCGAACAGGGTCACTTCGTACGTGACGTGCCCTGACTTGGGCCGGAATGACCGACCGGGTTCCCCTGGTCGTGGGATACCCGACGGCGGCGGCCAGTATGGTGGTGCGCGCCGCCGAGCGCCCGCACGTGTAAGAGCGGGCGGCGGAGCCAACCGGGAGAACCTGCTTTGAGTCGTGAAACTGACAGTTCGTCCTCCGGCCCCCAGGGGCGCGGCGGAGCCGCGTACCCCTCGGGTACACCGCCGTACGGATCGCGCCAGTATCCGTCGCTGCACCCGACGCAGGACGCACCGGAGGAGGGCGCCGGAGCCGCCGCCGCGGAGCCGGACGAGCCCAGGACCGAGACCACGCTGACCACCCGCATCCGGATCAACATCCCCGGGTCGCGGCCCATCCCGCCGGTCGTCGTACGCAAGCCGGTGAGCGAGACGGACAGAGCCGCTGCCGCTCCGGCCCCCCGTGCCGCCGCCGAGCGGCCGCCGGCGGCCGAGACGCCGAAGCCGGTGGAGGAACCTCCGGCGGACGAGAAGCCTGCCAGCGACTGGTTCGCCCCCCGCAAGCCCCCGGCTCCCGCGCCCGTGCCCGCGCCTTCGTCGGCGCCCGAGCCGGCGCAGCCGCCGGCTGGGCCTCCCGGCGCCGGGCCCTCCGCTTCCGGGGCTCCCGCGCCCGGGGCTCCCGCGCCCGCACAGCGCGCGGACGGTCCGCGTGGCGATGGCCCGCGTGGTGACGGTCCGCGTGGCGATGGCCCGCGTGGTGACGGCCTGCGCCCCGACGCGCGCCCGCACAGCTCCCTGGCGGACCTGGCGGCGGGCACGGCCGCCCCCGGCCGCCCGGCGCACGGGAACGGCCCGGCGCATCCCAGTGGCCCGACGACCGGCCCGGTGACCGGCAGCATGGGCGCCGTGCCGTGGATGTCCGACGACACCGCCGTCCTGACGCCGCAGAAGCCCGCGCCCGAGTCCGGGTTCGAGCCGGAGTACGAGCCCCCGTACGAGCCGGGCCCGCCGGCCGGCGGCCATGTCTCCGGCGACACACTCACCAGCGGCATCCCCGTGGTACCGCCGGAGCACCGCTCCCCGTCGCCGTTCCCGGTCTCCGGCCCGGCACAGGTCGCCGCCGACCGGGGCCCCGCGCCGTTCGACAGCCCGGAGCCGGTGGCCATTCCCGCGCCGCCCGCCCCTACCCCCGTGCCGTCGGCCGCCCCCGCGCCCGCGCCTGCCCGCGCGCAGAAGAAGGGCCGCTCCAAGCTGGTCCTCCTCGGCGTGGCGGCGGTCGTCCTGCTCGGTGTCGCCTACGGCGCCGGTCTGCTCCTCAACCACTCCGACGTACCCAAGGGCACCACGGTCCTCGGCGTCGACATCGGCGGCGGTACCAAGGAGCAGGCGGTCCAGAAGCTCGAAACCGCCTTCGGTGAGCGCGCCTCCGCCCCGCTGCAGCTCAGTGTGGGCGGCAAGAAGGAGGAACTGGCCCCGGAGAAGGCCGGGCTGTCCCTGGACGCCCAGGAGACCGTCCGTGCCGCCGCGGGCGCCGACTACAACCCGGTCTCCGTGATCGGCTCCCTCTTCGGCGGCGAGCGCGTCGCCCAGCCGGTCATCCCGGTCGACGAGGAGAAGCTGAGCGTCGCCCTCACCGACCTCGCGGGTACGTCCGGCTCGGTCGCCGAGGGCACGATCAGGTTCGAGCCGAACAAGGCCGTCGCCGTACCCGGCAAGGCCGGCAAGGCACTGGACGTCCAGCGCTCGATGATCTCGGTACGGGACGCGTACCGCGCCCAGGTCGAGACCGGCCGGACGGACCCGGTCGAACTGCCCGTCGTCACCAAGGAACCCACCATTACCCAGGCCGAACTGGACCGGGCGATGAAGGAGTTCGCCGAGCCCGCGATGTCCGGTCTCGTGACCATCAAGGCCGGCGGCAAGGAGATCCAGTTCGGCCCGTCCCGGTCCCTGCCGAAGATCCTGTCCATGAAGCCGATCAACGGCCGCCTGGTCGAGGTCTACAACAAGCAGGCGATCACCGAGCTCCTCGACGGTGTCTTCGAAGGGGTCATGATCACCAAGGGGGACGGCAAGCAGCACGAGGTCTCCGCCGACGACGTGGCCCACGCCATGCAGACGGCCCTGCTCGGCAAGACCCCCGCCGAGCGCACCGAGACGATCGAGCTCGACCCCCAGGGCTGACCCGACCGGCCTCCCCGTGCCCCAGGCCCCCCGCCCCGCCCGGGCGGGGGGCCTTTCGGGTGAGTCTGCGCGGACCGGGCATGCGTGGACGCCCGAGGGGTTACCGGTGCGGACATGACCGCTCAGCTCCGCCTCCGTGGCCTCTCCGTCGCCGCTGCCGTGTGCGCCGCCGCCGCGTCGGCCCCGCTCCTCACCGGCTGCGGGGACGCCCGGGAAATCACGCGCCGTTGCCGCCGCGCCGTCCCCGTACGGCAGCCCCACCGGCACCTCGTCACCGCGCCGCCCCACCCGGGACCAGGCGGAGCGCAAGGCCCTCATCCAGGCCACCAAGGTGCCGTGGGACAAGGCGGCCGGGACGGCGGTGGCCGGTGTACGTGAGGGCAGGCTCGCCGAGATCGAGCTCAAGTGGGCGCGTTCCGGCATCGGCAGCCCGAGCCCGGGCCCGCGTACCCCCGAGTGGGACTCCACCGTCGTCGCCCCCGACGGCACCGCCCACACCGTCCACGTCGACGCCGTCTCCGGCAAGGTGACCGAGTCGCGGGTCGACCCCGGGCAGGACCCGGACGACAAACGCGAACTCGCCGACCGGCTCGGCGCTGCCACGGTCACCCCGCAGCAGGCCGTCAAGACGGCCACCGACCGGAAGAAGGGCACGGTCACCGCCGTCCAACTGGACGACGTGGTCTGGTCCGTGGACGTCGTGACGACGAACGACTGGAACAAGACGACGTACGACATCGACGCGAAGACCGGCAAGATCGTGCGCGAACACGTCGACCGCGACTGACGCGGACCGGCGCTCGGGCGCCCCGGCGCGGGGGGGCGGGTCCCACCCATGGGTGGGGGGCGTGGCCCCTCCGGGCTCGCCTCCTCGAGGCCGGCGGCCCCGGGTCCCTCGGACGGGAACCCGGCCTTCGCCGCCGACCTCTGCGGGGGCGACCCTGCACGGCCCCGCCCCGGCCGTCGGCCGTCTGCGGGTGGGTGGGCGGGCGGGTGCGGTCCTGCCTTGGGTGTCGGCCGTCGGCCGTCGTTCGTCTGTTGGTGGGTGGGTGCGGTCCTGCCTTGGGGGTCGGCGTTTGGTGGGTGGGTGACCATGCGCGGTCCCGCCCCGGCCGTCGGTCGTCTGCGGGTGGGTGGGGGCGGCCTCGGCGTGGCGGTCAGTTGAGCATCGCGCGTGCCGCCCGGGCGCGGTGGCGGACCGTCTCCGCCACGGCCGGTTCGACGGGGGCCACCACTTCGGCGTACGCGTCCATCTCCGCCGCGCCCGTCAGGAAGTCGCCGCGCTGGACCAGCAGCTGGGCCCTTTCGTAGCGCAGCCGGGCGGGGTGCGCGGGCAGCAGCAGGGACAGCTCGACCGCCCACAGGGCCACGTCGGAGCGTTCCGGGCGTACGGACGCCCAGGCGCGGATGTTGTTGAGGATCCGCTGCATGATCTGCAACGGGTCCGAGGGGGTCAGCATCGACGGGTGCAGGCGCTCGCCGGTCGCCCCCGCCACCAGCAGCTCCGCGTCCGCCCCGGACAGGGCGCGGCCACCGGCGAAGGGGTCCGCCAGGACCTGCTCCTCGGGGTCGCCGAAACCGACCACGAAGTGTCCCGGGAGCGCCACCCCGTACACCGGGGCGCCCGCCCGCCGTGCGACCTCGATCCACACCACCGACAGCAGGATCGGCAGGCCCCGGCGGCGCCGCAGGACCTCGGGCAGCAGCGAGGCCTCCAGGTGCTGGTAGTCGCCGGGCGTGCCGTGGAAGCCGCACCGCTCGCCGAGGAGGTCGGCGAGCGCGGTCACCCAGGAGCGCGGTCCCCGCACCCCGTACGGCAGGAGCCCGGCCAGCCGGTCCAGCTCGATCTCGGCGGCGTCCATCCCGGCCTGCCCCAGCGCCGGATCCGCCTCCGCGCCCACCAGCAGGCACAGCGTCGCGAGGTCCGGCCGTTCCTCGCGGGCCTCCTCGGCGAACCGGCGGCGCCACTCGGTGGTGTGCATACGCGTCACGTACCCGCTTCGGGAGATCGGAAGTGGTGGTACAGGTGGTGGACGGTGAAGCCCATCCCTTCGTACAGGGCGAGGGCACCACCATTGTCCGACTCCACCTGGAGCCAGGCCGCGGACGCGCCCTCCTCCAGCGCCCGGCGGGCCAGCGCCGCCATGACGGCCGTGGCGAGGCCCCGCCTGCGGTACGCCGGGTCCACCTCGACCGCCATGAAGCCGGCCCACCGCCCGTCGACCACGCACCGCCCGATGGCGGCGGGCACGTCACCCTCGCCCGGCACGGTGGCGAACCACACCGACGGGCCGCTCTTCAGGACGTGCAGGACGTGGGGGCCGGGGACGCCCGAGCGGTTGTAGCGGCGCAGCCACGCCTCGTCCACGGACCGGGACAGCCGTACGTCACCCGGTTCCCGGTCGCCGATCGGCGCCAGGGCTCCGATCCGGACCTCCGCCGTGACCTCCCGGCGCCAGCCGCGCTCCTCCAGCGCCGCGCACAGCCGCTCCTGGGTGCCCTCGGCGCCGGTCGCGGTCTGGACGTACGGGGGCAGGCCCCGCTCCTCGTACCAGGCACGCGCGCGTGCCAGGGCGTCGTCCAGCGGCACGCCGGGATCACCGAGCGGCAGCACCGAATTGGCCCGGCGGGTGAACCCGCCGGCGGCCCGCAGGGTCCACTCGCCGAGCGGTTCGCTCTCCACCGGCTGCCAGGCCCTCGCGGTCGCCCTCGCGAGCTCCTCGAATCCGGCCGCAGGGCCCCTGCGGCGGGCGGGCGCGGCGGGCACGACCTTCCCCGCGACCAGGGACGATTCCGGAATGCGGACGGTCTCGCCGGTCCGTCGTGTGATCAGCAGCACACCCCCGGTCCATGATGTGAGAACACCAACCGTGTCGGTGAACTTCTCCGGCCGTGCTCCGGTGTCGCTCGACCGGCGGACGGAGACTCGTTTACCCACGTCAGAGGGGCTGATCCGGACCTCCAGCCGTCCGCCCGCAGTGAATTCCACAGCTGTGTCCGCCCCTCCTGTTCGGTTCCGTCCCAAGAACGGAGATACTAGGTGCGGGCATCGACGACGCCGCGCTCCCGCGCAAACAGCCCTACCGAGGAGGAACGACCAGCGTGACCTACGTCATCGCGCAGCCTTGTGTCGACGTCAAGGACAAGGCGTGCATCGAGGAGTGCCCCGTCGACTGCATCTACGAGGGCCAGCGGTCCTTGTACATCCACCCGGACGAATGCGTCGACTGCGGTGCTTGTGAGCCGGTCTGCCCGGTCGAGGCGATCTTCTACGAGGACGACACTCCCGAGGAGTGGAAGGACTACTACAAGGCGAACGTCGAGTTCTTCGACGATCTCGGTTCGCCCGGTGGCGCCTCGAAGCTGGGCCTGATCGAGCGCGACCACCCCTTCATCGCCGCCCTGCCGCCGCAGAACGGCTGATCGCGCATCCTCGGTCCCGTACGGCCCCGCCGCTGTACGGGACCGACGCGTATCACCCCTGAAGCAGAAGAAAGCGAGCACCGTGTCCTCCCCCGTCTCCTCACGCCTCCCCGTCTTCCCGTGGGACAGGCTCGAGCCGTACAAGAAGACGGCCATGTCCCACCCGGACGGCATCGTGGACCTGTCCGTCGGCACGCCGGTGGACCCCGTCCCCGAGGTGATCCGGCGGGCGCTGGTGGCCGCGGCGGACTCGCCGGGCTATCCGACGGTGTGGGGGACCCCCGAGCTGCGTGACGCGCTCACCGGCTGGTGCGAGCGGCGCCTCGGCGCACGCGGCTTCGCCCACAGCAACGTCCTGCCGGTCGTCGGCTCCAAGGAGCTGGTGGCCTGGCTGCCGACCCAGCTCGGCCTCGGCGCCGGGGACACGGTGGCCTACCCGCGGCTGGCCTACCCGACGTACGAGGTCGGCGCGCGGCTGTGCGGTGCGACGCCGGTCGTCTACGACGACCCGACGGAGCTGGACCCGGCCGGGCTGAAGCTGCTGTGGCTGAACTCGCCCTCCAACCCGACCGGCAAGGTCATCTCCAAGGACGAGCTGATCCGGATCGTCGCCTGGGCGCGTGAGCACGGCGTCCTCGTCTTCAGTGACGAGTGCTACCTGGAGCTCGGCTGGGAGACCGACCCCGTCTCCGTACTGCACCCCGACGTGTGCGGCGGATCGTACGAGGGGATCGTCGCCGTCCACTCGCTGTCCAAGCGGTCCAACCTGGCCGGCTACCGTGCCGCGTTCGTCGCGGGTGACGCGGCCGTGCTCGGCGAGCTGCTGCAGATCCGCAAGCACGGCGGGATGATGACGCCCGCCCCGGTGCAGGCGGCCACGGTCGCCGCGCTCGGCGACGACGCGCACGTGGCCGAGCAGCGGGCCCGGTACGCGGCGCGGCGCACGGCGCTGCGTACGGCCCTGGAGACGCACGGGTTCCGGATCGAGCACAGCGAGGCGAGCCTCTACCTGTGGGCGACCCGCGACGAGGCCTGCTGGGACACCGTGGCGTACCTGGCGTCCCTCGGGATCCTGGTCGCGCCCGGCGACTTCTACGGCGTGGCCGGTGAGCGGTTCGTGCGGGTGGCGTTCACCGCCACCGACGAGCGGGTCGAGGCTGCGGTCAAGCGGCTGGGCTGAGACGTGCGAAGGGCCCGGGGAGAGTGTGTGACTCCCCGGGCCCTTCGCGTACGAGCGGGCGGTTACTTGCCGAGCGCCGGCAGGGTCTGCACCGGCAGCTCCGCCGGCACGCCGCCGCCGAGCGCGTCGGTGGGCGCGGCGCCCGCGGCCCCGCCGACGATCTCGCCGGCGCCGCCGGCGGCGTCACCGGCGGCCTTCTGGGCGACGGGGGTGGCGGTCTCGCCCGCGGCGGGAACGGCCTGCTCGACCGTCTTGCCGCCGGCCTCGCCGACCATGCCGGTCGTGCTCGTGGAGGCGCCGCTGACGGTGTCGGTCGCCGAGGCGGTGTCGAGGCTGCTCACGCCGCCGAGCTGGGGGGCGTTGGGGAGGTCCACGGCGCTTGCGGAGCCGGCCGCACCGACCACGGGAGCTGCGCCCGCTGCGATCAGCAGCGCGGCACGGGCGATCCGACGGGTCAGGGGGAGGGACATGATGCTCCTTCGACGGGAGAGGTCGTTTGACTGTGGTGCCTGTCCGACGATCGGACGCTGTGACAACCGCTCGGAGGCCGGGGAAGGTTGCGGTGGCCCGAGGTAAAGAGTTGGTAATGCGTCGCATTATCGGCTCCGCCTAAACCCGGGCAAACGAGCAGACACATCTGGGAGGGAAGAACCGTCACTCCCCAATGCTCGTAAGGGAATTGGGGCGCGTCCGCGCACTGGGGGAGAATCGGCCGCCGACGCGATGACGAGTGCCTCACCCGAGTGAATTCCCGTACGTTTGCCCGGCCGGTCTTCGACCGCCCGCAGCCGGACGGACGGCCGGGGTGGGACCGCGCAGGGTCGCCCCCGCAGAGGATGGCGGCCCCGAAACGGCTCCCTCGCACGCGACCCGAGGCCGCCGGCCCGGAGGGGTCCCGCCCCACCCACGATCACCGCGGCGCTCGCGCCGGGCGCCCCGGCCGGGCCCGGCTACTTCGCGACGCGGATGCGGACCTCGTCCGTGCGTGCGGCGTCCTCCGGGGCGGGGCGCCAGCCGTCCTCCGACTGCTCCACGCTCCAGACACGGCCCGCGTACGAGACCTCCGCGAGCCCGAGGGCGTCCGCCTGGGCCACCGCCCACTGCGCCAGCTCCCAGCCGCCCCGCGAACCGCCGCCGGGCGTCGCGCCCCGGGGGCCGGCCGAACCGGCGGTCATGCTCCGCACCGGTACGGAGATGTCGGGCGCCGCCCCGCCCGGGGGCAGCTCACCGAACGCCCGCTTCACCTCCGCCCGTACCTTCGCCGGATCGCCGGCCCGCACGGGCCCCCTGCCGGACGTGCATGTCAGTGACGCGGGCGCGCGGCCGGTGAGGGCGGCGGCGAGCAGCGAGGCGTCCGGCTCGTGCTTCGCGTACGCCTGCGGGAACCCGCTGCGCTGCACGCGCTGCGCGGCGACGGTCAGCGGGAGCCGGGAGTAGCCCGGGACCTTGGCGAGGTGGTCGTAGAACTTCCCGGCCGAGAAGACCGGGTCGAGGATCTGCCTCTCGGTGCCCCACCCCTGCGAGGGGCGCTGCTGGAACAGGCCGAGGGAGTCGCGGTCGCCGTACCGGATGTTGCGCAGGGCGGACTCCTGCAGGGCGGTCGCCAGGGCGATGGTGACCGCGCGCTCGGGCATCCCGCGCGACGTCCCGACGGCGGAGATCGTCGCGGCGTTGGAGGCCTGCTCGGGCGTGAAGCGGTAGGTGTTGCTCCCGCTGCCCACGACGCAGTGCGGCGCGTCCTTGCCGCCTGTCACGTACTGCACGACCACGTACGCGATCACCGCCAGCAGCACGGCGAGCGCGACGGCGATCCTCAGGCGGCGAGGTCGGCGAGGGCGGGTGGACTCGGACACGCAGCCCACCGTACTGGAGGCCGGGATAGGCTCGGCACCATGTCCGAGACCATGCCCGCCACCCTGCTGGACCTCACCCAGGACGGCCCGGCGCTGACCGCCGCGCTCGTCGACTTCCCCTCGGTCAGCGGCACCGAGAAGCCCCTTGCCGACGCGATCGAGCAGGCGCTGCGCACACTGCCGCACCTGACGGTCGACCGGTACGGCAACAACGTCGTCGCCCGGACGAACCTGGGCCGGGCCGAGCGGGTCGTCCTGGCCGGACACATCGACACCGTGCCGATCGCCGACAACGTCCCCTCGCGGCTCGACGAGAACGGCGTCCTGTGGGGCTGCGGCACCTCGGACATGAAGTCCGGCGTCGCCGTCCAGCTGCGCATCGCCGCGACGGTCCCCGAGCCCAACCGCGACCTGACCTTCGTCTTCTACGACAACGAAGAGGTCGCCGCCCACCTGAACGGTCTGGGGCATGTGGCCGCCGCACACCCCGAGTGGCTGGAAGGCGACTTCGCCGTCCTGCTGGAGCCGTCCGACGGCCAGGTGGAGGGCGGCTGCCAAGGGACGCTGCGGGTCCATCTGCGTACCAAGGGCGAGCGCGCCCACTCCGCGCGGAGCTGGATGGGGTCCAACGCCATCCACGCCGCCGCCCCCATCCTCGCCAGGCTGGCCGCCTACGAACCGCGCCGCCCGGTGATCGACGGGCTCGAGTACCACGAGGGCCTCAACGCCGTCGGGATCGAGGGCGGCGTCGCCACCAACGTCATCCCCGACGAGTGCACCGTGATCGTCAACTACCGCTACGCGCCCGACCGCTCCATGGAGGAGGCCGAGGCCCACGTGCGTGAGGTGTTCGCGGACTGCGGCGTGGACGAGTTCGTGGTGGACGACCACACGGGCGGCGCCCTGCCGGGCCTGTCGCACCCGGCCGCCGCGGCCTTCATGGCGGCGGTCGGCGGTACCGCGCAGCCCAAGTTCGGCTGGACGGACGTGTCCCGGTTCAGCGCTCTGGGCGTGCCCGCCGTCAACTACGGCCCGGGTGACGCGCTCTTCGCGCACAAGCGGGACGAGCACGTCGCCGTCGACAAGATCACGCACTGTGAACGCCGACTGTACGACTGGCTCACTGCCTGACCTCCGTAATTTCGCCTTTTGTCACGCCCGTCGCCCTACCCTGAGCGGGAAACGATGTTCAGCGGAGGGAGCGGATCATGGGCAACCCCGAGGCCGAGGCCGAAGGACTGCGAGCGCTGGCCGAGCAGCGGCTGGGGCCGGTACTGCGCCGCCGGGAGCAGGTCCAGCCCGGCACCACCGATCAGCGGCTGCTGGACACCGCGGGCGACTCCGAGTGGGTCCACACCGACCCGTGGCGCGTGATGCGCATCCAGTCGGAGTTCGTGGAGGGCTTCGGCGCCCTCGCCGAACTTCCCAGCGCGATCAGCGTCTTCGGCTCGGCCCGCACCGCGGAGGGCACGCCGGAGTACGAGGCGGGCGTGCGGATCGGCCGGGCGCTGGTCGAGGCGGGCTTCGCGGTGATCACGGGCGGCGGCCCGGGCGCCATGGAGGCCGCGAACAAGGGTGCCCGGGAGGCGAAGGGCATCTCGGTGGGCCTCGGCATCGAGCTGCCCTTCGAGCAGGGCCTCAACCCGCACGTCGACATCGGGGTCAACTTCCGCTACTTCTTCGTACGGAAGACGATGTTCGTCAAGTACGCCCAGGGCTTCGTCGTCCTGCCGGGCGGGCTCGGCACCCTCGACGAGCTCTTCGAGGCCCTCACCCTCGTCCAGACGCGGAAGGTGACCCGCTTCCCGATCGTGCTGTTCGGGACCGAGTACTGGAGCGGTCTGGTCGACTGGCTCCGCGGCACGGTCATCGCCCAGGGCAAGGCCTCGGAGCACGACCTCATGCTCTTCCACGTCACGGACGACGTCGACGAGGCGGTCGCCCTGGTCACCAAGGAGACCGGACCCGGCCGCCCCTGACGGGCAGGGCTACGCCAAGCCCCGGCGGGCGACCGCCGGGGGGCGGCGCCCCGCGATGGACGCCACCATGTCCAGCACCTGCTTCGTCTCCGCCACCTCGTGGACGCGGTAGACCTGGGCACCCAGCCACGCCGAGACCGCCGTGGTCGCGAGCGTGCCCAGCACCCGCTCCTTGACCGGCTTGTCGAGGGTCTCGCCGACGAAGTCCTTGTTGGACAGCGACACCAGCACCGGCCAGCCCGTCGCCGTCATCTCGTCCAGCCGGCGCGTCGCCTCCAGGCTGTGCCGGGTGTTCTTCCCGAAGTCGTGGCCGGGGTCGATCATGATCCCGTCGCGGCGTACGCCCAGCTCCACGGCGCGCTCCGCCAGCCCCACCGTCACCCGCAGGATGTCCGCCATCACGTCGTCGTACGTGGTCCGGTGCGGCCGGGTGCGCGGCTCCGCGCCGCCCGCGTGCGTGCACACCAGCCCCGCGCCGTGCCGAGCGGCGACCTCCGCGAGCCTCGGGTCCACCCCGCCCCACGCGTCGTTCAGCAGGTCGGCGCCCGCCTCGCAGACCGCCTCGCCGACGTCGTGCCGCCAGGTGTCGACGCTGATCACCACATCGGGGAACCGCCGACGCACCTCGGCCACGAAACCGACCGTGCGACGCGCCTCCTCCTCGGCCGTCACCTCCTCCCCGGGACCGGCCTTCACCCCACCGATGTCGATGATGGCGGCGCCCTCCGACACCGCCTGCTCGACGCGGGCGAGCGCCGGCTCGTCGCGGAACGTGGCGCCCTGGTCGTAGAAGGAGTCCGGGGTCCGGTTCACGATGGCCATGATCACCGGCTCGTGCGCGTCGAATTCACGCCGTCCCAAGCGCAGCATCCCGTTTGTCCTCCTCGCGTTCGGTCGCCTGCGACCTTAACCGCCGGCGGCGCATGGCACGATCGGCAGCGATACGTTTTCGCTCCCGGTGGAGAGGCACGCTCGTGTTCTGGTTCTTGGCTGTAGCGATGGTCGTGGTCGTTGCCGCGGTCACTCTCGCCGTGATCGGCGGCGGGGAGAGCGACGTGCTTCCCGAAGCGGCACCCGAGCACACGGTGGACCGGCTGCCGCTGACCCGGGCCGTCGGCCGCCACGACATCGACGCGCTGCGGCTGCCGCTGGCGCCGCGCGGCTACCGCATGGCGGAGGTCGACGACGTGCTGAACAGGCTCGGCGCCGAGCTCGCCGAGCGGGACGCGCGGATCGCCGAGCTGGAGACCGCGCTGGCGGGAGCCCGCGCGGAGACCCCGGGCCCGCCCCCCGCGCCCGGGGACGCGCCCGACGAGGAGAAGGACCAGTGACCGGCGAGGCCCTGCCCGGCCCGGACGGGAAGCCCCGCTGCCCGTGGGGCCTGGCCACCGAGGACTACCTCCTGTACCACGACGAGGAGTGGGGCCGTCCCGTCCACGGCGACGACGCCCTGTTCGAACGGCTCTGCCTGGAGGCCTTCCAGTCGGGACTGTCCTGGATCACCATCCTCCGCCGCCGCGAAGGCTTCCGCCGGGCGTTCGCGAACTTCAGGATCGCCGCGGTCGCGGAGTTCACGGACGCCGACCGGGGACGGCTCCTGGCCGACACCGGGATCATCCGCAACCGCGCCAAGATCGACGCGTCCATCGCCAACGCGCGCGTGCTGGCCGGCTGGGCGCCCGGCGAGCTGGACACCCTGATCTGGTCCTACGCCCCCGACCCCGCCTCCCGCCCGGCCCCCCGCACCCTCGCCGACGTCCCGGCCGTCACCCCGGAGTCGACGGCCCTGTCCAAGACGCTCAAGAAGGCGGGTCTCCGGTTCATCGGCCCGACGACGGCGTACGCCCTGATGCAGGCGTGCGGCCTGGTCGACGACCACCTCACCGACTGCGCGGCCCGGGGCGGCGCCCTGGTCTGACCGGGGCGCCCCGGCCCGGCGGGCGCGGGGTGCCCCCTGTTGTGGGCGGGTCGTCCGGCCCCTCTGCGGCGGCGCGGAGGGGCCGTGCAGGGTCCCCGCAGGGGATCGGCGGCGAGCCACGGCGACGAGACGAGTCGGGTGCCCCGCCGACCGCGAGGAGTCGAGCCCGGAGGTGCCCCGACCTGGCCCACCGGCCCTGGCCACCGCACCGCCCCGGGACGGAAGCGAGGACAGGGCGCCCTGTCCTCGGTTGCCCACCCGTTCCGCCCCGCGGAACGACTGCCCCCGACGGGGAACCCCTCGTACCGCCGCCCCCGAGGGCTCAGCGGCCCAGGTACTTCGGCTTTTCCTTGGCCAGGAAGGCCTGGACCGCGATGCCGTGATCCTCCGACGCGCCCGCCTTCGTCTGGAGCTCGTCCTCCTTGTCCAGCGCCTCGTCCAGGGTGTGGGCCGCCCCGTACGCCAGGGACGCCTTGAGCGCCGCGTACGCCAGCGTCGGGCCCTCCGCGAGGGTGCGGGCCACGGACTCCGCCTCGGCCGCCAGGTCGGCGGCCGGGACCAGCCGGGTCGCGATGCCCAGCTCGTACGCCTCCTGCGCCGTGATCGAGCGCGGGAAGAACAGCAGGTCCGCCGCCCGGCCCGGGCCCACCACCCGTGGCAGCGTCCACGAGACGCCCGAGTCGGCGGTCAGCGCCACCCCGGCGAAGGAGGTGTTGAAGGACGCCGTGTCGGCCACGACCCGGTAGTCGGCCGCCAGCGCGAAGCCGAAGCCCGCCCCGGCCGCGACCCCGTTCACCCCGGCGACCACCGGCTTCGGCATCCCGGCGATGGCGCGGACGATCGGGTTGTAGTGCTCCCGCACGGTGCTCATCGTGTGCTCGGTGCCGATGAGCGCGACGTGCTCCTTGAGGTCCTGCCCCACGCAGAACGCCTTGCCCGTCGCGGTCAGCAGCACCGCCCGTACGGCGCTGTCCTCCGACGCCGCCAGGAGCGAGTCCCGGAGGCCGATCTTCGCCTGGGTGTTCATCGCGTTCATGGCGTCGGGCCGGTTGATGGTGATCGTGGCGAGTCCGTCGACCACCTCGTACAGCACGGTGTCGGCCATGGCAGGGTCCCCTTTGCGGCTACGGAGCGATGATGTCCCGCCCAGCATGGCGGAGATCATCGCGCCCCGACATGTGACCTGCGTCAAAGAATGTCCGGCCCCGCCGCCGTGTGCGGCGGCGAAGTATCGCAGGCGTATCGCCGAATTGGACGGTTTTGCGAGAGCGCGTTGCGCAAGCGATGCCTGCTGATGTTGGTCATCGGGTCCTGCCATGCGGGATAATGACCTGGAAGCAATGTGTTCGATGCCGGTGATGCGTGCCCATGCCAGAGGGCCGTCGGCGACGATGAGCTGGTTTCAGGAAGGGGAACGAGCATGGCGGCCATGAAGCCGCGGACGGGCGACGGCCCGCTCGAGGTGACCAAGGAGGGGCGGGGCATCGTCATGCGCGTTCCGCTCGAAGGCGGCGGTCGGCTTGTCGTCGAGCTGACTCCGGACGAGGCCGACGCGCTCGGCGACGCACTCAAGAAGGTCGTGGGCTGACGCGGAACGCTCCCTGTTTTTTCGAGAGCCCCGGCACGGTGGCGGTGACGCGACCGGGCCGGGGTTTTCGTATACGGGTGCGCGCGCCGCTCAGCCCCTCCGCACCGCGCACAGCAGCCCGTCGCCCACCGGCAGCAGGGACGGCAGCAGCTCCTGGCTCTCCCGTACCGCACGCAGCAGCTCCCGCAGCCTGAGCACCTCGGCCGGCTGGGCCGCCGAATCGACCGTACGGCCGTCGGCGAAGACGCCCTCGAAACAGACCAGGCCACCCGGCCGCAGCAGGCGCAACGATTCAGCGAGATAGTCCAGGCACTCCGTGCGGTCGCCGTCGCAGAAGACGAGGTCGTAGCCGCCGTCAGCGAGCCGGGGGAGTACGTCGAGGGCACGGCCGGGGATGAAACGGGCCCGGTTCCCGGCGAAGCCGGCCGCCCGGAACGCCTGCTTGGCGAACTGCTGGCGCTCCGGCTCCGGGTCCACCGTGGTCAGGACGCCGTCGGGGCGCATGCCCTCCAGCAGGTAGATCCCGGACACCCCCGTCCCGGTGCCGATCTCCGCCACCGCCTTGGCGTCCGCCGTGGCCGCCAGCAGACGCAGCGCGGCGCCGGTGCCTGGCGACACCGAGGGCAGCCCCGCGTCCCGGGCCCGGTCACGGGCCCAGCGCAGCGCTTCGTCCTCGGCGACAAAGGCGTCGGCGAACGCCCAGCTCGTCTGCCGGTTGGCGGTAATGACCCTCTCCTGTCCCCGTAGTTGGCGCAACGGTGACTGTAGCCGTTCGGGCCCGGGAACCCGCAGATGGGACCGCGCGTTATGGAGGGGTGGGGGGAGCACATGGATCAAGAGCCGAAGACGGTCCCAAATTCACGTAAAGATTCTTATCCGGAGCTAACGGGCGAGGTGGCTATGGTAGGGGCTCCACTGGACACCACCAGAGCCGATAGGGGAGGTGCGGCTGCGCCTGTGGATCGGGGAGGAGTGCTGCGGCGCTTTCTCAGGTCGGCGGGTGAGCCGAAATCCGTGACCGACACCGCTGACCGTTCCATGCCCGCCGACTTCGCACCCACCACCGCGACCTTCGCATCGGATGCGGAATCGCAGGCGTGGACTCCGCCCTCGTGGGAGGAGATCGTCAGCACGCACAGTGGCCGGGTCTACCGCCTCGCGTACCGCCTGACCGGGAATCAGCACGACGCCGAGGACCTCACCCAGGAGGTCTTCGTCCGCGTCTTCCGCTCGCTGTCCACGTACACGCCGGGCACCTTCGAGGGCTGGCTGCACCGCATCACCACCAACCTCTTCCTGGACATGGTGCGCCGCAAGCAGCGCATCCGGTTCGACGCGCTCGGCGACGACGCGGCGGAGCGGCTGCCCAGCCGCGAGCCGTCGCCCCAGCAGGTCTTCCACGACACGCACTTCGACGCCGACGTCCAGCAGGCCCTCGACACCCTCGCGCCCGAGTTCCGCGCGGCGGTGGTCCTGTGCGACATCGAGGGGCTGTCGTACGAGGAGATCGCCGCCACCCTCGGAGTCAAGCTCGGCACCGTCCGGAGCCGTATCCACCGCGGCCGCTCCCACCTGCGCAAGGCCCTCAAGCACCGATCGCCCGAGGCCCGCGCCGAGCAGCGCACGTTCGCGGCCGTGGGCGGGGAGGGCGGACCCGCGTGAGTGGCACAAGTCCGACCCCCGCGGAACAGCATCTGGGGGACCGCCTCGCCGCGCTCGTCGACGGTGAGCTCGGTCATGACGCCCGTGAGCGGGTCCTCGCCCACCTGGCGACCTGTCCCAAGTGCAAGGCCGAGGCCGACGCGCAGCGCCGGCTGAAGAGCGTCTTCGCCCAGGCCACCCCGCCGCCGCCCTCCGAGGGGCTGCTCGCACGCCTCCAGGGGTTGCCCGGGGGTGCTCCGGGCGGTGACGACGACCGGGGCGGACCCTTCGGCGGCGACGGACCCTTCGGAGTGAGACCCGGCGCCTTCGGCTACGCCGGGGGAGGGGACGCGGGGTTCCGTATCCACGAGGTGGGCCGCCAGGAGGCGGAGCGCTCCCCGTGGCGCGGCCGGAGGTTCGCCTTCGCCGCCGCCAGCGCGGTGTCGTTCGCGGCGATCGCCCTGGGTGGTGCCCTGCCGACGGTCGCCACGGTGGACGCCCGGGGCGACGGCACGGGCAACAACGTCACGCCATTGCGGTCGCCCGGCCAGACACCGGGCGCCGGCACGGGCGACAACAGCCGCCGCCGTGGAGGCGGGTACGGACCGGTCAAGGCGACGGACCGTCCGGCCGCGCCCCTGGCCGCCGTGCCGCTGCACGCGGTGCAGCGCCCGGGAGCCCATCCCTTTCTGTCGGCTTCGCCGCTGGGCGCGGTGAGCGCGCTGAACACCACGGCACCCGCACCGCTGATACGTCCCACGGGGCCGGCACCGCACCTCGCCGGCGCCATCGGGGCGACCCCGGCGGCCGCCCCGTCACCCAGCTCCCTGCCGCTCCCCGCGGGCCGCTGACCGGCGCCCCCCTGCGCGGGGGCCGCCGGACCTGGTTGAATCCTGCGCAGGGGCGTCCCGAGGGGGCGCGGGACGGGCACGCAGCGGGGAGAACATGGACGACGGGAAGCCCACGGAGTCGAAGCCGAAGTGGTGGAGCCGCCCGGCGCGGCAGCACGTGGTAGCGGAAGCGGGCGGCCCCGAGGGTGCCCCGCGGACGCCCCCGCCCGCCCCGGCCGACGAGCCGGCTCCCGTTCCGGCAGTGGCGGTCGAGCAGACGGTGGCGGAGCAGACGACGGCGGAGCAGACGACAGCGGAGCAGACGGCGGTGGCGGCGCGCCCGCAGCCGCTGCACCAGCCGGACGAGTACAGCACCCCGCCCTACGGCGAACCGGGCCCGTGGGCGCCCGCACCGCCCGTACAGCGGCCGTTGGCGACCCCCGCGCACGGGACCACCGTCCCACCCGCGTACGGCACGCCGCACCCCAGCACGCCGCACCCCAGCACGCCGCACCCGAGCACGCCGCAGCCGGGCACGCCTCACCAGCACCAGCGCCAGCACCCGCAGCCGGCCGCCCAGCCGCAGCAGGCCCACCCGCAACCGCCGCAGCCGGCCGCCCAGCCGCAGCCAGCCGCCCAGCCGCACCAGGCCCACCCGCAGCCGCAGCCGACGCAGTGGTTGCAGTACGACCCGTGGAGCACCCCCGGCGGCGGGCCGCAGCAGCCGCTCCTCCACCCCGGCGGCCCCGTACCGCACGCACCGCGCAAGGGGCGGCGCCGCGGTCTCGCCGTGGTCGCCGCGCTGCTGTTCGCCGGGCTCACCGGCGTACTCGGCGGCGGTGTCGGCGCGTACATCGAGCGGAACGGCGGCATCACCACCGTCGAGCTCCCGCAGGCCGGCCGTGAGGACGACGGCCGGGCCCCCGACAGCGTCGCCGGTATCGCGGCGAGCGCCCTGCCCGGGGTCGTCACGCTCCACGTCAGCGGCGGCGGCGAGCAGGGCACCGGCACCGGGTTCGTCCTCGACGAGCAGGGGCACATCCTCACCAACCACCATGTCGTCGACCCGGCCGGCACCTCCGGTGACATCACCGTCACCTTCAGTGGCGGTGAGACGGCCGTGGCCGAGCTGGTCGGCAAGGACAGCGGGTACGACCTCGCAGTCGTCCAGGTCAAGGGCGTCTCCAACCTCAAGCCGCTGCCGCTGGGCAACTCCGACAACGTCCGCGTCGGAGACCCGGTCGTCGCCATCGGCGCCCCCTTCGACCTCCAGAACACGGTGACCTCCGGCATCATCAGCGCCAAGGAGCGGCCCATCACCGCGGGCGGCGAGAAGGGCGACGGCAGCGACATCAGCTATGTCGACGCCCTCCAGACCGACGCCCCGATCAACCCCGGGAACTCGGGAGGTCCGCTGCTCGACTCCAAGGCGCGGGTCATCGGCATCAACAGCGCCATCCGGGCCGCCGACAGCGGCTCGGGACCCGAGGGCGGCCAGGCCGGGTCGATAGGGCTCGGCTTCGCCATCCCCGTGAACCAGGGCAAGCGCGTCGCCGAGGAGCTCATCAACACCGGCAAGGCGAACCACCCCGTCATCGGCGTCAGCCTCGACATGAAGTACACCGGTGACGGCGCCAGGGTCGGCGAGAAGGCCCAGGACGGCGGTGCCTCCGTCACACCGGGCGGCCCGGCCGCCAAGGCGGGCATCCGGCCCGGTGACGTCATCACCAAGGTGGACGGCCAGCGGGTGCACAGCGGTGAGGAGCTGATCGTCAAGATCCGCGCGCACCGCCCGGGCGACCGGCTCGAGCTGACCCTGGAGCGCGGCGGCAAGGAGCAGACCAAGACGCTGACGCTCGGTTCCTCCGCCGGTGGCTGAACATCCACCGGGAGGTCACCACGAGGCCGCCGGGAGGTACCAACCCGGCAGCCGGGCCAGGTACCGTGTTACGGGCCCCGGGCCCTCACCGGACGGCCCGGACGGCCCGGACGGACCGACGGACCACGGACCGGACCTGTGAAGGAGCAGCAAGGTGTTCAATGACATAGGCGCACTCGAGCTGGTGGCGCTCGTGGTCCTTGCCGTGCTCATCTTCGGTCCCGACAAGCTGCCGAAGGTCATCCAGGACGTCTCCGGCTTCATCCGCAAGATCCGCGACTTCTCGGAGAACGCGAAGCAGGACATCCGCAGCGAACTGGGCCCGGAGTTCAAGGACTTCGAGTTCGAGGACCTGAACCCCAAGACGTTCATCCGCAAGCAGCTGACGGAGAACGAGGAACTGAAGGACATCCGCAGCAGCTTCGATCTCAAGAAGGAGATCAACGACGTCGCCGACGCCGTCAACAGCCGCGAGCCGGACGTGTCGGTCCCGGCGGCGGTCAACGGCACGCACGGGGGCACGGACCTGCTGAAGAAGGGCGACAGGCCCGACCACGGCGAGCGCCCGCCGTTCGACGCCGACGCCACCTGAGCCCCTCCCGCGCCGCTCTTCCGGAAAGACCTCCCGCCGGGTGGCTATCCTCTCCATCTGTCCGGTTGCGAGACCGCCCGTGGGGCGCGCCGTACCGGACTCCATGGATCGAGGAGGCGGCCGGGCAGATGGAGACGACGAGTCGAGTAGGGGCGCAGGGTGCCGCACCCGGCACCACATCGACGTCCGAGGCGACCGGGACGCCCGAGGGGGTGCCCGTGGCCCGGCGTACGGTCGACGGTTATCTGCGAGCGTCGTTCCCCTGGTACGGGCTGGACGAGGCGTTCACCGGGCCGCGCTGGCTGATGCAGGTCGGCACGTCGGCCGACGGCACGGTGCAGCACGGCTCGATCGGCCACGGCGACGAGCCGTCGATACGGCCGGACCGGCTCGACGCGGCCGGGGCGGAGAAGGAGCGGTTCGCGGTCGTCGTGACGGTGGCCGCGAGCCCCGTACGCCGCAGCGGTGACGGTACGGGGGTGCTGGACGCGACCAGCGTGTCCTCCGCCGCCTGGCTGGCCGGCTCGGGGCTCCTCGCGTACACCTGGCCGCCCCAGCTTGACCACTCGCTGCGGGACGACTGGCTGGACCAGCAGACCGAGGCCGCCTTCGAGCTCGCCGACGACCTGGACGGCCCGGAGTGGTCGACGCTCTCCCTGCCGGTCGACGGCGTCCCGACGTCGTTCCACTACCGCGAGTCGGAGTTCGGCTGGGTACTGGCCGGGACGACACGCAGCGGCGTCCATCTGGGCGCGTACGGACGGGGGATGAGCGCGTACGGCCTGGGCTTCGCGGTGGTGCAGGACATCACCGCGTACGCGTAAGTCCCGTACGGGGAACGCGGAAGGGGCGCCGCTCGTCGAGCGGCCCCCCTTCACGACGTCTTCGTCAGAACTTGTTGCGCGGGGTGATCCCCAGCGACATGCCCGACAGGCCGCGCTGACGGCCGCCCAGCTTGCCCGCGATGGTGCGCAGTGCCGCGCCCGCCGGCGAGTCCGGGTCGGACAGGACGACCGGCCTGCCCTCGTCGCCGCCCTCGCGCAGCCGTACGTCGATCGGGATGGAGCCCAGCACCGGGACGGTGGCGCCGGTGGTCCTGGTCAGGCCGTCGGCGACCCTCTGCCCGCCGCCCGTGCCGAAGACGTCGACCATCTCGTCGCAGTGCGGGCAGGGCAGGCCCGACATGTTCTCGACGACGCCGACGATCTTCTGGTGCGTCTGCACGGCGATGGAGCCGGCCCGCTCGGCGACCTCGGCCGCCGCCTGCTGCGGCGTGGTGACGACGAGGATCTCCGCGTTCGGCACGAGCTGCGCGACGGAGATCGCGATGTCGCCGGTGCCCGGCGGCAGGTCCATCAGCAGGACGTCCAGGTCGCCCCAGTACACGTCCGCCAGGAACTGCTGGAGGGCGCGGTGGAGCATCGGGCCGCGCCAGACCACCGGGGCGTTTCCGGGGGTGAACATGCCGATGGAGATGACCTTCACGCCGTTCGCCGACGGCGGCATGATCATGTTCTCGACCTGGGTGGGGCGGCCGTCGGCACCCAGCATGCGCGGCACGCTGTGGCCGTAGATGTCGGCGTCCACGACACCGACCTTCAGCCCGTCGGCGGCCATCGCCGCCGCCAGGTTCACGGTCACGGACGACTTGCCCACGCCGCCCTTGCCGGAGGCCACGGCGTACACCCGGGTCAGCGAGCCGGGCTTGGCGAACGGCACCTCGCGCTCGGCGGTGGTGCCGCGCAGCGCGGCGGCCAGTTCCTTGCGCTGTTCGTCGCTCATCACGTCGAGCGTCACGTCGACGCCGGTGACGCCCTCCACGCGGGAGACCGCCTCGGTCACGCGGGTGATGATCGTCTCGCGCATGGGGCAGCCGGAGACCGTGAGGTAGACGGTGACGGCAACCGCCCCGTCCGCACCGATCTCCACCGACTTGACCATGCCGAGCTCAGTGATCGGTCGGTTGATCTCGGGGTCGTTCACCGTCGCCAGTGCTTCGCGCACCGCGTCTTCCGTAACCATACGGAGATGGTACGGCGCCGGACCCGGCCCCCGGAAAGGCCTGTCAGCGGTCGGCTTCGTCACTCCCGCGGGATCCGCCCTGCGGGAATAGATCCCGCCGCTCGTCCAGCTCCCTGACCAGGTCCTCCAGCTCGGAGCGGATCCAGTCGCGTGTGGCGACCTCGCCGAGGCCCATCCGCAGCGCGGCGATCTCCCTGGTCAGGTACTCGGTGTCGGCGATGGAGCGCTCGTTCTGCTTGCGGTCCTGCTCCAGGTTGACCCGGTCACGGTCGGCCTGCCGGTTCTGGGCCAGCAGGATCAGCGGAGCCGCGTAGGAGGCCTGGAGCGACAGGGCGAGGGTCAGGAAGATGAAGGGGTACTCGTCCCAGCGCAGATGGCCGGGCGCCGAGATGTTCCACAGCACCCAGACGACGACGATCACCGTCATCCAGACGAGGAACCGCCCGGTGCCGATGAAACGGGCGACCCGCTCCGAGAGCCGCCCGAATGCCTCGGGGTCGTACGCCGGCAGCAGCTTGGGCCGCCGGATCCGTGGCTGGTCCAGCCGGATCCGGGGCGCGGGCGGCTCGCCGGGACGCTCATGCGCCATGTGCGGCCTCGCTCTCGCCCTCCGGCTCGAATTCCGTCTCCCGCCAGTCCTCGGGCAGCAGGTGGTCGAGTACGTCGTCGACGGTGACCGCGCCGAGCAGTGACCCGCTCTCGTCCACCACCGGGGCGGCGACCAGGTTGTAGGCGGCGAGGTAGCTGGTCACGGAGGGCAGCGGGGTGTCGGGGGTGAGCGGCGCCAGGTCGGTGTCCGCGATCGCCGAGACCAGCGTGAACGGCGGATCGCGCAGCAGCCGCTGGAAGTGCACGGTCCCCAGGTACTTGCCCGTCGGCGTCTCGTCGGGTGCCCGGCACACGTACACCTGGGCCGCCAGGGCGGGGGAGAGGTCCTGCTGGCGTACCCGCGCCAGGGCGTCGGCGACCGTCGCGTCCGGACGCAGCACGATCGGCTCGGTGGTCATCAGACCGCCCGCCGTGCGCTCCTCGTACGACATCAGACGGCGTACGTCGGCGGCGTCGTCCGGCCGCATCAGCGTCAGCAGCCGCTCCTTGTCCTCCTCGGGCAGCTCCGACAGCAGGTCGGCGGCGTCGTCCGGGTCCATGGCCTCCAGGACGTCGGCGGCCCGCTCCTCCTTGAGCTTGCCGAGGATCTCGATCTGGTCGTCCTCGGGCAGCTCCTCCAGCACGTCCGCGAGCCGGTCGTCGTCCAGGGCGGCGGCGACCTCGGCGCGGCGCTTGGGGGACAGGTGGTGCAGGACGTTGGCGAGGTCGGCCGCCCGCATCCGCTCGAAGGTGGCGACCAGGCTCTCGGCGCCCTGCCCCACCTCCTCCAGCGAGAAGCCGGTGACGGCCGACCATTCGACGGTGAGCGTCTCGCCCTTGCGGCGCAGCGCCCCACCGCCGCCCCGGCGGACGAAGACCTTGTCGATCTCCCAGTCGCGGCGGGCCGGGAGCTGCTGGATGGCGACGTCGAGGACGGTCACCTCGGAGCCGTCCTCGACGATCCGCACCCGGCGGTCGAGCAGCTCGCCGAGGACCAGGCGCTCGGTGGGACGCTGCTCGAAGCGGCGTACGTTGAGCACACCCGTGGTGATGACCTGGCCGGACTCGACACCCGTGACCCGGGTCATGGGCAGGAAGATCCGGCGGCGTCCGATCACCTCCACGACCAGGCCGAGGAGCCGCGGCGGGCGCCGGCCGACGCGCAGCATCGCGACGAGGTCGCGAACGCGGCCGACCTGGTCGCCGTTCGGGTCGAAGACGGGGACGCCGGCGAGGTGGGAGACGAAGATCCGGGACGTGCCTGCCGCCATGCCGCACACCTCCTCGTCTGCCGGAATCCAGAGCATTGTGCCGATTCAGGCTAGCCCGTCCTGGTGCGGGTCGCCCAGGCAGGGCGTCCGTCCGGCTCTCTTCCGGCGGTCGTATACGGCACGGGTACGCTGCGGTCTGCCAACCCCCCACGGTTTGATGAGAGGCAGTGCGCTGGTGACCCTTCTCGCCCCGGCTTCGCGCGCCCGCCGGGCCGCCCTTCCCGTCGCTCTGTGCGCCGGACTGACCGCGGTGCTCACCGCCTGTGGAGAGGAGCCGCCGCCGGATCCCGACGCCGGCACGAACGGAGTGGGCAAGCTGTCCGCCACCGCGATCGAGTCGAAGGCGCGGGCGGCGGCGGGCGGGGCGACGGCGGTACGCCTGTCGGGGACGCTGGTCAGCAAGGGCGGCACGTACGAGCTGAACATGCGGCTGGCCCGGACCGGCGCGGCCGGCTCGGTCGTCTCCAAGACGTCCACCTTCGAGCTGCTGCGGGTCGGCGACGCGCTCTACCTGAAGGCCGACGCGGATTTCTGGGCGAGCGCGACGAGCGACGCGGAAGGGGACGCGGACGCGGACGGGGGCGGGGACGCGGAGGGCGGCTCCGGCGCGGAGGCGGCGGACAAGCTCGACGACAAGTACGTGAAGGTGCCCGAGGACGACCCCTCGTACAAGCAGCTGCGTGGCTTCACGGAGATGAACGTCCTGCTCGGCGGGCTGCTGGAGCTGCACGGTGACGTCGTCAAGGGCGACCGTTCCAAGATCGGCGGCATCCGCACCATCAAGGTCGCGGGCGGCCCCAAGGGCGAGGGCGGCACCCTCGACGTCTCCCTGGAGGGCACGCCCTACCCCCTCCAGTTCGCCCGCGGCGGCGGCGCGGGGGTGGTCGTCCTGTCGGACTGGAACAAGACGTTCCCGCTGACGCCCCCGTCCAAGGACGAAACCCTCGACTACGGCCGCCAGCTCCCCCGCACCAGCGACTGAAGCGTTGCCGCCGTCCGGTGCGGGAGCGGTGCCCGCGCCGGGTCGGTCGGTCCGTGTCAGGGGCGCCGGCGCTTCTTGCGCTTGAGCAGCAGGCGGGGGAGCGCCGCCGGGATCGGGTGGCGGGTGGTGGCCGGCGTGGGCAGCGGGGGCGCCGCCAGCGAGCCGTCCGGATGGGCCGTCGTCGCGCCGACCGGGGCGAGCCGCAGCACCCGGCACTCGCGCGCCCAGCGCTCGGTCATCGTCTCCGCGTCCGGGGCGTTCAGCCGCTTGCCCTTCAGCTCGGCGACGGCCGCCTCCCACGGCTCGGAGCCCGCGGCCAGCTCGGTCACGGTGGCCGTCCAGGCGACCACGCGGCCGCCCTTGTCCTTGCTGCGTACCGTCACCTCGGCGGCGGAGCCGTCCGCCAGGCCCGGCAGTGGCTGCTCGCCCGGCCCGTCGCCGACGACGTGCGCCGCGCCGTCGACCCACACGTGCCACAGCGCGCGGGCCGGGCCCTCGCCCCGTACCCAGATGAGGCCGGACTTCTTGGTGGCCTCCTCGACGAGGGCTTGGTCGAGTAGTGCGTCTGTCATGACCCGCAGCTTAGCTACAGCCACCCGTTGCGCTTCAGGGTGCGGTGGATCGCGAAACAGATGACCGAGATCCCCGCCAGGACCAGCGGGTAGCCGTACTTCCACCGCAGCTCCGGCATGTAGTCGAAGTTCATGCCGTACACCCCGCACACCGCCGTCGGCACGGCGATGATCGCCGCCCATGAGGTGATCTTGCGCATGTCCTCGTTCTGCGCGACCGTCGCCTGCGCCAGGTTGGCCTGGAGGATCGAGTTCAGCAGTTCGTCGAAGCCGACGACCTGCTCCTGGACCCGTGCCAGGTGGTCGGCGACGTCCCGGAAGTACTTCTGGATGTCCGGGTCCACCAGCCGCATCGGCCGCTCGCTCAGGAGCTGCATCGGCCGCAGCAGCGGCGACACGGCCCGCTTGAACTCCAGTACCTCACGCTTGAGCTGGTAGATCCGCCCGGTGTCGGCGCCCCGCGTGGAGCCCTTGGTCGGCGGCGAGAAGACGTCGATCTCGATCTGGTCGATGTCGATCTGCACCGCGTCCGCCACCGCGATGTAGCCGTCCACCACATGGTCGGCGATGGCGTGCAGCACCGCCGACGGCCCTTTCCCCAGCAGCTCCGGCTCGCCCTCCATCCGGTGCCGCAGGTTGCGCAGTGAGCCCTGGCCGCCGTGGCGGACGGTGATCACGAAGTCCCGGCCGGTGAAGCACATGACCTCACCGGTCTCGACGACCTCACTGGTCGCCGTGAGCTCGGCGTGCTCCACGTAGTGGATCGTCTTGAAGACGGTGAACAGCGTGTCGTCGTACCGCTCCAGCTTGGGCCGCTGGTGGGCGTGGACCGCGTCCTCCACGGCCAGCGGGTGGAGCCCGAACTCGGCCGCGATACCGGCGAATTCGGCTTCGGTCGGCTCGTGCAGCCCGATCCACGCGAAGCCGCCGCCCTCGCGTACCTGCCGCATGGCCTCGCGCGGCGTGAGGCACGCGTCGGCCGCGGCCTCCTTCAGCCGGCGGCCGTCGCGGTACACGGCGCAGTCGACGACCGCGGTGGATGTCGACGGGTCACGGGTGGCGTCGTAGGAGTTGTACGTGTTGTAGGGGGCACTGCTCTTGCGCAGGGACGGGCGGACCGCTGCGCGCAGGTCACGGATCATCGACATGGCTGGCTCCTTCACGGAGAGGCCGTCGCGGTGCGTGGCACAGCCCGGAATGAGGACGTGGCGTTCCTTACGTCCGCAAAGCGGGCGGCACCGCGGGATCGCGGTGACGGCGTTCGCTACAGACAGGCAAAACGGTGTGCTCTTCCGTCGTGCGAATAGCCGTGACCTCACACTCACGCTCCACGAGGAGAGCGGAAGCGGGCAGGTGGGATGCCGCTCAGGTCACAGAGAAATGCCGCGGGCGGAAGAGCGGTTGGTACTGCACGGTCGACTTCGATCCACCGCAGCCCCACCTCCTCCGGCCGGTCCCCCTTGAGGGATGACGTGTTGTCGGGACTGGAAAGCAACGCTTGGCGTGCTGTCCCGACCAGCAGACGGCCAACACTATCAGCCGACTGAGGGTCAATCCCTTACTTTGCCCATTCCATACGCGCTCTATGCTCCCCGCATGGGAGAAGTTCTAGCTCTGGTCGAGGCGCGGTTGCGTACCGCCCTCGGTGAACCGGACGCGCGTGCCGCGGTGACGTTCCTGGGTACCGACCGGATCGAGGTCCTGCGCTTCCCGGACGCCGCCCTCGGCCTCGTGAGGTACGCCACCCTCGGCATGTCGGCGCAGCCGATGACCGACCCGACGGCCGCCCTCGCCGACCCGGTCAAGGGCCCGCGCGCGGAGCTCCTCCTGACCGTACGGGCGGGGCTCGCCGACACGGACAAGGTGCTGCGCCCGCTCGCGGTCCTCGCCGCCTCGCCACAGGTCGAGGGCGTGGTCGTGGCCCAGGGCGCCTCCCTGGACACCGGTGAACCCCTGTGGCCGGGCGCGCCGTTCACCTCCGTGCTCGTGGCGGAGCCCGGTGGGCTCGTCGAGGACCTGGAGCTGGACGCGCCCATGGATCCGGTGCGCTTCCTGCCGCTGCTGCCGATGACGCCCAACGAGGCGGCGTGGAAACGCGTGCACGGCGCGCAGGCGCTCCAGGAGCGGTGGCTGGCGGCGGGTACGGACCTGCGTGATCCGCTGCGCAAGTCCGTGGCTCTCGACTGATCGCGCAACAAGTTGGACGTTCAACGGATGTACACCGCATCCATATTGGTGGGGTGGAGCGGCACACCGGACGGGTGATCGTCCTTGACGAGGCGACGGCCGGGGAGGACCGTTGAACCCTATGAGGGGCGAACCCAGTTGCCCGAAGTGCGGAGGCCGGGTCCGGGCGCCCGGTCTCTTTTCCGACTCGTGGCAGTGTGACGTGCACGGCGCCGTGCACCCGCTGCAGCCCGTGATCCCGCCCAGTGTCGAGGCGCTCGGCGTCGTCACCCACCGGGCGCAGGTGCCTGTCTGGATGCCCTGGCCCCTGCCGGTGGGCTGGCTGTTCACCGGTGTCGCGTACGCGGGGGACGACCGCAGCGGCGGCCGTGCCACCGTCGTCGCCTGCTCGGGCCCCGCTCCGCTCGGCGGCGTGGGCGAGCTGCTGCTGATCGCCGAGGAACCGGGCGTCGGCCTGGGCGCTCGGTACGCCGGGATCGACGGCCCCGACCCCGGTCCGCACATGTGCACCGGCAACCGCCCCCAGGCCAAGGTGCTCGCCGCCGGCCGCCCCACCCCCCTCTGGCACGTCAGTGACGCGCCCGAGGACCGCGCGGTCTTCGCGGGCGAGGCGCGGGCGCTGTGGCTGTGGGCCGTCGTCTGGCCCGAGAAGTCGGGCCTGCTGATGTACGACGACCTCGTCCTGACCGACCTGCGGGAGGCCGGGTCCGAGGTGGAGCTGCTGCCCTGCGGCGCGCTGAGCCCCAGGCTGCTGGACTGACGGACACGAGCCCGGGCGGAACGCCGGTATCCTTTTGAGCGTCCCCCGTCCGTCCCCGAGCCCCGGAGTCCCGCGTCGTGCGCATCGACCTGCACACCCACTCCACGGCTTCCGACGGGACGGACACCCCCGCCGAGCTCGTGCTCGCCGCCGCCGCGGCGGGGCTCGACGTCGTCGCGCTGACCGATCACGACAGCACGCGCGGTCACGCCGAGGCGCTCGCCGCGCTCCCCGAGGGACTCACACTCGTCACCGGCGCCGAGCTCTCGTGCCGGATCGACGGCATCGGCATGCACATGCTGGCCTACCTCTTCGACCCGGACGAGCCGGAGCTGGCCCGTGAGCGCGAGCTGGTGCGCGACGACCGCGTCCCGCGCGCCCGCGCCATGGTCGGCAAGCTCCAGGAGCTCGGCGTGCCCCTCACGTGGGAGCGCGTCGCCGCCATCGCCGGAGACGGGTCCGTCGGCCGGCCGCACATCGCCGAGGCGCTCGTCGAACTCGGCGTCGTGCCCAGCGTCTCCGACGCCTTCACGCCCCAGTGGCTCGCCGACGGCGGCCGGGCGTACGTCGAGAAGCACGAGCTCGACCCGTTCACCGCGATCCGTCTGGTCAAGGCGGCCGGTGGCGTCACCGTCTTCGCCCACCCCGGCGCCGCGAAGCGCGGCCGGACGGTGCCCGAGTCGGTGATCGCCGACCTGGCCGCGTACGGGCTCGACGGCATCGAGATCGATCACATGGATCACGACGAGCCGACCCGCGCCCGGCTGCGCGGGCTCGCCGCCGAGCTGGGCCTGCTGACCACCGGGTCCAGCGATTACCACGGCACCCGCAAGACCTGCCGGCTCGGCGACCACACCACCGACCCCGAGATCTACGGCGAGATCACCCGCCGCGCGACCGGCGCGTTCCCGGTGCCGGGCACTGGGGGACCCTCCCCGGCGTAGCTCCGGTCGGCGCCCGTGACTCCGCGCGGGCCGTGTGCCCGCCGTGTGGGCGCCGCCCGGGTCCCGTGCGGCAGGACACCGTCCATGACCCCGCGCGGCGGGATCCGCCCACCAGAGCTCCCCCTCCGCAACCGCACTTCCCTGTACGACCCTCCTCCCGCAAGGCTCACCGTGTTCGACATCGCCGTCTTCGGCTCCCTCTTCCTCACCCTTTTTGTCATCATGGATCCCCCCGGGATCACCCCGATCTTCCTCGCCCTGACCTCCGGCCGGGCCACCAAGGTCCAGCGCCGCATGGCCTGGCAGGCCGTCGCGGTCGCCTTCGGTGTGATCACCGTCTTCGGCATCCTCGGCCAGCAGATCCTGGCGTACCTGCACGTCTCCGTACCCGCGCTGATGATCGCGGGCGGGCTGCTCCTGCTGCTGATCGCGCTCGACCTGCTGACCGGCAAGACCGACGAGCCCAAGCAGACCAAGGACGTCAACGTCGCCCTGGTGCCGCTCGGCATGCCGCTGCTGGCCGGACCGGGCGCGATCGTGTCGGTGATCCTCGCCGTGCAGCACGCGGAGGGCGTCAGCGGGCAGGTCTCCGTCTGGGCGGCGATCGTCGCCATGCACGTCGTGCTGTGGCTGACCATGCGCTACTCGCTGCTGATCATCAGGGTCATCAAGGACGGCGGTGTGGTGCTGGTGACCCGGCTCGCCGGGATGATGCTGTCGGCGATCGCCGTTCAGCAGATCATCAACGGCGTCACCCAGGTCATCCAGGGTTCCTGACACACCACTGCGCCCCCGTACGGATTCCGGCTCCCTGGAAGCGGCCGGAGTCCGCGCGGGGGCGCGGTGTCGGAGCGTCGTGCTTGCTATGAGGCCGTGGTCACGGCCGGGCGGATCCAGATGCGCTGGCCCACCGAGGCGGCCTGCTGCACGATCCGGTTGACGGAGGCGGCGTCCACGACGGTGGTGTCCACGGGCGTGCCGTCGACGTCGTCGAGTCGCAGAATCTCGAAGCGCATGGGCTTCTCCCTTCGTCTGAGTTGATCCTCCTGATGGAGAACTGTGTTCCGTACCGGTTCCAACGGCATGTAAAGGGCAAACATTCCCTACGCTAAAGAAAATTTTTGAGCGTCTAAGTATTCGCAGGTGGATGGTGGCGGGCACGCCCCCGGAGCCGGACAATGAGCCCCGTATGAACCACGACCCGGACACCCCGACCCTCACCCAGCTCGGCGCCCGCCTGGAGCGCACCAATGAGCTCCTTCAGCGTGTGCTCGCCGAGGTCGCCAAGACGCCCTCGACACACGCCATCTTCGTCGACGCCGGTTACGTCCATGCTGCGGCCGGGTTGCTGGTAGCGGGCACCGAGGACCGGCGCTCCTTCGACCTGGACGCGGAAGGGCTCATCGAGGCTTTCATCGACAAGGCCCGCACCATCTTCGCGGACAGCCGCCTGCTGCGCGTCTACTGGTACGACGGCGCCCGGCGCCGGATCCACACCCCGGAACAGCAGGCGATCGCCGAGCTCCCCGACGTCAAGGTCCGGCTGGGCAACCTCAACGCCAACAACCAGCAGAAGGGCGTCGACTCCCTCATCCGCTCCGACCTGGAGTCACTGGCCCGCCACCGAGCCATCAGCGACGCGGCGCTGGTCGGCGGTGACGAGGACCTGGTCTCGGCGGTCGAGGCGGCCCAGGGGTACGGGGCCCGCGTCCACCTCTGGGGCATCGAGGCGGCCGACGGTCGCAACCAGGCCGAGCCCCTGCTCTGGGAGGTCGACAGCACCCGGACCTTCGACCTGGCCTTCTGCCGCCCGTACGTCACCCGGCGGCCGGTGACCACCTATGAGAGCGAGGGCGAACCGCCGCCGTCGCGTGACGAGGTGCGCTTCCTGGGCGCGCAGATCGCCGAGACCTGGCTGGCGGAGCGGGGATCCGACGCGATGGCCGAGCTGCTGCCCGGCCACCCGTACCTCCCCGGCCCGGTGGACCAGGAACTCCTCGTCGAGGCGGAACGGCGGCTGAGCCGGTCCCTGCGCGGGCACGCCGTGCTGCGGCGGTCGCTCAGGGACGGCTTCTGGCAGCAGCTTCAGTCACGGTTCTGAGGGCTTCGGTGGCGGTCCCAGAACCGTGCCACAGCAGCGGAGGTCTCCACCGGCCGGTCGGTGTTCGGTGAGTGCTCGGCGCCCTCCACACGCGTCCGGTGGGCGCCCAGCCGGCCCGCCATCGCGTCGAGGAGCGCCACCGGCCACGTGTCGTCCCGGATGCCCGAGATCACGTGCACGGGCAGCCGCGGGCGTACGGCGGCGAGTTCGTCGACCCGGTCGGGCTCGACGGTCAGCCGGCGGCCGGTGGCCAGGAGCTGGGCGGGAGTGTGCAGCAGCCAGCGGCGGCGGAGGTCCTCGCGGTGGCTGCCCGCCTCGTCGGCGTCCTCCGGCGGGTCCAGGGCCCGCATGGCCTCCCACACCTGACTCATGGTCATCACCGCGAGCGCGTCACTCAACAGTTTGATCTTGTCCTGCTGGGCCGGCGCGACCTCGGCGGGTCCGGACGACATCAGGGTGAGCGTGAGGAACGGCTCCGCGTCGAGGAGTACGGCCGCCCGGGCGATCAGGCCGCCGAGGGAGTGGCCGAGGAGATGGACCCGACCGCTGCCGAGGGCCGCCGCCTGGGCCAGTACGTCACGCGCCAACTCGTCCTGCTCGTAGGCCTGTTGGTCATCGGGGCCCGGAGTCTCGTACTGTCCCCGGCCGTCCACCGCGACAGCGCGGTAGCCGGCGTCGGAGAGCGGTTCGAGCATGGCGATGAAGTCCTCCTTGGACCCGGTGTACCCGGGCAGCAGGAGGGCCGTCCCCTTCGGCTCCGCACCGTCGGCGGGCGCCGCGTCCAGCACGGCGAAGTCACCGCGGGACGTGCGGAGGGTGTGGGCACGGGCACAGGGGGGCGGGGTGAACGTGGGCGGGCGGCTCATGGGACGAGGCTAGCGGGGCACGAGCCGGGGTGCGGACAGCGACGGCCCCGCTCCCGGAAAAGGGGGCGGGGCCGTCGCTCGTGTGCCGGCCGGCGATCAGCTCTCGGACTGCGCGGCGGCCACGGCCTTCACGGCCCGGCGCCGCCGGGGCTTGGCCTCGGCCTCGACGGTCTCGGTGACCTCGGTGGTCTCCGGGGCGGCCGCGGTCTTCCGGGTGCGGCGGCGGGGCTTGGCCTCGGCCTCGACGGTCTCGGCGACCGGCTCGGCGGCCTTGCGGGTGCGGCGGGGCTTCGCCTCGGCGGTCTCGGTGACCTCCGCGACCGGCTCGGCGGCCTTGCGGGTGCGGCGGCGGGGCTTGGCCTCGGCCTCGACGGTCTCGGCGACCGGCTCGGCGGCCTTGCGGGTGCGGCGGCGGGGCTTGGGCTCGGCCTCGACCGCTTCGGTGACCTCGGTGGTCTCCGGGGCGGCCGCGGTCTTCCGGGTGCGGCGGCGGGGCTTGGACTCCGCGACCGGCTCGGTGACCTCGGCCGGGGCGGTGGCCTCGGGGGTCACCTCGGCGACCGGCTCGGCGGCCTTGCGGGTGCGGCGGCGGGGCTTGGGCTCCACGACCGGCTCGGCGACCTCGGGTGCCTCCGCGGTCTCGGCGACCGGCGTGACCGCCACGGCCTCCGCCACCGCCGGGGCGCCCGCACGGGTGCGGGTCCGGCGCCGGCGCGGGGTGCGCGGCTCCGAGGCCTGGTCGGCCGCGGGGGTCACCGTCTGGGCGGTCGTCGCCGCCTCGTCGGTCCCCATCGGGGCGCCGCCCCGCGTACGCCGGCGCTGACGCGGGGTACGCGTACGCTCCGGGCGCGCCTCCGTACGGTCGGAACGCTCCGCACGCTCCGGACGCCGTCCGCGCGACCCACGGCCGCCCGTCTCGCCGAGGTCCTCGACCTCTTCGGCGTCCAGACCGGCACGCGTCCGCTCGGCACGCGGCAGGACGCCCTTGGTGCCCTCGGGGATGTCCATGTCCGCGTAAAGGTGCGGGGACGTCGAGTACGTCTCGACCGGGGCGTTGAAGTCCAGGCCCAGCGCCTTGTTGATCAGCTGCCAGCGCGGGATGTCGTCCCAGTCCACCAGCGTGACGGCGATGCCCTTCTTGCCCGCGCGGCCCGTACGGCCCACGCGGTGGAGGAAGGTCTTCTCGTCCTCGGGCGACTGGTAGTTGATCACGTGCGTGACGCCCTCGACGTCGATGCCTCGCGCCGCGACGTCCGTGCAGACGAGGACGTCCACCTTGCCGTTGCGGAAGGCGCGCAGCGCCTGCTCACGGGCGCCCTGGCCGAGGTCGCCGTGGACCGCGCCGGAGGCGAAGCCGCGCCGCTCGAGCTGCTCGGCGATGTCGGCCGCCGTCCGCTTCGTACGGCAGAAGATCATCGCGAGCCCGCGGCCGTTGGCCTGGAGGATGCGCGAGACCATCTCGGGCTTGTCCATGGAGTGCGCGCGGTACACGTACTGCGCGATGTTCGCGACGGTCGCGCCCTCGTCGTCCGGCGCCGTGGCGCGGATGTGGGTGGGCTGCGACATGTAGCGGCGGGCCAGGCCGATGACCGCGCCCGGCATGGTCGCCGAGAACAGCATGGTCTGACGCTTCGCCGGAAGCATGTTGATGATCTTCTCGACGTCGGGCAGGAAGCCGAGGTCGAGCATCTCGTCGGCCTCGTCGAGGACGAGGGCCTTGACCTTGGACAGGTCCAGCTTGCGCTGCCCGGCCAGGTCGAGGAGGCGGCCCGGGGTGCCGACGATCACGTCGACGCCCTTCTTCAGGGCCTCGACCTGGGGCTCGTACGCACGGCCGCCGTAGATCGCGAGGACGCGGACGTTGCGGACCTTGCCGGCGGTGAGCAGGTCGTTGGTGACCTGGGTGCACAGCTCTCGGGTGGGGACCACCACGAGCGCCTGCGGGGCGTCGGTCAGCTGCTCGGGCTTGGCCCGGCCCGCCTCGACGTCCGCGGGGACGGTGACGCGCTCCAGCAGCGGGAGGCCGAAACCGAGGGTCTTGCCCGTTCCGGTCTTGGCCTGGCCGATGACGTCGGTGCCGGTGAGGGCGACCGGGAGGGTCATTTCCTGGATGGGGAAGGGGGACGTGATGCCGACGGCTTCGAGTGCCTCGGCCGTCTCGGGAAGGATCCCGAGCTCTCGGAAAGTCGTAGTCAGGGTGCTGCCTCTTCTGTGAGACGCGGCATGAGGCGAACGCTGGGGGTCTTACCGTGCCGGGACTGTCCGGCCGCAGTCCGACAAGAACACAGCCGGGTGGCACGGGACCACTGCCGTCGCTCGAGCGTCATACCGCTGAGGGGCCCCTCATGTGCGGCTCATGCGCACGGAGGGCTGTCGGGTCGGAGCCGATCGGGCCACCGACCGGGCATCCTCATTCATGAGATGGCCCGCCGAGTACATAGAACATGACTGACTACTCAGCAGGCGCATTACCACTGTACCCCGGATCCTCGCAGGTGTGTTGGGCCAATTCACAAGGAGGGGGAGGTCACAGTGGATGACCAGGGCCTTCGGCCGCCTGCCGGGCGGGCTATTGTGCGCTTCATGGAGACGCCTGACAACGCCGCCGCTTCCGCCGCCGCCGCCGAAGAACCGACCGGGATCGCCGCCCTGGACTGGGCCGGGGCCTCCGCCGAGCCCCAGTACCGTGCCGCGGTCGTGGACCTGCTCGGTGCGCTCGCGTACGGGGAGCTGGCGGCCTTCGAACGGCTGGCCGAGGACGCGAAGCTGGCGCCCACGCTCGCCGACAAGGCGGAGCTGGCGAAGATGGCGTCGGCCGAGTTCCACCACTTCGAGCGGTTGCGGGACCGGCTGACGGCGATCGACGCGGAGCCGACGGCCGCCATGGAGCCGTTCGCGAAGGCGCTGGACGACTTCCACCGCCAGACCGCGCCGTCCGACTGGCTGGAGGGCCTGGTCAAGGCCTACGTGGGCGACTCGATCGCCAGCGACTTCTACCGGGAGGTCGCCGTCCGGCTGGACTCCGACACGCGGGCGCTGGTGCTGGCGGTGCTGGACGACACCGGGCACGGCAACTTCGCCGTCGAGAAGGTGCGCGCCGCGATCGAGGCCGACCCCCGGGTGGGCGGTCGTCTCGCCCTGTGGGCGCGCCGGCTGATGGGCGAGGCCCTGTCGCAGGCCCAGCGTGTGGTCGCGGAGCGGGACGCGCTGTCGACGATGCTCGTGGGCGGCGTCGCGGACGGCTTCGACCTGGCGGCGGTGGGCGAGATGTTCTCCCGTATCACCAAGGCCCACACCAAGCGCATGGCCGCGCTGGGGCTGGCGGCCTGACGGGTCTCCCGCCCCGTCCCCCCGGCTCCGTGCGCGACGGCCCGGAGCCGCCTTCTCAACGGCGGGGGACCGCCCACGGGGCCTCGCGGCGTGAAGCCGCCGCACCCGCGGCGCCAGGCGTTCGGGGTGTGACCCGGGATACGCATACGCGCGGCGCAGCCGCCGCGCCCGGGCCGCCGGTGAGGGGCTGGGGTGCCGGGGCGTGCCGCTCGGGGGGCCGGGGCGTGCCGCCCTGGTCAGGTCTGCGTAGCCGTCGAGCGGCGCAGGCGGCGGGTCGGGCGCAGGAGGAGCGAGAGCACGACCGCCGCGACCGCGACCGCGCCCAGCAGGGTGCCCAGGGCGTAGCCGGGGCCCAGCGCCGCGTGCGTGATCAGCGCCCCGAAGAGGGCGCCGAGTACTCCCGCGCCGATGACCACGCGGCGTGACGGGAGCCGGTCGGCGAGTCGGTGGGCGGCAGCCCAGGACAGTGCGAATCCGAGCACGACGGAGCCGAAAGCTTCCCAGAACACGCGGATCACCTCGCGGACGGCGGGGCGGGCAAAACGGTCACAGGCCGTACTACCCGATGCACGCGAAACGCAATCCTTCTCGTGGGGCACGTGAAAGGCCCGGCGGGACAACCCGCCGGGCCTTCGCGTCGTACGTTCCGTGCTCTTTCGGTACTGCTCAGAGCGCCCCGAAGCCCACTCGCGGCTTCGCCGGCTCGCCGATCTCCACGTAGGCGATACGGTCGGTCGGCACCAGGACCTTGCGGCCCTTGTCGTCCGTCAGGCTGAGCAGCTGCGTCTTGCCGGCGAGCGCCTCGGTGACCGCGCGCTCCACCTCCTCGGCGGACTGCCCGCTCTCCAGAGCGATCTCCCGGGGCGCGTGCTGCACGCCGATCTTGACCTCCACGGCTATGTCCCTCCGAACGGTCAGCGTTGCGCGGTCGGCCGCGCCGTACGCTGCACACATTAGCCCGGAGAGACGACCCCGATCATCAGTGGGATTCCGAGCCGTGCAGTGGGAACCCGGCGATGCCGCGCCAGGCCAGTGACGTCAGCAGCTGCACCGCCTTGTCGCGCGGGATCGCCGACTCGCTGGACAGCCAGTACCGCGCGACCACCTGGGAAACTCCTCCCAGGCCCACGGCCAGCAGCATGGACTCGTCCTTGGACAGCCCCGTGTCCTCGGCGATGACGTCCGAGATCGCCTCGGCGCACTGGAGCGAGACGCGCTCGACGCGCTCGCGCACCGCCGGCTCGTTGGTCAGGTCCGACTCGAAGACGAGACGGAACGCGCCGCCCTCGTCCTCCACGTACGCGAAGTAGGCGTCCATGGTGGCCGCCACACGCAGCTTGTTCTCCGTGGTGGAGGCGAGCGCGGTGCGCACCGCCTGGAGCAGCGACTCGCAGTGCTGGTCCAGCAGTGCCAGGTAAAGCTCCAGCTTCCCGGGGAAGTGCTGGTAGAGCACGGGCTTGCTGACGCCCGCGCGCTCCGCGATGTCGTCCATCGCGGCCGCGTGGTATCCCTGTGCGACAAACACTTCCTGGGCGGCGCCCAGGAGCTGGTTGCGTCGGGCTCGGCGCGGCAGGCGCGTGCCCCGTGGGCGCGCCGCCTCTGTCTGCTCGATGGCTGTCACGCCGCCTCCCAAAATCGATCCTTGCGCGCTCTGCGCCGCGCCCGCCATCGTACTTTTGGGTAACCCGGCTGTGCGCGGTGCGAGCGCAGAATTTCACGTACCGGACGACCGGGGTAGCCGGATATTCAACGTTAAACCGACCAAATCAGCGGTAGTCGTCCTCGTCCAGCGTCACCACGCGGGTCTGCTCGGCCGCGTCGGCCTCGTTCGCCACGGCCGGATCGACGCGGGTGAGCGGGTCGTCGGCGTGCTGCTGCAGTTCCCTGTGCTGCTCGGCCGCGTCGGCCTCGGGCGTCTCCTCGTCCAGCGCGGCGGTCGCCTCGCCGTTCTCGGTCGCTTCGAAGGTCTCCGGGTCGGTCGGATCGACGGTCATGGGCTCCCTTTCACTGGGCGGATCACATCGGCGTGCGGGGGGCCTGGGCGAACTGCCCTCATGTACGAGCCTAGGAGGTACCCCTTTTAAGCGCTATGCGATCCTGTGACGGCCGCCACACCGGAGCTCGTGTGATCATCTCGTAACATTGCCGCATGTCTTCGACCGAGCTGCCGGAATCCATCGCCGCCACCGCGGCGGGACCACGGGTGAGCACCGTCCGGATCGCGGAGGGGGAGCGGCTGCGCTCCGTGACGCTGCCCGGGCTGACGCTGAACGTGCGGTACCGGCCGTCGGACCGTACCGGGCTGCCGCCCGCGATGTACGTGCACGGGCTCGGGGGCTCCTCGCAGAACTGGTCGGCCATGATGCCGCTGCTCGAGGACATCGTCGACGGCGAGGCACTCGACCTCCCCGGCTTCGGGGACTCCCCGCCGCCCGACGACGGCAACTACTCGCTGACCGCGCACGCCCGCGCGGTCATCCGGCTGCTGGACTCCGCCGAGCGCGGGCCCGTCCATCTGATCGGCAACTCACTGGGCGGGGCCGTCGCCACCCGCGTCGCGGCGGTCCGCCCGGACCTGGTCCGTACGCTGACGCTGATCTCGCCCGCGCTGCCGGAGCTGCGCGCCCAGCGCGGCGCCTGGCCCACGGCGCTGCTCGCGCTGCCGGGCGTCGCGTCCCTCTTCACCCGGCTCACCAGGGACTGGACGGCGGAGCAGCGGGTGCGCGGTGTGCTCGCGCTCTGTTACGGGGACCCCGGGCGGGTCACCGACGAGGGCTTCCGCAACGCCGTGGAGGAGATGGAGCGGCGGCTGAGGCTGCCGTACTTCTGGGACGCCATGGCCCGCTCGGCGCGCGGCATCGTCGACGCGTACACGCTGGGCGGCCAGCACGGTCTGTGGCGGCAGGCGGAGCGGGTGCTCGCGCCGACGCTGCTGGTGTACGGGGCGCGCGACCAGCTCGTCTCGTTCCGGATGGCGCGCAGGGCGGCGGCCGCCTTCCGCGACTCGCGGTTGCTGACGCTTCCGGAGGCGGGGCACGTCGCGATGATGGAGTACCCGGAGACGGTCGCCCAGGCCGTACGGGAACTGATCGCCGACACCGACCACGAAGACGGGAGCTGATCCGGGGCGTGGGACGACATAGCCGCAAAGGCCCCGCACCTCAGGGCTCCGAACAGGCCAAGGGCCCGGTGCGCGAGGGGGCGCGTCCCGGTGGCGGACGCCGGCGCAAGGCCCCCGCGGCGCCCCCCGAGCAGCAGCACCACCAGAGCGCGTCCCCCACGGGACCGCAGCCATACGTACGGGGCGGCCACCCCGAGCAGCGCGAGCCGGGCGGCGGCTGGGGCGACACCGGCCGGTACGGCGATTGGCGCGGCGTACCGGCGCGCCCGGACCGGCCCGGCGGCCCGGGGCCCGCGGGCCCGGCGCCGGGTGGCCGGGAGCCCGGCGGTCCGGGTCGTGGTGGGCCCGGGAGCCCGGGGAACGGCGGTCCCGCCACCGGCGTGGGCATGGGCGCCCGGATACCGGGACCGCGCCGCGAGTTCGTGGAGGCCTTCGACGGCACCCCGCGCGGGGCTTCGCCCCGAGACTTCGGTGGGCCCGGTGGGCCCGGGGCCCGCTCCGATCAGCCCGGTTTCGAGGAGGGCGACCGGAAGACCGGCCGCCCGGGCGGCGCCGGCAAGGGCCGTACGTTCACCGGTATCGCCGCCGCCGCGGTCACCACCGTCCTCGCCGTCGTCGTGGCCGGTCAGGTCACCGGCGCCGGACCGGACACCTCCGCCTCCCGCCCGCCGGGCGAGAGCGCCGGCCGCCAGGCCGACGGCGGTGACGGCGCCCGCTCGGACCGTTCCGACGAGCGCGCCGCACCGCCCCCGCCCGCGCGGCGGGCCGCCCCGGCCACGTACGCGCAGCTGATGGCCGAGCGGTTCCCGCTCGACCCGAAGCTGAAGGGCTCCGGAGAGTTCGAGGTGGTACCGGGCACCGACACGGCACCCGGCAAGGGCCGCAAGGTGCGCTACCGGATCGACGTCGAGAAGGGCCTCGGGCTCGACCCGGCGCTGTTCGCGCGGGCGGTCCAGGAGACCCTGAACGACGACCGCAGCTGGGCGCACAACGGTGCCATGACCTTCGAGCGGGTCTCCAGCGGCGAGGCCGAGTTCGTGGTCACGCTGGCGAGCCCGGGAACCACCGGGGTCTGGTGCGCCAAGTCCGGGCTGGACACCACCGTCGACAACGTCTCGTGCGACTCCGCCGCCACCGAGCGCGTGATGATCAACGCGTACCGGTGGGCCCAGGGCTCGGAGACCTACGGGGTCGCCGCGATGCACACGTACCGGCAGATGCTGATCAACCACGAGGTCGGGCACCGGCTGGGGCACAACCACGTGAACTGCCGTACACCCGGCGCCCTCGCGCCGGTGATGCAGCAGCAGACCAAGTCGCTGGAGGTCGAGGGCATCAAGTGCCGCCCCAACCCCTGGGTCTTCCCCAACGGCTGACCGGGCGAATCCGCCCCTAGCGCGTCGAAACGCGACGGGCGCAGGAAAGTTACGAGCATTCACCCCTTCCGGTGGCGCAACGGACAACCGTCCATCACGTCACCGGCATATCCGCTTACGTTCTTCCCGCTGTGAGCCGCCGGACCAACGGTGGCCGCACACAAGGGAGATCGGGGGTGTACTCGTGCGGATCGGACTGCTCACCGACAGTGGATACCCGTATACGACAGGTGAGTCCAGGCTCTGGTGCGACCGGCTCGTGCGTGGGCTCGCGCAGCACGAGTTTCACGTCTACGCGCTGAGCCGCAGCGCCCGCCAGGAGGACGCCGGCTGGGTCCCGCTCCCGCCCCAGGTGCAGCGCGTGCGTACGGCTCCGCTGTGGGGTCCCGAGGACGACCGGCCGGGTGTGCCCACCGGGCGTGCGGGGCGCGCCGGGCGGGCGGGGCGCGCCGGGCGGGCGTACGGCCGGCGGGAGCGCCGGCGCTTCTCCACGTGCTTCACGACGCTCGCCGCCGCCGTCTGCGGGACGGCCGACGCCCCCGCCGACTTCGCCGAAGGGCTCTACGGGCTCGCCGACCTGGGCCGCGAGTACGGTGGCCTGTCCGCCGCCCTCCGCTCGGAAGCCGCCGTCCGCGCCCTGGAGTCCGCCTGCCGCGCCGGTGGCGTGCGCCGGGGCGTGCACGGCGCCACCGTGACCGACCACCTCGTCTTCGCCGAGCAGGTGGAGCGGGCCCTGCGGCCCCTGTCCCTCGACTGGTACGGCGAGGAGGGCCTGGGCGCGGTCGACCTGTGCCATGCGACGTCCGGTGGGACCGCCGCCCTGCCCGGCCTGTTGGCCAAACGCTTCTTCGGCGTTCCGCTGCTGGTCACGGAGTACGGCGTACATCTGCGCGCGCACTACCTCGCGGTCGCCGACGCGCCGCTGAGCGCTCCCGTTCGCGCCCTGCTCGCCGCCTTCCACGGATGCCTGGCCGCCGAGGTGTACCGGCAGGCGGCCGTCATCACCCCGGGCAACACCCACGCCCGCCGCTGGCAGGAGAGGTGCGGCGCCGAACGCGCCAAACTGCGCACCGTCTACCCGGGCATGGAGGCCGAGCGGTTCGCGGCGGTGGGGGAGGGCCACGACAGCGGTGATCCGCAAACCCTGGTGTGGGTCGGGCGCATCGAGCCGGCGAAGGACCTCGTCGGCCTGCTGCACGCCTTCGCGGAGGTGCGGAGGGAGGAGCCGGGAGCCCGGCTCAGGATCGTTTCCGCACCCGTCCGGGACGCCGACTCCGCCACGTACCGCGCGCACTGCGAGGCCCTGGCCGCGCAGCTCTTCCCCGACGAGGCGGCCGACGCGCACGCCGTGGGCGACAACCCCGTCTCCTTCGAGGACCTCGGCGGCCCGTACGCGCCCGACGTCACCGACGCCTACGCCGCGGCCGGAGTGGTCGTCCTCTCCAGCGTGGTCGAGGGCTTCCCGGTCAACCTCGTCGAGGCCATGCTGTGCGGTCGCGCCACCGTCTCGACGGACGTCGGCGCGGTCGTCGAGGTCATCGGCGGTACGGGACTGGTCGTGCCCCCGCGCAATCCGCGGGCGCTCGCCGACGCGTGCCTGGCGCTGTTGCGCGACCGGGCGCGGCGCGAACGACTGGGCGCCGCCGCGCGCGCCCGCGCGCTCGAACTGTTCACCGTGGAGCAGAACGTCGCGGCATTTCGCGGCATTTACCTGGAGCTCATCTCCCGCGCGCCGGTGCGCCGCGACACGGAGGCCATCGGCACGGACGGCGAACCCCTGCCGTTCGCCCACCCCGCCGAGGCGTACGTGCCCGGCCACTGGACCGGACGCGCCACGGGAGTCGCGGCCACCCCGGCCCGGGCCGCGGCGGCGCCCCCGGCGAGCGCGGTCGCTGCCGCCGGGGCGGACCGGGTACCGGGCGGGCTGCCGGGCGCGGTCTCCGGCCGGGCGCCGGACCCGGGTCCGGTGGTGGCGTCGTTGCCGGTCGCGGCCTCCTACCCGGTCGCGGCCACGTTCCCGGTCCTGGGAAGGGCGGACGGCCATGTCTGACGGAGGTACGACCATGCCGGGCGGGCACGCCCGGGGCGCCGGCCCCGCCGACGGGCTGCCCGGCGGGTGGCGCAGCCGCGCCGAGGCCCTGCTGGCGGAGCCCGCACTCGGGGGCCACGACGCGCGCGCCGCGGCGGGTACCGGGCGCGGCCCTGCCCGTGCCGGCGTCACCCGGCGGGGGCCCGCCGATCCGGTGAAGGCGTTGCTGCACCGGCACCGGGAGCTGTGCGAGCGGGCGGTCGACCCGCTGGAGATCGCCGCCGGGCTGGAGGCCCACGGGGTCACCGACCGGACCGCCGCCCGGTTCCGGCACCGGGACGTGTTCTCACTCGCCGAGGAGCTGTACGCGCGCGTGCCGCGCGCCGACGACGACGAACGGCGCCGCTCAGCCGCCCCCGCACCCGGCACGGGCGCCTCGTGGAACGCCGGGGCCGCCTTGTCGGCGCTGGTGCCCGGCGCCGTGGGGGCGCTCACGTCGGTGGGCCTCGTCGTGACCGACGGGCCGCTGCGGGCGGCCATCGGCGTGGTGGGCGCCGTGGTGATCGCCGTGGCACTCACCGCCGGCCCCGCGACACCGGGCACGCGCGTGTGGACCGCGTTCCTGCTCGTGTACGCCCTGTTCGGCGACGGACTCCTGGGCCGGCTCCTGGCCGGCGGACCCGAGGGGATGTGGCCCGTCGACGCGCCGCCGCTGCTGGGCGTCGCCCTCGCCGCGGCGCCCGCGGCCTGGTGCGCCCGGCTCTTCGCGGTACGGGCGCGGCGCAGACTCGCCGGCAGCCGCGGCCTGGCGGACTTCGCCGCCGGGACCCGGCCCCTGCTCCTCGGTGTCGTCGCGCTGCACACGGCCGCCCTGACCGGACTGGTCGTGCTCGTGGACACCGTCCTCGGCCAGGGGTCCTTCAGCGAGGGCGCCGTGGCGCTCGGCACCCTCCTCTTCCTCGCCCGCCTGCTCACCGTCCACGGCTTCCCGGGCGCCGCCGCCGGCCTCCTCGCCGCGTGCGCCGCCGAGGCCCTCGCCCTCGCGTCCGTGCTCGCCGGCCGACTCCCCGGCCTCTCCTGGCTCGCCCGCCCCGTCGAGGCGACCACCGCCGCCTGGGGCTCCGCGGCCCTCCCCACGCTGGCGTGCGGCGCGGCCGCCTTCGCCCTGCTGGCGTACGCCACCGCCGTACTCGCCCGGGCCTCGGCCCATGCGGACACCGCCGTCGGCTGAGACCCGGCCGGTACCCCCGTACACCCCTTTCCCCGGCACACATCCCCAAGGAGACAACGACCATGACCCCCCAAACCCCCGCAACGGCCACTCGGCGCGAAGGGGGCGCGCGATGAGGGTGCTGCTGCTCGGTGCCAATGGATTCATCGGCCGTTTCGTCGCCGACCGGCTGCTCGCCGACCCGGCCGTCCACCTGACCGCCCTCGGGCGCGGCGACGACGCCGACGTACGCTTCGACCTCGCCGGCGGCAGCCCCGGCGCGCTCACCCGGTTCCTGGACGCGGTCCACCCCGGCGTCGTGATCAACTGCGCCGGGACCACCCGGGGCGGCGCACGCGAGCTGACCCGGCACAACACCGTCGCCGTCGCCACCGTCTGCGAGGCGCTGCGCCGCAGCGGCTGCGGGGCCCGTCTGGTCCAGGTCGGCTGCGCCTCCGAGTACGGGCCCTCGCAGCCCGGCTCGTCCACCGCGGAGGACGCGGTGCCGCGCCCCGGCGGGCCCTACGGCGTGTCGAAGCTCGCCGCCACCGAGCTGGTCCTCGGCTCCGGGCTGGACGCCGTCGTCCTGCGGGTCTTCTCCCCGGTCGGCCCCGGCACCCCCGCCGGGTCGCCGCTCGGCCGGCTCGCGGAGGCCATGCGGCGCGCCATGCAGACCGGGGACGGCGAGCTGAAGCTCGGCGGCCTCGGCGTCCAGCGCGACTTCGTCGACGTACGGGACGTCGCGCGCGCCGTGCACGCCGCCTCCCTCTCCGCGGCCCAGGGCATCGTCAACATCGGCACCGGCCGTGCCGTACGGCTCCGGGACGCCGCCGCCGTCCTGGCGAGGGTGGCCGGGTACGCGGGTTCGCTGCACGAGCTGGACGCGCCCCCGGTCAGGCCGGCCCTGTCGTCGGTGGGGGCCATGGCGGCCATCGGCGCCCAGCGCGGCGAGAGCGGCCCGGACCACCTGGCCCCCGCGGCGCCCCACCCGTACCCCGACGGATGCGGCGGCTGGCAGCAGGCCGATGTGCGCACCGCCCGCGACCGGCTCGGCTGGCGGCCCCGCATCAATCTGGAGGAGTCGCTGGCCGACATCTGGATGGAGGCGGCGTGCCGCATCTGACCCGTACCGGCACGGAGCTCTCCGCGACCGGCGCCGAACGGCTCGGGTTCGGTGTCCCCGGCTACGCACACCCCCTGCTGGCCCCGGTCGAGTGGGCGGAGCTGACCCGCCCCGGTACGCCCCTGCACTGGGCCGTCCTCAATGTCGCGGACGGCCCGGGGGCCCGGCCCGACCCGCACTGCCTGGAGGCGGCCGGGAAGCTGCGGAACGCCGGCGTGCGGGTGCTGGGGCACCTCGACCTGCGCCACGGCTCGCGCCCGTTCGGCGAGATCGTCTCCGACGCGCACCGTTTCCTCGACTGGTACAAGGTGGACGGCTACCTGCTGGACCGCTGTCCCACGGACCGCGCGGACCTGTCGGCCGTGCGGCGTGTCACGGCCACCCTGGAGGTGGTCCTGGAGCACGCCGAGGGCGGTCACCTGGTGCTGGGGCACGGCTCGCACCCTTGTCCGGGATACGCGGAGATCGCCGACCAGCTGGTGACCTTCTCCGGGCCGTGGGCGGAATACCGCTGGTCACAGGTGGCGGAGTGGACCGCCGACCATCCGCCGGAGAGGTTCGTCCACCTCGTCCACGGGGTGCCGCGCACGCATCTCGACGAGGCGATGCGTATCGCCCGCTGGCAGGGTGCCGGGACCATCTTCTTCACCGACCGCATGGGCGACACCGGACATACCAACCCATTCGCGGCGCTGCCCGGCTACTGGGACGAAATCGTCTCGCAGATCGGACCGGGTGTCTCGGAATGAGGAGGGCCGTGGCAGTGTTACGGGAGAACAACCGTACTGACTACCGACCAACGGAGTCCCCGTGTCGCTGCCACCCCTGGTCGAGCCGGCCGCCGAGCTCACCGTAGACGAGGTCCGCCGGTACTCCCGCCACCTGATCATCCCGGATGTCGGGATGGACGGGCAGAAGCGGCTCAAGAACGCCAAGGTGCTCTGTGTGGGCGCCGGTGGCCTGGGTTCGCCGGCCCTGATGTACCTGGCCGCGGCGGGCGTGGGCACCCTCGGCATCGTGGAGTTCGACGAGGTCGACGAGTCCAACCTCCAGCGCCAGATCATCCACAGCCAGTCCGACATCGGCCGCTCCAAGGCCGAGTCCGCGCGCGACAGCGTGCTCGGCATCAACCCGTACGTGAACGTGATCCTTCACGAGGAGCGGCTCGAGGCCGACAACGTGATGGACATCTTCAGCCAGTACGACCTGATCGTCGACGGCACGGACAACTTCGCCACGCGTTACCTGGTCAACGACGCGTGCGTGCTGCTGAACAAGCCGTACGTATGGGGTTCGATCTACCGCTTCGACGGTCAGGCCTCCGTCTTCTGGTCCGAGTACGGCCCCTGCTACCGCTGCCTGTACCCGGAGCCCCCGCCGCCGGGCATGGTCCCCTCCTGCGCCGAGGGCGGCGTGCTGGGCGTGCTGTGCGCGTCCATCGGGTCCATCCAGGTCACCGAGGCGATCAAGGTCCTGGCCGGTGTGGGCGACCCGCTGGTCGGCCGCCTGATGATCTACGACGCCCTGGAGATGCAGTACCGCCAGGTCAAGGTCCGCAAGGACCCGAACTGCGCGGTCTGCGGCGAGAACCCGACCGTCACCGAGCTCATCGACTACGAGGCCTTCTGCGGCGTCGTGTCCGAGGAGGCCCAGGAGGCGGCGCTCGGCTCGACGATCACTCCCAAGCAGCTCAAGGAGTGGATCGACGGGGGCGAGAAGATCGACATCATCGACGTCCGTGAGCAGAACGAGTACGAGATCGTCTCGATCCCCGGTGCCCGTCTGATCCCGAAGAACGAGTTCCTCATGGGCAGTGCCCTCCAGGGCCTCCCGCAGGACAAGAAGATCGTCCTGCATTGCAAGACGGGCGTCCGCAGTGCGGAAGTCCTCGCCGTGCTGAAGTCCGCGGGCTTCGCGGACGCGGTGCACGTCGGTGGCGGCGTCATCGGCTGGGTCAACCAGATCGAGCCGCAGAAGCCCGTCTACTAGACACCGGTCCACCGGACCACGTTCGCGGCGAGGGGCCGGACCCGGCACGGGTCCGGCCCCTCCCGCGTGCCCGCAGCCGCTGCCCGTCGGGGCCGCCGCGTGCTCGGGACGCGCTCAGGAGCAGGTCTTGCCGCTCGCCGGGACCTTGCCGTCCAGCAGGTAGTCGTTCACCGTGTCCTGCACGCACGCGTTGCCGCTGCTGTACGCGCCGTGCCCCTCGCCCTTGTAGGTGAGGAGGACGCCGACGCCCGGACCGAGCTCGTCCGCCATCTTCTTGGCGCCCTCGTAGGGCGTCGCGGAGTCTCCCGTGGTCCCCACGACCAGGACCGGACCCGCACCCGGCGCACTCGCCTCCGGAGTGGCGCTCTCGCCCTTCACCGGCCAGTCGGCGCACCATCCGGCCGTGTCCCAGGCCATGAACTCGGCGAAGACCGGCGATATCCTCCGGAAATCCGGCAGCAGCGCCCGGGCCTCGGCGGCCGTCGGCCGGCTGCTGCTGTCGGCGCACGAAATGGCGCGCTGCGAGTGTGCCTGCGTGCCGTACGTACCGTCCGCCGCCCGGTCGTTGTACATGTCGGCGAGCCGCAGGAGGGCGTCACCCCCACCCGACTCGGCCTCCTTCAGGCCCTCGGTGAGGTACGGCCACATCTCCTTCGAGTACAGGGTCTGGGCGATGCCGGTGAGCGCGAGGCTCTGCGTGAGCTCGCGGCCGTCGGCGGTGGACAGCGGCTCGCGGTCGAGCCGCTCCAGCAGCGAGGTCACGCGCGCGTTGCCCGCCCCGGCTCCCTCACCGGTGGACGCGAAGTAGTTGTTCAGCGCCCGCTGGAAGCCGATGGCCTGGTTGCGGGCGTGGCCCGCGGTGTCCGCGGTCGGGTCGACGACCGCGTCCAGGACGGTCCGTCCGACGTTGCGCGGGAACAGGTGGGCGTACGTCCCGCCCAGTTGCGTGCCGTAGGAGAAGCCCATGTAGTTGAGCTTCCTGTCGCCCAGTACGTGCCGCACGAGGTCCAGGTCCCGCGCGGTGTTGCTCGTGGTGACATGGCCGATGACCTTGCCGGACCGCTTCGCGCACCCGGCACCGAAGTCGGCACCGTCCTTGAGGAACGCGGCCTCCTCGGCAGGCGTGTCCGGCGTGAGGTCGATGCGCGCCAGGGAGGCGGCCTGCTCGGCGCTGTCACGGCACACCACGCCGGAGCTCCGCTCCACCCCGCGCGGGTCGAACCCGACGAGGTCGTAGCGGGAGCCCAGCTCCTCGAACCCCTCGGCCGCCTGCGGCATGGCGGTCACCCCGGAGGCACCCGGGCCGCCGAAATTGAACAGCAGGGAGCCGATCCGGCGGTCCTTGTAGCGGGCCTCCTTGCGGATCAGCGCGATGGAGATCGTCTCGCCGTCCGGCTTCGTGTAGTCGAGGGGTACCTTGACGCTCGCACAGCGCCACTGGGGGCCGGGCTTCTCCGCTCCCTCGGGTGCCTCGCAGTCGCGCCAGTCGAGCTTCTGGCCGGTGAGTGCGGGCGGCAGGGAGGTCATCGCCGCGCCCTCGGAGCCACCTCCGCTGCCGGTGCCGGAGGTCGTGTCACCGCCGCTGTCGCAGCCGGTGGCGAGGCCGGCCACCAGCGTCGCCGCGACCGCCAGGCCTCCGGCCCGTACCCGCATGGACATATGTCCCCCCAACTCCTGTACCGAACAGCCATCCTAGGCCGGGCCGCCGACAGCGCTACGGGCAGACGGTCCCCGACTTCGGCACCTTGCCGTCCAGCAGGTAGGCGTCCACCGCCCGCTTCACACACGCGTCGCCGCCGTTGTAGGCGCCGTGGCCCTCGCCCCGGTACGTCAGCTCCACGCCGACGCCCTTGCCCAGCGCGGTCGCCATGGCCTTGGCCCCGGCGTACGGAGTGGCCGGGTCGCCGGTGGTGCCGACGACCAGGATGGGCGCCGAGCCGGGGGCGCTGACCTCGGGGTGCTCCCACGTGCCGGCGACGGGCCACTGGGAACAGGTGATCAGGCCCCAGCCGAGGAAGGATCCGAAGACGGGGGACGCCTCGCGGAACTCCGGCAGCTTCGCCTTCGCCTGCTCCACGGAGAACCGGGCCTTGTCGTCGACACAGTTGATGGCCGCGTTGGCCGCCTGGAGGTTGCTGTAGGTGCCGTCCTGGTCGCGGCCGTTCATGGAGTCCGACAGGGCGAGGAGCAGTGCCCCGTCGCCGCCGTCCGCCTCGTCGAGACCCTGTTCCAGGTAGGACCAGTACTCCTTCGAGTACAGGGCCTGGAGGATGCCGTTGGCGGCCTGGGACTGGGTGAGCTTCCGGTCGCCGATGCCAGGGATGGGTTTCTTGTCGAGCCGGGCGAGCAGGTCGGTGATGAAGCCCTCGATCTCCTTGGCGTCGGCCCCCGGCAGCTTGCAGGCGTCGCCGCGCCGGGCGCAGTCCTCGGCGAAGTTGTTCAGGGCGAGCTGGAAGCCCTCCGCCTGGCCGAGCGCGCCCTGCTCCGCGCCGCCGGTGGGGTCGACCACGGCGTCGAAGACGGCCCGCCCGACGTTCTTGGGGAACAGGTGGGCGTACACGCCGCCCAGTTCGGTGCCGTAGGAGATGCCGAAGTAGTGCAGCTTGGCGTCACCGAGCACCTGGCGCATCAGGTCCATGTCGCGGGCCGCGTCGAGGGTGCCCACATGGGGCAGCGCCTCACCGGAGTTCTCCTCGCACGCGGCGGCGAACTCCTTCAGCGCGTCCTGGTAGGCCTTCTCCTCACCGGCGTCGTCGGGTGTGGAGTCGAGCGCGAAGAACGCGTCGAGCTGCCGGTCGTCCTGGCACTCCACGCCCACGCTGCGGCCGACCCCGCGAGGGTCGAAGCTCACCAGGTCGTAGCGGGTGCGCAGGGACTCGTAGTCCTTGGCGAAGGAGGGCAGGGCGGTGATGCCGGAGCCGCCGGGGCCGCCGAAGTTGAAGATGAGGGAGCCGATCCGTTTCGCCGGGTCGGAGGCCTTGGCCCGGATGAGCGCCAGCTCGATGGTCTCGCCGTCGGGATCCGCGTAGTCGAGCGGCACCTGCATGAAGGAGCATTCCCACTTGGTGCCGCCGGGCAGCGGGGACGGGGCGGTGCCCGTGCCCTCCTGGAGGGCCGGGGCCGGGCACGCGTCCCAGGCCAGCTTCTGGGTCGCCAGATCCTTGGGCCGGTCCGTGTCCTGGCCGCCCTTGTCGCCGTTGTCCGAGCAGCCGGCGACCATCAGGGCGGTGGCGGTCGCCGCGGCGAGCACGGCGGCTGACCGGGTGGCGGGCCGGGCGGTGCGCGCGGTGGCACGCCGTGGAGTGCGGTTGGCGGCGGTCCGGGCGGCGCGGGTGGTCATGGACCCATGGTGCGCCCGGCTCCCGCACGGCGCCCGTGCCCAGGTCCATGCGGGTGGCCGGCGGTGTGCCGGACGGGCGCTACAGGGCGCCCTTCCGTGTCAGGAAGTTGAACGAGAACCAGCCCGGCAGCACCGGCAGCCACAGCGTCATCAGGCGGTAGAGCAGCACCGCCGGGGCCGCTACCTCCGCGGGCAGACCGCCCACGGCCACCAGGCCGAAGGTCAGGGCACCCTCCACGGCCCCGACACCACCCGGCGTGGGCGCGGCCGACCCCAGGGCGTTGCCCGCGAGGAACACCACGGCGAGGCTCGCGTAGCTCAGCGGCTGCGCGCCGTCCGAGAAGGCGCGGATCGACGCGTCCAGGCACAGCACGAACGCACCCGTCAGCAGCAGCATCCCGCCGATGCCGGTGATCAGCTTCCCCGGCCGCTGGAGCACGTCCAGCATGCGCGGCACCACACCGGCGAACAGCGACCGCAGCCGGGTGGAGACGAACTTGCGCATGGCGGGGATGGCCGTGACGACCAGCACCAGCACCGCGGCCGTCAGCAGCCCCGCGATCACGGTCCTGGACGGGGTGAAGTCCTGGGTCTTCTCCGTACCCGTCAGATAGCCGAACGAGAGCAGCAACAGGATGTGCGCGCCCAGGCCGAACAATTGCGAGGCGCCGACACTGGCCACCGCCAGCCCGGGCCGGACCCCGGAGCGCTGGAGGAAACGGGTGTTGAGCGCCACCCCGCCCACCGCCGCCGGGGCGACGATCTTGACGAACGACCCCGCCACCTGGGCGATCACCGTGCGGCCGAAGGACACCCGCTCCGGGACGAAGCCCAGCAGGCTCATCGCGGCGGCCACGTAGCTGAGCGCGGAGAAGAGCAGCGCCACCGCGACCCAGGCCCAGTCCGCCCCGGCGAACGTGGAGACCGACAGCGACGCCTTGGAGATCTGCGAGATCAAGAAGTAGACGGCGATCGCGCCGGCGATGATGCTGATGAGTGTCCGCGGCCTGATCCGCTCCAGCCGGGCGGGCTCCACCGGGGCCTGAGGTCTGATCAGCAGCACCTGCTGCCGGATCTGGGCCAGCAGGTCCTCCTCGCGGACCTCGTCCATCGCCTCGTCCAGGGCCCGCTTCTCGGCCTGCTTCTCCGCGCGCACCGCCTTGCGGTCCGCCCGCTTCTCCTCGTCGGTCTTCTCGGCGGCGTGACTCTCCAGCCGTGCGCGCTTGGCCGCCTCGGACGCGGCCAGCACCGCCTCCCGTTCCCGCTGCGCGCGTTCCCGCGCGAGCCTGCGCAGCGTCGCGCGCGTGGAGCGGCTCAGCGCGATCGGCTGGAGCAGCGGCAGGCAGTCGGCGACCCGGTCGGGGCCCAGTGCGTCGACGGCGGCCGCCACCGCGCGCCGCGCGCCCACACGCAGCCCCAGGGTGGTCAGCAACTGTGCGATGTCCATCCGCAGCACGAGGTCCCCGGCGGCGATCTCCCCGCCCCGGAGGTCTGTGATGATCACCTTGCCGGAACGATCCACCAGAAGCGCGTCGCCGGTCAGCCTGCGGTGCGCGATACGCCGCGACTGGAGCGCCTTCACCTGTTGCCAGGCTCCGCGTACCACCTCGTCGGTGATCTCCTTGTCGTCCAGCGCGTCCAGCGAACGGCCACCGAGGTGCTCGTACACGAGCATCACGGCGTCCGGGCCGAGCTCGGCGGTGGCGATCAGCTTCGGCGCGTTGGCGCCCGCGGCGATCGCCGCGTACGCGAGCAGCGCCTCCTGCTCCAGGGCCTGACGCAGGGACTGCAGGGAGCGGCGGGTGGTGATGCCCCGCAGGGTCATGCGGCGCCATACCCGGTAGAAGAAGCCCTGGGCCTGCTGCTCCCGGTCGACGACGGTGACGTCGAGCGGTGGGCCCTCCTCCAGCGTGACCAGGTAGCGCCGGCCGCGGTCGCCCTGCTCGGCGGAGTCGGAGACGTCCTCCGCGCGCATCGCGGTGACCGGGCGGAAACCGACGTGGCGCAGGCCCGCCAGGAGGGTCTGGCCGGTGGGCCGGACGTTCGGGGAGCCGACCGCGTACAGCGTGCCGTACGCGACCGTCCAGCCGATCAGGATGGTCAGGATGATCGAGAACGGCGTGGTGTAGTCGGCGACGAGCATCGCGAACGCGTCGAGCAGCAGCACCACCCACAGCGACACCCGCCAGCGCGGCCGGCGGGCCATTCCCACGGCCGTCATATAGGCGATGACGGGAGCGAGGTACCCATGGACGGGGTCGGACAGGCCGCCGTCCGCCTGGGGCTGTGTCAGCGCCTCCTGGATGGTGCCGGGTGCCGCCCTCGCGACCCACAGATCGGTGGCGAGGGTGACGCCGTGCGCCAGTACGGCGGCGAGGACGCCGTCCGCGATGCGCAGCCCGTCCCGCTTGATCAGCCGCTCGATCGCGAAGGCGACCGGCACGAGCAGGACGGCGATGCTGGAGACGAGCCCGGCGACCTTGACGAAGACGTCGGGGGCCTGGCCGGTGCCCTTGCTGATGTCCTCTTCGAGACCGGTGGTGGTGGCGTGGGCGAAGGCGGCGATGGCGATGACGACGCCGATCGCGAGGATGCCGACGAGCAGGCGCAGCAGGTCGGACGGCCGGTGCACGCGTGCGGCGAGAAGCGGCTCGTCACCGGAGACGCGGTCGATGTGCCTCTCCGCGTTCACGCATACCGTCTCCTTCGTCTGATTCTTCTCCATCGTCTCAGGAGGCCCCGAAGTGGTCGCCACCTCGGGAGGCCGCACATCCTGCCCCTTCGCCGTGTCTGTGTCTTGTTGATCTCGTATCACCGGTCACCGCCCGGAAGATGGTGGCATGACCGGGCGGTAGAGGGGGCCATCAGGGTGCATTGCCCGCGTTGTCGGTGGTGTGGTGCAGGATGGACCGGGTGAGTGCTGAGGAGCTTCCGGAGTACGCGGAACGGGTGCTGGAAGTCGCCGAGCTGATCCCGGCCGGCCGGGTGATGACGTACGGAGACGTCGCCGAATGGCTCGGCGAGGGCGGCCCGCGCCAGGTCGGGCGCGTCATGGCGCTCTACGGCGGCGCGGTGCCGTGGTGGCGGGTGGTGCGGGCCGACGGGCAGCTCCTGCCGGGCCACGAGCTGCGGGCTCTCGGCCACTATCGCGAGGAGGGCACCCCGCTGCGCGAGGCCACGCGCCACGCCGAGGGCCATCTGCCGCGGCTCGACATGCGGCGGGCGCGCTGGGACGGGGGCGATGGGTCCGGCGGCGGTGGCCCCGGCGGCGCGAGTGCGATGGCTCACAGGTGACAGCTTCGGCCATGCGGCGGCACGGCGGACAGGGTGGGCATCGTGGGCACGGCCGTACGGAGTACGCGTAACGTCGTCCCGCACAGCGTGCTCCCCGCACCCACCCAGCATCCTCAGCACCAGCACACCCACCAGGACCGGCGATCCACGTGAGCTCCTCCTCGATTACCACCGGGCGTACGTCATCTCGCGGGCGGACCCCGGGCGCGTACCGACTGGTGCGTACCCCGCCGGCTCCCGTGAACCCCCCTCTCCTGGACGCATCGCAGCGCGCCGTGGTTGACCATCCCGGCGGACCGCTCCTCGTCCTCGCCGGCCCGGGCACCGGCAAGACGACGACACTGGTGGAGGCGGTCGCCGCCCGGATCGCCCAAGGCACCGACCCCGAGCGGATCCTGGTCCTCACCTTCAGCCGCAAGGCGGCCGTGGAACTGCGCGACCGGATGGCGGCACGGATCGGCGGGGTGCGAGCCCCCCAGGCGACCACTTTCCACTCCTTCTGCTACGCCCTGATCCGCGCCCACCAGGACGCCGATCTCTTCTCGGAGCCGCTGCGCCTGCTGTCCGGTCCGGAACAGGACCTGGCCGTACGCGAACTGCTGGCGGGCCAGCTCGACCTGGAGCGCGAGGGCCTGGCCCGTATCCACTGGCCCGACGATCTACGGGCCTGCCTGACCACGCGCGGCTTCGCCGACGAGGTCCGGGCCGTGCTCGCCCGCTCCCGGGAACTCGGCCTCGGCCCGCGAGCCCTGGCGGACTTCGCCGCGCGCACCGGGCGGCGTGACTGGTCGGCGGCGGCCGAGTTCCTCGCCGAGTACCTGGACGTGCTCGACATGCAGGGCGTGCTGGACTACGCGGAACTCGTGCACCGGGCGGTGCTCCTGGCCGGTTCGGCGACCCTGCCCGGCTACGACGCGGTGTTCGTGGACGAGTACCAGGACACCGACCCGGCGCAGGTCCGGCTGCTGCGGGCGCTCGCGGGCGGCGGGCGGACGCTGTACGCGTTCGGCGACCCGGACCAGTCGATCTACGCGTTCCGGGGCGCGGACGTCAACGGGATCCTGAACTTCCCCGACACCTTCCGCCGCGTCGACGGCACCCCCGCGCCGGTCGCCGTCCTCACCACCTCGCGCCGCTCGGGCGCGGCCCTGCTGTCCGCCACCCGCCTGCTGACCACCCGGATGCCGCTGCCGCGCCTGCCGGCGGACAAGGCGCGGGCGCACCGGGACCTGGCCGCGGTGCGGGGCGGCGGCCGGGTCGAGACGTACACCTTCCCGACCCCCTCCACGGAGGTCGACAACATCGCGGACATCATGCGGCGCGCCCACCTGGAGGAGGGCGTCCCCTGGAACGACATGGCGGTCCTCGTCCGCGCGGGCGGCCGCACCATCCCCACCCTCCGCCGCGCCCTGACCTCCGCGGGCGTGCCGGTCGAGGTCGACGGCAACGACGTCCCGCTGCGCCACGAACCGGCGGTGGCCCCGCTGCTGACCGCCTTGCGAGCCGCCGCGACCCCGGCCCCGGGGGCACCCGCGCCCGGAGGCCCGACGGCGCCGTCCGAGGAGCGTGCCGATGAGCCGGGCGAGCCGGGGGCGGTGTCCGTTGAGCCGGACTCGTCGGGGGCGGTTCCCGTGACTGACGTGTCGGGGGCCGTTCGGGAGGAGCGTGCCGATGTGCCGAGCGGGCCGGCGGCGGTGGCCGCCGAGCCGGACCTGTCGGGAGCCGTTCCGGGGGCGGACTCGTCGGGGGCCGTTCGGGAGGAGCGGGACGACGACGTGTCGGAGGAGAGCGGGGCGTGGCTCGACACCGAGACGGCGATCAGCCTGCTCACCTCGCCCCTCGGCGGCATGGACGCCGCCGATCTGCGCCGCCTCGGGCGCGCCCTGCGGGACGAGGAGCGGGCCGGGGGCAACAAGGTCCCGCCGCCGTCCGACGTGCTGCTCGCCCGCGCCCTCGCCGAGCCCGAGCGTCTCGTGGCGCACGACCCCTCCTACGCGCGCGGCGCCCAGCGCCTCGGTGACCTTCTGCGCCGCACCCGCGAGCTGCTCGCCGGTGGCGGCACCGCGGAGGAGGCCCTCTGGCTCCTCTGGAGCGGTACGCCCTGGCCCGCCCGTCTCCAGCGCGCCGCGCTCCGGGGCGGCGCGGCCGGCCGCAACGCCGACCGCGACCTCGACGCCGTGTGCGCCCTTTTCGACACCGCCGCGCGCGCCGAGGAGCGCACCGGTGGCCGGGGCGCGCTGAACTTCCTCGAAGAGCTCGACGCCCAGGACATCGCCGCCGACACCCTCTCCAAGCGCCCCGTACGGCCCGATGCCGTGCGCCTGATGACCGCTCACCGCTCCAAGGGCCTCGAATGGGGCCTGGTCGTCGTGGCCGGCGTACAGGAAGGCCTCTGGCCCGACCTGCGCCGCCGCGGCTCCCTCCTGGAGGCCGACCGCATCGGCCGCGACGGCATCGCCGAGCCGCTCACCCCCGGCGCCCTCCTCGCCGAGGAACGCCGGCTCTTCTACGTGGCCGCCACCCGCGCCCGCGACCGGCTCGTCGTGACCGCCGTCAAGGCGCCCGCCGACGACGGCGACCAGCCCTCCCGTTTCCTCACCGAACTCGGGGTCGAGCCGAAGGACGTCACCGGCCGCCCCCGCCGCCCCCTCGCCGTGGCCGCGCTGGTCGCCGAGCTGCGCGCCACCACCGTCGACCCCGAAGCGACCCCCGCCCTGCGCGACGCCGCCGCCCGCCGCCTGGCCCGGCTCGCCGCGCTCACCGACGACGAGGGTCAGCCGCTCGTCCCGGCCGCCCACCCCTACCGCTGGTGGGGCCTGTACGAGCCGACCCACGCGACCGTCCCCCTCCGCGACCGCGACCGCCCCGTCGCGCTCTCCGGCAGCGCCCTGGACCAGCTCGCGAACACCTGCGCCCTCCAGTGGTTCCTGGGCCGCGAGGTCAAGGCCGACGCCCCAGCGACCGCCGCCCAGGGCTTCGGCAACGTCGTCCACGTCCTGGCCGACGAGGTGGCCTCCGGGCGCACCCCGGCCGACCTCGCCGTCCTCATGGAGCGCCTCGACTCCGTCTGGGACGCGCTCGCCTTCGACGCCCCCTGGAAATCCGCCCAGGAGAAGGAGCACGCGCGCGTGGCGCTGGAAAGGTTCCTGCGCTGGCACGTCATGGACCGCGGCGGCCGCACCCCCGCCGCCACCGAGCACGACTTCGACGTCACCCTGGAGGCGGGGGAGTACGAGGTACGGATCCGGGGCTCCATGGACCGGGTGGAGGCCGACGAGCACGGCCGGGCCTACGTCGTCGACTTCAAGACCGGCAAATCGGCCCCCACCAAGGACGAGGTCGCCCACCACCCCCAGCTCGCCGTGTACCAGCTCGCCGTCCGCGAGGGTGCCGTCGACGAGGTCTTCGACGGCCGCCGCCCCGAACCCGGTGGCGCCGAGCTGGTCCAGTTGCGCCAGGCCGCGCCCAAGAAGGAGGGCGGCGAGTCGCTGCCCAAGGTGCAGGCCCAGGAATCGCTCAGTGGTGAGTGGGTCGGTGACCTGCTCGCGACCGCCGCCGGACGCGTACTGGACGAACGGTTCACCCCGTCCACCGGCAAGCACTGCGACCACTGCGCGTTCCGCGCCTCCTGCAGCGCCCGTCCCGAGGGCCGCCACATCGTGGAGTGAGGACTGTCAGTGGGGCCGGTTAGCCTCATTGACCGTGACCACTCGCCTCACCGACCCCGAGCAGCTCAAGGAGCTTCTCGGCATCCCGTTCACCCCGGAGCAGACGGCCTGCATCACCGCGCCGCCCGCCCCGCAGGTCATCGTGGCCGGAGCCGGCTCCGGCAAGACGACGGTGATGGCCGCCCGGGTGGTCTGGCTGGTCGGCACGGGCCAGGTCGCCCCCGAGCAGGTCCTCGGCCTGACGTTCACCAACAAGGCGGCCGGTGAGCTCGCCGAGCGCGTCCGCAAGGCGCTCGTCCGCGCCGGGGTGACCGACCCCGACGTCATCGACCCGGACGACCCGCCGGGCGAGCCGCGCATCTCCACGTACCACGCCTTCGCCGGCCAGCTCCTCACCGATCACGGACTGCGCATCGGCCTGGAGCCCACCGCCCGGCTCCTCGCCGACGCCACCCGCTACCAGCTCGCCGCGCGCGTGCTGCGCGAGGCGCCCGGCCCGTACCCCGCCCTGACCAAGTCCTTCCCCACCCTCGTCAGCGACCTGCTCGCCCTCGACGCCGAGCTCGCCGAACACCTCGTACGCCCCACCGACCTCCTCCGTCACGACGCGGAGCTCCTCACCGCCCTCGACGGCGCCCGCCTCACCAACGCCGACCTGCGCAAGGTCCCCGAGGCCGCCGCCGCCCGCCGCGAGCTCACCGACCTGGTCATCCGCTACCGCGTGGCCAAGCGCGAGCGTGACCTGCTCGACTTCGGCGACCAGATCGCCCTCTCCGCGGAGCTGGCGCTCACCCGCCCCGAAGTGGGGGCCATCCTCCGCGACGAGTTCCGGGTCGTGCTCCTGGACGAGTACCAGGACACCTCCGTCGCCCAGCGGCTGCTGTTGTCCGGGCTGTTCGGCGGAGGCACCGGGCACCCGGTCACCGCCGTGGGCGACCCCTGCCAGGCGATCTACGGCTGGCGCGGCGCGTCCGTCGCCAACCTGGACGACTTCCCCGAGCACTTCCCGTACGAGGACGGCACCCCCGCCACCCGCTTCTCGCTCAGCGAGAACCGCCGCAGCGGCGGCCGCCTCCTGGACCTCGCCAATGGGCTCGCCGAGCCGCTGCGCGCCATGCACGCGGGCGTGGAGGCGCTGCGCCCGGCACCCGGCGCCGAGCGCGACGGCACGGTCAGGATCGCCCTGCTGCCCACCCAGGCGGAGGAGATCGCCTGGCTGGCCGACTCCATCGCCCACCTCGTGCGCACCGGCAAGGAGCCCGGTGACATCGCCGTCCTGTGCCGCACGGCGACCGACTTCCCCGAGATCCAGGCCGCCCTGGTGGCCCGGGACGTCCCCGTCGAGGTCGTGGGCCTCTCCGGGCTGCTGCACCTGCCGGAGGTCGCCGACCTGGTGGCGGTCTGCGAGGTCCTCCAGGACCCGGGCGCCAACGCCTCGCTCGTACGGCTGCTCACCGGGCCCCGGTGGCGGATCGGCGCCCGTGACCTGGCGCTGCTGGGCCGCCGTGCCCGGCTCCTCGTCCACCGCTCGCGGGACGACGCCGACGCGGACCCCGACGAGCGGCTGGCGGCGGCGGTCGAGGGCGTGGACCCGGCCGAGGTGGTGTCGCTCGCCGACGCCCTGGACACCTTCCTCGAACCGGCCGGTGAGGACGACGGCCTGCCGTTCTCCGCCGAGGCGCGGGTGCGCTTCGCCCGCCTCGCCACCGAACTGCGCGACCTGCGCCGCTCCCTGGCCGACCCCCTGATGGACGTCCTGCACCGGATCCTGGCCGCCACCGGCCTGGAGGTCGAGCTGTCCGCGTCCCCGCACGCCCTGGCGGCCCGCCGCCGCGAGACCCTCTCGAACTTCCTCGACATAGCGGCCGGCTTCGCCTCCCTCGACGGCGAGGCGACCCTGCTGGCCTTCCTCGGCTTCCTCCGTACGGCCGCCCAGTACGAGAAGGGCCTGGACAACGCCCTGCCGGGCGGTGAGAACACCGTCAAGGTCCTCACCGCCCACAAGTCCAAGGGCCTGGAGTGGGACGTGGTCGCCGTCCCGGGCCTGGTCACCTCCCAGTTCCCCAGCACCAGGTCCCGCGAGTCCTGGACGTCCCAGCCCCAGGTCCTCCCGCACGCCCTGCGCGGTGACGCCCCGACCCTGCCGACGATCGAGGACTGGGACGCCAGGTCGCTGAAATCCTTCAAGGACGCCATGAAGGACCACCAGCACACCGAGGAGCTCCGCCTCGGGTACGTGACCTTCACCCGCCCCCGCACCCTCCTCCTGGGATCGGCCCACTGGTGGGGCCCTTCCCAGAAGCGCCCCCGCGGCCCGTCCCCGTTCCTGGACGCGCTGTACGACCACTGCGCGGCGGGCTTCGGCGAGATCGAGGCCTGGGCGGACGAACCGGCCGAGGACGCCGAGAACCCCATGCTGCGGGAGTCCACGGCCGACCACGCCTGGCCGCTCCCCCTGGACCCCACCTCACTGGCCCACCGCCGCGCGGCCGCCGACAAGGTCATGGAGTACCTGGACTCCCCTCCGGAGCCCGGGCCCCCCGCCTTCGCCGAGCCCGACCCGCCGGACCCCGACCACCGGAGCCTCGCCCATCCCGAGGCAGTCCCGTACCCCGACCTCGCCGAGCTCCCCGGTCACCCCGACCCCGACGAGCCATGGGAGGACGAGCCATGGCCCGACGACCTCGCGGACTGGGACGACTGGGCGACCGGGACCCCGGGCGGGCCGGAGACCGCCGGCGCCCCCGCCGCCCCGCACCCGAACGTGCCGGCACCCCGGCACGGTGAAGCCGACTCCACCGGCTCCGGCGACTTCACCGGCACCGACGACCTCACCGAGACCGGCGACTTCACCGACACGGACGAAGCCGCCGCCCCCCGCCACGGAACCGACCGCGAAGCCGCCCCCCGCCACGGCCGAGCCGACGCCCGGCAAGGGCACGGCGGAACCCGCCCGGGGGAGCGGCGCCTCACGCCCGAGGAGGCTCGCACCATCGCGTCCTGGGACCGCGACCTCGACGCGCTCACCGGCGAGCTCCTCCGCGCCCGCGCCACCACCCGGGACGTCCTCCTCCCGACGTCCCTGTCCGCCTCCCAGCTGCTGCGCCTGGCCGCCGATCCCGACGGTTTCGCACAGGAGCTGGCCCGCCCCATGCCCCGCCCGCCGCAGCCCGCCGCACGGCGCGGGACGAGGTTCCACGCGTGGGTGGAGGCCCGGTTCGAGGAGCTGCCCCTGCCGATGCTGGGGCCGGACGAGCTCCCCGGCGGGGAGGTGTACGCCGACGAGCCGGAGATCGCCGACGAGCGGGACCTGGCCGCGCTCAAGGAAGCCTTCGAGAACACCGCGTACGCCCACCGCACCCCCCACCGCGTCGAGGCGCCCTTCCAGCTCGCCCTTGCCGGCCGGGTGATTCGCGGCCGCATCGACGCCGTGTACCACGACCGCGAAAGCGGTACGTACGAGATCGTCGACTGGAAGACCAACCGCTCCCGCACCGCCGACCCGCTCCAGCTCGCGGTCTACCGGCTCGCCTGGGCCGAGCAGCACGACCTGCCGCTCGACGCGGTCACGGCCGCCTTCGTCTACGTGCGCACGGGTGAGGTCGTCCGCCCCGACGACCTGCCCGGACGTGACGGGATCGAGCGCATCCTGCTCCGTGGGACGGCCGACGGCGCCACCCCCGATGCCGGATAGGCTCAAGGGCATGAGCGACACCCCGGACAGCGCCGTCCAGACAGTACGTACGTACATAGAGCAGCACCGCGCCGCCTTCCTCGACGACCTCGTCGAGTGGCTGCGCATTCCGTCCGTGTCGGCGCAGCCCGCGCACGCCCCGGACGTACGGCGCAGTGCCGAGTGGCTGGCGGCGAAGCTCAAGGAGACCGGCTTCCCGGTCGCCGAGGTGTGGGAGACCGAGGGAGCCCCCGCGGTCTTCGCCGAGTGGCCCTCCGGCGAGGAGGACGCCCCCACCGTCCTGGTGTACGGGCACCACGACGTACAGCCCGCCGCCCGTGAGGACGGCTGGGACACCGACCCCTTCGAGCCGGTGATCCGCGGAAACCGGCTCCACGCGCGCGGTGCCGCCGACGACAAGGGCCAGGTCTTCTTCCACACCCTGGGTGTGCGCGCCCACCTCGCGCTGACCGGCCGTACCGCCCCGGCCGTCAACCTCAAGCTGCTCGTCGAGGGTGAGGAGGAGTCCGGCTCCCCGCACTTCCGGGCGCTCGTGGAGCGGCACAGCGACCGCCTGGCCGCCGACGCCGTGGTCGTCTCGGACACCGGTATGTGGTCGGAGACCACGCCCACCGTGTGCACGGGCCTGCGGGGCGTGGCCGACTGCGAGATCGACCTGTACGGCCCCGATCAGGACATCCACTCCGGTGCCTTCGGCGGCGCCGTCCCGAACCCGGCCACGGTCGCGGCCCGGCTGGTGGCCGCGCTGCACGACGAGAACGAGCGGGTGACGATCCCCGGGTTCTACGACGGTGTCACGGAGCTGACCGACGCCGAGCGCGCGCTGATCGCGGAGCTGCCCTTCGACGAGGCCTCCTGGCTGGCCAACGCCACCTCCCACGGGACGCTCGGCGAGGCCGGTTACTCCACCCTGGAGCGCGTGTGGGCCCGCCCGACCGCCGAGGTCAACGGCATCGGCGGCGGATACCAGGGCCCCGGCGGCAAGACGATCATCCCCGCGTCCGCCCATCTGAAGCTGTCGTTCCGCCTGGTCTCCGGCCAGGACCCGTACGTGATCGAGGCGGCCGTACGCGACTGGGTCGCCGCCCGCGTCCCCGCCGGCATCCGCCACAAGATCACCTTCGGTGCGCCGACGCGCGCCTGCCTGACGCCCCTCGACCACCCGGCCCTCCAGTCGGTCGTACGGTCGATGAGCCGGGCCTTCGACGGCGCGAAGATCCGTTTCACGCGTGAGGGCGGCTCCGGACCCGCCGCCGATCTCCAGGACGTACTGGCCGCGCCGGTGCTGTTCCTGGGCATCTCCGTGCCGTCCGACGGCTGGCACGCACCGAACGAGAAAGTCGAGCTGGACCTGCTGCTCAAGGGCGTGGAGACAGCCGCCCACCTGTGGGGCGACCTGTCCGGCGCGCTCCGCTGAGCCGCACCCCGCCCGCGGGAAACGCAGCTGAACAGAGACCCAGGAGAACCCATCCACCGGGGGAGTTGGAAGCACCAGTGAGCACCATCAGTAACGAGGCCGGGCACCGGCCCATCGGCCTCACCGCTCCGAGCGGTATCGACCGCGCGGCCCACCACCGTCTCGACGAGGCGTGGCTGGCCGCGGCGTGGAGCCACCCGACGACCCGCGTCTTCGTGGTGTCCGGCGGCCAGGTCCTCATCGACGACACCCCCGACGGCCGCACCGAACTGGTCATGACCCCCGCCTTCGAGGCGCCCGTCACCGAGACCCACCGCTACTTCCTGGGCACGGACACCGACGGCGTCCGCTACTTCGCGCTGCAGAAGGACTCCCTGCCGGGCCGCATGGACCAGTCCGCGCGGCCGGCCGGTCTGCGCGAGGCCGGGCTGCTGCTGTCCCCGCGCGACGCGGGGCTGATGGTGCACGCGGTGGCGCTGGAGAACTGGCAGCGGCTGCACCGGTTCTGCTCGCGCTGCGGCGAGCGCACGGTGATCGCGGCGGCCGGCCACATCCGCCGCTGCCCGGCCTGCGGCGCCGAGCACTACCCGCGTACCGACCCGGCGGTGATCATGCTGGTGACGGACGAGGAGGACCGGGCGCTGCTGGGCCGGCAGGTCCACTGGCCGGAGGGCCGCTTCTCCACGCTGGCGGGCTTCGTGGAGCCGGGCGAGTCGATCGAGCAGTCGGTGGCCCGGGAGGTCTTCGAGGAGGCCGGGGTGACGATCGGCGAGGTGGAGTACGTCGCCAGCCAGCCGTGGCCCTTCCCGTCGAGCCTGATGCTGGGCTTCATGGCGCGGGCCACGTCGTCCGAGATCAATGTGGACGGCGACGAGATCGAGGAGGCCCGCTGGTTCTCCCGGGAAGAGCTGCGGGCCGCGTTCGAGTCCGGCGAGGTCCTTCCCCCCTACGGAATCTCGATCGCGGCCCGTCTGACCGAGCTCTGGTACGGCAAGCCGCTGCCCAAGCCCGGGAACGTGGCGTAGCGCCGGTCGGCGCTCAGGCGCCGATCTTCTGCTTCACCTGGGCCAGCGAGGGGTTCGTCAGCGTCGTCCCGTCCGCGAAGAGCACGGTCGGGACGGTCTGGTTGCCTCCGTTGGCCTTCTCGACGAACGCGGCCGACTCGGGGTCCTGCTCGATGTTGATCTCGGTGTACGCGATGCCCTCGCGGTCCATCTGGCTCTTCAGCCGCCGGCAGTAGCCGCACCACGTCGTGCTGTACATCGTCAGGTTGCCCTGCATCGTCTGCGCTCCTCGTCGGTCACGTCGGGGGTGGTGCCTTCCTCGTGGCACCAGGAGGCAGAACGTATACGTCCGCGCCACCATTCCCGATAAGTAGGACTGCCGGCCGGGCCCTGTGGACAACCGTCCCGTGCGCATCCGTCGACCTGGCAGCATGGCAGGGTGACAGCAGCAACGCACTCCACTCTCTTCCCGCAGGTACCGGGTGGGAGCCAGTTCATGGCCCCGCCGCAGGACGCCGACGCGGTGCTCGACGGGCTGGACCCCGAGCAGCGCGAGGTGGCGACCGCCCTGCACGGTCCGGTGTGCGTGCTGGCGGGCGCCGGCACGGGCAAGACTCGCGCGATCACCCACCGCATCGCGTACGGCGTCCGCGCGGGCATACTCCAGCCCAGCAGTGTGCTGGCCGTCACCTTCACCAACCGTGCCGCCGGTGAGATGCGCGGCCGGCTCCGGCAGCTCGGCGCGGCCGGTGTCCAGGCGCGCACCTTCCACTCGGCCGCCCTCCGCCAGCTCCAGTACTTCTGGCCGAAAGCAGTCGGTGGTGACATGCCCCGGCTGCTGGAGCGCAAGGTCCAGCTCGTCGCCGAGGCAGGGGCCCGCTGCCGTATCCGGCTCGACCGCAATGAGCTGCGGGATGTCACGGGCGAGATCGAGTGGGCCAAGGTCACCCAGACCGTCCCCGCCGACTACCCGGCCGCCGTCGCCAAGGCCCAGCGCGACGCTCCGCGCGATCCTGCTGAGATTGGCCAGATCTATGCCATGTACGAGCAGCTGAAGCGGGACCGGGGAGTCATCGACTTCGAGGACGTCCTGCTGCTGACCGTCGGGATCCTCCAGGACCGGCACGACATCGCCGACCAGATCCGCCGCCAGTACCAGCACTTCGTGGTGGACGAGTACCAGGACGTCTCACCGCTCCAGCAGCGCCTCCTCGACCTGTGGCTCGGCGACCGCGACAGCCTGTGCGTGGTGGGCGACGCCAGCCAGACGATCTACTCCTTCACCGGCGCCACCCCCGACCACCTGCTGAACTTCCGCACCCGGCACCCGAACGCCACCGTGGTCAAGCTGGTCCGCGACTACCGCTCGACCCCCCAGGTCGTCCACCTGGCCAACGGGCTGCTCGCCCAGGCCCGTGGCAGGGCCGCCGAACACCGCCTGGAGCTGATCTCCCAGCGCGACCCGGGCCCCGAGCCCGTCCACACCGAGTACGCCGACGAGCCCGCCGAGGCCGAGGGCACCGCCCGCCGTATCCGCGACCTGATCGCCGCGGGCGTCCCGGCCGGCGAGATCGCCGTGCTCTACCGGATCAACGCCCAGTCGGAGATCTACGAGCAGGCCCTCGCCGACGCGGGCGTGCCCTACCAGCTTCGGGGCGCCGAGCGCTTCTTCGAGCGCGCCGAGGTCCGCGAGGCGGGTGTCGCCCTGCGCGGCGCGGCCCGGGCCGGGGGCAACGACTCCCTGCTCGACGACGCGGAGGACCTGCCCTCGCAGGTGCGGGCCGTACTGTCCACCAAGGGCTGGACCACCGAACCGCCGACCGGTTCCGGGGCGGTCCGCGACCGCTGGGAGTCCCTCGCCGCACTGGTCCGGCTCGCCGAGGACTTCGCCCGCGCGCAGCCCGGGGCCACCCTCGGTGACCTCGTGGCGGAGCTCGACGAGCGGGCCGCCGCCCAGCACGCCCCCACCGTCCAGGGCGTCACCCTCGCCTCGCTGCACTCGGCGAAGGGCCTGGAGTGGGACGCGGTGTTCCTGGTCGGCCTCACCGAGGGCATGATGCCGATCACCTACGCCAAGACCGACGAGCAGGTCGAGGAGGAACGCCGCCTGCTGTACGTGGGCGTCACCCGCGCCCGGCTCCACCTCTCGCTGTCCTGGGCGCTCGCCCGTTCCCCCGGCGGCCGCGCCTCGCGCCGCCCGACCCGGTTCCTTACCGGGCTGCGCCCCGGCTCCACCCCGCCGGGTGCGCGGACCAGGGCCGGGGGCGCCGGGGTCGAGCGGGGCGTGGGCGGGCCTGCGGCGACCACCCGGCGCGGGCGCCGCGGGCCCGTGCGGTGCCGGGTGTGCGGCGCCACGCTCACCGACGCGGGTGAGATGAAGCTGATGCGCTGCGAGGACTGCCCGTCCGACATGGACGAGGCGCTGTACGAGCGGCTGCGGGAGTGGCGCTCCGAGCAGGCCAAGCAGCTCGGGCAGCCCCCGTACTGCGTCTTCACCGACAAGACCCTGATGGCGATCGCCGAGTCCGTTCCCGCCACGGACGGCGAGCTGGCCCGTATCTCCGGTGTCGGCGTCCGCAAGCTCGACCGCTTCGGAGCCGATGTCCTCGCCATCTGCGCAGGTCAAGTCCCTGACGAGGGGCGCGGCGAGGACTGATCCAAACTCGTCGGAAAAATAGTTTGCGCACGCCCCGTCAAGCCCCATAGGTTCTTAACCACGGAAACAGCGGCTTCTCCGAAGCCCTGTCTTCGTGCTGTACTTATCCGAATACGCGCGGGACCGGCTCCGTCCGATCCCCCCGAGACGCCGAGAGGAGGCGATTCCAGTGATCAGCATCAACAGCAGCTCCGTCAGCACCACCGCCAAAATGACCGATCGCGTGGTCGTCTCCGCCTGCTCGCTCGGCCTCTCCGGTTCGGCGCTCCTTGGCACCGGTATGCCCGGCTTCGCAGCCGTGCGTCCTGCCACCCTCCTGGCGGCTCTGCCCGTCCGGGAGCGCAGTGAGCGACCGACCAAGGCACTGGAAGCAGGAGTAGCAGCAGGCAAGGCCCAGGCCTATGCCTTTGCGGCGACCGGTGCCGAAACCAAGACGCAGACGCAGCACCACCACTCGATGTGGGCCTTCCGTGGGCTCGAACCCTGGAGTGATCCAGCCTGATCCAGGATCAGGCCGGCGCCTTCAGGGCCGCGGAACCCCACCCGGGATCCGCGGCCCTTCTGTTTTCCCTCATGCGGGAGACGGAGCGAAGGGGCCTCGGGACGACGCAGTACCCGGTACCAGCCCACCGGCCAACAGGCCGGACCGACCAGACGAGGAAAACGAAACCGTGCAACTCGAAGCGCACGCCCCGTCCGTACCGCCTTCCGAAACGATCCCCCCGCCCGGCCTCACGGAGGACTCCACCTTGACCCCCCTCACCGCGCTCACCGCGCTCGACGACGCCATCGAGAACCTCGGCGTACCCGTCCCCTGCCGTTCCTACGACCCGGAGGTCTTCTTCGCCGAGTCGCCGGCCGACGTGGAGTACGCCAAGTCCCTCTGCCGCACCTGCCCGCTCATGGAGGCCTGCCTCGCGGGCGCCAAGGAGCGGCGCGAGCCGTGGGGCGTCTGGGGCGGTGAGCTCTTCGTCCAGGGTGTGGTCGTCGCCCGCAAGCGGCCCCGTGGCCGCCCGCGCAAGAACCCGGTCACGGCATGAACGTCCGAGCCGGAACCATCGACCGCCCCCTCACGCACGATCCCCAGAAGCAGGCCCCGATGACCTCTTCCACCAGCGAGCCGTCCGGCTCCGCGACCCCAGCCTTCAGCACCATCGGCGCGACCGCGTCGCGCCAGAACAGGAACCGTGAGATGCAACTCATCCAAGAAGCCTTGGCCCGTGCCCATATGCATCAGCGCATGCAGGAAGCCGACGCGGAACGCCAGGCCCTGCGCCTGGTCGCCGCCCGGCGCATGCAGCGCCGCGCCGAGCGCGTGTCCATGCGCGCCCGCCGCGCGCTGGCCATGGCCGTCATGAACTAGTGCCGCCACGGCACTGATCACCAAGCGGGGACCGGTCCTGACGGGCCGGTCCCCGCGGTGCGTTGCGCGTGGCCCTGGACCCCCGGCGGGGTTATCGTCTCGTAGTGAACGAGCGGACTTCTCCCCCCGCGCAGCCGGGCACACAGAGCGTGGTGTGCTCCCGCTGCGGCGCGACCGCCGACAGCCTCCCGGTGACCTGGACCTGTTCCGTGGAGAACGGCAGCCGTCTGTACTTCTGTGACGACTGCGCCCGAGCCCATCTCAGAGCCATCGAGAGCAGACTCGACTCCTCCTGGTGGTGACCGCGACCGCCGTCCCGGCCCACCCGGGGCGGGACGACGGGCACAGGTCCGCGCCGGGCCGTGCTCAGGCGTGCGCCTCCGCGACGGCCGGGTCCGCGTCGTCGTCGGGCAGGAAGCCGGGCAGCCACTCCTCGAGCTCGTCCCGCATCCGCACCGTCGCGTTCAGCTGGCACAGCACCCCGATCGTGCTCAGCGTCACCCGGTGGATCAGCAGGTACGACGGCGGCAGATTGAGCTGCTTGCCCAACTGGTGCGCGGGCGAGCGCATATCGGCGATCCGGGCCGCCTGACCGCGTATCCAGTCCCGGGTGAAGGTGAACTCGTCGGCGTCGGCCGGCTCGATGATGGGCAGCAGGTATTCCAGCACCGCGTCCGGATCGAGGTCGATCGTCTCCTTGACGAACCCCTCCTCGCGGAGCAGCTCGTACACCCCCTCCGCGTCCCCCTCCAGGGTCATCCGCAGCGACGCCCCGATGGTCTCCGGCAGGCCGCCCGGCAGTCGGTCCACCGTGCCGAAGTCCAGCACCCCGAGCCGCCAGCCCCCCACGTCGTCCCCGTCGTCCGCGGCGGGCAGCAGCCGGAAGTTGCCCGGGTGCGGATCCGCGTGCAGCAGCCCCGTCCTGGCCGGCCCGGAGAACAGGAACCGAGCGAGCAACTGTCCCGCGCGGTCACGCTGCTCGGGCGTACCGTCCGCGATGATCTCCGCCAGCGGTATCCCGTCGATCCACTCGGTCACCAGCACCTGATCGGACTGGTGCACCACATCCGGCACCACCACATCCGGATCGTCCACGAATTCCGCGGCGTGCTCCCGCTGGGACTCCGCCTCCAGACCGTAGTCCAGCTCCTCGGCCACCCGGTCGCGGAGTTCCTTGATCAAGGGCTTGATGTCCATACCCGGCACCAGCGGCCCCAACAGCCGGGCGAACCGGCTGAGCTGCGCCAGGTCCGACAGCAGTGCCTCACCCGCACCGGGGTACTGCACCTTCACCGCGACCTCACGACCGTCGTGCCACACGGCCCGGTGCACCTGGCCGATCGAGGCAGCCGCCGACGGCTTGTCCTCGAACTCCAGGAAAAGCTCCCGCCATTGCTCGCCCAGCCGCTCCTCCAGCACCGAGTGGACCGTGCGGGTCGGCATGGGCGGAGCCGCTTCCTGGAGCTTGGTCAGCGCCGCCCGGTAGGGCCCCGCTATCTCCTCGGGAAGCGCCGACTCGAAGACGGACAGTGCCTGCCCGAGCTTCATCGCGCCCCCCTTCAGCTCTCCCAGCACGCGGAACAGCTGGTCCGCCGTGCGCTGTTGCAGCTCACGGGCCACGATCTCCGCGGACTTGCCTCCGATCCGCTTGCCCAGCCCCCATGTGGCCCGGCCGGCGAAGCCCAGAGGCAACGTGGCCAACTTGACGGTACGGGTTACCGCCTTCCGGGGAAGATCAGACATACGCCCCTCCATATCCCAGACTGCCGTGCCGCGTTTGCCATAGGCGTCGCTTCGTCGACCGCGGTTACCCCGCCATTGTGTCCTGCCCGTCCGCGGACACCGAGGCGCGCACCCCCTCCGCGTGCCGGGCCGCCCCGCAGGGGCACTCGGCGTGAGGTGACATCCGCTCCGAGCGCCACTCCAGCAACGGCAGCGAGGCCTCCCACCGGGCGCCCGTGCTCGCGGGCAGTTCCCCGTCCAGGAACGACACCGCGTGCGCCGCCGCGAGCCCCGCCACCGCGGCCGCCAGCCCCTGGTCACAGGCGGGCACCCGGCTCTGCCGCCCCGAACGCCACTGCGCCAGCATCCGCGGCCACGCCGGGTCCCGGTCGGAGCGCTCCAGCTCCACACACCCCGCGCACGCCGTGCCGCCGGGCAGCACCAGCGGGCCCACGACCCCCGTCGCCTCGATCACTCCCGCGTACAGATGAGGAGTTCCCGTGGCCACCCAGTCGTCGGCGGGCACGGGGTCCGGCGCGTACGCCGCCAGGCCGTCCCGCGGGGCGACCACGACCAGGGACAGCCCCGGCTCCGACCCCGCCTCCCTGCCCGTCCGGACCGTCCGCGGCACCCGCCCGCCCGGTGCCGACCGCCCCACCAGCCGCCGGGCCGCCGCGTCGCGCCGCTCGGCGACCGCCTCGGCCGGCAGCCCGCCGGGGGTCACGTCCCATGGTTCGACCCGCTCACCGTCCAGCACCTCCACCCGGCCGACCCCGGAAGCCGACAGCAGCGCCGCGATGCTCGCCCCCACCCGTCCGGCGCCCTTCACCTGCACGCGCATGCCCCGTCGCGCAGCCAACCGCCGTGCCGCCCCGCCCGGTTCGCGATGGACGACGGACAGTGACGCCAGGTCGGCACGCAGCCGGTCGTATGCGCCGTCCTCCTTCCGCAACACCTCGACCGCCGGGTCGCCTGCCGTCGTGTCGTCCAGCAGCCCCGCCTCCGCCAGCCGGTCCAGCAGGGCCTCCAGGTGGCCGTCCGGCAATCCCAGCGCCCGCGACTCCTCACGCAGCAGTTCCAGTCCCCGCGTCCCGTCGAACAGCGAGAGCAGACTGCCCGTCGTCGTGTCCACCGGCCCGACCACCACCGCATGCGCCGGGGCCGCTCCGAACTGCACGAACTGCAGATTGCGCCAGGCGCGTCGCAGCGCGGGCCTCATCCTCGGATGCATATCCGCCCCCGTGATCCTCATCCGACTCCGGTGATCTCGGCATCAGAATGCCCGGCGCGGACAGCCGGCGCAGAAAGTTGTCCACAGGGCAGGCGCATTAGTCGTTCAAATGGTGCAGGCTGTGGACAGATCACACGCCAACCGTTCCGGAGGCGGGACTTCCCCCGCTGACAGCGGGTAACGTCGGGGCGTGCCCGCCGACCCACAGCGCAGTCCGACGAGCGACCCGCCCCGCAGCGCGGGGACGCGTGCGGTCGAGGTCCGCAGGAGCTCCCGGCGCAACAGGACCGTCTCCGCCTACCGCGAGGGCGACCGGACGATCGTGCTCATCCCCGCCCGGATGTCGGAGGCGGAGGAGCGACGCTGGGTGAACGTGATGCTCGACAAGCTCGCCGCCCAGGAGAGCAAACGCGTCCTCGGTGACGCGGAGCTCACCGAGCGTGCGGAGCGCTTGTCCGCCCAGTATTTCGAGGGCAGGGCGCGGCCGACGTCCGTGCGGTGGGTGACCAACCAGAACACCCGGTGGGGCTCCTGCACCCCGGCCGAGGGCAGCATTCGCCTGTCGCACCGGCTGCAGGGCATGCCGGAGTACGTGGTGGACTACGTACTCGTCCACGAACTGGCCCATCTGCTGGTCCCCGGGCACGGGCCCCGGTTCTGGCGGCTGCTGGAGGCCTATCCCCGGACCGAGCGGGCCCGCGGCTACCTGGAAGGAGTCGTCGCGGCGGGCCGGTTGCCCCACCTGCCGACCGCTCGCGGAGAGTGACATTCACCGATCCTGTACCGAAACAGTCCCGACTTGGCTCAATGTCGTCGCCAGCCGTTAGCCTGACGCGACGCATTCAAAATTCGGGATGGGGGACGGTCGTTACGCATGGCCAGGGAATTCCAACGGGGCCACAAGGCCAAGATCAGCGATCTCACACCCGGAACCGATCTGTACGTGGGAGTGCAGATCGCCGCTCCAGGTCTGACCTTCGACATCAGTTGCTTCGGGCTGGACGCCAATGAGCAGCTCTCGGACGACCGGTATTTCGTCTTCTTCAACCAGCCGAAGTCGCCCGAGGAGTCCATCCAGCTGCTCGGCGCGCAGGCCGGTGACACCGAGTCCTTCCGCGTCACCCTCGACCGCGTCCCGCCGCACATCCACAAGCTGGCCTTCACCGCGACGATCGACGGTGCCGGGCAGATGTCCCAAGTGGGGCCCGGTTACATCCGTATCGTCGCGGGCGGCGAGGAGGTTGCGCGGTACGCGTTCGACGGTTCGGAGTTCAGTACCGAGCGCGCGGTGATGCTGGGGGACTTCTACCTCAAGGACGTCTGGCGGTTCGCCGCCGTCGGCCAGGGCTTCGACGGCGGGCTGGAGGCGCTGCTCAGGAACTTCGGCGGCGAGGTCGCCGAGGAGGAGCAGGCCGCCCCGCAGCAGCCGGCCGCCCCGCAGCAGCCGCAGGCCGCGGCGCCGTCCTTCGCCCCGCCGGCGTTCGCCGCCCCCGGCGCGCCCGCCGCACCGGCCACGCCGCAGGCCCCGCAGCCCGCCCCGTCGTTCGGTGCCCCCGCCGCGCCCGCGCCTACGCCCGCACCGGCACCAGCACCCGCACCGGCACCGGCGCCGGCGCAACCCGTGCACACCGCGCCGACGCTCGCCGCGCCGATGGCGCCGGTCGCGCCGACCCCGCCGTCCCCGTACGGCCAGCCGCCCCAGCAGCCGCAGTACGGCCAGGTTCCGGGCCAGGCCCCCGGCCAGACGCCGCCGCCCGGGATGCCGTCCCCGTACGGCCAGGTTCCGGGCCAGACCCCGCCCGGCGGCACGCCGCCGCCCTACGGCCAGCAGGCCCCGGCCCCGTACGGGCAGCCGCAGTACGGACAGCCCTACGGTCAGCAGCCGCCCATGGGTATGCCTCCCGGTGGAATGCCGCACGGCATGCCCCAGGGCGTGCCGCAGGCCGGCCCAGGTCTGGACGCGGCGCTCCAGAAGTACCGCGAGACACCCACCGGGCAGCGCTGGACACCGCAGAACCAGCAGCTCATGCGGGTCGACCTGGCCATGGGCGGCACGCCCGTGCTCGCCCGGCAGGGCAGCATGGTCATGTACCAGGGCAAGGTCGAGTTCGGCTACAAGGGCGCCGGTTTCTCCGGCCGTATCGTCGGGAACGCCACCGGCCAGGAGATGCAGCTGATGCGCTGCACCGGCCGCGGCCAGGTCTTCCTCGCCGAGAACGGGGCGCATCTGCACCCCATCGAGCTCCAGGGCGACGGCATCTGCGTCTCCGCCGAGAACGTCCTCGCGTTCGACGAGTCGCTGCAGTACGAGGTCCGCCGCATCGAGGGTCACGGCATCCCCGGCGGTGCGCTGTTCACCATGCAGTTCCAGGGCACCGGCACGGTCGTCGTGAAGACCCACGGCGTCCCGGTCGTCCTGCCCGTCACACCGACCACCTTCGCGGACTGCAACGCGGTCGTCGCCTGGTCGTCCGCCTCCCAGGTGATCATTTCCAGCCAGGTCCGCCTGCGCCGGAACGCCTACCCGGGCCACAGCGGGGAGACCGTCAACCTCCAGTTCCGGGGCGCCCCCGGCAACTTCATCATCGTCCAGCCCTACGAGGTCTGAAGGAGCCCGAATCAATGAACCAGCAACTCGCGGGCTTCGCCCCCACCCCCGTCGCCGCCCGGATGGAGAACCACGGCCGCTCCATGCTCAAGGTCGCCATGACCTCGGGGCAGGACCTGTTCGCACGCACCGGCTCCGTCGTCGCCTACGAGGGCTTCGTCCAGTACGAGCCCAACCCGCCCGCCGCCCGCCAGATCGCCTCCCAGTGGGTGACCGGCGAGGGCGCGCCCGTCATGAAGTGCTCGGGTGACGGGCTGCTCTACCTCGCCGACTACGGTGCCGACGTCGTCGTCATCAACCTCAACAACGACGCCCTGTCCGTCAACGGCACCAATGTGCTGGCCTTCGACGCCCACCTCCAGTGGGGCGCCGAACGGGTCAAGGGCATGGCCAAGTTCGCCGGACAGGGCCTGTGGAACGTCCAGTTCGCCGGCACCGGCTGGGTCGCCCTGACCTCGCGCGGGACGCCGATCGTCGTCGACTGCGGGCGCGGCGAGGACGAGACGTACGTCGACCCCGACGCGCTCGTGGCCTGGTCGCCGTCGCTCAAGGTCAAGGGCAAGCGCAGCTTCAAGGCCTCCTCCCTGATCGGGCGGGGCAGTGGAGAGGCGTACCAGATGGCCTTCTCAGGGCAGGGCATCGTCGTCGTACAGCCGAGCGAGGACAGCACCGACCGTCTGCGGATCCGGGGCTGAGGGGGAGCGAGAACACACCATGCAGAGCCCGCTTTTCAGCCACACCGAACAGCAGAGCCAGGAGCGGTACGTCGTGCAGAACCCGCAGCTCCTGCGGGTCGCCCTCACCGGACACGACGACGTCCTCGCCCGCAAGGGCGCCATGGTCGCGTACCAGGGGCTGATCGACTTCGACGGCGAGTACCAGAACAACAACCAGCGCAGCGCCCGGGCCAACACCGGTGAGGGCCTGGACCTGATGCGCTGCTCCGGGCAGGGCACCGTCTACTTCGCCAACCTGGCCCAGTACATCCATGTCGTGGACGTCGACCAGGACGGAATGACCGTGGACAGTGCCTACGTACTGGCGCTGGACTCCACCCTGCACACCGAAGTGATCGCCGTGGACAGCCAGTACGGCATCTCGGGCTCCGGCAAGTACCAGCTGAACATCTCCGGCCGGGGCAAGGTCGCCCTGATGACCTCCGGTCAGCCGTTGATGATGCAGGTCACGCCGGAGAAGTACGTCAACGCCGACGCCGACGCGATCGTTGCCTGGTCGTCGTCGCTGCGTGTCCAGATGCAGGCGCAGACCCACTCGTCCAACGTGCGCCGCCGCCGAGGCAGCACCGGGGAAGGCTGGGAACTGAGCTTCCTGGGCCAGGGCTTCGCGCTCGTCCAGCCCAGTGAGGTCATGCCGCCGCAGAACGCCGAGATCGGGCAGGGCCTCGGCGCCCAGTTCGGCGTCGGCCAGCACGGCGCACACGCCCAGAACCAGAACAACGCCTGGAACTGAGCAGCCCGCACGGGTAAGGGGCGGCCTCCATTGCCGGCCGCCCCTTACACCCACCGCTCACAGCGCAGCGCGGGCCGCCTCCACCAGCCGTACGACGGACGCGTCGGCCACGGCCGCCACCTCCTCGTAGGCGAACCAGCGCAGGTCCAGGGACTCCTCGCTGATCGCCTCCACCGCGTCCTGGGGCGCGATCGCCACGTACTGCACATCGAGGTGCCAATGGCAGGGCGCCGGGATCGGATGCCGGTCCAGCCTGGCCGGACCGCCCGGCAGCAGCGTCAGCCCGGGGATGCCGGACTCCTCCGTGGCCTCCCGCAGCGCCGCTCCGGCCACCGTCCCGTCACCGGGCTCGCAGTGGCCGCCCATCTGCAGCCACATGCCGAGCTTCTTGTGCAGGGTCAGCAGGACCCGGCCGCGCTCCGGATCCACCACCAGCGCGCTGGCCGTCAGGTGCCCGGCCTCGCACGCCTTCCACATCCCGTCCGGGTGGGCCGCCAAGTGGTCCAGGTAGACCTGGCGCAGCTCGGCCTGGTCCTCTGGTCCGTCGTACGCCTTCAGTACGAGGACGGCGTCATCGTGCAGAGTCACTTGTCGGTGTCGTCCTCGCCCTGGTCGCGCTCGTCCCGCCCGGCGGCCTCACCGAGCATCTTGTCGAGCTCCGAGAAGTCCAGGTGCTCGCGGTGCACGAAACCGTCCGGGTCGTCCAGGTCGGACGCCGTGGGCAGCATGTCCGGGTGCTCCCACAGGCCGTCACGGCCGTCCACACCGCGCGCGTCCGTGAGCGACGCCCACAGCCGTGAGGCGTCCCGCAGCCGGCGCGGCCGCAGCTCCAGACCGATCAGCGTGGCGAACGTCTGCTCGGCGGGACCGCCCGAGGCACGGCGGCGGCGCAGCGTCTCACGCAGCGCGCCCGCCGACGTCAGCCGGGTCTTGGCGGCCTCGTGCACCACCGCGTCCACCCAGCCCTCGACCAGCGCGAGCGCCGTCTCCAGACGGGCGAGCGCGGCCTTCTGCTCCGGCGTGTCCTCCGGCTGGAACATGCCCTGCTGAAGGGCCTCCTGCAGCTGCTCCGGGTTGGAGGGGTCGAGCCCGCCGACCGCGTCCTCCAGCTTGCCGGTGTCGACCTTGATCCCGCGCGCGTACCCCTCGACCGCGCCGAACAGGTGCGAGCGCAGCCACGGCACGTGGGCGAAGAGCCGCTGGTGGGCGGCCTCGCGCAGCGCCAGGTACAGCCGCACCTCCTCCTGCGGCACGCCCAGGTCCTTGCCGAACGCCGCCACGTTCAGCGGCAGCAGCGCGGCCTTGCCGGCCGGCCCCAGAGGCAGCCCGATATCGGTCGAACCGACCACCTCACCGGCCAGGACACCCACGGCCTGACCGATCTGCTGGCCGAACATGGCGCCGCCCATGGAGCGCATCATGCCGATCAGCGGGCCGGCCATGGCCTGCATCTCCTCGGGCAGGACGTTCCCCATGGCCGCGCCGACCTGCTCCGCGACCGGGTCCACCAGCTGCTGCCAGGCCGGCAGCGTCGCCTCGACCCACTCCGCCCGGCTCCACGCCACGGCGGTGCTCGCCCCCGACGGCAGGGACGTCACGCCGTCCAGCCACAGGTCGGCCAGGCGCACGGCCTCCTCGACCGCGGACCGCTCGCCCGGACCCACACTGGCGTCCTTGGTGCCGTCCGACGTGCCCTGCGACACCGTCTGGCGGGCGATCTGCTTGGCCATGTCCCAGTTGACGGGACCGCCCTCATAGCTGAGCATCTGGCCGAGCTGCTGGAAGGCCGCGCCCAGGTCCGTGGGGTTCAGCGAGCCGAACATCGCGGCGAACGGGTTGTCCCCGCCGCCCGGCATGCCGCCGAACCCGAAGGGGTCGCCACCGGCACCCTTGCCACCTTCGGCAGGTCCCTTCTTCTTGCCTTCGTCGCCGTCCTCCGGCTCCTCCGGCGGAAGGCCGAATCCGAATGGGGTGTCACTCACGGGGTTCCTCGGCTCGTAGGGCCGCCGGCTTCCTGCCGGCGGCGGCTGCCCGACAACACCACCAGCGTAGACATCCGAGCCGGATGTGGGCTCGGTGCTCCACCGGCTCATGGCCTGCGGCAGGATGGACGCCACCTGGTACGTACGCGTCATACACGTACGTACTGAAGACAACCGCTGGAGACGCCCGGTGAGTTCCCCAGATCCGCAGGTTCGCGCAGCGCGAAACCACTCAACCCAGTCCTCCGGCCGCGGCCCCGTCGTCGCGGTCACCGGCGCCGCGTCCGGCATCGGTGACCTGCTCGCCCGGCGCCTCGCCGCGTCCGGGGAGGTCAAGCAGGTCATCGCCATCGACGAGCGCCGGGGCGAGGTCTCCGAAGCGCAGTGGCACATCCTCGACGTACGCGACCCGGCCATCGCCGAGAAGCTGCGCGGCGCCGACGTCGTGGTGCACCTGGCGCTCGACCTCGACCTCGAGAGCGACGCGGCCGCCCGTACGGCGTACAACGTCCGCGGCACGCAGACCGTGCTGACCGCGGCGGCGGCCGCCGGCGTCCACCGGGTCGTGCTGTGCACCTCCGCCATGGTGTACGGGGCGCTGCCCGACAACGACATCCCGCTCTCCGAGGACGCCGAGCTCCGGGCGACCGCCGAGGCCACCGGTGTGGGTGACCTGCTGGAGATCGAACGCCTGGCCCGCCGGGCGCCCCGGGCGCACCCGGGCCTGAACGTCACGGTCGTGCGCCCCGCCGTCCTGGTGGGCGGTACGGACACGGCGCTGACCCGCTACTTCGAGTCGCCCCGGCTGCTGGTGGTCGCCGGATCACGGCCGGCCTGGCAGTTCTGCCACGTCGAGGACCTGGTCAGCGCGCTGGAGTACGCGGCGCTGGAGAAGGTCGAGGGCGAGTTCGCGGTCGGCTGTGACGGCTGGCTGGAGCAGGAGGAGGTCGAGGAGCTGAGCGGCATCCGCCGCATGGAGCTGCCCTCCGCGGTGGCCCTCGGGGCGGCGGCCCGGCTCCACCGGATCGGGCTGACCCCGTCGCCGGCCGGTGACCTCGCGTACACCATGCACCCGTGGGTCGTCAGCGTCGGGCGTCTGCACGACGCGGGCTGGCGGCCGCAGTGGACCAACGAGGAGGTCCTCGCCGCGCTCCTGGAGGAGGTCGAGGGCCGCCACACGCTCGCGGGCCGGCGCCTCGGCCGCAAGGACGCCACGGCGGCGGGCGCCGCGGGCGCGACGGTCGCCCTGCTGGGCACCGCCGCCCTGGTACGCCGGGCCCGCAAGCGCCGCGGTCTGTAGCGGGCCGGCGGCCGGAGTGGCGGTACGGGTCCGGAGTGGCGGGTACGGGTCCGGCCCGGCCGTCCGGTCCGGGTCCCGGCGCGGTGGGCCTGGCCCACAGGTCCGGGAGCCCCAGAGGTTCGGCGGGAGCCGGAACAGAGGTCCGCTGTGGGCCACCGCCCAAGGCCCGAACCCAGGCGCCCAACCCAGGCGCTGAACCCAGGCCCGGAACCCAGGCCCGGAACCCAGGTCCGAAACCCAGGGGCCCGGGGTTAGGCCCGAAACCCAGGGGTCCGGGACCAGGCCCGGGACCAGGCCCGGAGCCGCCCCGCAGCAGGCGTGGACGAAGACCGGCCCCCGGGTGCGACCCAGAGGCCCGGACCGGGCCCGGCCCGAGGCCGGGCGCAGGGGCGGGGCGGCGGGCCTGTAGGAGGCTCCAACGCGCGCGTGGCCGGGCAGGTCGAAAACGCTATTCCGCGATGTCAGTCCCGTGCGGCACGATGGCTTCATGGCACCCACGTACGACCACCCCGGCGAGCGCGCGGCGGCGGACCCGATCCGGCTGCTGGCGATCCGTGACACCCCGCTCTCCCTCGACGAGGTCTTCCGGGCCGTCGGCGACGACGCGGCCGGTGGCACCGCCCTTTTCGTGGGCACCGTGCGCAATCACGACGGTGGTGCCGACGTCGACGCCCTGGGATATTCCAGCCACCCCACCGCCGAGGCCGAGCTGCGCCGCGTCGCGGAGAAGGTCGTCGCGGACTACCCCGTGCGTGCCCTCGCGGCCGTCCACCGGGTGGGCGACCTGACGGTCGGCGACCTGGCGGTCGTCGTCGCCGTGTCGTGCCCGCACCGGGGAGAGGCATTCGAGGCGTGCCGCAAGCTGATCGACGACCTCAAGCACGAGGTGCCCATCTGGAAGCACCAGCGCTTCTCCGACGGCACTGAGGAGTGGGTCGGCGCCTGCTGACCGGATGCGGACGGTGGGCAAGCGTCCGATTTGCGTAACCCGACCCCTGGCGTGAGCGTTGAAACGGTGGATGGTTAATCTGCTGATCAGTCAGTGCTTTGTGATCATGGGGATGGGAGGTCGCGATGGCAGTTCTCGCCTGGTTGCTGATTCCGCTGTTCGCCGCCATCGGTGCTGCGATATGGGGAAGCTGGGCCTCCCGCGACCGGACCACCGGTGACGTGGCCGAGCTGGCCGGTTACGCGCGCTTCCGCGAGGTGATGGAGAAGTCCCACTCGGGCAGCGGCACGGCCTGACGCTCCCCCCGGACGGACCGGCCCCGAGGGTGCACGGACACGCGCGTCCCGTACTGTCGTTCCATGCCACGCCGCACTGCGACGATGCTCGCCTCCACCCTCGTCCTCATCGCGCTGCTCTGCGCAGGCGTGTTCTTTCCGGTGCCCTACTCGGAGATGAGCCCGGGACCGACGGTCAACACGCTCGGCGAGGCCGACGGCGAGCCGGTGCTCCAGATCTCCGGGCACAAGACCTACCCCACGACCGGGCATCTCAATATGACGACGGTCAGGGTCACCGGTGCGGACTACAGGATGAACCTGGTCGAAGCGGTGTACGGGTGGCTCGCCCACGACAGCGTCGTGGTGCCCCACGAGACGCTCTACCCCAACGGCAAGACCGAGGAGCAGTCGACCCAGGAGAACGCCGAGGAGTTCAGCCAGTCCCAGGAGAGCGCGAAGGTGGCCGCCCTCGGACAGCTGGGCATCCCCGTTGCGTCCCGGGTGGTCGTCTCCTCCGTCCAGAAGAACAGCCCGGCCGAGGGCACACTGCACGCGGGCGACGTGATCAAGGCGGTGGACGGTACGCCGGTCAAGGCGCCGGAGGACGTGGCGAAGCTCGTCACCAAGCACAAGCCCAAGGAGAACGTGGTCTTCACCATCGTCCCCGCGAAGGACGCGGCGGCGGCGGAGAAGGCGGGCCGGGAGCCCACTACGACCGAGCGGCTCACCCTCACCACCAAGACGTCCGACGAGGGCGACCGGGCGATCGTCGGCATCCAGGCCGGAACCGATCACACGTTCCCGTTCACCGTCGACATCAAGCTCGCCGATGTCGGCGGCCCGAGCGCCGGACTGATGTTCTCCCTGGGGATCGTCGACAAGCTGACCCCCGGCGACCTCACGGGCGGCACGTTCGTCGCCGGCACCGGGACCATCGACGACACGGGCAAGGTAGGCCCCATCGGCGGCATCGAGATGAAGCTGGTCGGCGCGCGGAACGCGGGCGCCAGGTACTTCCTGACGCCCGCCGACAACTGCGCGGCGGCGGCCTCCGACACGCCTGACGGGCTGACCCTGATCAAGGTGAACACGATCAAGGACGCGGTGACGTCCCTGGAGAAGGTCCGCAAGGGGGACCCCACCGGCCTCCCGAGCTGCTCCACCGGCTGACCCACCGCCGCACCCCCCGGCGCGACCCGCAAGCCCCCACCGCCCCGGCCCGCCCCGCGAGCTCAGGCCGCGGCGGCCGGGGCCGGCGGTCGAACGCGGTGGTCAGGACGCGAACGCGGCGGTCAGGACTCGAACGTGGCGGCCAGGGCTTCGGCGAGGCCGGGTACGAGGTCGGCGCCGGTGAGGACCTCCGTGGGGGAGTCCTTCTCACGCAGCCGCAGCGCCGACTCGCGGGCGCCGTCGCGGAGGACCGCCACCGTCATGCGGACCTCCTGGCGGTCCGGGTGGGCGGCGACCCACTTGGCCAGTCCCGCCTCGTCGAGGCCGTCCGGGACGGAGGCCTCGGCGGACGGCGGAAGCATCAGGCGCTCCACCGTCATCGCGCACCCCGCCACGGCGTCGGGCCAGGCGATGGTGCCGAGGAACTCGTCGAGCGGCCGGTCGGCGGGGATCTCGTCCTGCTCGATCGGGGTGAGCGGAGCGGCGGCCTCGTCGGCGTCGAGGCCGAGCTGGGCTGCCAGGCCGGGCTCCTGGGAGCGCAGCTGGGCGGTGTCGACGAGGGCGAAGAGCCGGGCCGGCTGGTCCCAGCCGAGGCCGGACGCGTACTCGTCGATCTCGAGCACCGCGCGGGTCAGCGGGCTGGCGGCCATCGGGGGGCCTGAGGGGGAAACGTTGGACATGGTCAATATCCTGCCTCCTTTCGACCCGGAGGCGGGAACTAGGTAAAGCTTCAGTAAGTTGCATGGGTGGGCTCTACGATCGCTGGGCCTGCTTCACCACACGACCGCGAACTCGAGGGGCGCACGTTGGCTTTCCAGATGCCGGACCGCGGCGGAGGCCCGACCGGGCCACGGATCAGAGTCGGCCGGCCGTCCCGGCGGGCCCGCACCCTGCTCATGACCTTGGGCGTACTGGCCGTCCTGGCCATGCTTTTTGTCATGTTCGCCGGGTTCTGGACGGACTGGCTGTGGTACAGGTCCGTCAATTACTCGTCCGTCTTCACCACCACCCTGTGGACGAAGATCGGCCTCTTCGCCGTCTTCGGCCTGCTGATGGCCGCGGCGGTCGGACTGAACATCTGGCTCGCGCACCGGCTGCGCCCGCCGCTGAGCGCGATGTCGCTGGAGCAGCAGAGCCTGGACCGGTACCGGATGGGAGTGGCCCCGTACAAGAAGTGGGTGCTCCTGGTGATCACGGCCCTGGTCGGGCTGATCGCGGGTGCCTCGGCGTCCGGTCAGTGGCGCACCTGGCTGATGTGGGTCAACGGGGTGTCCTTCGGCCAGAAGGACCCGCAGTTCGGCCTCGACGTGTCGTTCTTCGCCTTCGACCTGCCCTGGTACCGCTTCCTGCTGGGCTTCGGCTTCGCGGCGACCGTGCTGTCGCTGATCGCGGCGGCCCTGACGCACTACCTGTACGGCGGGCTGCGCATCACCAGCCCCGGCGCCCGCGCGACCGCCGCGGCGACCGGACACCTGTCCGTCCTGCTCGGCGTCTTCGTCTCGCTGAAGGCCGTCGCGTACTGGCTCGACCGGTACGGCCTGGCCGTGAAGTCCAGCGACTTCAAGGCGACGGGCAACTGGACGGGCCTCAGGTACGTCGACGCCAACGCGTACCTCCCGGCGAAGACGATCCTCTTCTGCATCGCCGTCATCTGCGCCGTGCTGTTCTTCGCGACGCTCTGGCGCCGCACGTGGCAGCTCCCGGTGATCGGTTTCGGTCTCATGGTCCTGTCGGCGATCCTGATCGGCGGGCTCTACCCGGCGATCGTGCAGAAGTTCCAGGTCCAGCCGAACGAGCAGGCCAAGGAAGCGCCGTACATCGAGAAGAACATCGATGCCACGCGCAAGGCGTACGACATCGACCAGACGAAGCCGGAGAACTACTCCGGCAAGTCCACGGTCAAGGCGAAGGACAAGCTGCGGGCCAACGCGGACTCGGCCGCCAGCTACCGGCTGGTCGACCCGAGCATCGTGTCGCCGACCTTCCAGCAGCTGGAGCAGCGGCGGAAGTACTACCAGTTCCCGACCACGCTCGACGTCGACCGGTACGAGGGCAAGGACACGGTCGTCGGCCTGCGTGAGCTCAACATCAAGGGCATCCCGAAGCGGAACTGGATCAACGACCACTTCACCTACACCCACGGCTATGGCGCGATCATGGCCACGGGTACGGCGACGGACGCCAACGGCTCCCCGATCTTCACCGAGTCCGGCCTGCCGACCAGCGGCCAGACCCCGAAGTACGAGCAGCGGATCTACTACGGCGAGAAGACCGAGCAGTACTCGATCGTCGGCGGCCCGCAGAAGGAGCTCGACTACGAGGAGAACGGCGAGAAGACCACCAGCTACAAGGGCAAGAGCGGGGTCAACCTCTCCAACGCCTTCAACCGGGCGGCTTACGCCGTCGCCTTCAGCGAGCCGCAGATCCTCTACTCGGGAGCCATCGGCGACGGTTCGCGGATCCTCTACAACCGCACGCCCAAGCAGCGCGTGGAGGCGGTCGCCCCCTGGCTGACCATCGACGGCGACGCGTATCCGGCGGTCATCGACGGCCGCATCCAGTGGATCGTCGACGCCTACACCACGACGAACGGCTACCCGTACGCGTCCCGTACGACGCTGGGGGACACCACCACGGACTCCCTCACCGCCGGAAACCAGACGCGCGCGGTCGTGGCCCAGCAGAACCAGGTCAACTACATCCGTAACTCGGTGAAGGCCACCGTCGACGCGTACGACGGCACGGTGAAGCTGTACCAGTGGGACACCGAGGACCCGGTCCTCAAGACCTGGATGAAGGCCTTCCCCGGCACGGTCGAGCCGAAGAGCGCCATCAAGGAGGACCTGAGGGAGCACCTGCGCTACCCGCAGGACATGTTCAAGGTGCAGCGTGAGCTGCTGACCCGTTACCACGTCCAGGACGCCGCCCAGTTCTACAGCGGCAGTGACGCCTGGCAGGTGCCGGACGACCCGACGAACAAGGACGGCAACGCGGTCCCGCCGTACTACCTGAGCATGAAGATGCCGGGGGACACCCAGCAGCAGTTCTCGCTGACGACGACGTTCACGCCGAACGGCCGGCCCAACCTGGGCGGCTTCATGGCGGTCGACGCCGACGCCAACAGCAAGGACTACGGCCGGATAAGGCTGCTGCGGGTCACCTCCGACGTGCCGGGTCCGGCGCAGGTGCAGAACAAGCTCAACAGCCTGCCCTCCGTGGCCCAGTTCGTCCGTGACCTCAAGGGTGCCGACTCCGACATCCAGTACGGCAACCTGCTGACGGTGCCTCTGGACGGCGGCTTCCTGTACGTCGAGCCGATCTACGCCCAGGGCAGGAACGCCCTCTATCCGCTGCTGCGGAAGGTGGCGGTGTCGTACGTCGACGCGGACCAGCCGGAAGGCGACACCACCAAGGACACCACGGTGTTCGAGGACAACCTCGCCAAGGCGCTGAACGCGGTCTTCGGGGTGGACGGAGAGACGCCCACCACACCGCCGCCGAGCGACCCGACCAAGCCGCCGGTCACCGGCGAGGCCGCGCTCGCGCAGGCGATCGCGGACGCGCAGAAGGCCTTCGCGGACAGCGAGGCGGCGCTGAAGAAGGGTGACTGGACGGCGTACGGCAAGGCGCAGGACGAACTGGCCGCGGCGTTGCAGCGGGTCGCCGAGGCGGACGCCCAGCGCAAGGCCGACGCCGGCAAGAACGCCGACAAACCCGCCGCCGGGGCGGACAAGCCCGCGACCGGTGCCGGTACCGCCGGGGCGGCGAAGCCCGCCTCGGGCGGCTGAGCCGTGCGGCCGAGCCCCCTGCCCGTCCTTCGGGCGGGCAGGGGGCCCTGCGGGTCGTGATACGGTAGTGACACAACGACGCGGGGTGGAGCAGCTCGGTAGCTCGCTGGGCTCATAACCCAGAGGTCGCAGGTTCAAATCCTGTCCCCGCTACTGAAAGCAAGGGCCCGGATCCTTCCAGGATCCGGGCCCTTGTCGTATTTCGGGGGCGGCCGGGCTCCTGCGGCTCATGTGAAGAACGGCCCTGACGGGGGCAGTTGAGGTGAAACGTGTTTGACTTGTCTCCCTGTGGGCATGTCGACAAAACGCTGAAGTGACCTCACTGGCTGCGGTATACCAGGTGTACGCGGGTAGCAGGTGGTGCGACGATGGGAATTATGGGGGACAGGGCAACTCTGTTGGAGACAGGGCGGTTTGTGCAGCGGCACGCCGAAAGCGCCGCAGATGTGATGAGCGACGCTGCCATGGAGACCACCGCCATGGACAGCGCTGAGACCGGTGACGGCGTCGAGATCGAGGAGCGTCACCGCCGCGCCGCCGAGAACGGCGACACCGCCGCCATGAGCGTCCTCGGGGCACTGCTGCTGCGACGCGGTGACCTCGACGGAGCCGAGCCCTACCTGCGCGCCGCCACCGCCGACGGCGACCGCGCCGCCGCCAACAACCTGGGTGTCCTCCTCCACCAGCGCGGGTACGCCGACGAGGCCGCCGGCTGGTGGCGCATCGCCGCCGTGGCCGGATCCGCGGCGGCCGCCCACGCCCTGGGCCGCCACTACCGCGAGCGCGGCGACGAGCCCGCGGCCGAGTACTGGCTGCGCCAGTCCGCCGAGCAGGGTCACGCCCTCGGCGCGTACGCCCTCGCCGACCTCCTGGAGCACCGCAGCGACGTCGGCGCCGAGCGGTGGCTGCGTGCCGCCGCCGAGCAGGGCCACCGGGAGGCCGCCTACCGCCTCGCCCGCGCCCTGGAGCGCAAGGCCCAGGCCGCCGACGACACCGCCGCCACCGATACGGGTAGCGAGACCGCCGAGCAGTGGTACCGGCAGGCCGCCGCCCGTGGCCACCGCCGCGCCGCCCTGCACCTGGGGGCCATCCTCGAACGGCGCGGTGAGCTCAAGGAGGCCGGCCGCTGGTACCTGACGTCCGCCAAGGACGGCGAGTCCCGCGCGGCCTGCGCGCTCGGGTTCCTGCTCCGCGACGCGGGCGACGAGGAGAGCGCCGCCGTCTGGTGGCTGCGTGCCGCCCAGGACGGCGACGGCAACGCCGCCAACGCGCTCGGCGCCCTGCACGCCGCCCGCGGCGAGCACCAGACGGCCGAGCGCTGGTACCGCGCGGCCACCGACGCGGGCGATGTGAACGGCGCGTACAACCTCGGGCTGCTGTTCGCCGCCCAGAACCGCGTCGCCCAGGCCGAGCAGTGGTACCGCCGCGCCGCCTACGCGGGTCACCGCGAGGCCGCCAACGCCTTGGCCATCCTGCTCCTCCAGAGCGGCGACCCCAACGGCGCCGAGCCGTGGTTCTCCAAGGCAGCCGAGGCGGGCAGCGTCGACGCCGCGTTCAACCTCGGCATCCTCTACGCGGGTCGCGACGACGACGAGGCGGCGCTGCGCTGGTACGAGCGGGCCGCCGCGGCCGGCCACACCGAGGCCGCGCTGCAGGTCGGCATCGCCCGCCTCCGGGACGGCGACGAGCAGGAGGCCGAGCGCCACCTGCGGTGCGCGGCGGGCGGCGGCAGCGCCGAGGCCGCGTTCCGCCTCGCCACCGTCCTCGACGCCCGCCAGGCGCCCACCGGGCCGCCCGCGCTCGGCGAGCCGCAGGCCCCGAAGAGCGAGTGCGAGGAGTGGTACGAGAGGGCCGCCGAACAGGGCCACCGCCGCGCCCAGGTACGGGTCGGCATGCTGGCCGCCGCGCGGGGTGACACCGCGGAGGCGGCCCGCTGGTACCGGGAGGCCGCCGACGCGGGCAGCCGTAACGGCGCCTTCAACCTGGGCCTGCTGCTCGCCCGGGACGGGAACGAGCGCGAGGCGTCGCTGTGGTGGACCCGCGCCGCCCGCGCCGGACACGGCCGGGCCGCCCTCCGCCTGGCGCTGCTCGCCGCCCGCCGGGGCGAGCTGACCGAGGGCCGCCGCTGGTGTGCCCGCGCGGTGGAGCTGGGCCCCGCGGAGGTCGCCGAGCGCGCCGCCCGGCTCAGCGAGGCACTGCACCAGGAACTCACCGCCTAGCGCCCGCACGGAGCCGCCGCCTCCGCCGGGGCGCCCGGCTCCCGCCCCCGGACCAGCGCCCGGCGCGGGAGCCGCGGCCCCTGCCCGCGTACGGGCCGCTGCCCGAGCACCGCGCACGGGTGCCGGACCCCCTCCTGCGGCCTCCAGCGACCCACCGCCCCCAGCCCCGGTCGGTGACCACCCGCCCCAGCCCCGCCAGGGACCAGCCGGCCCCCGCCACTCCCCACCCTCAGCGGGAGCACGTCGCGGCCGCCGCCCAAGCCCTGCTTATGGATTTGCGCTGGTCCACGCGGTCCCGTAAGGTTGTGTTCACCGACGCGGGGTGGAGCAGCTCGGTAGCTCGCTGGGCTCATAACCCAGAGGTCGCAGGTTCAAATCCTGTCCCCGCTACTGAAACCGAAGGCCCGGATCCTCAGGATCCGGGCCTTCGGCGTGTCCCGCTCGGCGACCGTCGGTCACCGCACACACGAGGAAGCCCCCGGCCGCGCGGCCGGGGGCTTCCTCGTGTGTGCGTGGTACGCGAGCCGTACGGGTCAGGCGGAGGCGCAGTTCGGGCAGACGCCCCGGTAGGTGACCTCGACGTCGGAGATCGTGAAGCCGAAGCGCTCCGTGGTCGGCAGGTCCGCCAGGGGGTCGCCCGTGGGGTGGACGTCGCGGATGGCGCCGCAGCGCGCGCACACCAGGTGGTGGTGCGGGCGGTGGGCGTTCGGGTCGTAGCGCTTGGCGCGGCGGTCCGTGGAGACCTCCAGGACCTCGCCCAGCGTCACCAGCTCACCCAGCGTGTTGTACACCGTCGCCCGGGAGATCTCGGGAAGCCGCTCCACGGCGCGCGCGTGCACCTCGTCGGCGGTCAGGTGGACGTGGTCCCCGTCGAGGACCTCGGCCACGACCCGCCGCTGTGCGGTCATTCGCCAGCCGCGTCCGCGCAGTCGTTCCAACAGGTCACTCATGAGGACCAGCCTAACAGCAGGGGACCTAAGTCCCGAATCGGTGTGGGTTTGGAAGTGAGCTTGACTTAGACAATGTCCATTGTAGGATCGGGAACGGCTTTGGCCAAAGGACAGGACTTGCACGACGCAGGACACACGCAGGAGGCGCACGTGACGCAGGGACCGCTCACTACGGAGGCCGGCGCGCCGGTCGCCGACAACCGGAACAGCGAGACCGCGGGCGCCGGAGGTCCGGTGCTGGTTCAGGACCAGCTCCTGCTGGAGAAGCTCGCCCACTTCAACCGCGAGCGCATACCGGAGCGCGTGGTCCACGCGCGCGGCGCCGGCGCGTACGGCATCTTCACGGTGACCGCGGACGTCACCCGGTACACCCGGGCGAAGTTCCTGTCCGAGGTCGGCAAGCAGACGGAAACGTTCCTCCGCTTCTCGACCGTGGCGGGCAACCTCGGGGCGGCCGACGCGGTCCGTGACCCGCGTGGCTTCGCGCTGAAGTTCTACACCGAAGAGGGCAACTACGACCTCGTCGGCAACAACACCCCGGTGTTCTTCATCAAGGACGCCATCAAGTTCCCCGACTTCATCCACACCCAGAAGCGAGACCCCTACACCGGCTCCCAGGAGGCGGACAACGTATGGGACTTCTGGGGCCTGTCGCCCGAGTCGACCCACCAGGTGACCTGGCTGTTCGGCGACCGCGGCATACCGGCGAGCTACCGCCACATGGACGGCTTCGGCTCCCACACCTTCCAGTGGAACAACGAGGCCGGTGAGGTCTTCTGGGTCAAGTACCACTTCAAGACCGACCAGGGCATCAAGTGCCTCACGCAGGACGAGGCCAACAAGCTCGCGGGTGAGGACCCCGACTCCCACCAGCGTGACCTGCGCGAGGCCATCGAGCGCGGCGACTACCCGTCCTGGACCGTCGGTGTGCAGATCATGCCCGCCGCCGAGGCCGCGACGTACCGGTTCAACCCGTTCGACCTCACCAAGGTGTGGCCGCACGCGGACTACCCGGTCATCGAGATCGGCAAGCTGGAGCTCAACCGCAACCCGCAGAACATCTTCGCCGAGGTCGAGCAGTCGATCTTCTCCCCGGCCCACTTCGTGCCCGGTATCGGCCCCTCGCCCGACAAGATGCTCCAGGGCCGCCTCTTCGCGTACGGCGACGCCCACCGCTACCGCGTCGGCATCAACGCCGACCACCTGCCGGTGAACCGTCCGCACGCCACCGAGGCGCGCACGAACAGCCGTGACGGCTTCCTCTACGACGGCCGTCACGCCGGGGCCAAGAACTACGAGCCCAACAGCTTCGGCGGTCCCGCCCAGACCGGCCGCCCGCTGTGGCAGCCGGTCCCGGTCACCGGGGTGACCGGCGACCAGGAGGCGCCCGTCCATGCCGAGGACAACGACTTCGTCCAGGCGGGCAACCTCTACCGGCTGATGTCGGAGGAGGAGAAGGAGCGCCTGATCGCCAACCTGTCGGGCTTCATCGCCAAGGTCTCGCGCGACGACATCGCCGAGCGCGCGATCAACAACTTCCGCCAGGCGGACGAGGACTACGGCAAGCGGCTGGAGGCCGCGGTCCAGGCCCTGCGCGGCTGAACAGCACTGGATCGCTTGTCGTAACCGGAGGGCCGGTTCCCCTACGAGGGAGCCGGCCCTCTCTCGCGCCCGCTACCCGGCCGTCAGAGTGGCCTCCCGGGTGGCGGCACGCAGGCGCACCGGCGCCCAGCAGCGGATGATGTCGCGTACGGAGACGATGCCGACCGGTCCGTCGCCGTCCAGCACGATCAGGTGCCGGAAACCGCCATGGGCCATGGCCGAGGCGGCCTCCTCCAGGGTCCAGCCCGGCGCCGCGAAGACGACGTCGGTGGTGGTGTGCGCGCCGGCCGTCTCCAGGTCGGGGTTCTGACCGGACCCGACGGAGACGAGGATGTCGCGTTCGGTGAGGATGCCGAGGCCGCTGGTGTCGTGGTCCAGGACCACGGCCGCGCCGACGCGGCGCGCCGCCATCAGTGCGGCGGCCTGCCGGAGGGTGTGTGCGGGGCCGATGGTGAGGACCACGGTGCTCATGGCGTCACGTACGAGCATGTGCGGAGCCACCTCCTTGGTGAACCCCCATGAGAAAGGATTCACAAGTTCACAAGCGGGGGGACTCTTAGAGTGGCAGCCCGCACGGGCCTCAACAAGAGGGCGGCGCCACCTGGCGCGCAGACGCCACTACGGACGGTAGGCGCCCGCCGGGGTCAGTAGCGCTGGTTCAGGTAACCCAGCAGCTCATCGTGGAGCAGGCCGTTCGACGCCGCCGCGTTGCCGCTGTGCGGGCCCGGCTTACCGTCGAGGCCCGTGAACGTACCGCCCGCCTCCTGGACCACGATCGCCGTCGCCGCCATGTCCCACAGGGACAGCTCCGGCTCGGCGCAGATGTCCACCGACCCCTCGGCGACCATCATGTACGGCCAGAAGTCGCCGTAGCCTCGCGTCCGCCAGCACGCGCGCGTGAGGTCCAGGAACCCGTCCAGCCGCCCCTGCTCCTCCCAGCCGCTCAGCGACGAGTACGCGAACGACGCGTCGGACAGCCGCCCCACCTTCGACACCTGGAGGCGGGTCGCCGACGAAAGGCTGCGGCCGGTGTACGCGCCCAGTCCCTTCGCCGCCCACCACCGACGGCCCAGCGCCGGCGCCGACACCACGCCCACGACCGGCTGGAACCCGCCGGGGCCCGCCTCCATCAGCGCGATCAGGGTGGCCCACACCGGCACCCCGCGGACGTAGTTCTTGGTGCCGTCGATCGGGTCGATCACCCAGCGGCGCGGGCCGGTGCCCTCGACGCCGTACTCCTCGCCCAGGATCGCGTCCCGCGGGCGCGCCCGCTGCAGCTGGCCACGGATCAGTTCCTCGGCCGCCTTGTCCGCCTCGCTCACCGGTGTCATGTCCGGCTTGGTCTCGACCTTCAGGTCCAGGGCGCGGAACCGGTCCATGGTGGCGGCGTCGGCGGCATCCGCGAGGACGTGGGCAAGACGCAGATCATCGTGGTAATCGGCCATGGGCCGACTCTATCCCGGTGGATCCGCTGCTTCAGCAGGGCCTATTGACAGTGCGTGGCCGCCCGTCAACTCTGAGCGCAGAGCCGGGATGACGGCCTGGGAGGCGACGATGCCCACCGCGCGAGAAGCACTGCTGAACGCCGCCATGGCGGCCCTGGGAGAACTGCCCTGGTCGGCGGTCCGGATGGTCGACGTGGCCTCTGCGGCCGGGGTCTCCCGGCAGACCCTCTACAACGAGTTCGGCAGCAAGGAGGGCCTCGCCCGCGCCCTGGTGCGGCGAGAGGCCGACGCCTATCTGTACGGGGTCGAGCGCGCCCTCCGGGCCAGGGCGGGCACCACGGACCGGCTCGTATCGGTGGTCGAGTGGACCGTCGGGGAGGCGGCTGCCCGGCCCCTGCTGCGGGCCCTGCTCACCGGCTGCTGGGGCGACCGGCTGCCCGCGCCCCGCCCCGCCGCCGTCCGCTCCCGCGTGCAGGCCGGCGCCCCGGCGCAGCGGCGCGCCGACGCCGGGGCGCCGGCCCCGGGCGAGCTGCTGGCGGCGGTACGGGAGCGGTCCCGGGCCGCCCTGGGGCGCGACGGCACCGACCCCGGCGAGGAGGCGTGCGAGCTGGCGGTGCGACTGGCGCTGTCGTACGTCGTCGCGCCGGACGCCCAGGGGGTCGGCGCGGTGCTGCGGCACGCCCTCAGTGCGACGAGCCCGAAAGCTGCAGACCGATGACGCCGACGATCACCAGCGTGATCGAAACGATCTTCAGGACGGACACCAGGTCACCGAGGAAGATCATCCCGTAGACGGCCGTACCCGCCGCGCCGATGCCGGTCCAGACCGCGTAGGCCGGACCGATGTCCAGCTTCCGCAGCGACAGGGTCAGCAGGCCGAAGCTGCCCAGCGCGAAGCAGGCGAACGCGACCGTCGGCCACAGCCGGGTGAACCCGTGCGACAGCTTGAGGCAGACCGCGAAACCGGTCTCCAGGAAACCGGCGACAATCACCAGCAGCCACGCCATCGTCAGTGCCTCCCGCGTCGGTGACCTCGGTGAGTGATGTCGGTGACTGCTTCGTGTCACTTGGTGCGATTATGCACTTACCAGGCGGAGCCATCCGCAAACGTGCGCGACTCAGTCGCCCTCGCGTCGCTCGCGCGTGGCGAGCAGTCGCCGCAGCGAATACAGCCGGGCGGGGTCGGCGTGCCCCTCGGCCACCCACGCGTCCAGCCCGCAGTCCGGCTCGTCGTGGCTGCAGGCGCGCGGGCACTGCTCCGTACCGGGCACCAGGTCCGGGAAGGCGTTGATGACGCGGGACGGATCGACGTGGTGCAGCCCGAAGGACCGCACGCCGGGGGTGTCGATCACCCAGCCCTCCGCGCGGCTGAGCGGCAGCGCCAGCGCCGAGGTGGTGGTGTGCCGGCCGCGGCCGGTCACCGCGTTCACCAGACCGGTGCTCCTCCGGCGGTCCTCCGGCACCAGCGCGTTCACCAGCGTGGTCTTGCCGACCCCCGAGTGGCCGACGAACGCGGTGGTACGCCCGGCCAGGTACTCGCGGACCCGGTCGGCGGCGGTGTGGCCGTCGTACAGCTCGTCCTGACTCGTCACGACGTACGGGATGTCGAGTGCCCCGTACAGGTCCAGCAGCTTTTCCGGCGGGGCCAGGTCGGACTTGGTGAGCACCAGCAGCGGCTCCAGACCACCGGCGTACGCCGCGACCAGGCACCGGTCGATCAGCCGGGGGCGGGGCTCCGGGTCGGCGAGGGCCGTGACGATGGCCAGCTGGTCGGCGTTGGCGACGACGACGCGCTCGTACGGATCGTCGTCGTCGGCCGTGCGGCGCAGCACCGAGGACCGTTCCTCGATGCGGACGATCCGCGCGAGGGTGTCCTTCTTGCCGGACAGATCACCCACCAGGGAGACCCGGTCGCCCACGACCGCGGCCTTGCGGCCCAGCTCGCGGGCCTTCATCGCCATGATCGTCCGGCCGTCGACCAGGCAGGTCAGCCGGCCGCGGTCCACGGTGAGGACCATGCCCTCGGCCGCGTCCTCGTGCTTGGGACGGATGTTGGTACGGGGGCGGTTGCCCTTGGGGTTGGGACGGGAGCGGATGTCGTCCTCGTCCGGGTTCTTGCCGTAGCGGCGCATGTCGTCAGGCCTCGAGCATTCCGAGCATTCCGGTCCACATCTGCGGGAAGTCCGGCAGGGTCTTCGCGGTCGTCGCGACGTTCTCGATCTCCACGCCGGGGACGGCGAGGCCGATGACCGAACCGGCCGTCGCCATCCGGTGGTCGTCGTACGTGTGGAACACGCCGCCGTGCAGCGGGCGGGGCCGGATGTGCAGACCGTCCTCGGTCTCGGTGACATCACCGCCCAGCTCGTTGATCTCCTTGGTGAGCGCGGCCAGCCGGTCCGTCTCGTGGAGACGCAGGTGGGCCACGCCGCGCAGCGTGGAGGGCGAGTCGGCGAGGGCGGCGACCGCCGCGATGCCGGGCGTCAGCTCGCCGACCTCGCCCAGGTCCACGTCGATGCCGTGGATCGTGCCCGTCCCGCTGAAGGTCAGGCCCTGCTCGGTGAGCTCGCAGGAGCCACCCATTTCGGTGAAGATCTCCCGCAGCGCGTCACCGGGCTGGGTGGTCCGCTCGGGCCAGTCGGGGATGGTGACCCGTCCACCGGTGACCAGCGCGGCGGCCAGGAACGGCTGCGCGTTGGACAGGTCCGGCTCGACGGTCAGGTCGCGGCCGAGCAGCGCGGAGGGGGAGACCCGCCACACGTTGGGCTCGCCGCCGGTCTCCGGCTCGTCGACCTGGGCGCCGACCGCGCGGAGCATGTCGACGGTCATCCGGATGTGGGGCATCGACGGCAGCCTGGCGCCCGTGTGGCGCACCTCCACGCCCTGGTTGAAGCGCGGCGCGGACAGAAGCAGGGCGCTGACGAACTGGGAGGAGGACGAGGCGTCGATCTCCACCGGGCCGCCCTCCAGGGCCCCCGCCCCGTGCACCGTCATCGGCAGCGCGCCGCGCGCCTCGTCGTCGATCCGGGCGCCGAGGACGCGCAGGGCGTCGATCACGCCGTGCAGCGGCCGCTCGTAGGAGCGCGGGTCGCCGTCGAAGCGCACCGGGCCGGTGGCCAGCGTCGCGACCGGCGGGAGGAAGCGCATGACCGTGCCCGCGTTGCCGACGTCGATCGTGGCGGGGCCGTGCAGGCCGGCGGGGATGACGCGCCACCGCTCGCCCGTGCCGTCCGGGCCGACGCCCTCCTCGATGCCGACGCCCATCGTGCGCAGGGCCTCCGCCATCAGCAGGGTGTCGCGGGAGCGCAGCGGATGCCGCAGCCATCCCGGCTCGGAGGCGAGGGCGGCGAGCACCAGGGCACGGTTGGTGACCGACTTGGACCCGGGCACGGTGACGGTCGCGTCCACGGCCCCACTCGCGTGCGGGGCCGGCCAGAGATCGAGCTGTGCGGGGGTTTCGGTCATGCCCCTCACTTTAGACGGGGCAAGTGGTCACGGCCGATCACAGCCCGAGCAGCCAGCGCCCCCCGCCGATCAGCGAGCACAGGGAAACGGCGTGGAAGAAGAACAGCCACAGAGCCGCGGGAACGTGCGTGAGCCGCGAGAGCTGGTCGGCGTCCGAGTCCGGCGCCCCGCCGTGCCGCCGCTTGGCCTGGAGCTCGAAGACCGGACGTACCCCGCCCAGCAGCAGGAACCACACCGCGCTGTACGCGAACCCGGACTGCACGTCCGGTTCCGTCAGCCACGACACCAGCACGAACGCCGCGCCCGTCAGGACGACCGTGAGCGCCCCGTACAGGTTCCGGATCATCACCAGCATGGCCAGCAGGAGCGCGGTGGCGATCCACAGCAGCAGGGTGACCCGGTGTGCGGCCAGGAGCCAGGCGCCGCCGAGGCCCAGCAGGGAGGGCGCGGTGTAGCCGGCGGCCGCGGTGAGGATCATCCCGAGACCGGTGGGCCTGCCGCGGCTGACGGTGAGGCCGCTGGTGTCGGAGTGGAGCCGGATGCCGTCGAGGCGGCGGCCGGTGAGCAGGGCGACCAGCCCGTGGCCGCCCTCGTGGGCGATGGTCACCGCGTTGCGCGAGAGGCGCCACACCCGGTGCGGGACGGTCACGGCGAGGGCCGCCACGGCGGTGACGACGACGAGCCACAGGTCCGGGGCGGGCTGGGTACCGAACAGATCGGTGCTGGCCATTTCTCGGACGGCTCCTCATGGTGTCGGTGGCGCGTGGCAATGTTGGCAAGTATGTGCGGACGTTATTCGGCGAGTCGTAGGCCCGAGGACCTGACCGGACTCTTCCAGATAGAGAAATGGGAGCCGAAGGAGGCCCTGGCCCCCGACTGGAACGTGGCTCCCACCAAAGAGGTGTACGCGGTCCTCGAACGCCCCCTCAAGGACAAGGACGCGGATCCCGACCGTCCGGTTCGGCAGCTGCGCGTGCTGAAGTGGGGGCTGGTGCCCTCCTGGTCGAAGACGCCGGAGGGCGCGGCCCGGATGATCAACGCCCGTGCGGAGACCGTGCACGACAAGCCGTCCTTCCGGCGGGCGTTCGCCCAGCGCCGCTGCATCCTGCCCGCCGACGGCTATTACGAATGGGTGACCGGCGCCGCCGAGCGGCAGCTGGAGGAGCAGGGCAAGAAGAAGCGCCCCCGCAAGCAGCCCTACTTCGTCACCCCGGCCGACGGGTCGGTCTTCGCGATGGCCGGCCTGTACGAGTTCTGGCGCGACCCCACCCTGCCCGCCGACCACCCGCAGGCGTGGTGGGCCACCTGCTCGGTGATCACCACCGAGGCCGACGAGGAGCCGCTGGGCGTGGCCCCGGTGGAGGGCCCCCACTCGCTGGCCGACATCCACCCGCGCATGCCCCTGATGCTGACGCCCGACCGGTGGGACGCCTGGCTCGACCCGGCCCGCACGGACATGGACGACCTGCGCTCCCTGCTGACCCCGCCGGCCGCAGGCCTGATGAGGGCCTACCCGGTGGCCACCGCCGTCAGCAACGTCCGCAACAACGGCCCCGAACTGCTGGAGGAAATCGCCGCCCCCGAGGAGGGAACGCTGTTCTGATCCCGGGCTCCCGGCCCGGCACACGGCAGGATGGCCGGGTGACCACCACCGAAACCGTCCCGACCGGCCTCGGGGACGCCCGTATCACCTGGTACGAGGCGGAGGGCCGGGCCGCCCGCCTGGTCGTGGCGCTGAGCCACGGCGCCGGAGGCGGCATCGAGGCCCGTGACCTCCGGGCGCTGGCCGCCGGCCTGCCCGCCACCGGGGTGACCGTCGCGCTCGTCGAACAGCCCTGGCGGGTCGCCGGCAAGAAGCTGGCCCCCGCGCCCAAGCGGCTCGACGAGGGCTGGCGCGACCTGTGGCCGGCGCTCCGCGCGCCCGGCCCGCCCGTGGTGGCCGGCGGGCGCAGCGCCGGCGCCCGGGTGGCCTGCCGCACCGCCCGCGAGCTGGGCGCCCACGCCGTACTCGCGCTGTCGTTCCCGCTGCACCCGCCCGGCAAGCCGGAGAGCTCCCGGGCGGACGAGCTGCTGGGCGCCGGGGTGCCCACGCTCGTCGTCCAGGGCGGGAACGATCCGTTCGGCAGGCCGGCCGAGTTCCCCGACGGGGATTACGAGCTGGTGGAGGTGCCCTTCGGCGATCACGGGTTCGCCGTGCCGAAACGGGCGCCCATCACCCAGGAGGACGCCCTGACCGTGATCACCGACGGGGTCGGGGCATGGCTGGGGGCCCTGCGGTGAAGTGACGCCCGCGTGCGGGAATGACGGACGGTCCTCCCGGTGTTGTGACGGGCGTCGGTGAGAAAGCAGAGCCAGGAGAGGGAGTCCGTCGCATGGGTTCGACCATCTGCCCGAGCCGGTCGCAGTCCGCTGCCGAGCTGGACTGGACCGTGCTGCCCGCGGCCACGACCGCGCCTGGCCTGACGGGCCGCACACCGGGTGGGAAGAATCGGAAGGACCTGTCCCCGGAAGGTCGACTATTCTCCGATTCGAGCGGGTCCGCACTCGGTCTCGCCGCCGCAGCGCTGGAGGAGGTGGGTCCGGTCACTGGGACCGACACAGGGACCGACGACGGCCACGAGGAGACGACGGCCGAGCGCAACGCGCGCTTCGAGCGCGACGCGCTGGAATACCTCGACCAGATGTACTCGGCGGCGCTGCGCATGACGCGCAACCCCGCCGACGCCGAGGACCTGGTGCAGGAGACGTACGCGAAGGCGTACGGGTCCTTCCACCAGTTCCGTGAGGGCACCAACCTCAAGGCGTGGCTGTACCGGATCCTCACCAACACCTTCATCAACTCGTACCGCAAGAAGCAGCGCGAGCCCCAGCGCAGCGCCGCCGAGGAGATCGAGGACTGGCAGCTCGCCCGTGCCGAGTCGCACATGTCCACCGGTCTGCGGTCCGCCGAGTCCCAGGCGCTGGACCACCTGCCCGACTCCGACGTGAAGGAAGCCCTCCAGGCCATCCCCGAGGAGTTCCGCATCGCCGTCTATCTGGCCGATGTCGAGGGCTTTGCGTACAAGGAGATCGCGGACATCATGGGTACACCCATCGGTACGGTGATGTCCCGACTGCACCGTGGCCGTCGCCAGCTGCGCGGCATGCTCGAGGACTACGCCCGCGAACGCGGACTGGTCCCGGCGGGCGCCGGAGAGTCGTCGAACAACGGGAAAGGCTCGGGCTCATGAGCTGCGGAGAGCCGCACGAGACGGACTGCTCGGAGGTCCTGGACCACCTCTACGAGTTCCTCGACCACGAGATGCCGGACAGTGACTGCACCAAGTTCGAGGTGCACTTCGAGGAGTGCTCCCCGTGCCTGGAGAAGTACGGCCTTGAGCAGGCCGTGAAGAAGCTGGTCAAGCGGTGCTGCGGACACGACGACGTCCCGGCCGACCTCCGGGCGAAGGTCATGGGCCGTATCGAACTGATCCGCTCGGGCGAGGCGGTGCCGGACCACGACGTGACGGCGCCGGGAGCGACCCCCGCGACCCAGGAGTGACCCGCACCGGCCGGCCCTGACCCTCACCGGCGACGCCCCCGCATCCCGCGCCTCCCGGCCCGGGCCGGGTCCCGCCGTGCGGGGCAACCCCGCTGCCGGCGTAGCCCCCTCGTGGGGCAACCCCTCCGCCGCACGTGTGACGCTTTCGCCGCCCGGACAAAGCCGCCCCTACCTGGGGTTGACTCCGCCACCCGGGACGGCCCGCGCCGCCCGGGAAACGCCCCTCCGGGAGAGGGCCCCGCGGCGGGGGCGCTTACGCCGGCCGGCGGCACAACACCCGTTCGTACGGGCCCCGTTATTCGGGACTTATGCCTCTCATCACCCGAAGGTGCTAATCGGTTTCGTCCCGCCGCCGCACCGGGGCCGACTCGTTAGCCTGACGATCCACGTGGTCGACGAAAGCCGACGAAAGCCGACAAGAGGCCGACGAGGCGGCGGGGAGACGGTGTGGGGATTCCGGTAGCGGCGCGCGTGTACATCGCGGGGGCCGTGTTGTGCGCCGTCACCTTCGCGCTTCCGGCGCTCGGTCCGGGGGCAGCGACGCCCTGGCCCGCCCTCGCGTTGCTCACCGGTCTCTACGCGGTGTGCGAGTGGCCCGCCCGCTGCCGCCTCCTCGGCGGGGTGCGGGGCGCCGGTCCCGCTCCGGTGGGTGCCGGATCGTTCCTGCCCGTGCTGCTCGCCGCCGCCCTGCTGCTGCCGCCCGCCGCGGCCGCGCTCGTCGCCGTGCCGGGTGCCCTGATCTCCCACGTCGAGCGGCGGCCCGCCGCGCCGCGCCGGATCTGGCGCGCCGCGCAGCTCGCCCTCGCCGCGTGGGCCGCCGCGCACACCGCCGCGCTCCTGGACGGACCCGCCGCGGTGGCCGCGTCCGACTTCCCGTACGTCCTCCTGCCCGCCGGCGCCGCCGCGCTCGCCTTCTGCCTGGTCGTCGCCGCCCTCGACGGCGGCATCCTCGCCGTGGCCGAACCGGTGCCGCTGCGTGCCGCCTGGCACGGTCTGCTGTCCCGGTCCCTCGTCCCGCACGCCGTGCACGGGCTCGCCGGACTGATGATGGCGGTGCTGTGGCGCAGCCCGTACGGCTGGCCCTCGGCCCTGTTCGTGCTGCTGCCCATGTACATCTCCTCCTGGATGTACGGCCAGTACCACCGTGAACGCGCCGCCCACCAGGCCACCATCCGGGCCCTCGTCCAGGCCGTCGACATCAAGGACACCTACACCCGGGGACACAGCGAGCGGGTCGGCCACGCGTCGGTGCTCATCGCCCGCGAACTGGGCATGGACGAGACCCGTCTCGACGTGATCCGGTTCGCCGGGATCCTCCACGACGTCGGCAAGCTGGGCGTCCCGACGCGGGTGCTGCGCAAGGACGGGCCGCTGACCCCGCAGGAGCGGCGGGTGATCGAGCTGCATCCGGAGTACGGGCACGAGATCGTGCGCGGTATCGGGTTCCTGGGGGAGGCGCGCGCCGCGATCCTGCACCACCACGAGCGGATGGACGGCAGCGGCTACCCGTACGGGCTGAGCGGCGACCGGATCCCGGAGGCGGCGCGCGTGGTCGCCGTCGCCGACGCGTTCGACGCGATGACGTCGACCCGCTCGTACCGGAGGGCCAGGCCCGTCGCGGCGGCGGTGGCGGAGCTGGAGCGGTGCGCGGGGCGGCAGTTCGACCCGAGGATGGTCCGGGCGCTGGTGCGCGCGCTGGACCGGCACGGCTGGCAGCCGGCGGTCACGGCCGACGAACCGGCACCGGCCCCCGGCGGCCCCGGCGCGGCGGGCGGGCGCCCCGACACCCCGGCGCGGGCGCGCGGGAAGGCGCCGGCCGGGCGGCGCCGGGCACCCGGCCACGGCCGCGGTCCCGGCCGGGCGTGGGGCGGCGCCGGGTGACCGCCTCGCCACGCTGCGCCCGGCCGGCCGCCGTGCTGCTCCACTCCGCCGCCGGGGCGGCCGCGGTCGCCGGGCTCGGCTGGACCCTGTGGCACGGGATCGCCGAGCCGGGTACGGCGCTGGCCTTCGGCGTCCTCGTCACCATCGGCGAACTCGCCCGCTGGGGCGCCCGGCCGGGTGAGAGGGAGCCCGCGCCCCTCGCGGCGGCCGGGGCCCTCGCGTACGCCCTGCTCGGCGAGTCCGCCGGGCGGCCGACCACCCACGGGGTCGCCCAGACCGTCGCCGTCGTCGTCGCGGGCGCCCTCGTCGGTGCCGTTCCGCAGGTGGCCCGGGGGCGGGGCCCCGCCTGCGACCTCGTGGCCCGCAGGGTGCTCACGGTCGGCTTCGCCGCCCTGTGCTTCCAGCCCCTCTACAACTCGGGTCAGCTTCTGCGGGCCACCGGGCGGGGGCACTATTACGCGCTGTTCCTGGTGGTCCTCCTGGTCCTGTACGCCCTGTGCGACGCGGTTCTCGTCGCCCTGCTGCTGCATGCCCGCACCGGCCATCCGTACGGCCCGCTGCTGTGCGACGAGCTGCGTGCCCTGCCGGGCATCGGCTCCGCCGTGTGTGCGACGGGCGCCGTGATGGCCCTGGCCGTGGCCGTCGCCGGGCTGTGGGCGCTGCCCGTGTTCTGCGTACCGCTGCTGCTCACCCAGCTGTCGTTCCGCCGGTACGCCGCCGTCCGCGACACCTACCGCCAGACCATCGCCTCCCTCGCGCGTGCCACCGAGATCGCCGGGTACACGCGCCCCGGACATGCCCGCCGGGTGGCGGCGCTCAGCCGGGCCGTAGGGCGCGAGCTGGGGCTGTCGGGGCCCGATCTGACCGTTCTGGAGTACGCCGCACTGATGCACGACATCGGACAGCTGTCCCTGGTCGACCCGGTACCGGAAGGCGCCACGGCCCGCCTACCGGAGGCCGAGCAGCGCCGGATCGCGCTGCTCGGCGGCGCGGTGGTGCGCCAGACCGGCGTACCGGCGGCCGTCGCGGTCATCGTGGAGCGGCAGGCCGACCCGTACCACGAGCAGCCGCTGCCCGCGCGGATCGTCCGTGCCGTGAACGCGTACGACGAGCTGTCGCGGGAAGGCGCCGAGGACCCGGGCGGGGCGCTGGGCGCCCTGGAACGGCTGCGGCTCGGCACCGCGCGGGACTATCACCCGAACGTGGTGGAGTCGCTCGCGAGAGTCCTCGCCCGGGGCGGCGTCGCGGGGTCGGCCCCTGGGTAACCCATGGGTAATGAGCGGGCGTGCGACCCGGCATGGTTGGATGCGAACAAGAGGGTGTCCGGGGGCAGAGACCTTCAGCGACCGGCAGACCGGCAGGCGGGAATCGTGAGGATCTTCGGGAAGGTACGGCATCGGCCCTCCGCCTCGTGGCGGCAGGCCACCGACCGCGCGTTCACGCTGATCGGGGACGGGCGGTACGAGGACGCGGGCGCGTTGCTGACGCGTGCGGCGGACCTGGAGCCCTGGCTCTCGGAGTCCTGGTTCAATCTGGCGCTCCTGCACAAGTTCAGGCACGACTGGGAGCAGGCGCGCACCGCGGGGCTGCGGGCCGTCGCGCTGCTCGACAAGGAGACCGGGGCGCCCGACTGGTGGAACGTCGGGATCGCCGCGACCGCCCTCCAGGACTGGCCGCTGGCCCGCCGCGCCTGGCAGGCGTACGGGCTGAAGGTGCCCGGGGCCGCCGCGGCCGGCGGGGAGCCGACCGGGATGGAGCTGGGCAGCGCGGCGGTCCGGCTGTCGCCGGAGGGCGAGGCCGAGGTGGTGTGGGGACGCAGGCTGGACCCCGCCCGGATCGAGGTGCTGTCCATCCCGCTGCCGTCCTCGGGGCGGCGCTGGGGCGAGGTCGTGCTGCACGACGGGGTCCCCAACGGGGAGCGGACGACATCGGCCGGGCACAGCTTCCCCGTGTTCGACGAGATCGAACTGTGGGCGCCGTCGCCCGTACCGACCTGGGTGGTGCTGCTCGAGGCGGCCACGGAGGACGACCGGAACGCCCTGGAGCGGCTCGCGGCCGACGCCGGGTTCGCCGCCGAGGACTGGTCGTCGTCGGTACGGCTGCTGTGCCGGGCCTGCTCCGAGTCGCGGATGCCCAGCGCCGAGGGCGAGGGCGAGCACCTGGACCCGCACGACCACAGTGAGCCGGGGCACCCGGGGCCGCTGGGCCACCGGTCGCCGGGCGAGCTGTGGGTGCCGGAGCGCGAGTGCGGCATCGCGGCGCCCGCCGGACTGGTCCGGGGCCTGCTCGACGGCTGGGTGGCGGACAGTCCGGACAGCCGGGAGTGGCGGGATCTCGAGGAAGTCTGCTGACCCCTGTCACTCGCGGCCCGTAGGCTGTACGGGCACAACGCGGCGTGCTGTACGGGCACGGCCGCGGGCATCGGGTACTCAGGAAGGCGCAGAAGCGGACATGGCGCAGCAGGAGACGGCTCAGCAGGTCGACGACGAGGGCTTCATCGTCGACACGGAGGACTGCGAGGAGCGCGAGCGCGCGTACCGCGAGCGCGGTACCTCCCGCCCGATCACGGTGGTCGGCAATCCGGTGCTGCACAAGGAGTGCAAGGACGTCACCGAGTTCGGTGACGAGCTCGCCCGGCTGGTCGACGACATGTTCGCCAGCCAGCGGACGGCGGAGGGCGTGGGCCTGGCCGCCAATCAGATCGGTGTCGACCTGAAGGTCTTCGTCTACGACTGCATGGACGACGAGGGCGTCCGGCACGTGGGCGTGGTCTGCAACCCGGTGCTGGAGGAGCTGCCGGTGGAGGGCCGCGTCCTGGACGACTCCAACGAGGGGTGCCTGTCCGTACCGGGTGCGTACGCCTCCCTGGCACGGCCCGACTACGCGGTGGTGCGCGGGCAGGACGTGAAGGGCAACCCCATCAAGGTGCGGGGCACCGGGTACTTCGCCCGCTGCCTCCAGCACGAGACCGACCACCTGTACGGGTACCTGTACATCGATCGGCTGTCGAAGCGGGAGCGCAAGGACGCGCTGAAGCAGATGGCCGAGGGGACGCCGCGCTACCCGGTCGTGGCGAACGACTGACGCCCACTGGCGGGCCCCGTTCCGGTGACCGGGACGGGGCCTTTTCGCGACCGCCAATGGGCGGACAAATGACGCCTCCCCCTGCCCTGTTGACGCGCGTGGACCCGCCGGTCAGTCTCATGGGCGGCGCTCCTCGGACCGTTCGCCCTCGGACAGTTCGCCTCGGACCGTTCGCCCTCGGACATGGAGGCTCGATGCCCGGACGTACCGCACGACTCCTGCTGTCGATTGTCATGCTCATGGCCGCATCGGTGACCGGTGTGGTCGCCACCGCCGGCACCGCCCACGCGGACGGCTGCTACACCTGGTCGCGCACCCTCTCCCAGGGCGCGTCCGGCGCCGATGTCACCCAGCTCCAGATACGGGTGGCCGGCCATCCCGGCTACGGTGGCGTCCTCGCCGTCGACGGCGCCTATGGCCCGGCGACCACCGCCGCGGTCAAGCGCTTCCAGGCCGCGTACGGACTCACGGCCGACGGCGTCGCCGGACCGGCCACCTTCAGCAAGCTCTACGCCCTCCAGGACGACGACTGCACGCCCGTCCACTTCGGCTACGGCGAACTCAACGACTGCAACACCACCTGGGAGGGCGGAGCCGTGAGTGCCGCCACCGCCAAGTCCAACGCGCTGCGCACCATGTGGAAGCTGGAGGCCATGCGGCACGCGCTGGGCGACCAGCCCATCACCGTGACCAGCGGATTCCGCTCGTACGCCTGCAACGACGCGGTCGGCGGGGCGTCCGGCAGCCGGCATCTGTACGGGGACGCCGCCGACCTGGGCGCGGGGCCGCACTCCCTGTGCAGGCTCGCGCAGCAGGCCCGTCACCACGGCTTCAACGGCATCCTCGGGCCGGGCTACCCCGGACACGGCGACCACACGCACGTCGACCACCGCGCGAGCCGCTTCTGGTCCGCGTCGAGCTGCGGTATCTGACCGTTCAGGCCCGCCACGGCCGGCACCGGGGACCGCGCGCCCCCGTGTTGCCGGCCCAGGCGCCCGTCGCCGCGGACCTGACCCCCAGGCCCGCGGCGACGGCCGGCGCGGCGGCGGCTCAGGCCGTCCACCGCACACCGATCACCTCAGAAGTCCTCGTCGAGGTCGACCGAACCCTCCACCGCCACCTGGTAGGCGGACGGGCGGCGCTCGAAGAAGTTGGTCAGCTCCTGCACGCCCTGGAGCTCCATGAACGAGAACGGGTTCTCCGAGCCGTACACCGGGGCGAAGCCCAGGCGCGTCAGGCGCTGGTCGGCGACGCACTCCAGGTACTGGCGCATCGACTCGGTGTTCATCCCCGGCAGGCCGTCACCGCACAGGTCGCGGCCGAACTGCAGCTCCGCCTCCACGGCCTCCTTCAGCATGTCGGTGACCTGCTGCTGGAGCGCGTCGTCGAAGAGGTCCGGCTCCTCCTTGCGGACGGTGTCGACGACCTCGAACGCGAAGTTCATGTGCATCGTCTCGTCCCGGAACACCCAGTTGGTGCCGGTCGCCAGGCCGTGCAGCAGACCGCGCGACCGGAACCAGTAGACGTAGGCGAACGCCCCGTAGAAGAACAGGCCCTCGATGCACGCGGCGAAGCAGATCAGGTTCAGCAGGAAGCGACGCCGGTCGGCCTTCGTCTCCAGCCGGTCGATCTTCTCCACCGAGTCCATCCAGCGGAAGCAGAACTGCGCCTTCTCGCGGATGGAGGGGATGTTCTCCACGGCGTCGAACGCCGCGGCGCGGTCCTCCGGGTCGGGGAGGTAGGTGTCGAGCAGCGTCAGATAGAACTGGACGTGCACGGCCTCCTCGAAAAGCTGCCGCGACAGGTACAGCCGCGCCTCGGGGGAGTTGATGTGCTTGTAGAGCGTCAGCACCAGGTTGTTCGCCACGATCGAGTCGCCGGTCGCGAAGAACGCGACCAGCCGGCCGATCAGGTGCTGCTCGCCCGGCGTGAGCTTGGCGAGGTCGGCGACGTCGGAGTGGAGGTCGACCTCCTCCACGGTCCAGGTGTTCTTGATGGCGTCCCGGTAGCGCTCGTAGAAGTCGGGGTAGCGCATGGGACGCAGGGTCAGTTCGAAGCCCGGGTCGAGCAGGTTCTTTTCCACGGACATTACTGGCAGGCCTCGCAGGACTCGGGGTTTTCGAGGGAACAGGCGACCGCGTCCTCCGGGGTCACCTGGGCGGGTACGGGGGCGGACGCCTGGGCGGCGCGCGCGATACGCGTCGCGGGGCGCGAGCGCAGGTAGTACGTCGTCTTCAGGCCCTGCTTCCAGGCGTACGCGTACATCGACGACAGCTTGCCGATGGTCGGCGTCTCCAGGAACAGGTTCAGCGACTGCGACTGGTCCAGGAACGGCGTACGGGCCGCCGCCATGTCGATCAGACCGCGCTGCGGGATCTCCCACGCCGTCCGGTACAGCTCGCGCACCTCGGCCGGGATCCAGGTGAAGCCCTGCACCGAGCCGCTGGACTCGCGCAGCGCCTCACGGGTCTGCGCGTCCCACACGCCGAGCCGCTTCAGCTCGTCCACCAGGTAGGAGTTGACCTGGAGGAACTCGCCCGACAGCGTCTCGCGCTTGAACAGGTTCGACACCTGCGGCTCGATGCACTCGTACACGCCCGCGATCGAGGCGATCGTCGCGGTCGGCGCGATGGCCAGCAGCAGCGAGTTGCGCATGCCGACCTCGGCGATACGGGCGCGCAGCGCCTCCCACCGCTCGGGCCAGTTGAGCTCCACGTCGTAGTGGTCGGGGTGCAGCACCCCGCGCGCGGTACGGGTCTTCTCCCAGGCCGGCAGCGGGCCGTTGCGCTCGGCGAGGTCGGCGGACGCCTCGTACGCGGCCAGCATGATCCGCTCGGCGATACGGGTCGACAGGGCGCGCGCCGCGGGGGAGTCGAACGGCAGCTTCAGCTTGAAGAAGACGTCCTGGAGGCCCATGGCGCCCAGGCCCACGGGCCGCCACCTGGCGTTGGAGCGCCCGGCCTGCTCGGTCGGATAGAAGTTGATGTCGACGACCCGGTCGAGGAACGTGACGGCCGTACGGACGGTCTCGTCCAGCCGCTCCCAGTCGATGTCCCCGCCGGACACGAACGAGCCGAGGTTGACCGACCCCAGGTTGCAGACGGCGGTCTCCCCGTCGTCCGTCACCTCGAGGATCTCGGTGCACAGGTTGGAGGAGTGGACGGTGTGGCCCGGCTCGGCGGTCTGGTTGGCCGTACGGTTCGAGGCGTCCTTGAACGTCATCCAGCCGTTGCCGGTCTGCGCGAGGGTCCGCATCATCCGGCCGTACAGGTCACGGGCCGGCATGGTCTTGCGGGCCAGGCCCCTGGCCTCGGCGGCGCGGTAGGCCGCGTCGAACTCGTCGCCCCACAGGTCGACCAGCTCCGGCACGTCGGCCGGCGAGAACAGCGACCACTCGGCGTCGGCGTTGACCCGGCGCATGAACTCGTCCGGGATCCAGTGCGCCAGGTTCAGGTTGTGCGTACGCCGGGCGTCCTCGCCCGTGTTGTCGCGCAGCTCCAGGAACTCCTCGATGTCCGCGTGCCACGTCTCCAGGTACACGGCCGCCGCGCCCTTGCGCCGCCCGCCCTGGTTCACGGCAGCGACCGAGGCGTCCAGCGTCTTCAGGAACGGCACGATGCCGTTGGAGTGGCCGTTGGTGCCGCGGATCAGTGAACCGCGCGCCCGGATGCGGGAGTACGACAGCCCGATGCCGCCCGCGTGCTTCGACAGCCGCGCCACCTGGTGGTAGCGGTCGTAGATGGAGTCCAGCTCGTCCAGCGGCGAGTCCAGCAGGTAGCACGACGACATCTGGGGGTGGCGTGTACCGGAGTTGAACAGCGTGGGGGAGGAGGGCAGGTAGTCCAGCTGGCTCATCAGCCCGTACAGCGCCGCGACCTCGTCCAGCGCCCGTACGGAGTCGTCCTCCGCCAGCCCTGCCGCCACCCGCAGCATGAAGTGCTGCGGCGTCTCGATCACCTTGCGCGTGATCGGGTGCCGGAGCAGGTAGCGCGAGTACAGCGTCCGCAGCCCGAAGTAGCCGAACCGATCGTCGCCCGCCGGGTCGACCAACGCGTCCATCCCGTCCGCGTGGAGCGACACGAACGCGGCCGTACGGTCCGCGATCAGACCCTCGCGGTGCCCCACCGCCACCGACGCCGAGAACGACACCGCGCCCTGCCCGGCCGCCTCCTCCGCGATGGTCCGCGTCAGCAGCCGCGCCGCGAGCCGGGAGTACGCCGGGTCCTCGGCGATCAGACCGGCGGCCGCCTCGGTGGCGAGCTCGCGCAGCTCCGCCTCGTCCGAACCGGCGTGCCGGCCGCGCAGCGCGGCGGCGGCGACCCGGCCGGGGTCGGTGTCGGGCAGATCGGCGGTGAGGTCGGTCAGGGTCCGCAGCAGTACGGTCCCGGGTCCGTCGCTTCCGTCGCTCTCGATCGCTGAAACCGGATCGGCTGGCGCGATGGTCACGTGGGGGCTCTCCCTCGCTCGGCTCGGGGCCGCCGCGAACGCGGGCAGGGGAGCGGGCACGCCCGGGCACAGGGCGCAAAGCACCGCGTCCACCGGCCCATTCCGCGAGGCCCGGACGTCTGGGCACCCGAACCGGACGGTCCGGGCGCGCTGTCGGCAGGTCTTCGGACTCGTACGTACACAAAGGCACACCAACACACCGTTGCGGGACAGTTCCGGAATTCCACCGGATTCCCCTGCGGCGACAGCGAGGACGAGCATACATGTGGGGGGCGCCCGTTGAGGCACCCCCCACATGTTGTGTCTTCCGTGCCTCAGAACTCCAGCGCGTACGTGAAGAGGGTCACGCCCGGAAGGGGCTCCCAGTCCCTCTCCGGGGTCCGCACGAACCCCAGCCGCTCGTGGATCCGGTGCGCCGCGCGCATGGACTGCCGGCAGGACAGCACCAGCCGCGCACACCCCTCCACCGCCCGCGCCCGCTCCACACACGCCCGTACGAGCGCCTCGCCCGCGCCCCGCCGCCGCGCCTCCCGCGCCACCGCCAGCATCCGGAGCTCCGCCTCCCCGACCCGGGCGAGCTCGGCCCACCGGGCGCCGCCCTCCGCCACGAACGTCACCCCGCCGAGCACCCGTTCGTCCTCGCCGACCGCGACCAGCACCTCCGCCTCGGCGGCCCGCCGGGCCACGTCCCGCAGCTCGATGAGGTACTCGTCGCTCTCCCCGAAGGGCAGCAACCCGTCCCCGAGATAGGCCTGCGCCGTGACCTCGGCGAGCGCCTGGTGTTCCTCCGGCCGTACCGCCCTGATGGTGATGTCCATGGACCGAGTGTGGAGGCGTACGGCGACGGGCCGCCGCATTTCCGTCCCCGGAAACACGGCGGCCCGTCGTGCCGTCACCCGCTCAGCAGCAGCGGAACCCGTCGCGGGGGTCCGCCTCCAGCGCGTCGGTGCGCCGCCGCTCGAACTCGCGGCGGGTCATGACCTCGGCGTCCGGGTCGCAGGAGCGGACGTGGGCGACGTAGGTGTCGTACGCGGCCTCACCGGACACCTCGCGGACGTACCAGCGGATCCAGCCCGCCGCCCGGCGCAGCCGGCCGCCCGCCCCCGTGGTCACCGGGGGCCTCACTTCGAGCCGCTCCCGGCCGGCACCGCCTCACCGGTGCCGCCCTCCTTCCGGATGCCGCCCTCGGGGCCGAGCCCGGCCGCGACCAGTTCGGCCTTCTCCTCCGCCGTGGGGAACAGCCCGGCCGGAGCGACCAGCCTGGACGGGGTGTACGGGACCTCGGAGAGCTTCACCTGGTCGGGGTTGGCGACGGCCTTGAAGCAGACCCGTCCCGCGTCGGCGATCACCACCACGATGAGCAGGGCGAAGAGGGCGGAAAGGACGCCGTCGACCGTGGAGTTGGTGACGACGGTGTGCATGTCGTCCATCGACTTCGCGGGGGGCAGCACCTGCCCGGAGTCGATGCCCGCCTGGTACTTGTCCCGCTGGGCGAAGAAGCCCACCCGGGGGTCGGCCGAGAAGATCTTCTGCCAGCTCGCGGTGAGCGTGACGGCCACGTCCCAGGCGAGCGGGACCGCGGTGACCCAGGCCCACTTCAGGCGGCCGGACTTGACGAGCAGGGTGGTGCAGACGGCCAGTGCCACGGCGGCCAGGAGCTGGTTGGCGATGCCGAACAGCGGGAAGAGCTGGTTGATGCCGCCCAGCGGGTCGTGCACGCCCACCCAGAGGAAGTAGCCCCAGCCGCCGACGACGACCGCGCTGGCGAACCAGACGCCCGGCTTCCAGCTCACCTGCTTGAACGGCTTGTAGAGGTTGCCGAGTGTGTCCTGGAGCATGAAGCGGCCCACGCGGGTGCCGGCGTCCAGCGTCGTCAGGATGAACAGCGCCTCGAACATGATGGCGAAGTGGTACCAGAACGCCTTCATGGTGGCGCCGCCGAACACCGCGGAGAAGATCTCCGACATGCCGAGCGCGAAGGTCGGCGCGCCACCGGTCCGGGACAGCAGCGACGCCTCCTCGACATCCGCGGCGGCCTTGGCGAGCTGGTCGGGGGAGATGGTGAACCCGAAGTTCGACACCGCTTCGGCGGCCGACTGCACGGTGGTCCCGACCACACCCGCCGGGGAGTTGACCGCGAAGAAGAGACCGGGGTCGATGATGCAGGCCGCGATCATCGCCATGACGGCGACGAAGGACTCGGTCAGCATGGACCCGTACCCGATCATCCGGATCTGGGTCTCCTTCTGGACCATCTTCGGGGTGGTGCCCGAGGAGACCAGGGAGTGGAAGCCGGAGAGCGCGCCGCACGCGATGGTGATGAAGACGAACGGGAACATCGAGCCGGCGAAGACCGGGCCGTCGCCGCGGCTCGCGAAGTCGGTGACCGCGGGCATCTTCAGGGTGGGCAGGGCGACGAAGACGCCGATGGCGAGCAGTGCGATCGTGCCGACCTTCATGAAGGTGGACAGGTAGTCGCGCGGCGCGAGCAGCAGCCACACCGGCAGGACCGAGGCCAGGAAGCCGTACACGACCATCCAGATGACCAGCGTGCCCGGCTCCAGCGTGAAGGTGTCGGCGAGCGAGGACTCGGCGACCCAGCCGCCCGCGACGATGGCCAGGAGCAGCAGCGCGACACCGATGACCGAGACCTCGGTGACCCGGCCCGGCCGCAGCACCCGCAGATAGACGCCCATGAACAGGGCGATCGGGATGGTCATGCCGATGGAGAAGACACCCCAGGGCGAGTGCGCCAGGGCGTTGACGATGACCAGGGCCAGTACGGCCAGCAGGATGATCATGATGGCGAAGACCGCGATGAGCGCGGCCGCGCCGCCGAAGGGTCCGATCTCGTCACGGGCCATCTGGCCGAGCGAGCGGCCGTCGCGGCGGGTGGAGAAGAACAGCGTCACCATGTCCTGGACGGCGCCGGCGAAGATCACGCCGACGATGATCCAGATCGTGCCCGGCAGGTAGCCCATCTGCGCGGCGAGGACCGGCCCCACGAGGGGACCGGCGCCCGCCACGGCGGCGAAGTGGTGGCCGAAGAGGACCCGGCGGTCGGTGGGGTGGAAGTCGACACCGTTGTCGAGCCGTTCGGCCGGGGTCGCCCGTGTCTTGTCGACCTTGAGCACCCGGTTCGCGATGAAGCGGGAGTAGAAGCGGTAGGCGATCGCGTACGAGCCCAGCGCGGCCGCGAGCATCCAGGCGGCCGATATCTCCTCACCCCGGGAGAGCGCGAGAACGGCCCAGCCGGCCGCACCCGCGAGGGCGACGAGTGACCAGATCACGATCGACCTCGGAGCGAGACCCGTCCGTGAAGAGTTCGGTGGTGCCGACGGCTCTGGCATGTGCACGTCCCCTCGCTGATCACCTGTAATGGGCAGGAAATCTAGGGGAGTGTGTCGCGCAGCGTCACCCCCCGTCCGCATATCGGTACGGCAACGCTTTGGGTCCCGCCAGGTCGCGGCAGCGGCCGGGACGGGCACGGGGCCTGTCCCGGCGTCAGACCGGGTTCGGGGCTCAGCCGTTCGGCCGCTTCAGCCTCGCGACGAACTTGTACCGGTCGCCCCGGTACACCGAGCGCACCCACTCCACCGGCCGGCCGTGCTCGTCCAGCGAGTGACGGGAGAGCATCAGCATCGGCAGGCCCACGTCCGTACCGAGCAGGCCCGCCTCCCTCGGAGTGGCCAGCGAGGTCTCGATCGTCTCCTCCGCCTCGGCGAGGTGGACGTCGTACACCTCCGCCAGGGCCGTGTACAGCGAGGTGTACTTGACCAGGGAGCGCCGCAGCGCCGGGAAACGCTTGGCGCTCAGGTGCGTCGTCTCGATGGCCATCGGCTCACCGCTCGCCAGCCGCAGCCGCTCGATGCGCAGCACCCGCCCGCCGGGCGAGATGTCGAGCAGCCCGGCGAGGGTGTCGTCGGCCGTCACGTACCCGATGTCCAGGAGCTGCGAGGTGGGCTCCAGGCCCTGCGCGCGCATGTCCTCGGTGTACGAGGTGAGCTGCAGCGCCTGCGAGACCTTCGGCTTCGCGACGAACGTGCCCTTGCCCTGGATGCGCTCCAGGCGGCCCTCGACGACCAGTTCCTGGAGCGCCTGCCGCACGGTCGTGCGGGAGGTGTCGAACTCGGCGGCGAGTGTGCGCTCGGGCGGTACCGGCGTACCCGGGGGCATGGTCTCCGTCATGTCCAGCAGGTGCCGCTTGAGCCGGTAGTACTTGGGCACGCGCGCGGTGCGGGTGGCTGCCCCGCCCTCGGTCTCGGTGCCGCCCCCATCCGTGGCCATGGCCCGCCTTCCCGACTCCTGTGCTGTTGCCGTCACCGGCTCCTCCGTCTATTGCGGCTCACATGGTGGCACGGACCGGTCACGGGTCGTCGCCCTCCCTCAGGTGTCGGTCCGGTAACGGACCCGACTGCCCTTCTTATACACCCTTGACACCCCTAAAGGTCTAGGCCAAGCTCCGGGTTACTGGTCTAAACCATTAAAGACCAGGTCCCAGTCCCACGGGCAGCACGGGCAGTACACCGGTATGGCTTCGCGGTGGGGGCAGGGTTTGCAGGCATCCCTGAGGAGGGTGGCGTGAAGCGCAAGCTCATCGCGGCGATAGGCGTCGCGGGCATGATGGTCGGTATTGCCGCGTGTGGCTCGGACGACGGCAAGGGGGGCGGCAGTGACGCCGGTGGCAACAAAACCCTCACCGTCTGGGTGATGGACGGCTCGGCGCCCGACGCCTGGATCAAGAACGTCAACAAGGAGTTCGAGGCCAAGCACAAGGGCGTCAAGGTCAAGGTCGAGATCCAGCAGTGGAACGGCATCCAGGAGAAGGTCACCACGGCCCTCTCCGAGGACACCCCGCCGGACGTCATCGAGCTCGGTAACACCCAGACCGCCGGCTACGCCGCGACGGGTGGCCTCGCCGACCTCACCGAGGACAAGGCCGAGCTCGGCGCCGACGGCTGGAACAAGGGCATGCTCGCCTCCAACGAACTGGACGGCAAGCTCTACTCCGCCCCCTGGTACGCCGCCAACCGTGTCGTCGTCTACGACAAGGCCGCCTTCAAGAAGGCCGGGGTCACCCCGCCGAAGACCCGTGCCGAGTGGATCGACGGCCTGAAGAAGCTCAAGGCGTCCGACCCCAAGAGCCAGCCGATCTACCTGCCCGGCCAGAGCTGGTACGTCTACGCCGGGTTCGTCTGGGACGAGGGCGGCGACCTCGCCGTCAAGGACGGCGACAAGTGGAAGGGCAACCTGTCCTCCCCCGAGGCCACGGCCGCCATGAACTTCTACAAGGAGCTGCAGTCGTACTCGACCGCTCCCAAGGACAAGGACGAGGCGACCCCGCAGCAGTCCACCGACGTCATCCCGAAGGGCGGCGTCGCGTCCTGGATCGGCCTCGGCTGGGAGGCCGGCGGCGCGATCGACGCCATGAAGAAGGCGGGCAAGACCGCCGACTTCGGCTACTTCCCGATCCCGGGCAAGACCGCCGACAAGCCCGGCTCCGTCTTCTTCGGCGGCTCGAACCTCGCGGTGTCCGAGCGCTCGCAGAACAAGGACCTGGCCAAGGAGTGGCTGGCGCTGGCCGCCGGCAAGGAGCACATGGCCAAGTACGCCGAGGCCACCCAGGGCGCGCTGCTCCCCAACAACGACGCGGCGCAGTTCAAGCCCGCCGCCGGTTCGTTCGCCGAGGCGATGGCGAAGGCCGCGCCCGTCGGCAAGATCACCCCGGTCACCCCGGGCTGGGCGAACGTCGAGACCGCGCCCAACCCGATCAAGGACTACATGACCAAGGTCCTGAAGGGCGAGGACGCCAAGAAGGCCGGCGAGGCGGCCGACAAGGTGATCACCGAGCGCGTCAACCAGCAGTAGCCGCATCGCCGCGGGCCGCCCCAGGGGTGCGGCCCGCGGCGGTCGCCCCAGCCCCCGGTGGTGCCACCGGTGACCCCACGCCGGTCGCACCACCGGGTCCATGACCCGGTCAGCACAGAACCGCGAGGAAGAAGACCATGACCGTGGACTCCCAGGGAGCGGTGAGCACCGCTCCTTCGGACGCGCCCGGGAGCGCGGCAGGGACGTCGAAGACCCCGCCACCCCCGTCCGGCTCGAAGCACGTCCCGAAGCCTCCTCGCGGCAGGCGCTCCCTGCCCGGCGGGGTGCTGCCCTACCTGCTGATCGCCCCCGCCATCCTCTCCATGGCGGTGCTCCTGCTCTACCCGCTGATCCGCAATGTGATCCTCTCCTTCCAGCAGGTCGGCCGGAGGGAACTGATCACCCGTAAGCCCGAGTGGATCGGCGCGGAGAACTACACCGAGCTGCTGGGCGATTCCGAGTTCTGGACCGTCGTGGTCCGCAGCGTCGTCTTCACGGCCGCCAACGTCGTCCTGATCATGACCCTCGGCACCCTGATCGGCCTGCTGCTCAACCGGCTGGGCACGAAGATGCGCCTGGTCCTGTCGCTGTCGCTGATGCTCGCCTGGGCCATGCCGATCGTCGCCTCCGTCACCGTCTTCCGGTGGCTGTTCGACGAGCAGTTCGGCGTCGTCAACTGGCTGCTGCGCACGCTCGGCTTCGCGGGGTACGAGCAGCACAACTGGTTCGAGACCGGCTTCTCCACCCTCGTCATCGTCACGCTCCTGGTGGTCTGGGGCTCCATCCCCTTCGTCGCGCTCAACATGTACGCCGGCCTCACCACGGTCGGCGGCGAACTGTACGAGGCCGCCAAGATGGACGGCGCGAACGGGTGGCGGACGTTCTGGTCCGTGGTCTTCCCGAACCTCAAGCCGTTCTTCCTGATCACCACGTTCCTGGAGATCATCTGGGTCTTCAAGGCGTTCGCCCAGGTGTACGCGATGAACCTCGGCGGCCCCGACCGGGGCTCCGAGACCCTGCCCGTCTTCGCCTACATCGAGGGCCAGGGGCAGTTCCACTACGGGGTTGCCGCCGCCATCTCCGTACTGACCATCGTGATGCTGATCGCGGCCATGTCCTTCTACTTCCGCCTGATCCTGAAGCAGGAGGAGGAGCAGTGAGCACCACCCACACCCAGACCCCCCAGGTCCTCCGCCGCAGGAAGCCGCTGCGCCCCGGGGTGATCGCCAAGAACGTCACCGCGCTCGTCCTGGCCGTGCTGTTCGTCTTCCCGGTCTACTGGATGCTCAGCTCGTCGCTGAAGCCGCAGTCCGAGATCCTCAGCAAGGACCCGGTGTTCCTCTTCGTCCCGACGTTCGAGAACTACCCGACCGCCACCGGCGTCGACCTGTTCTGGACGTACGTGGGCAACAGCCTCACCGTCACGATCGGAGCCGTGCTTCTCGCCCTGGTCGTCGCCCTCGCCGCCAGCTTCGCCATCGCCCGGATGAAGTTCCGCGGCCGCAAGGGCCTGGTGCTGGGCGTCATGATGGCGCAGATGGCCCCCTGGGAGGTCATGGTCATCGTGATGTACATGATCGCCCGCGACGGCGACATGCTGAACAGCATCCCGCTGCTCACCGCGATCTACTTCGTCATGGTGCTGCCCTTCACCATCTGGACCCTGCGCGGCTTCATCGCCGCCGTCCCGGTGGAGCTGGAGGAGGCCGCCCAGATCGACGGCTGCACCCGTGGCCAGGCCTTCCGCAAGGTGATCTTCCCGCTGCTGGCCCCCGGTCTAATGTCGACCTCGCTCTTCGGGTTCATCACCGCCTGGAACGAGTTCGCGATGGTCCTGATCCTCAACAAGGAGAAGACCGCGCAGACCCTGCCCCTGTGGCTGACCCAGTTCCAGACGGCCTTCGGCAGCGACTGGGGCGCCACCATGGCGGCCTCCTCGCTCTTCGCCCTCCCCGTCCTCATCGTGTTCCTCTTCCTCCAGCGCCGGGCCGTCGGCGGTATGACCGCCGGCGCAGTGAAGGGATAACGGCACCTCATGACGACCCTCGTACGCGGCGCCTCCCCGACCCTGGTCAGAGACGCGCTCACCGTTCTCCAGCCCGGCTTCACCGGCACCACGCCGCCCGACTGGCTGCTGCGGCGCATCGGCGAAGGCCTCTCCTCCGTGGGCTTGTTCGGCCGCAACATCACCTCGCCGGACCAGCTCGCCGCGCTGACCGCCCGGCTGCGCGCCGAGCGGGAGGACGTCCTCGTCGCGATCGACGAGGAAGGCGGCGACGTCACGCGCCTGGAGGTCCACACCGGTTCCTCCTTCCCCGGCAACCTGGCGCTCGGCACGGTCGACGACACCGGCCTGACCCGGGCGGTCGCCGCGGAGCTCGGCCGCCGGCTCACCGCCTGCGGCGTCGACTTCAACTGGGCGCCCTCCGCCGACGTCAACTCCGACCCGGCCAACCCGGTCATCGGTGTACGGTCCTTCGGCGCCGACCCGGAGCTGGCCGCCCGCCACACCGTGGCCTACATCGAGGGCCTCCAGTCCGTCGGTGTCGTCGCGTGCACCAAGCACTTCCCCGGGCACGGCGACACCAATGTCGACTCCCACCTGGCGATGCCCCGCATCGATGTGGACCTCGCCACACTGCACTCCCGTGAGCTGGTACCTTTCCGCGCCGCGATCGCCGCGGGTTCCAAATCGGTGATGAGCGCGCATATCCTGCTTCCCGCGCTCGACCCGGACCGTCCGGCGACCCTGAGCCCGCGGATCCTCACCGGTCTGCTGCGCCAGGAGCTGGGCTACGAGGGCCTGATCGTCACCGACGGCATGGAGATGCAGGCCATCGCCTCGGCTTACGGCATCGAGCGCGGCTCCGTCCTCGCGCTCGCGGCGGGCGCCGACGCCATCTGCGTCGGCGGCGGCCTGGCGGACGAGGAGACCGTCCTGCGACTGCGCGACGCGCTGGTCGACGCGGTACAGACCGGCGAACTGCCCGAGGAGCGCCTGGCCGACGCGGCGGCGCGCGTACGCGCGCTCGCGTCCTGGACCCAGGCGCACCGGGCCAGGGGGGCCGCGGCGGAGCCGGGCGCGGCTTCGGAGGAGGGGACCGCGCCCGGCACCGACATCGGCCTGGTGGCCGCCCGCCGCGCGCTGAGCGTCACCGGCTCGCCCGAGCCGCTCACCGTGCCCGCGTATGTCGCCGCGTTCACCCCGGGCACCAACATCGCGGTCGGCGACGAGACCCCGTGGGGCGTCGGGCCCGAGCTGACCCGGCTCCTGCCGGGGACGACGACCGGGACGTACGCCGCCGACACGGCCGTGGACCGGGTGCTGAGGGACGCGGGGGAGCGGCGGATCGTCGCGGTCGTCCGGGACGTCCACCGTCACCCCTGGATGGCCGGGGCCCTGGAAGGGCTGCTGGCGGCCCGCCCGGACACGGTGGTCGTCGAGATGGGCGTCAACCAGGCGCCCGCGCGCGGGGCGCTGCACATCGCGACGCACGGGGCGGCGCGGGTGTGCGGGATCGCGGCGGCGGAGGTCATCGCCGGGGCGTGAGCCGGTACGGCACCGGGCCGGTCCCCCTGCCGGGGGCCGGCCCGTTCCCGTACGCGCGGACCCGCGGGGGCGGGGCGACTGCGCTCAGATGCCCTGCCAGGAGGGCTTGTGGGCGTAGGTGTGACGGAAGTAGTCCGCGAGCTTCAGCTTGGAGGCGGCCGCCTCGTCGACGACCACGGTGGCGTGCGGGTGCAGCTGGAGCGCGGAGGCGGGTACGAGGGCGGCGACCGGGCCCTCGACGGTCTGCGCCACCGCCTCGGCCTTGCCCTCGCCGGTGGCGAGGAGGACCAGGTGGCGGGCCTCGAGGATGGTGCCGATGCCCTGGGTGATGACGTGGTGGGGCACCTGGTCGATGTCGCCCTCGAAGAACCGCGCGTTGTCGACACGGGTCTGCTGGGTCAGCGTCTTGATGCGGGTCCGGGAGGCAAGGGAGGAGCACGGCTCGTTGAAGCCGATGTGCCCGTCGGTGCCGATGCCGAGTATCTGGAGGTCCACGCCGCCCGCCTCGGCCAGCGCCCTGTCGTACGCCTCGCACGCCGCCTGCACGTCCTCGGCGGAGCCGTCGGGGCCCATGAAGGCCTCGGGGCTCAGACCCAGCGGCTCGACGACCTGGCGAAGCACCGTGGAGCGGTACGACTCCGGGTGCCCGGCCGGCAGCCCCACGTACTCGTCGAGCTGGGCGATCCTGGCGCGCGAGACGTCCACGGCTCCCGCCCGCACCTTGGCGGTCAGGGCGTCGTAGACGGGCAGCGGGGTGGAGCCGGTGGCCACGCCGAGCAGCGCGTCGGGCTTGCGGCGCAGAAGGCCGGCGATGCCCTCGGCGATGAGTTCGCCGCCTGCCTTGGCGTTCTGGACGATGACAACTTCCACGCTGGGCCTGCCGATCTCAGAGAACGTATGTGGTATAGACCAATCTAGCAGAATGGGCCTTCCGACTGGCGGCTTCCCGGGCGTCCTGCTCGACTGAGCGCATGAGCGAGCAGCCGGGCCGGATCATGTCCGGCGAGATGGCGGAGCAGCCTGCCGTGCTGCGCCGGATCCTGGAGCGGGGCGCTCCGGCGATCCGTACCGTCGCGGAGGCCGTCGCCGCCCGCCGGCCCCGCTTCGTCCTGCTGACGGCCCGCGGCACCTCGGACAACGCCGCCCTGTACGCCAAGTATCTGCTGGAGATCCGGCGGGGCCTGCCCTGCGGCCTGACGTCCATGTCCACCACGACGGCCTACGGCGCGAAGCCCGACCTCACCGACGTCCTGGTCATCACGGTCAGCCAGTCCGGCGGCTCGCCCGACCTCGTCGCCTCCACCAAGGCCGCCCGCGAGGCGGGCGCGGTCACCCTCGCCGTCACCAACAACGCCGACTCACCGCTCGCGGCCGTCTCCGAGCACCACATCGACATCCTCGCCGGCCCCGAGAAGGCACTGCCGGCGACGAAGACGTACACCGCCTCCCTGCTCGCCCTCTACCTGTTCGTCGAGGGCCTGCGCGGGGACGGCGACGGCGACGGTGGCGCCATCACCGCCCGTGCCGTCCCCGACCTGGCGGCCCAGGTGCTCGACCGCCTCCCCGAGGTCCGCGCCCTGGCCGGCCGCTACCGTTTCGCCGAGCGCATGGTGATCACCTCCCGTGGCTACGGCTATCCGACCGCCAAGGAAGCCGCGCTCAAACTGATGGAGACCAGCTACATCCCCGCCCTCGCCTACTCGGGCGCGGACCTGCTGCACGGCCCGCTCGCCATGGTCGACAACATCTCGCCCGTCATCGCGGTGGTCCCCGACGGCAAGGGCGGGGCCGCGCTCCAGCCGGTCCTCGACCGCCTCCGGGGCCGCGGCGCGGACCTCGTCGTCATCGGCCCCCGCCCCCAGGTCGAGGCCGCCTCCGCCGGTTTCGTCCTGCCGACGGAAGGGCTGCCGGAGGAGCTGCAGCCGATCCTGGAGATCCTGCCCCTCCAGCTCCTCGCCCACGAGGTCACCATCGCCCGCGGCCAGGACCCCGACGCCCCCCGCGCCCTCGCCAAGGTCACCGAGACCCGCTGAGCCGCCCGCTCCCGAGCGGGCCCTGAAAAACCCGCGGGCCGCGGCGCCAGGACGGGACCCTCAACCCGTCCGGCACCGCAGCCCGGAGTTGCTCGGCCGTCGGGTGTGCGGTCCCGCGGCCGTGTGGAGGACTCGGCGCAGTCAGGGCAGAGAGCGCCGGGTACCTCTATCCACCCTCCTGTGCGGGGAGGGCGGAAGCTTGTGTGTGCATTGTGGACTAGACCAATCTGGTCTGTCCATCGGTCTGCGATCGATAATCCATCACCCATACTCCCTCACCCACCGGCAGAACACCAGGCGCCGGTGCGCGGGTACGCTCGCACACGTGCCCTCCATGAACGACCTCGTACGCCAGCACACCGCTCTGAGCGAATCCGACCTCGACTGGCTCCACCTGCTGGTCTCGGAGTGGCAACTGCTCTCCGACCTGTCCTTCGCCGACCTCGTGCTGTGGGTCCCCACTCTCGACGGCACGCGCTACGTCTCCGTCGCCCAGATGCGGCCCAACACCGGCCCCACCTCCTACCAGGACGACATGGTCGGCCACCTCGTCCCGCGCGGCCGCCGGCCCCTGCTCGACGCGGCGCTCGACGAGGGCCGGATCGTGCGCGAGGGCGACCCTGAGTGGCGCGAGGAGGTCCCGGTACGGGTGGAGTCCATCCCCGTACGCAGGGAAGGCCGTGTACTGGGAGTGATCGCGCGCAACACGAACCTGCTCACCGTCCGTACACCCAGCCGACTGGAGCTGACCTACCTCCAGTCGGCCTCGGACCTGGCGCAGATGATCGCGGCCGGCACCTTCCCCTTCCCCGGTCAACAAGTCGACATGGACGCCTCGCCGCGCGCCGGTGACGGACTGATCCGGCTCGACGCCGACGGTGTCGTGCAGTACGCCTCGCCCAACGCCCTCTCCGCCTACCACCGTCTCGGCCTCGCCGCCGACCTGGTCGGCCAGCACCTCGGCCAGATCACCGCCGAACTCGCCCCCTCCCGGGGCCCCGTGGACGAGGCCCTGGTGAAGCTGGCCAGCGGGTACGCGCCGCGCGAGGCGGAGGTCGAGGGCAACGGCGGCGTCATCCAGCTGCGCGCCATCCCGCTCAAGCCCAAGGGCACCCGGATCGGCTCCCTGGTCCTGCTGCGGGACGTCACCGAACTGCGGCGCCGCGAGCGCGAGTTGATCACCAAGGACGCCACCATCCGGGAGATCCACCACCGGGTGAAGAACAACCTCCAGACCGTCGCCGCCCTGTTGCGCCTCCAGGCCCGCCGGATGGACTCCGACCGTGGCCGCGAGGCGCTCAACGAGGCGGTGCGGCGCGTCGGCTCGATCGCCATCGTGCACGAGACGCTCTCCCAGAACCTGGACGAACGTGTCGAGTTCGACGAGATCGCCGACCGGGTGATCTCGATGGTCGCCGAGATCTCGCCCGGCAAGGTCACCTGCCGCCGCAACGGCCGCTTCGGCATCCTCGACGCCGAGGTGGCCACCCCGCTGTCGATGGTCCTCACCGAGATCCTCCAGAACGCCCTGGAGCACGCCTTCGCCCCGGCCGAGCACGGAACGGTCGAGGTCTCGGCGGTACGCGGCGGCACCCGCCCCGCCGACGCCCGGCTGCTGATCACCGTTCAGGACGACGGCCGCGGACTGCCCGAGGGCTTCGACCCGCAGCGCGCCGGCAACCTCGGCCTGCAGATCGTACGGACGCTGGTGGAGGGGGAGTTGGGCGGTACGTTCGACATGCAGCCCGCCCCGGAGCGCGGTACGCGCGTGGTGCTCGACATTCCGGTGACGCCCCAGAAGTAGCCCGGAGGAACAGCAGCGAGCCCCGGACCGTGGGAGACGGTCCGGGGCTCGAACGCTTTGGGTTACTGCTGCGCGCTGCGGCTCGGGAGGCGGGTCAGTGCGTACACGCTGTACGCGCCGCCTGGCTCAGGCTCGTAGCGGTGGCGTCGCTCAGGCGCTGGCGTTACGCGCCCGGTTGCGGGCGGCGCGGCGCTTCATGGCGCGACGCTCGTCCTCGCTGAGGCCACCCCAGACGCCGGAGTCCTGGCCGGACTCGAGCGCCCACTGCAGGCACTGCTCCATGACGGGGCAGCGTCGGCAGACAGCCTTGGCTTCCTCGATCTGCAGCAGCGCAGGACCGGTGTTGCCGATGGGGAAGAACAGCTCGGGGTCTTCCTCACGACAAACGGCGTTGTGACGCCAGTCCATGGCTGCTACCTCTCCTTGGTGTTGCATGCAAGTTGCTTGTGAATGTGAACGCTTTCACGAATCCCTCAACAAGTGAAGGGCCGAACGCCAGATGAACTGGTGTGGTCCTGGATTTGAGGAGGGGTTCTGGCTTTCACTGGAGGCCGGTCTTGCGGGCCGTCCCGATCGCCATGTAGAGATTCGCAAACCTCGGCTGCGGATACAACCCCTTCCGGAAAGTTTTTTTTGATTCCTCGGTGTCGGCTAGGTCACAGCCGTACTTCTATGGGGTGGACCCTGGCCCATACGTTCGAGATAAAGGACCAACGGCCCTTCCACTCACACAATCACACGCAGTGCACGGCGAACGCCTGTGAACGTCACGCTGCTCCGCAGACCCAGGTGGTCACCGTCCATCTGGAAGGGCAGCGGAACCTTCGAATGCAAGGCGAAGTCGGTCAGGTCGTGCAGTGAGTGGGCATGCTTGCCATGCGGACCGCGCTCCGGGCTGGAGGTCAACAGCTGGGTCGCGTAACGGGCCACCGAGGCCGTCGACAGCCGGCTCAGCGCGAGCACGTCGAGCGCCGTGTCGAAGGACGCCCCGGGTGACGCGTACACCGGACGATTGCCCAGGTAGGTCCAGGGCGCGGTGTTGCAGACTATCGACAGGGAAAGATCGTGAAGCGGGTCGTGGCCCGGGCGCTCCAGCGTGATCACGCCGTGCCTCCGGTGCGGCTCGTCCAGGAACTGGCGCATGGCCTGCCGGATGTAGAGGGCGTGCGTCGACCTCTTCCCGCGCTCCCGCTGCTGTTCGACCCGCCCGATCACCCCCGCGTCGAACCCGAAACCGGCACAGAACGTGAACCAGCGGGCCGGAACGGACTCGTCCTCGGTGCCGGGCGTACCCGCCGCGAGCCCGAGACCGACCGTCCGGTCGCGTCTCTCGCGCAGCGCGTCCAGCAGCGCGCCCGTCGCCTCGACCGCGTCGTTCGGCAGCCCCAGGGCGCGGGCGAAGACATTCGTGGACCCCCCGGGCACCACCGCGAGGTGAGGGAGCCGGTCGGGGTCGGGGCCGTGGTGCAGGAGACCGTTGACGACCTCGTTGACGGTGCCGTCCCCGCCGAGGGCGACGACCAGCTCGACGTCCTGGGACTCGGCGGCCCGCCGGGCGAGGTCGCGGGCGTGGCCCCGGTACTCCGTCGTGACGGCCTCCAGCTTCATCTCGCTGGCCAGCGCGTGGATCAACACGTCACGGGTGCGGGCACTGGTGGTGGTGGCTGCCGGATTGACCACGAGAAGTGCGCGCATGCCCGCCAGGTTACCTACCGCGCGGTACCGGAGCCCAGCCCCGGACCGGTCCGTGGACAGCGGCGGCCGTTACCCTGCGAGGGTGAGCAGTACGGAGCAGACACCCGCCGACACCTCCTCTTCCGCCTCGCGTCCCGCCCGGGTCACGGCCGCCGCGGCCGTGGCCGGGCTGGAGGCGCTCGCCCTGTTCGCCGGGGGCGTCTACCTGCTCGTGACGAGTCTCACGGGCCGGCCCGACGACCTGACGCAGGCTCTGACGGGCGGGGCCACGCTCATCGCGCTCGGCCTGATCCCGCTGGTGGCCGCGCGGGGTCTGCTGCGGTGCCGTAGCTGGAGCCGCGGCCCGGCGATCATCACGCAGCTCATGGCCCTGCCCGTGGCCTGGACGCTCCTCCAGGCGTCGAGCGCCGCGATCCCGGCGGGCATCGCCCTCGCGGCCGCCGCGGTCGCCGGGCTGGTCCTGCTGCTGCACCCCGCGACCACGCGCGCCCTGGGCATCCGCCCCCGCGCCTGAAGCCCCCCGCGCGCGGGCCCCGGGCCGGAGGCTCCCGGCCTTGGGCGGTCCCGGGGGTGTGGTCGTCGGGTCCCGGCCACGGGGCGCCCGTCCCCGCGGGTGTGGTCGCCCCGCGGATGAGGTTGCCCCGCGGGTGGTCGTCCCGGGCTTGAAGTCGTCGCGCGGATGAGGTGGCCCGCGGTGTGGTCGCCCTGCGGCGGGGTCGCCGCGCAGGTGTGGGTGCCCGCGGGTGATCGTCCCGCGGGGTGGTCGTGCTACTCCTCGACCAGGAGCTTCTCGCGCAGCTGCGCGAGCGTGCGGGCCAGCAGACGCGAGACGTGCATCTGCGAGATGCCCACCTCCTGGGCGATCTGCGACTGGGTCATGTTGCCGAAGAAGCGCAGGAGCAGGATGCGCTTCTCGCGGGGCGGGAGATCCTCCAGCAGGGGCTTGAGGGACTCGCGGTACTCGACGCCCTCCAGCGCCTCGTCCTCCGCGCCGAGGGTGTCGGCGACCGCCGGGGACTCGTCGTCCGTGTCCGGGACGTCCAGGGACAGCGTCGAGTACGCGTTGGCGGACTCCAGGCCCTCCAGGACCTCCTCCTCCGAGATCCCGAGGCGCTCCGCGAGCTCGTGCACGGTCGGGGAGCGGCCGTGCAGCTGGGAGAGCTCGGCCGTGGCCGTGGTCAAGGAGAGGCGCAGTTCCTGGAGGCGACGCGGCACCCGCACCGCCCAGCCCTTGTCGCGGAAGTGGCGCTTGATCTCACCGACGACCGTGGGGGTGGCGTACGTGGAGAACTCCACACCCCGGTCGGGGTCGAAACGGTCCACGGACTTGATCAGCCCGATGGTGGCGACCTGCGTCAGGTCGTCCAGCGGCTCCCCGCGGTTGCGGAAACGGCGCGCGAGGTGCTCGACCAGCGGCAGATGCATCCGTACGAGCCGATTGCGCAGCTCGGCCCGCTCCGGCGAGCCGTCGGGCAGCCCCCGCAGCTCGATGAAGAGCGCCTTCGCGCCACTGCGGTCGTTCGGATCGTGGTGGTTCTGCTGCTGCTCGTTCATCCGGTCCGCCCGCTCATCCAAAAGACCGTCCACCGGGTGCGGCCGCGCCTGCTGCTCCGGGATCGAACTCAGTGCCCGTGGGCCGCGCTCCTCGTCTCGCACCGGACCGTCCCCGTTCCTCACGCCGGCCCGGGTCCCGCGCCGCGCTGTTTGTACAGGCTGATGGAGACCGTCCGGTCGTCGGCGACGGACGAGTCGACCTTGCCGGCCAGTGCCGAGAGCACCGTCCAGGCGAACGTGTCGCGCTCCGGCGCCCTGCCGTCGGTCGTGGGCGCCGAGACCGTGACGTCCAAGGAGTCGTCGATGAGGCGGAACACGCAGCTCAGGACCGAGCCGGGCACCGCTTGCTGGAGCAGGATCGCGCACGCCTCGTCGACCGCGATGCGCAAGTCCTCGATCTCGTCGAGGGTGAAGTCCAAACGCGCCGCCAGGCCGGCCGTGGCCGTACGCAGCACGGACAGGTAGGCACCCGCAGCGGGCAGCCGGACTTCCACGAAGTCCTGGGTCCCGGGCTCGCCTGCGATCTGGGACACCCTCACCTCCAAGGTGGCACAAGCTCTTTCGGGGCTCGGGGAGGGCAGATCCTCCCCGGAACCGTGCGGTACGCAGGTATGCGTAGTCCGCCGTGACGCTATCGCGATCCATGGTGCCGTGTCGCCGGGACCCCCGGTCCGGCGCTTGTCACTCATGGTAAGCACATGGGTACGCTCAGTGGCTAGAGGTTTGCGGGGCCCAATCGCGAGAAACCGGCGGAGGGTTGACGTACCCAGACCTCACACGATCGAACCGTCGACAAAGCACCAACGCCACTTCTGGCCGGGTTCGAAGGTCCGCATCACCGGGTGCCCGGTGTCCTTGAAGTGCTTCGTGGCGTGCTGCCCCGCCGACGAGTCGCAGCAGCCGACGTGTCCGCACTGCAGGCACAGCCGCAGCTGCACCGGGTGCGTTCCGTCGGCCGCGCACTCCGGACAGGTCTCGGAGAGCGGGACGGGCTCGGGTCGTGGCAGTCCGGCCAGGTGCAGACACTCGCGCATGATTGCCAGATTACGAGGTGCCGCCCAGCCGGTGCACCGAGGCGGAGCCTCGGTGGCGGAGGTGGTGGGTGGTAGAAGGGCGGAACGCGAGGGTGCCGCCCTCCCGGTGCACCGAGGCGGAGCCTCGGGGTGCGGGCGGGGCTCCGGTGGTTGGCGAACGACGGGTGGGCCAGGGCCGAGACGCCTTGCAGCCGTTCCACCCGGGAGTGGGGAGACGATGGACGCACTGTCACTGGTGGCGCTGGTCGCGGTGAGCGCCGCGATCGCGGGCGTGGCGCGCAGGACGCCGGTGCCGGCACCGCTGCTGCTGGTGGCGGCGGGGCTGGCCGCCTCGTACGTGCCGGGAGTGCCGGACTACACCCTGGACCCGCACATCGTGCTGCCGCTGGTGCTGCCGCCGCTGCTGCACACCGCCGCGCTGGAGTCCTCCTACCTGGATCTGCGGGCGAACATCCGGCCGGTCGCGCTGCTGTCGGTGGGCTACGTGCTCTTCGCGACGCTGGCCGTGGGGTACCTCGCCCACCTCATGGTGCCGGACCTGCCGCTGACCGCCGCCCTGGTGCTGGGCGCGGTGATCGCGCCGCCGGACGCGGTGGCCGCCACCGCCATCGCCCGGCGGCTCGGACTGCCCGGCCGGATCACCACGATCCTCCAGGGCGAGTCCCTGGTGAACGACGCGACCGCGATCACCGCGTTCAAGGTGGCGCTCGCGGCCGCCGTCGGGGAGGGGATCAGCTGGGCCGGCGGGATCGGGGAGTTCGCCGTCGCGGCGCTCGGGGGCATCGGCGTCGGGCTGGTGCTGATGGTGCCCATCCACTGGCTGCGCCGGTCCCTGCGTGAGCCGCTGCTGCAGAACACCCTCTCGCTGCTGATCCCCTTCGTCGCCTACGCCGCCGCCGAGCACGTCCACGCCTCCGGGGTCCTCGCCGTCGTCGTGGTGGCCCTGTACCTGGGGCACCGCTCCTGGCAGGTCGACTTCGCCACCCGGCTCCAGGAGGAGGCGGTGTGGAAGATGGTCGCCTTCGTCCTGGAGACCTCCGTCTTCGCGCTGATCGGGCTGCAGCTGCCGCACGTGATCCGGGAGCTCGGTACGTACGGGACCGGCGAGGCCGCCCTGTACGCGGTCGGTGTCTTCGTCGCCGTCGTCGTCGTCCGGTTCGTCTGGGTCTTCCCGGCCACCTACATCCCGCGCGCGATGTCCCGCCGGGTGCGGGAGCGGGAGCCGGGCGTCGACTGGACGGCGCCCGTGATCGTCGGCTGGGCGGGGATGCGGGGCGTGGTGTCGCTGGCGATCGCCTTCTCCATCCCGGTCACCACGGCGGGGGAGGCGTTCCCCGCGCGAAACCTGGTGCTGTTCCTGACGTTCACCACGGTGATCGGCACCCTGGTGGTGCAGGGCCTCACCCTGCCGCCGCTGATCCGGGCGCTGAAGCTGCCCGGCCGGGACACCCAGGCCGAGACCCTGGCCGAGGCGCAGGCGCAGAGCGAGGCGTCGGGGGCCGCCGAGCGGCGCCTGGAGGAACTCCTCGCCGACGAGCGGAACGCGCTGCCCCAGCCGCTGGCCGACCGGCTGCGCACGGTCCTGGAACGGCGGCGCAACGCCGTCTGGGAGCGGCTGGGCACGGCCAACCCGGTCACGGGGGAGTCGGCGGACGACACCTACCGGAGGCTCGCGCGGGTGATGATCGGGGCGGAGCGTGAGGTGTTCGTGCGGCTGCGCGACGAGCGGCGCATCGACGACGAGATGATGCGTACGCTGCTGCGCCGGCTGGACCTGGAGGAGGCGGCCGCCTACCGGGAGGCGGCTGACGGCTGACCGTGGTCCGGGCGCCCGGGGCCGGTACGTCCGGGAGCGGGGCTCCCCGGATCCGGGCTCACGGGGTCGGGGCGGCCGGTGATCACGGCCGCGAGGGCCGTTCCGGGAGGGAAGGCGCCCTCCTCGGCGAGAGCGACAAGTCCGTACAGCAATTTGGCGACATATATCCGCTCGATGGCGAGTCCGTGCCGCGCCTCGAAGTCGGCGGCGAACGCCTCCAGGGCGGGCGTGGTCCGGGCGTAGCCCCCGAAGTGGAACCGCTCGTCGAGGCTCCAGTCGCCCGCCGGTCCGCCGAACGCCGCGTCCTGGAGCGCCCGTACCTCCCCGCCCAGGAACCCGCCCTTGAGCACCGGTACGCCGATCGCGCGGCGGCCCTCACCGAGTCCGGCCGCCAGCCCGGCGATCGTGCCGCCCGTCCCGCACGCGACCGCGGCGACGTCCACGCCCCGGTCGCCCAGTTCCCGCCCCAGCTCCGTGCAGCCGCGCACCGCGAGGGCGTTGCTGCCGCCCTCGGGCACGACGAAGCTGTCCGCCGGAGCGTCCCGGAGCAGGCGCGCCAGCACCTGGGGGTCGCCCTTCGCGCGGTACGTGGCGCGGTCCACGAACAGCAGCCGCATCCCGTCCGCGGCGCACCGCGCGAGCGACGGGTTCAGGGGCCGGCCGGCGAGCTCGTCCCCGCGCACCACCCCGGTCGTGGGGAAGCCCAGCAGACGGCCGGCGGCAGCGGTGGCGCGGAGGTGGTTGGAGTAGGCGCCGCCGAAGGAAAGGACCGGCCGCCCGGCCGCGGCGGCCAGATTCGGCGCGAGCTTGCGCCACTTGTTGCCCGGCAGGTCCGGGTGGATCAGGTCGTCGCGCTTGAGCAGCAGCCGCACGCCCCGCCGGGTGAAGCGCTCGTCCTCGACCGGCTCCAGGGGGGAGGGGAGCAGTGGGTCGAGGGAGGACAGGCCGAGCGCGTTCACCCGGACATTGTCACTTCAGCCGTTCCGCGATGCGTGCCCGCATGGTCTTCATGGAGAATCCGCGCGGGTCGACCTTGCCCGGCTGCCACTCCAGGTGACCGATGACCGAGCGGGCGGTCCAGCCGTGCCGGCGGCAGATCGCGGCCGCCGCCTTCTCGATGGCCAGGAGCTGCGCCTCGGGCCACGGGTCCTTCCCGTTGCCGAGGTTCTCGCACTCGAACCCGTAGAAGTGGGTGTTGCCGTCGACGTTCGCCTGGTTGTCGTGCGGCAGTGCCTTCTCGGCGATCACGGCCCGCAGTACGTCGCGATCACCCTTGCCGGCGTGGTTGGCCCGGCCGTAGCCGACCAGGTGGACGCAGCCGTCCTTGGTGATCACACCGTGGCAGAGCGGGCCGGGCACCCCCGGGCGGCCGTCGCGGCAGAGGCGGACGGTGCGGTCCCTGCCCTCGGTGACGGTGTGGTGGATCATCACGCCGTGGACCGGCCCCCAGGGGCCCTTGTGGTTGCGGTTGTGGGTGCGCCAGTCGCCGACCTCGACGACGGTGAGGCCTTCGTCGCGCAACGCGTCGAGAAAGCCGCCCGCGGACATGGGTGGGGCCATGCCGCCTCCTTCTGGTTCGTTCCTGTGCCGGTTCTACCCGTGGGATACGGAGGCGGAGCGCTGAGGACTCAGTGTTCGTACGGCGTGCGAGCCGATCCGGACAGGGCCCGCCTGGGGCACCTGAGGAGGGGGGAACGCATGTCATGCCCCGTGGGTGAAGATCCAGTCTCGCTCGTTTGTGTAATGGCGTCGCGACGGAGGGTGCTGAAAGGCTTTTCCTCTGAAGGTCGGACCATGATCGAGAGGGATGTTCATGTCGGTTGGTTCGGTTGGCGAGGAAACCCGCTCGGAACAGGCGTCACCGCAGCAGAGTCTCGGTACGGCCGCCGCGCGGAACCTGGCGACCACCACCAAGTCGGTTCCGCAGATGCAGGAGATCACCTCCCGGTGGTTGCTGCGGATGCTTCCGTGGGTGCAGGTGCAGGGCGGTACCTACCGTGTGAACCGGCGGCTCAGCTACTCGGTCGGCGACGGGCGGGTGACGTTCGTACAGACCGGCGAGCGGGTCGCCGTGATCCCGAACGAGCTGCGGGAGCTGCCGGCCCTGCGCTCGTACGAGGACGAGGCGGCGCTCGCGGAGCTGGCACAGCGGTGCACGCAGCGGGAGTTCGCGGCCGGTGAGGTGATCGTCGAGGCGGGCGCGCAGACCGACCGGGTGTTCCTGCTGGCACATGGCAAGGTCGAGCAGGTCGGCACCGGCCCGTACGGCGACGAGGCGGTCCTCGGCGTCCTCGCCGACGGCGCGTACTTCGGTGACGGGTGCCTGGCCGACCGGGACGCGACCTGGGACTGGACGGCCCGCGCCGCGACCGCGTGCACCGTGCTGGAGCTCACCCGCGCCGACGTGACGAACCTGGCCGAGCGTGCCGAGTCGCTGGCCGGGCACCTGGCCGCCCTGGCGTCCCTGCCGCACCAGCGGACCAACACGTACGGCGAGAAGGCCATCGACCTGTCGGCCGGTCACGTCGGCGAGGCGGTCGTCCCGCACACGTACGTCGACTACGAGGCCTCCCCGCGCGAGTACGAACTGAGCGTCGCCCAGACCGTGCTGAAGGTCCACAGCCGGGTCGCCGACCTCTACAACCAGCCGATGAACCAGACCGAGCAGCAGTTGCGGCTCACGGTCGAGGCGCTGCGGGAGCGCCAGGAGCACGAGCTCATCAACAACAAGGAGTTCGGTCTGCTCTCCAACTGCGACTACGGGCAGCGGCTCCAGCCGCACGACGGCGTGCCGGGCCCGGACGACATGGACGAGCTGCTCTCCCGCCGCCGCGGCAACAAGATGTTCCTCGCCCACCCGCGCGCCATCGCCGCCTTCGGCCGCGAGTGCAACAAGCGGGGCCTGGTCCCGGGCTCCGTGGAGGTCGGAGGCCACCAGATCCCGGCCTGGCGCGGAGTGCCGATCTTCCCGTGCAGCAAGATCCCGGTGTCCGAGGCCCGCACGACGTCGATCATCTGTATGCGCACGGGCGAGGACGAGCAAGGGGTCATCGGTCTGCACCAGACCGGCCTTCCCGACGAGATCGAGCCGAGCCTGTCGGTCCGGTTCATGGGCATCGACGAGCAGGCGATCATCTCGTACCTGGTCACGGCCTACTACTCGGCGGCGATCCTGGTGCCCGACGCGCTCGGCGTACTGGAGAACGTGGAGGTCAGCCGCTGGCGGTGAGGCCGCATGGGGTGGGCGGAGTCGCGCCCGGAGCGGTCGACCCCGGCGCAGTCGTGCCCCGGTGCAACCGCCGGCCGGGCTGTCGGCCGTACACGTGCCCGCTCGGTGGTCCTTCGGGGCTACCGGGCGGGCACGATCGTGTTCACCACCGTTTCCACGACGCGGTCCAGGTCCTCCTCGGCGAGCATCCCGGGCAGCGTGAAGTGCTCCAGCAGCAGACCCGTCATGGCCAGGTACAGCACCAGCACGGTCTCGGCGTCACCCGGCAGCCCCGAGTCCAGGTGGAAGCGGGTGTTCTCGTCGAGGTCGGCGCGGACCGCCCGGGTCAGCTCGGCCTGCAGGGCGGGCCGCCGGGTGGCCTCCAGCCGCAGTTCCAGCATGGCCAGGTAACCGGTGCGTTCGGCCGCGATTCGCCGGACCAGCCACTTCATCAGCTCGGTGACCAGCTCGCGGCTCGGCTCGGGCCGCATCGCCGCGTCCACCTTCTCGGGCGCGGGGACCATCCGCGCGTGGATGCGTGAGCCGGCCTGGGTGAGCAGGTCGTCGCGGTTGGCGAAGTAGTTGGACGACGTACCGGCGGGGACCCCCGCCTGAGCGTCCACGGCCCGGAAGGTCAGTCCGCGCGCTCCCTCCCGTGCCAGTACGTCGATGGCGGCGTCCAGCAGCGCCGTTCTGCGTTCCGGGTTCTTCGCCATGCGACGGCCTCCTCCAAAAAGTTCTTGCGCAACCACTACACCTGGAGCACTATAGCTGTCGTGGTTGCGGCTCCGCAGCCACACTCGACCACTCACGGGGGCATCCGTATGCGCAAGCTCACCTACCTCGTCGCCTGCTCGATCGACGGCTTCATCGGCGACCCGGACGGCGACGCCACCTCGATGATCCAGTTCGCCGGGGACGAATACCTGGCCTGGCTCGTGGGCGAGTACCCCGACGCGCTGCCCGCCCAGGGCCGTGCGGCGCTCGGGCTCGCCGACGCGGAGAACAAGCACTTCGACACCGTGATCCAGGGCCGTGGCAGCTACCAGCTCGGTCTCGACGCCGACATCCCCAGCCCCTACGGGCACCTGCGTGAGATCGTCGCCTCGCGCAGCCTGGAGAAGTCCCCGCACCCCAATGTGGAGATCGTCACCGACGACATCGTCGGCCGCGTCCGCGAGCTCAAGGCGGAGGACGGCGACCTGGGCATCTGGCTGTGCGGCGGTTCGCAGATCGCGGGCGCGCTCTTCGACGAGGTCGACGAGCTCGTGATCAAGACGTACCCCCAGGTGTACGGGGCCGGTATGCCGATGTTCGGCACCGGCTTCCGCATCGCCGACTTCGCCCTCGACGGGGTGAAGGCCTTCGAGAACGGGGTCGTGGTGCGCTGGTACAGCCGGAAGCGGTGACCGTTGCCTGTCCGGTTCGCGTAAACCGCCCTATCCTTACTGCATGGGCAGCGAAGGACGCCGAACCGTCCGCCGCCCGCAGGCCGAGCGGGAGCCCGTGTGTCCGGCCTGTGGACAGCCTGTCGGTACGGTCATCAAGCGACGCAAGGTTCTCGGCGCGTGGGTCCCCGTGTGGCGGCCACGGCCCTGTCACAACCCCGACTGCGTGAGGTACGTGGCCGAGCCGGAGGACGAGCCGGGCAAGAGCGCCAAGACCGGCTGAAGTCCGGCTCCGGGGGTGACCGGCCGCACGTCGGAGACGGTCCTACCGCTACAGTCCGCGCCATGTCATCGGAGTCGACGGAAATCTGGACCGGCTGGTACCGGGACCGCCGCGGGGCGGAAGCGATCGTGATCGCGGCGGACGGGCGGCGCATCGCCACCCGCATCAGGGGCGTGGAGTACGCGGGCGCCAGTTTTGACGCCCTGCGCGCCGCGGAGGAGACCGGCGGCCTGCCCTTGGCCGGCTGCGTGCTGGAATGGGACCTGCCGCTGCCGGTCCTCACCGACGGCACCGCCCAACAGGCCACCCTCAGTTGCCTGTTGGCGCTGGGTGAAGCCCTGTCCGACGGCTCACCCGAGCGAGTGGATCTTCAGCTGACCCTGCACTGCGGGGGAGCGGCGTACGAGTCGGGTTTGGCCGGCGGCGACTTCGGCCAGGCCCTCGATCGCATCCGCCGCCAGCTTCCGCCCGGCAGCCGCTTCGGCCGCCCGTTCCCCGAAGGCGCCGAAGCCGCCGCCTGACACGCCCCGCTGCGGTCGCCGACCTGCTGACCGACCGGCCGGCTGTCCGGCTGTCCGGCTGTCCGGCCACGGGGCCGGTCGGTCGCCCCCGCCCCAGGACTGGGTCGATCTGCCCGCCCCGGCGGGCCCGCGGCTCCGGGGCCCGCCGGGAGGGGGTGGGTCAGGAGGCGTCGGCCAGGGCGGCTGCCAGGCCGTTGCGCCACAGATAGTCGACGCGGGAGCGTTCCTGCGTGTTCGGCTGGGCGTTCTGGCAGGACGGGCCGGGGCCGCCGCCGGACATGAGCTCGCTGCACGGGCCGGAGTAGTGGTCGGGCAGACCGAGGACGTGGCCGGTCTCGTGGGCGGTGACGCGGGTGGAGTTGTAGATCTGGTTCTGCCGGTAGTCGAGGAAGATGTAGCCCCGGCCGTGGCCGTCGGTGCTGGCGTACGAGCCGCGGGAATCGTTGCCCTCGTAGTACCGGAAGTCCGGGCTGCTGCCCTCCTGCAGCTTCACGTTGCTGACGGAGCTGTTCCAGATCTGGGTGGAGCGGGCTATCTGGGTGCGGAAGCTCGGGGCACCCGCCGCCGAGTAGACGACGGTGACGGCCTGCGTGCCCGGGTTGGCGGCCCGCTTCTCGGCGACCGACTCCATCACGGCCTCGAAGAAGGCCCGGTTGGCCGCGGCGTCCTCCGCGGAACCGGCGTACGAGGCGCGCGGGGTGTACGAGGCGTGCGGGGTGTACTGGGCGTACTGGGCGTACTGGGCGTGCGAAGTCGTCGCGGGCGCGGCGGCGGTGGCGGTCGCGGCCGGTACGGCTGCCAGGGCGGCGGCGAGGCTCAGGGCAGCGGCCAGCGCGGCCTTGGGGTGTCTCATGGGGGGCTCCTCGTGATCCTGAACGGCTGGGTGGGCCGTTCGGTTGGGGAGAGTGTCGAGGAGCCGGCGTCCCGTGTGGATGATGCCAACGGGCGATAGCACCGGTGCATCACCCGCCCCTCAACTCCCCTTCCGCGTCTGGTCGTACGGGCGTCAACCGCCCTACCCTCGGGGCATGGAGCTGGAGGTGAGGCACCTGCGGGCGCTGTGCGCCATCGCGGACACGGGCAGTCTGCACAAGGCGGCACGCCTGCTCGGCGTCAGCCAGCCGTCCCTGACGACCCAGCTACGACGCATCGAACAGGCCCTGGGCGGCGAGTTGTTCGCCCGTGAGCGGACCGGGTGCCGGCCCACCCCACTGGGCCACGCCGTGCTCAGCCGCGCCCGCCCCCTCGTGGCGCAGATGACCGTGCTCGTCACCGAGACCAGGGCCGCCGCCGCCCGCGCCGACGGCGCCCGGCTGCGCGTCGGCTCCACCGCGAGCCGGGTGCTGGCGGGCTGGCTGCGCCGACTGCGGGACCGGCTGCCCGGCACGGACATCACCCTTCACATGGACGTCTCCGCGGGCGCACTGCTCCGGGCGGTGGCGGCAGGACGGCTCGACGTGGCGTTCGTCCACGAGGTGGAGGGCTGCCCCCTGCGCGTACCGGACGGCCTGGAGCGGCGCGTACTGGTCGAGCGGGAACCCCAGTTCATCTCCATGGCGCGGGACCACCCGGCCGCCGCCGCGCCCGTCGTGGACCTCAGCGACCTGGCCGGCGACCGCTGGATGGTCGACCCGACCGTGGACGGTGAGTGGGACGGGCTGCGCCGTGTGCTCGAGGCGGCCGGGATCGACCCGCCGGTCCTCCACGGCGACTACCACACGGCCGCGTCGCTCATCGTGGCCGGTGAGGTCGTGGCACCGTGCCAGCCGACGTCGGGGCCGCGCGACGACATGGCGATACGGCCGTTACGTGGCGACCCGCTGGCGGTGCGGCTGCTGCTCTACAGCCGCCCCGCGGCGGAGACCGGTACCCCCGGGTGCGCGGGCGCTGGGTACGCGGCACCGGCGTACGAGGAACTCGCCGCCGCGTACCGCGAGGCGGCGCTGCGCACCTCGGCGTACCGGCAGTGGCTGCTGCGCCACGGAAGTCCCCTGGCGCAGGCAGCCTGACGGCCCCACCACGGAAGGAAACCCGATGGGCTCGCTCACCCTCACCGACGGCGGCCTCGTGCTGCGCGAGTGGACGGACGAGGACGTCCCCGCCATGTCCGAGCTGTTCGACGAACCCTCCGTCGCGTACCGCACGCCCCTCGCCTCGCCCTTCGACGAGGCCGCGGCGGCCGCGTACCTCACCATGATCCGCCGCACCCGCGCCGACGGCACCCGGCTCCACCTGGCGATCACCAAGGACGGCGGCGCACCGCTCGGGGAGGTCCTGCTGAGCCTCACCCACGGAGCCCTCGGGTACGCCGTCGGTGCCGCCCACCGCGGTCAGGGACTCGCGTCCCGCGCCACCCGCCTGCTGACCGGCCACGCCCACGAAGTGCTGGGCCTGGCGCGGGTGATCCTGCAGATCGAGCCGGACAACGCCGCCAGCGCGGCCGTCGCCCACGCGGCCGGTTACCGGCTCACCGGGGAACCGCCCGAGACGGTGCGCAGCAACGGCCGCACCCACACCCTCCTGACGTGGGCCCACGACGCCCCGCCGGCGGCTACTTCCTGAGAGCGGCCAGCGTCGCCCGGGTGTCCGCCTCCAGCATCGCCCGGACCTCCTTCGCGGTCGGCGGTGTGCTCTTGTCGTCGGGGCCGCCGCCGAACCAGCTCCAGCGCATCTCGAAGGTGAACCAGCCGTCCCGCACGGCCAGCGTCATACCGCCCAGTCCGTCCTTGTCCGTTCCGCGCCGCTCGGTCACCAGGTACGCCTCGTCGCCGAGTCCCTTCACGGCCTCGGTCTCGTACGTGTACGTCTTGTCCGACCTGTCCTCGTGGGAAAGCTGGAGCGACGCGAACTCGCCCGCCGGGTCGGTCGCCTTGTGCCACTCGGCCCGGGCGGAGACGTAGACGCTCGCCAGGGAATCCTCCCCGGCCTTCGAGTCCTTGAGACTGCGGCTGCAGTAGCTCTGGTCGATGCCCTCCCGCTGGGAGGCGAAACGATTGTCCGAGTCGGTCTCCTCCTCCAGCGTGTAATGCTTGCGGAAGGCGTCCAGGGGCGTGCTGTCGCACATGTTCTCCCGGTACCGGTGGCCCGCGAAGTCCGCGCTTCCCCCGCCGAGCGTGCCGGTTGCGAACAGTGCCCCCGCCCACACCGCCGACGCCACCACCACGCCCCCGAGCGCCCACAGCCACCCCGGCACCGTCCTGCGCCCTCCCGGACCGGCCACCGGCGGCCCTGGCGGAACCGGCGGCTGGGCCGGGCCGTGGGGCGGCTGTGGTTGGGCGTACGGATTGGGCTGCTGGTGCGGGATGTGCTGGTAGGGGCTCTGCTGGTACGGATTGGGTGTCGACATGCACGCAATCTATCGGGGGCCGGCTCGCCCCAACGGCCCGGTGGGCACGGGAGGATGGCGAGATGAACGCCGCCACACGAACCGAACCCGCCCCGCTGGCCGACGAGCGCACCACCCTGACCGGCTTCCTCCAGTACCAGCGCGACACCCTGGCCATGAAGTGCGCCGGTCTCAGCGTCGAACAGCTCCGCACCCGCGCCGTTCCGCCTTCGTCCCTCTCCCTCCTCGGCCTCGTCCGGCACCTGGCCGAGGTCGAGCGCGGCTGGTTCGGCAACACATGGGGCGGCGAGGACCGCGGCCCCCACTGGCCCGACCGGGAGGACGGCGGCTCCGGCGCGTTCGACGTCGACACCGCCGACCCGGCCGAGGCCCTGCGGATCTGGCGGGACGAGTGTGCCCGCTCCCGTGCCCTCGTGGACGCCGCCGAGTCCCTCGACGCCACCGCCCGGCACGGCGACACCCCGTACTCGCTGCGCCACATCCTCACGCACATGATCGAGGAGTACGCCCGCCACAACGGCCACGCCGACCTGCTCCGCGAATGCCTGGACGGCACGACCGGCGAATAGCCCCGCCCGCGGGGCCGGACGCACGGCGGCCCGGCCATGGCGTGTGCCGCCGGGCCGGGCCGTCGTTCTGTTCGCTTCGCTGCTCGCGGGGCGGGCGGCTCAGGCCTTCTTGGTCTCCCAGAAGATCTTGTCGATCTGCGCGATGTAGTCCAGCGCCTTCTGGCCCGTCGCCGGGTCGGTGGACGCCTTGGCGGCCGAGAGGGCCTTCAGGGCGTCGTTGACGAGCTGGTGCAGCTCCGGGTACTTCTCGAAGTGCGGCGGCTTGAAGTAGTCGCTCCACAGCACCGAGACGTGGTGCTTGGCGAGCTCCGCGCGCTGCTCCTTGATGACCGTGGCGCGGGCCTGGAAGTGCGGGTCGTCGTTGGCCTGCATCTTCTCCTGGGTGGCCTTGACGGACTCGGCCTCGATGCGGGCCTGGGCGGGGTCGTAAACACCGCAGGGGAGGTCGCAGTGGGCGCTGACCTTCACCTTCGGGGCAAACAGGCGGGAGAGCATTGAGCTGTCCTTCCTCGTGATCGTCTTCTCAGGTGGGACATTACTCCGTAGGAGACGGGTTTTCGCGGGTGCCCCCTTGGGCTTACGACAAAAGTCCAGGGTGACCATGGGACTCGTGGAGGAAGGTCCAGGAAGGTCCAGGAGGTGTGCCGGATGACGGAGCAGGGGCGCGGGCCCGAGCGCGGGTCGAAGCCGCCGTTCGGGATCGCGGAGGTGACGGGCCCGTCGATGGTGCCCACCCTGCACCACGGTGACCAACTGCTGGTGCACTACGGTGCGCCGCTGCGGGCCGGGGACGTGGCCGTGCTGCGGCATCCGCTGCAGCAGGACCTGCTGATCGTGAAGCGGCTGGTCGAGCGGCGGGACGGCGGCTGGTGGGTGCTCGGGGACAACCGGGCCGCCGAGGCCGTGGACAGCCGCGCCTTCGGCCCCGTGCCCCCGGAGCTGGTGCTGGGGCGGGTGCGGGCGCGGTACCGGGGGATACGGCCCGGTCGTCAGCGGTCGGTCGGGGTGGTGCTCTCCTGGCTGGTGTCGGCGGTCCGGCCGGTGCTCGCCGACCGTTCCGTCTCCAGGCGCTTGCGGGCCCGGTAGGCGGCGACGTTCGCGCGTGTGGCGCAGCGGTCCGAGCAGTAGCGGCGGGACCGGTTGGTGGAGGTGTCCAGGTAGGCGTTGCGGCACGGGGCCGCCTGGCACAGGCCGAGCCGGTCGGCGCCGAACTCGGTCAGGTGGAAGGCCAGGCCCATGGCGGCGATCGCCGCGTACCCGGCGGTCGCGTTGGAGGGGTGGTCCGCGAGGTGCATGTGCCAGCGCGGCCGGCCCTCGTCGTCGAGGAAGTCGTGGCCGGAGATCTGCGGGCTGACCGGGAACTCCAGCAACAGCGAATTGAGCAGGTCCACGGCGTGCGTCTGGTCGCCGGCGTCGGCCGCGGTGAAGACCGCCCGCAGCCGTGCCCGTACCGAACGGAACCGGGTGACGTCCGCGTCGGTCGCGCGACGCGCCATCTGCGAGGCCTCGCCGAAGAGGTCGCGGACGGCTTCCACGGAGGTCAGGGAGTCCTTGTTGCGCGCCGGCTCCTCGGTGTTCACCAGACGAACGGCGTAATCCGAGTAATAGGCCAGTTCCACTTGTAGTCCTTACGGCGACGGTCTAGTGTCAGAGCGCGTTCTTGTAACAGACGGTTCTGATACGAGGGTATTACGGAGGTCGTGGTGACGGAGACGACTGCGGGAACCGACTGGCGGACCTGGCAGGACAGCTGGGACCGGCAGCAGGAGTGGTACATGCCGGACCGCGAGGAGCGGTTCCGGGTCATGCTCGACATGGTCGAGGCGCTGACCGGTCCGGCGCCGAGGATCCTCGACCTCGCGTGCGGTACGGGAAGTATCACGAAGCGGCTGCTCGACCGGTTCCCCGACGCCGTCAGCACCGGCGTCGACCTCGACCCGGCGCTCCTGGCCATCGCCGAGGGGTATTTCGACGGTGACGCCAGGGTGACCTTCGTCCGGGCCGACCTCACCGACCCCCAGTGGGTGCGGGCGCTGCCGTACGAGTCGTACGACGCCGTCCTCACCGCCACCGCCCTGCACTGGCTCCGCCTGGAGCCGCTGGCCACGCTGTACGGGCAGCTCGGCGGGCTCGTCCGCGAGGGCGGCGTCTTCATGAACGCCGACCATATGCGCGATCCGTCCACGCCCCGTATCAACGCCGCCGAGCGCGCCCACCGGCACGCCGCCATGGACCGTGCCAAGGCCTCCGGCGCCCTCGACTGGGCCGCCTGGTGGGAACTGGCCGCCAAGGACCCGGTGCTGGCCGCGCCGACCGCCGAGCGTTTCGCGATCTACGGCGAGCACGCCGAGGGCGACACACCCTCCCTGGACTGGCACGCGCGCACCCTCCGGGAGGCGGGGTTCGCCGAGGCGAGGGCGGTGTGGTCCTCGCCGTCGGACGCGCTGGTGCTGGCGCTGAAGTAGTCGGGCGATGGGAAGGGGCGGTACGGGGTGACCCGTACCGCCCCTTCGTCCGTCCGCTACAGCACCTTCGACAGGAACGCCTTCGTCCGGTCGTGCTGCGGGTTGGTCAGGACGTCACGCGGGTGGCCGGACTCGACCACCACACCGCCGTCCATGAACACCAGCGAGTCGCCGACCTCACGGGCGAAGCCCATCTCGTGCGTGACCACGACCATCGTCATGCCCGACTCGGCCAGGTCCCGCATCACGTCCAGCACGTCACCCACCAGCTCCGGGTCGAGCGCCGACGTCGGCTCGTCGAACAGCATCAGCTTCGGCTCCATCGCCAGCGCCCGGGCGATCGCCACCCGCTGCTGCTGGCCGCCGGAGAGCTGGGAGGGGAAGTTGCCGGACTTGTCGCCCAGCCCCACCCGGTCCAGCAGCTTCAGCGCCCGCTCGCGGGCGACGGCCTTGGACTCGCCCTTGACCTGGACCGGCGCCTCCATGACGTTCTCGACGGCCGTCATGTGCGGGAACAGGTTGAAGCGCTGGAAGACCATGCCGATGTCGCGGCGCTTGAGCGCGACCTCGCTGTCCTTCAGCTCGTACAGCTTGTCGCCCTTCTGGCGGTAGCCGACGAGTTCGCCGTCGACGTACAGCCGGCCGGCGTTGACCTTCTCCAGGTGGTTGATGCACCGCAGGAAGGTCGACTTGCCGGACCCGGACGGGCCGATGAGGCAGAACACCTCACCCGGGGCCACCTCCAGGTCGATCCCCTTGAGGATGTGGGCCGCGCCGTAGGACTTGTGCACGCCCTCGGCCTTCACCATGGCGGTCATCGCGCCACCTCCGGGCGTCGCAGGGTCGACAGATTGGCCTTGACCTTCTGCCACGGGGTCTTGGGGAGGTCGCGGAGCGAGCCGCGGGCGTAACGCCGCTCCAGGTAGTACTGGCCGACGCTGAAGACGCTCGTCAGGGCCAGGTACCAGAAGGAGGCGACGAACAGCATCTCCATCACCGCGTACGTACGGCCGGAGATGATCTGCGCGCTGCGCAGCAGGTCCGGGTACGAGACCACGGCCACCAGCGACGAGGTCTTCAGCAGGTTGATGAACTCGTTGCCGGTCGGCGGGATGATCACCCGCATGGCCTGCGGCAGCACCACCCGGCGCATGGTCTGCGCCTGGGTCATGCCGAGCGCGTGCGCGGCCTCCGTCTGGCCCTCGTCGACCGACTGGATGCCGGCGCGGACGATCTCCGCCATGTAGGCGCCCTCGTTGAGGCCCAGGCCGAGCAGCGCCACGACCAGCGGGGTCATGACGTCCGTCATCTCGTCCTTGTAGATGAACGGGATCTCGAAGATGGGGAAGATCAGCGCGAGGCTGTACCAGAGCAGCAGCTGGACGTAGACCGGGGTGCCCCGGAAGATCCAGATGAAGAGCCAGGAGACACCACCGGTGACCGGGTTCTTCGACATCCGCATCACGGCGAGGACGACGCCGAGCACGAGACCGATGATCATCGAGACAACGCTGATCATCAGCGTCCGGCCCATGCCGGCCAGGATGTTGCCGTCGGTGATGTAGTCGCCGACCGTGTTCCAGTTGACGTTGCCGCCGGCGAAGGCGGACACCAGCCAGACCAGGAAGGCCAGCACGAGCGCGCCGCTGACGTAGCGCCCGTAGTGGCGGACGGGTATCGCCCGGATCGGCTCGGCGGCGTCGCCGTCCTCCTTGGCGATCCGCGGCGTACCGCCGGACCCGCCGGCGTCCCCGGCGTCTCCGGCGGCGGGCTCCTTGGTGAGCGTCGCGGCCTTCGTGTCCTTCGCGTCCTTCGCGGGCTCGGCGTCCGTCGCGTCCGCGGCGGCCGAAGCACCCTTCGCGGGCTTGGCGTCCTCGGGCTCCGCCTGGGCGGCCTTCGCGGGCTTGGCGTCCTCGGGCTCCGCCGCGGCGGCGGGGGTCTCCCGGACGGTCTCCACGGCCTCGGCCGCGGTGGCTGCCGTGGCGGTGGCCTCGGCGGCGTCGGTCGCCTTGGCGGCGGTGGCCTCGGCGGCGGCACCGCCCGTGGCGGCAGGGGCCTCGGCCACGGCGGCCTGAGTGCCCTGGGCGGTCTCCACGGCCTCGGCGGCGGTGGCTGCCGTCGCGGTGGCCTCCGTGGCCTCGGCCGCCTTGGTGGCCGCGGTGGCGCGCTTGGCGGGGGCCTTCTTGGCCGGCGTCGCCTTGCGGGCCGTCGTGGTCTTCTTGGCGGCCGTCGTCTTACGGGGGGTGGCCGCCTTCTTGGCGGCCGTCTTCCTCGGGGTCGAGGCCTTCTTCGCGGCGGCGGGCTTCGCCGCGCCGCTCCCGGAGTCCTCCGACGGTGTGCCGGAGGATCCCGGGTTGAGCTGTTCAGTCACGATGACTGCCTTTCACAGAGCGGGGGTGGATCACTTGCCGCCGTTGATGACGGCCTTCTCGATCGCGCTCTGCGAAGCGCCCCACTTGTCGAGGATCTTCTTGTACGTGCCGTCCGCGATGATCGCGTCCAGCGCTTCCTTGATCGCGTCACGCAGCTGGGTGTTGCCCTTGTCGACGGCGATGCCGAACGGGCCCGCGTCGACCGGCTCGCCGGCGACCTCGAAGGCCTTGCCGCCGTCCGCGGTCTTCGCGACGTGCACGGCGACCGGGTAGTCGTTCAGGTCGGCGTCCGCGCCGCCCGCCTTCACGCGGACCTGCGCCTCGGCGTCGGTGTCCGGCGTCTCGATGGCGATCTTGGGCTTGCCGTCCTTCTCGCACTTGGCGGACTGCGCCTTGGCGGCGTCCGCGTACGTCGTGCCGAGCTGGACCGCGACCTTCTTGCCGCACAGGTCGTCGAGGGTCTTGATCCCCTTGGGGTTGCCCTTCTTGACCAGGATGGCCGTGCCGGACTGGAAGTAGTCGACGAAGTCGACGCCCTTGCCGGTCTTCTTGCCCTCGTCCAGGCCCTGCTGGCGGTCCTTGTTGTCCGTCATGCCGGACATCACGATGTCGACGCGGCCGGAGTACAGGGAGCCGACCAGGCCGTCGAACTTGCCGTTCTCGAACGTGAACGTCACGCCCAGCTTCTTGCCGAGCGCCTCACCGATCTCCGGGTCGATGCCGACGATCTTGTTGCCCTCCATGGACTCCATGGGGGCGTACGCGGCATCCGTGCCGACCTTGATGACGCCGGACTTCTTGTACTTCTCGGGAAGCTTGGCGAAGAGCGGGGCCGAGCTGCCCTGGGAAGCGGCGCCCGATTCCTTCGCCTTGCCGGCCTCGGTCTGGTCACCGCAGGCGGTCATCAGCATCGAGCCGGCGACCGCGATCGCGGCGACCGCGGCTATCCGGGACGTCCGGGGCTTCGCGGCGGTCGTACAGCGGGTGGTGCTTGCGGTCATGGTCGGGTTCCTCCGGCGGGTGAGGGAGTTGCCAAAGCGGTCTCGCACGCACCATCGGGTGCCTCGACCGCGTGTGATTACGGCATCTTGCCATTCGGACTAGCCCAAACAGGGGGCCGCGCATGTCAAAATCGGGTAACGGGACACCCCCGAACCCCAACAGGCCGGTACATCAAGGCCGGACCTCTTACGGGGTTGCCTTCTTCCGGCCGGAAAATCTCCGGTTGATCTCGTCATTCGGACGCGATAGCGGCCGCAAACCAGGCTGCGTACGGACTTGTCCAGAAATCCGGCTATGAGTCATGTCACCGGATTCGGGCTGTGGCCGGGGTCGAGGCTCATATGAGATACCGACTCGTCGACAGAGCGGTCCGTCCGGTAAGAAGGATCCTTACACCCCTCATCCGGGGCTCAGGGCGCGTGTGCGGCGCGCCCGACGCGTTCGTACCTCCCCCTGCAAGGGCGGGCCAACCGCCTCGCGCAGGCACGGACGCGGTGCCCGCCCACCCCTCCTCAACCAGGAGTGGCCACCCTCGAACGAAATGACTTAAGGGGTCAACAAATGGCAGCGGAGATCGTCAATCCTCGCAGCGACAGTGACAACAGCACCGAGAGTGCCGACGAGCCCTTCGATCCGGCGTTCGCGCTGCATCGCGGCGGCAAGATGGCCGTCCAGGCGACGGTTCCGATCCGCGACAAGGACGACCTGTCCCTCGCGTACACGCCCGGCGTCGCCAAGGTGTGCAGCGCCATCGCCGAGCAGCCGGAGCTCGTGCACGACTACACCTGGAAGTCCCAGGTCGTCGCCGTCGTGACGGACGGTACGGCCGTGCTGGGACTCGGTGACATCGGCCCGGAGGCCTCCCTCCCGGTCATGGAGGGGAAGGCGATCCTCTTCAAGCAGTTCGGCGGCGTGGACGCGGTGCCCATCGCGCTCGCCACGACCGACACGGACGAGATCGTGGAGACCGTCGTCCGCCTCGCGCCGTCCTTCGGCGGCGTGAACCTGGAGGACATCTCGGCGCCCCGGTGCTTCGAGATCGAGCGCAAGCTCCAGGAGCGGCTCGACATCCCCGTCTTCCACGACGACCAGCACGGCACCGCCGTGGTCACCCTGGCCGCCCTGCGGAACGCCGCCAAGCTCACCGGGCGCGGTCTCGGCGACCTGCGCGCGGTGATCTCCGGCGCCGGCGCGGCCGGTGTGGCCATCGCCAAGTTCCTGCTGGAGGCCGGCCTCGGCGACGTGGCGGTCGCGGACCGCAAGGGCATCGTCAGCCGGGACCGCGAGGACCTCACGTCCGTCAAGCGCGAGCTGGCGGAGCTCACCAACCGCGCCGGGCTCTCCGGCTCCCTGGAGAGCGCGCTGGCCGGCGCGGACGTCTTCATCGGCGTCTCCGGCGGTACGGTGCCGGAGCCGGCGGTCGCGTCGATGGCGCCGAACGCCTTCGTCTTCGCGATGGCCAACCCGAACCCGGAGGTCCACCCCGACGTCGCGCACAAGTACGCGTCCGTCGTGGCCACCGGCCGGTCCGACTACCCGAACCAGATCAACAACGTGCTCGCCTTCCCCGGCATCTTCGCGGGCGCGCTCCAGGTGCGGGCCTCCCGGATCACCGAGGGCATGAAGATCGCCGCCGCCAACGCGCTGGCGGACGTGGTCGGCGACCAGCTCGCCGCCGACTACGTGATCCCGTCGCCGTTCGACGAGCGGGTCGCCCCGGCCGTCACGGCCGCCGTGGCCGCCGCCGCCCGTGCGGAGGGCGTCGCCCGCCGCTGACACCCGGTGGGTGCCCTGTCACGAAAGGGCCCCGTTCCGTCCCCCTCGGGGAGCGGAGCGGGGCCCTTCGGCGTCCCCCGCTCTTGGACTTTCCGCATGGGTCCTTGGACCGCCCGCCCCGTGTTCGCCCGTGCTCTTCCGGAGGTTCACCCACGGCTGCTGTGATGCGCGCGCCACCCCGCACGGGGGCGACAGCAGCAGACAGGAGGCGCGTGTGAACCTGGTCGTCAACGGAGACGCGGAAAGCGGTCCCGGAGGTACCGCCGAGCCCGTCGGGACCGTCACCGGCTGGCGGGTCGCGCAGGGCGCGCCCGCCCTCATCGCGTACACCCTCGGCGGGGGGTACCCCACCGCCTCCGACCCGGGCCCCGACCGGCGCGGAAGCCGGTTCTTCTCCGGCGGGAACTCGCCCCGCACCGCCCTCGTCCAGGACGTCGTCCTGCCCGCCACCGGCACCACCGGCCACACGGCCGTCGACGCGGGGCAGGTCCGGTACACGCTGACGGCCTGGCTCGGCGGCTACGCCTCACAGGAGGACGGCGCCCGGCTGTCGGTGGAGTTCCGGGACGGCAGGGGCACCCCGGTCGCGCTGAGCGTGCTCGGACCGGTGACGGCGGGGGAGCGCAAGGGCCGTACGGGGCTGCTGGAGCGCACGGCCGGGTCACTCGTCCCGCCCGGTGCCCGCACCGCGCGGGTACTCCTCGTCCTCACCCGCACCGGCGGCGGCACGTCGAACGACGGCTACGCGGACGGGATCACGCTCACGCTCACGGGGGTGGCGGCATGACGCTCGACCGGCGCAACCTGCTTAAGGCCGCCGGCGCGGCCGGTGCCCTGAACGTCGTGTGGCCGCTCAGCGCCGGCCTCTCGCCCGCCCGGGCACGTGAGGCCGCCGAAGCGCTCGGCGCGGAGTACGACCCGGCTCCCTTCACCCTCGGGGTCGCCTCCGGGGACCCGCAGCCGTCGAGCGTGGTGCTGTGGACGCGCCTCGCGCCCGAGCCGCTCGCCGCCGAGCAGCGGCTGCCCGAGGTCGTCGAGGTCGAGTGGGTGGTGGCGGAGGACCAGGCGCTGAGCCGGGTCGTGGCCCGCGGCACGGCGCCCGCCTCGGCGACGCTCGGCCACAGCGTCCACGTGCCCGTGGGCGGGCTGGGCGCGGGGCGGCACTACTGGTACGCGTTCAAGGCGCTGGGGAAGACCAGCCGGGTCGGCAGGACGAGGACCGCGCCGGTCGGCAGCGTCCCGCGGGTGCGCTTCGCCGCCGCCAACTGCCAGGCGTTCCACGACGGCTACTACGCCGCCCATCGGGGCATCGCCCGCGAGAACGTCGACTTCGTCGTGCACCTGGGCGACTACATCTACGAGCACGGGCCCGTCGGCGGCGACCACGTGCGGGACCACGAGGGGCCCGCCGTGCTCACGCTCGCCGACTACCGGCGCCGCCACGCCCTCTACAAGGGCGACGCGTCCCTGCGTGAGGCGCACGCCGCGCACCCCTGGTTCCTGACCTGGGACGACCACGAGGTGGTCAACGACTACAGCGGTACGGGCGGCGGGGCGCCGTTCCTCCAGCGGCGGGCGGCGGCGTACCAGGCCTGGTACGAGAACATGCCGCACCGCGACGACTCCGCCACGGCCGCGCTGCCCGACCCGGAGATCCACCGGGTGCGCCGCTGGGGCGACCTGCTGGAGCTGACCGTCCTGGACCTGCGCTCCTACCGCTCCGCGCAGAACCTGGCGAACGGCACGATCCTGGGCGCCGACCAGAAGTCCTGGCTCAAGGGGACGATCGACCGGGCGCCCGACTCCTGGCACGTGTGGGCCAATTCGATCATGCTGAGCCAGCTGCGGGGCCGGCCGGGCGGGTCGTACATGTTCACCGACCAGTGGGACGGCTTCCTGGCCGAGCGCAAGGAGGTCCTGAACCACGTGCACACCAGTGGCCTCGAGGATCTCGTCGTCATCACCGGCGACTGGCACTCGGCGTTCGTCGACGACATCCGTACCGACTTCGACGACACGTCGTCACCGCTCGTCGGTACGGAGTTCACGGCCCACTCGGTGACCTCGGGCGCGTACTCCGCCGACTGGAACGCGACCAACGGCCCCCTCATGGGCAAGGCCAACCCGCACCTGAAGTACTTCGAGGGCAACCGGTACGGCTACGACGTGTACGAGGTCACGCCGGAACGATTCAGCGCGCACATGCGGGTCATCGCCGACCGGCGCGACCCCCTCTCGCCCGTCTCCACGCTCACCACCTTCCACGTGGACCGGGGCAGGACGGGCTCGTACGAGGACCCGGCGACGAAGAACAGCCCTGCGCAGTGGCGCCGGGACTGACTCCGCGACCGGCGCGGGTCTGACGTACGTCACACCGGTGCGCGGTACCGCCGCGCACCGGTGTCGTCCTATGGTCAAGGTCATGTTCGCTGCCTACGCCGCCCGAATCGACCGCGACCAGCCCCTGAACGGCCTTGAGCTGGGCGAACGCCCTGCCCCCGAGGTACGTCCCGGCTGGACCACCGTCACCGTCAAGGCCGCCTCCCTCAACCACCACGACCTGTGGTCGCTGCGCGGGGTCGGGCTCGGCGAGGACAAGCTGCCGATGATCCTCGGCTGTGACGCCGCCGGCCTCGACGAGGACGGCAACGAGGTGGTCGTCCACTCCGTCATCGGCCAGTCGGGCCACGGCGTGGGGCCGAACGAGCCCCGCTCCATCCTGACCGAGCGCTACCAGGGCACGTTCGCCGAGAAGGTCGCCGTCCCCGCCTGGAACGTGCTGCCCAAGCCCAAGGAGCTGTCCTTCGCGGAGGCCGCCTGCCTGCCGACCGCGTGGCTCACCGCGTACCGCATGCTCTTCACCAACGCGGGTGTGCGCCCCGGCGACTCGGTCCTCGTGCAGGGCGCGGGCGGCGGTGTCGCCACGGCCGCCATCGTCCTCGGCAAGGCGGCCGGGCTGCGGGTCTTCGCCACCAGCCGCGACGAGGCCAAGCGGAAGCGGGCCGTCGAGCTGGGGGCGCTGGAGGCGTACGAGCCGGGTGCCCGGCTGCCGCAGCGGGTGGACGCGGTGATCGAGACCGTCGGCGCGGCCACCTGGTCGCACTCGGTCAAGTCGCTGCGGCCGGGCGGCACACTGGTGATCTCGGGTGCGACGAGCGGCGACCGGCCTCCGCACGCCGAGCTGACCCGCATCTTCTTCCTGGAGCTGAAGGTCGTCGGCTCGACGATGGGTTCCAAGGACGAGCTGGAGGACCTGCTGGCGTTCTGCGCGGCGACCGGGGTGCGGCCGGTGATCGACGAAGTGCTGCCGCTGGACCGGGCGCGGGAGGGCTTCGAGAAGATGGCGTCCGGTGACCTCTTCGGGAAGATCGTCCTGACGACGTCTTGATGACCCGTCAGTTTTGCTGATGGGATCTCCGGCACTGTCGACCGTGCCGGAGGTCCCGTCATGCGCACCCTCGCACTCGCACTCTCCGCCCTGCTGACCCTCGCCCCCGCCACCCCGGCGACCGCCGCCGAGCCGGACATACCCCGCCTGACCGACGACCGCGGCCGTGTCCTGACGCTGCGCGGCTGGAACGTCGAGGACAAGACGCACCGAGGTGACGCGGCGCTGTCCGCCATCACCGAGAAGCACTTCCGCGACATGCGGGCCCAGGGCTTCAACTTCGCCCGGCTGCTGGTCTTCTGGGACGACCTGGAGCCGGTGCGCGGCCGGTACAGCGAGCCGTACCTCCGCAAGATCGAACGGATCCTGGACTGGGCGCACCGGTACGACATCCACGTCCTGATCGACGCCCACCAGGACGTCTTCGGCCCCGCCTTCGGCCACCGGGGCATCCCCGAGTGGGCCACCCGCACCGACGGCCTGCCCTTCACCCCGCACCCGGACGACTGGTTCGCCGAGTACTTCGAGCCGGCCGTGCAGAGGGCCTTCACGCACCTGTACGAGGACGAGGACCTGGCGGCCGCCCAGGCCCGGATGTGGCGGGTCCTCGCCGATCGCTTCGAGAACCACCCGGCGGTGATCGGCTACGACCTCATCAACGAGCCGATGGGCGAGCTGCGCCCGGGGGAGGACCTGCCGACGGCCGCCCGCCGGATCGAGCGCGACCACCTCACGCCCATGTACAACCGCCTCGCGAACGCGGTCCGTTCGGTCGACGACGACAACTGGGTCTTCGTCGAGCCGACCCCGATCGTCGGGGAGGGCGTCCCGACGGGTCTTGGCCGGATCAAGGACCACAAGGTCGTCTACGCCCCGCACTTCTACAACACCGCGATGGAGGCGGGCGCGGACTACGACCCCTCGGCGGGCTGGATCGAGTCGTACGAGGCGGCGGTGACGGCGTACCCGAAGGAGTACCGGGTGCCGATCGTGGTGGGGGAGTGGGGCCCGCTGAACAACTCCCTGCCCAACATGGGCCGCTTCTACCGCGAGGCCCTGACGTCCCTGAACCGCTACAGCTCGGGCTGGGCGGGCTATGTGTGGTGCTACGGGGGCGGGTACTGCGCGGTGGACGGCTCGGGTTCCTGGCGCACCAACAAGGAGCAGACGGCCGCGCCGTACGCGGAGGCGGTGGCGGGCCGGGTGGTCGAGCAGGGTCCGTCCCGCCTGACCTACGTCGCCGGACGCGGCGGGACCACGGAGCTCTCCCTGCCCCCGAGTCCGAGCGGCTGGCGCGTGGCGGTGGAGGGGCGCGCGTGGCTGGTCCCGAGCCCGGCCGGGCGGGTGGCGGTACGGGCGGTGCCGGGCGCGACGGTCACGGTGGTTGTCAACCGAGGTTGACGTGGCCCTCTCGTCAACGTAAGTTGACACCATGACCGAAGCGACCGATCTGGCCGCGCGTGCGGGCGACCGTGATCCCCGGGTGGGGTTGCGCGCCGTCGCCGCGTTGCGGCGGCTGCTGGAGCAGCTGGAAGCCGTACAAGTCCGAAGCGCCCGGGCCCAGGGCTGGTCCTGGCAGGAGATCGCAGCCGAGCTGGGCGTCAGCCGGCAGGCCGTGCACAAGAAGTACGGGAGGCATTGATGTTCGAGCGATTCACCGAGGCTGCCCGCGGCGCCGTCAAGGGAGCCGTCTCCCACGCGGAACGGGCGGACGCCGACTCCGTCACCGAGGAACACCTGCTGCTGGCGCTGCTGGACCTGGAGGGCACCAGGTCGGCGGCCGCGCTCGGCGCGCTCGGCGTCACGGACCGGCGCGCCTCCGTGGAGTCCGCCCTGGCGGAGGCCCGGCGGCGCGGCGGCCTGACGCGGGCGGACGCGGACGCGCTGGCGGACATCGGGATCGACGTGACGGAGATCGTCTCCAGGGTGGAGGCGGTCCACGGGACGGGTGCGCTGGCCGGCGGCCGGAAGGCGAAGCGCCGGTGGTCGGGCCACCGGCCCTTCACCCGCCCGGCCAAGGACACGCTGGAGCAGTCCCTCCGGGTCGCCCTCGGGCGCGGCGACCGCCACATCGGCGACGAGCACCTCCTCCTCGCCCTGGCGGCCCGCCCGGGTGTCGTCGCGGACGTCCTCGCCGACCACGGGGCCACGTACACCGCGCTGGAACGCGCCATGTCCGCCCGCCGGGCGAGCTGACCGCACGACTCGCCGACCCCGGCAGCCGCCCTCCGCCCGTGCGGGGCGGGAGGAGGGCGGGTGCCGGCGTGCGTGTCCGGTGGCTCCCCGTCCGGCGACCAGCGGGGCCGGGGCGGGCGCACACGCTGCCCACCGGGTGCCGGGGCCGGCGCCCCGCGCTAGTCGCGCGGGTTCTTCAGCAGCGCGACGATGTGGGACGCCGCGGTGGACAGGTGGCCGCGGGCCCGGGTGAGCTGGGCGGCCGTGACGCCGTGGTCGCGGGCCGCGTCGCGGACGTCGTCGCGGAAGCGGTCCAGCAGGCGCTCCAAGTCGCGCGCCGGGTCGGCCGATTCGGTGTCGGCGTGGGCCCACTCCGGGGTTTCGGCCGGGGTGCCGGCCGGGGTGTCGGCCGAGGGCTCGGCGGGGTCCGGCTTCCCGTACGGGGGCCAGGACGTCGTGGGGGCCGAGCCGCCGAGCAGGCCGCCCAGTCGGCCCGCGAGGTCGGCCAGGCCTTCGCCCCGCAGCACATGGTCCTGGACCTGCTGCGCGATCCGCTGCATCTCCTGGCGGGCCTTCTCCTGGGCCTCCTTGGCCTGTTGCCGTGCCGTCTGCGCCTCCTCACGGGCGCGCCGCGACTCGTCCCGGGCCCGCCGGGCCTGGTCCTTCCACTCCTGCTTGGCCCGGCGCCACGTCGCCCACTCGTCGCCCCCCGGGGGCGGTGTGCGCCGGGACTCGCCCGCCGCGGCCCGCAGCTCGCGGCGCAGTGAGCCCGCCGCGCCGCGCACGTCGTCGCGGATCTCGGCGGCGAGCTCGGAGACCGAGTCGCGGATCTCCAGCTCCAGGTCGGCCAGTTCGGCGCTGCGGCCGGCGAGCTCCTCGCGCCCGGCGTCGGTGATCGAGTACACCTTGCGCCCGCCCTCGGTGGCGTGCGTGACCAGGCCCTCGGCCTCCAGCTTGGCCAGGCGCGGGTAGACGGTGCCGGCGGAGGGCGCGTACAGGCCGTGGAAGCGTTCCTCCAGGAGCCGGATCACCTCGTAGCCGTGGCGCGGCGCCTCGTCGAGGAGCTTGAGCAGGTAGAGGCGGAGCCGGCCGTGGGCGAAGACGGGGGGCATGTCAGAGCACCTTTCCGGTGGGGGCTTCGTCCGGCCGGCGGAGCAGCGCGATGGATCCGGAGACCGTGGTGGCCTTCAGCGTCCCCTTGCCGTCGCCGAGTGTGCCGGTGATCTTCTTGGCGCCCCACTGCCCGGTGACCCGGAGGTCGTCGAAGGCGCTGGACACGGCACCCCCCGTGGTGTGGGCCTCGACCTGGGCGTTCGTGGGATGGGGCAGCCGGATGGCGACCTCGCCGGAGACGGTGGTCAGCCGGATGTCGGTGGGTTCCTCGCCGGGGTCGAGGTCGATGACCATGTCGCCGCTGACCGACTCCGCCCGTACGGAGGTACCCGCGCCCTCGACGATCGTGAGGTCACCCGACACGGAGTTGAAGCGGAGGTCTCCGGTGACCGCCTGGGACTCCACGCTCCCGGCGACGGTGTCGGCGCGGACCGGGCCGGAGAGGCCGACGAGCGTGGTGTCGCCGGTGACGCCGCGTACGTCCGTACGCCCCCGGACACCCGAGATCACGGCCTCGGCGCCGATGACGCCGACCTCGACGTCGGCAGCCGCCGGGACGGCGAGGGAGACGACGGCGCTGCGGTGCCACCCCTTCGGGTCGAGCCACTTGAGGAAGCCCTTCCAGGGCAGGTCCTCGTAGGCGATGGTCAGGGTGGAACCCTGCTGGGTGACGATCAGGGGCGGCCCCTCGATGTCGGAGACCTCCAGCCGTGCCGGGCCCTCGTCGGTGCCCACGACATTGACCGTCCCATGGACGATGCGCACATTGAGCGCCGTCACGGGTGCGTCGTCGAGGGTCAGTTTCGTCGGCTCGCTGACGGACCACTCCGGCATGGGACCTCCCTGGGACGTGACGCAACATATCGCGTCTCCTGTAGGACACGATATATCGCGGCCCGGTCAAGTCAAGCGTGCCGAATCAGGGCAAATTGCCCTAGCGTAAGGCCCATGAACGCGACTTCTCCGGGCGCGCTGCTTTTCTGCCGGACCGATGTGCCCTCCGTACGGCCCCCGGCCCTGCTGCTGCGCGAGCGGCTGCTCCTCGCCCCGGCCGGTTCCGACTGGAGCGTCCTCGTCCCCGAGGGCGCCCCGTGGCGCGACGGCGCCGAACCGGTCGACCGGGTCGCCGCGGGCTGGGCCGGCGCCCTGACCGTCGGGGTGACGTGGCCGGTGGTGGCCCTGTGGTGGGACGCGGACCGTGCGGGGTGCGTCCTCGCGACCGGCTTCCGCCGCCCCGTCGGCTACACCTGGCTCGCGGACGGCACCCCCGTCGGCGAGGACGAGGCCATGCACACCTTCGCCGCCCGCCTCGGACTCGACCCCGTCCTGGACGCCCAGGACCTCGAACCCCTCACCCGCCCCGACCGGCACGCCACCGCCGCGGCCCGCCTCCTGGGCCTCACGGCCGTCCTGAGCCGGCACGGCCTCACCCTCCCGCCGGGCCTCATGCCCGGCGAACCGGCCACCCACCTGTGGGCGGCCGCCCGGGCCCAGGGCGCGGAGCCGGTCGAATGGCAGGGCTGGCTCGACGCCGTACGCACCGAACTGGACGCCGTCGAGAAGGGACCCCTCGGCCCCTGGATCTGCGGCCCCCGCGCCCGCGCGCTCGCCACGGCCCAACTGGTGGCGGGCGTCCCCCTGCTCACCTGGGCACTCACCCGCCGCAGCCCCGGCTGGGCGACCACGGCCGCGCTGCTGATCACCCAGGGCGCGCTGGGCCTCGCCTACGACCGCCTGCGCGGGGCGGCCGCCTCCGCGCGGAAGTGACCACGCGCGACTACTCGTCCTCGTCCTCGTCGTCCAGCCGTGCCAGCCAGGTGGCCAGACGCTCGACGGGAACCTCGAAGTCGGGGTTGAGGTCGACGAACGTACGCAACTGCTCGGCGAGCCACTCGAAGGTGACCTCCTCCTCGCCGCGCCGCTTCTCCAGCTCCTCGATGCCACGGTCGGTGAAGTACAAGACGTGCTCCTGATGCCTGCTCGGTGTTGCTCCCAGGGTAGGGCGTCCCCCGGCCCGCCCGGGAAGCCGGAGGGCCCGGCCCCGCGGCATGCGGAACCGGGCCCTCGCGACCGTACGGGCGCTGATCAGGCGTCGAAGACCTCGTTGACCAGCTGGGCCTGCTCGGCCTGGTGGCGCTTGGCCGAGCCGACCGCGGGGGACGAGCTGTGCGGCCGCGAGATGCGGCGCAGACGCTCGCCGTGCGGGATGTCGGCGCCGACCGCCAGGTCGAGGTGGTCGATCAGGTTGAGCGCGATGAACGGCCAGGCACCCTGGTTCGCCGGCTCCTCCTGCGCCCACAGGTACTTCTCCGCGTTCGGGTACTTGGAGATCTCGGCCTGGAGCTCCGCACCCGGCAGCGGGTAGAGACGCTCGAGGCGGATAATCGCCGTGTCCGTGACGCCGCGCTTGACCCGCTCCGCCTCCAGGTCGTAGTACACCTTGCCGGAGCAGAAGACGACCTTGCGGACCGCGTTCGCGTCCACCGAGTCGTCACCGATCACCGGGCGGAACCCGCCCGTGGTGAACTCCTCCGCCTTCGACGCGGCGGCCTTCAGGCGCAGCATCGACTTCGGGGTGAAGACGACCAGCGGCTTGTGGTGCGGGTTGTGCACCTGCCACCGCAGGAGGTGGAAGTAGTTCGACGGCAGCGTCGGCATCGCGACCGTCATGTTGTCCTGCGCGCACATCTGGAGGAAGCGCTCCGGGCGGGCCGAGGAGTGGTCCGGGCCCTGGCCCTCGTAGCCGTGCGGCAGGAGCAGCGTGACGCCGGAGGTCTGGCCCCACTTCTGCTCGGCCGAGGAGATGAACTCGTCGAGGACGGTCTGCGCGCCGTTGACGAAGTCTCCGAACTGGGCCTCCCACATGACCAGCGACTCGGGCCGCGCGAGCGAGTAGCCGTACTCGAAGCCCATCGCCGCGTACTCGCTCAGCAGCGAGTCGTAGACGTTGTAGCGGGCCTGGTCCTCGGAGAGGTACTGCAGCGGGGTGTAGTCCTCGCCGGTCTCCTGGTCCACCAGCACCGCGTGGCGCTGGCCGAAGGTGCCGCGGCGGGTGTCCTGGCCGGCGAGCCGGACCGGGGTGCCCTCCATCAGCAGCGAACCGATCGCCAGGGTCTCACCCATGCCCCAGTCGATCGTGCCGTCGTCGATCGAGGCGGCACGGCGCTGGAGCTGCGGCATCAGGCGCGGGTGCACCTTGACGCGGTCGGGGATGTTCACCTGGGACTCGGCGATCCGCTTCACGACCTCCTGGGAGACCGCGGTGGTGACGGCGACCGGGAACTCGGCCTGCGCCTCGGGGCTCTGCGCCGGGCCGGGCTGCGAGGTGGCCTCGCGGACCTCCGCGAACACCTTCTCCAGCTGTCCCTGGAAGTCCTGGAGCGCCTGCTCCGCCTCTTCCAGCGTGATGTCGCCACGACCGATCAGCGACTCGGTGTAGAGCTTGCGCACCGAGCGCTTCTTGTCGATCAGGTTGTACATCTGCGGGTTGGTGAACTGCGGGTTGTCGCCCTCGTTGTGACCGCGGCGGCGGTAGCAGATGAGGTCGATCACGACGTCCTTGTTGAACGTCTGGCGGAACTCGAAGGCGAGCCGCGCCACGCGGACCACGGCCTCCGGGTCGTCGCCGTTCACGTGGAAGATCGGCGCCTCGATCATGCGGGCCACGTCGGTCGCGTACATCGACGATCGCGACGACTCCGGGGCGGCGGTGAAGCCGACCTGGTTGTTGATCACGATGTGGACCGTGCCGCCGGTGCGGTAACCGCGCAGCTGCGACATGTTGAGCGTCTCGGCGACCACACCCTGGCCCGCGAACGCCGCGTCACCGTGCAGGGCGACGGGCAGGACGGTGAAGTCCGTGCCGCCCTTGTTGATGACGTCCTGCTTGGCACGGACGACACCCTCCAGGACCGGGTCGACCGCCTCCAGGTGCGAGGGGTTGGCGACCAGCGAGACCTTGATCTGCTCGCCGTCCAGGCCGGTGAAGGTGCCCTCGGCGCCCAGGTGGTACTTCACGTCGCCGGAGCCGTGCATCGACTTCGGGTCGAGGTTGCCCTCGAACTCGCGGAAGATCTGCGCGTACGACTTGCCGACGATGTTCGCCAGGACGTTCAGCCGGCCGCGGTGGGCCATGCCGATGACGACCTCGTCCAGGCGCGACTCGGCGGCCGAGTCGATGACCGCGTCCAGCAGCGGGATGACGGACTCGCCGCCCTCCAGCGAGAACCGCTTCTGGCCGACGTACTTGGTCTGCAGGAACGTCTCGAACGCCTCGGCGGCGTTGAGGCGGCGCAGGATCCGAAGCTGCTCCTCGCGCTCCGGCTTGGAGTGCGGGCGCTCGACGCGGTCCTGGATCCACTTGCGCTGCTTGGGGTCCTGGATGTGCATGAACTCGATGCCGGTGGTGCGGCAGTACGAGTCGCGCAGCACGCCGAGGATGTCGCGCAGCTTCATCATGGACTTGCCGCCGAAGCCGCCGACCGCGAACTCCCGCTCCAGGTCCCAGAGCGTCAGGCCGTGCTCGGTGATGTCCAGGTCGGGGTGCTTGCGCTGGCGGTACTCCAGCGGGTCGGTGTCGGCCATGACGTGGCCGCGGACCCGGTAGGAGTGGATCAGCTCGAAGACGCGCGCGGCCTTGGTGACGTCGTCGTCGTGCGACGCGTCGATGTCCTTGAGCCAGCGGACCGGCTCGTAGGGGATGCGCAGCGACTCGAAGACGTCGTCGTAGAAGCCGTTCTCACCGAGGAGGAGGTTCGAGACGATCCGCAGGAACTCGCCCGACGCCGCACCCTGGATGACCCGGTGGTCGTACGTCGAGGTGAGCGTCATCACCTTGGAGATGCCCAGCTTGTTCAGGGTGTCCTGCGAAGTCCCCTGGAACTCGGCCGGGTAGTCCATCGAACCGACGCCCATGATGACCGACTGACCGGGCATCAGACGCGGCACGGAGTGGACGGTGCCGAGGCCGCCGGGGTTGGTCAGCGAGACGGTGACGCCGGTGAAGTCGTCCATCGTCAGCTTGTTGTTGCGGGCGCGGCGGACGATGTCCTCGTACGCCTGCCAGAACTCGAAGAAGCCGAGCGTCTCCGCCTTCTTGATGCCCGCCACGACGAGCTGGCGCTCGCCGTTCGGCTTCACCAGGTCGATCGCCAGACCGAAGTTCACGTGCTCCGGCTTGACCAGGACCGGCTTGCCGTCCTTCTCGCCGTACGAGTAGTTCATCGACGGCATGGCCTTGATGGCCTGCACCATCGCGTACCCGATGAGGTGCGTGAAGGAGATCTTCCCGCCGCGGGCACGCTTGAGGTGGTTGTTGATGACGATGCGGTTGTCGAACAGCAGCTTCACCGGGACGGCGCGGACCGAGGTGGCGGTCGGCAGCTCCAGCGAGGCGTTCATGTTCTTGGCGACCGCGGCGGCCGGGCCGCGCAGCGGCACGTACTCGGGCCCGGCGGGGGCTTCGGTGGCCGGCTGCGCCTTGGCGGCGGCGGGCTTCGCGGCCGGAGCCTTGGCCGCGGGGGCGGGCGCGGGCTTCGCGGCCGGGGCGGCCTGGGCCGGGGCGGCGGGCGCGGGCTTCGCGGCGGGGGCGGCAGCGGCCTGTGCGGGTGCCGCTGCTGCCGGCTGCGCCGGAGTGGCCGGAGCCTGGGGAGCCGGGGCCTGGCCGGCGGAGGGCGCGGCGTCGGCCGCTCCAGTGGAGCCGGTGCTTGCACCGGTGCCCGCAGCCCCCGCGGCTACGGCACCCTCACCCGCGGGCTTGTCCGCCGAGCCGGACGAGGCGCCCGGCTTGTAGTCGGCGAAGAAGTCCCACCAGGCACGGTCGACCGAATTCGGGTCCTGGAGGTACTGCTGGTAGATCTCGTCGACGAGCCACTCATTGGCACCGAACGCGGCGGCAGGGTTCGAAGGACCCTGCCCGTCTTGGTCGGTCGAGATACTCGAGTTACTGGGGGACTGAGACGACACGGCGGCAACCGCCCTCTTCCGCTTCACAAGGTGATGGACAGCGGAAATAAAGGCTACGCCTCCCTGGCCGGGACGTGCAGGCCGGGCATGCCATCGTCGCGTAGATCACATCTGAGGACGTGTTTCGGGGCTGGAAATGGCGGGAAACAAGCGTGGTTGCCCCGCGAATGGGTAGGGGAGAGCGCGGCTGCGGCCCCTGACGGCGCACAGCCTCGGGCACGTCCTGCACATGTATACGCAGAACGAACCCTTCCGGTTCGAACCCTACGTCAACCGCGGGGCTGAGGGATCCCTGGAAGAGTGACCTGAATCCGGCATCCACGTGCGGATTCGGCCACTCCGATGCGGCCGCCGTGCAGATCGACCGCCCAGCGGGCGATCGCCAGGCCCAGTCCCGTACCGCCGTCGCTGCCCGGCCCGTGCGGCGAGGGGACGCTGCCCCGGTTGAACCGCTCGAAGACCTTGTGCCGCTCCGACTCCGGGATGCCCGGCCCCTCGTCCACCACTTCCAGGTCCAGCGACTCCGGCTGCCGGCCGCGCCGCGCCCGCACCGTCACACGGCCGTGCGGCGGCGAGTGCTTCACGGCGTTGTCGATCAGGTTCGCCACCACCTGGTGCAGCCGCTCGCTGTCCGCGTGCGCGGTCAGCTCCGGCGGCGACACGTCCAGATGCAGATGCACATCCGTACGGGTATGACGGCCCGAGCCGGAGTCCAGCCCGCGCTGCGCGGCGGCCAGGTTGGCCTCCTTGAGCACCCCCGACAGGTACGGCCACACCTCGAAGCGCCGCGACCGGAGCGGTACGACACCGTTGTCGAGCCGTGACAGATCCAGGAGCGTCTCCACCAGCCGGCCGAGCCGCTCGGTCTGCTTCAGCGCGGTGCGCATGGTCTCGGGGTCGGCGGCCGAGACGCCGTCCACCACGTTCTCCAGCACCGCGCGCAGCGCCGCGATCGGCGTGCGCAACTCGTGCGAGACATTGGCCACCAGCTCCTTGCGGTGCCGGTCCACCGCCTCCAGGTCGTCGGCCATGCGATTGATCGTGGAGGCCAGGTCGCCGAGCTCGTCCCGGCGGTCGGCGCCACGCACCCGCCGGGTGTAGTCGCCGTGCGAGATGGACTTCGCCACCGTGTTCATCTCGTCCAGCGGCGCGGTCAGACCGTGCGCCACGAACTGGGTGATCAGCAGCGTGGCGATCACCGAGAAGACGGTGATGAAGCGCAGCTCGGTCTCCGTGCGCAGAGCCACCATCAGCAGGCCGGTCGTGATGAAGACCGAGACGACGACGAGTGTGCCCAGTTTGGTCTTGATCGAGATCGAGACCGAGCGCAGCCGGGACCGGAGCGACCTCATGGCGCGGGCGTCTCCAGTGCGTACCCGACGCCGTGGACCGTACGGATCCGTTCGGCACCGATCTTGCGGCGCAGCGCCTTGATGTGGCTGTCCACGGTCCGGGTGCCCGACGCGTCCGCCCAGTCCCAGACCTCCGCGAGCAACTGCTCCCGGGAGAGGACCGCGCGGGGGGTGTTCGCCAGGCAGACCAGCAGGTCGAACTCGGTCGGCGTGAGGTGGACGTCCTCACCCTTGACCCGAACCCGCCGCTGCGCGTGGTCGATCTCCAGTTCGCCGAGCCGGAGGATGCCACTGCGCGGAGTCACCGCGGCCAGCGCCGCCCGCTCCACGCGCCGCAGCAGGACGTGCACCCGGGCCGCGAGCTCCCGCATCGAGAACGGCTTGGTCATGTAGTCGTCGGCGCCGACCCCGAGGCCGACCAGCATGTCGGTCTCGTCGTCCCGGGCCGTCAGCATCAGCACCGGCACCGGCCGCTGGGCCTGCACCCGCCGGCACACCTCCAGACCGTCGAAACCCGGCAGCATGACGTCGAGGACCATCAGGTCGGGCTGCCACGCCTCGGCGGCGTCCACGGCCGCCGGGCCGTCGGTGGCCGTCTGCACCAGGAAGCCCTCGGCCCGCAACCGGGCGGAGATGGCCTCGACGATGGTGGTGTCGTCCTCGACGACCAGCACGCGGCGCTGTGTACCCGGCGCGACCGCCGTGCCGGTATGGCTGGTGTGTGTCTGCTCCATCGCCCCGCCCCTGTCGCGTCCTGCGCGAGCGTGTAGATCCGTGTGTTCGGTCAGCAGCGTAAAGGCACCGACCGCGTCCCGGCTACGCAGGGCGAACGGCGAGGTGGACCACGTCCGGTACGCCCCGGGCAACCGGGACCTCTTCGGTTCTTACCCCGCTGAACCCGGCATTCCGCAATGACTCTTCGAAATCGGTGGAGGGCCGGGCGGACCAGACGGCGAGGACGCCACCGGGGTTCAGGCGGGCCGCGCAGGCCGCCAGACCGGCCGGCGAGTAGAGGCTGTCGTTGTCCTCCGTGACGGTCCAGTCGGGGCCGTTGTCGATGTCCAGGCAGAGCGCGTCGAACGAGTCGGGGGAGCTGCGGACGTACGCGACGAGGTCGCCGTGGACCAGCACCGTGCGCGGATCGGCGAGCGCCTCGCCGGAGATCCGGGCGAGCGGCCCTCCGCGGTGCCAGTCGATGATCGCCTCCTCCCGCTCGACGACCGCGATGCGCCCCCAGGCGGGTTCGGCGGCCGCGTGCGCCAGCGAGAACCCCACCCCGAGCCCGCCGACGAGCACCGACGGGTGCGGACGGGCCCCCAGCGCTCCGAGGGCGGCGTCGATCAGCAGCCGCTCGGACCGGCCGTCGGAGGTGTCCATCAGGAACGTGCCGTTGGCGATGATCTCGAAGTCCTCGCCGCGCCGGCGCAGCACCACCTCGCCGTACGGGCCCTCCCGGCGGTCGAGCGTCACGGGGGCGTCCGGGGCGTCCGGGGGCGTCATGGCGGGGTTCGCGGGGGCCAGGGGCGTCGTCACAGGGGTCGTCGCAGCCATGATCCTCAGCGTAGCGACGAGTGGGCCGGTCGCTGTGACCTATGTCATGGACGTGACCGCACATGATCGCGTTGGCTGGGAGCAGGGTTGATCCGGACGCATTGTGCAGGGGTTTTGTGGACAGGGAAGGGCGGCCTCGCGGTGCACCAGCTCCGGACGCGCGGGACGAGTGACGGCCCCGGGCTGCTGAAGGGCATTCCGAGCCAGCGCACGTCGAGCACCACACCGGCGACGCCCCTCCCGCCCACGGCCACCGCCCCGGCCCACCCGCCGGCCGCCCGGTGGCGGCGGTGCGCGCGGCTGCTGCCCACGCCCACCGGTACGCCGTTCACCTTCGGCTACACCCTCGTCCTGGTCGCCACCTCGCTGTTCACCGAGTACGGCGACCCACGAACCGTCGCGTCGGTGCTGCACGCCTCCAGTACCGACGTCGCCCATCTGTCCCGTACGCCGCTGCTCGTGCTGGTCGCCAGCGCGCTGTGGGTGGCGGGTGGCCTGTTCTCGCCCTACGCCATCGGGTTCGTCTTCGTCCTCACGGCGCTGGAGCGCCGCATCGGGACGTGGCGGGCGGCCGCCGTGTTCCTGCTGGGGCATGTGGTGGCGACGCTCGCGACGGAGATCCCGGTCGCGCTGTCGGTACTGGCCGGGCACCTGCCCGACACGTCCCTGCACCGGCTCGACTACGGCATCAGTTTCGGCCTGATGGCGTCCGTCGGGGCGCTGTCGGGGCTGCTCAGTCCGGTGCCGCGCGGCATCGTGCTGGCGTGGGTGTCGGTGATGCTGCTCCAGGACCTGCTGGCCTTCGAGGACCCGCTCACCAACTGGGGGCACCCGCTGGCGCTGGTGATCGGCGTCGGGTGCCGGCCGCTGCTGCGCCGGACGGCCCGGTGGCGCGTGTAGGCCGTGCTCTTCCGGCCGGCCGAGGACACCCCGGGCCCTCGCCGTCGGCTTCGTACGATTCCGGTCAGTGGCCGGGGGACCGGCGGCCCAGCGCGCTGTGGAGCGCCCGGCCTGGGCGGTCGCGCCGGGGACGCCCGTGGTGGCGTTCGCCTCCGCGCCGGCGGTTGTCCTGTGTCCGCGCCACGATGCGCCCGAGGCCCGGCGTCGACGCCCCGGTACCTCTTTAGGCGCCCGAGGCCCGGCGTCGACGCCCCCGGTACCTCTCTATACGGTCCGCCCCCGCGGCCGCCCCGGTCGGCGCCGCCCCCGCCGCCACGGCGAGGGGGCGCCCCCCGCCGCGGGGAGCGTTCCGTCCGCCGCGACGACCCGGGCCCGGAAGCCCCCGTCGTGGCCATGGGGGCGGGGGTGCCACGGAAGGCAGCCCACCCTTGACCCAGGTGGATGTAATGGCTGCTGAGGCCGCGAATCCATTACGCCCCGGATGATGGTGAGGCGCCAGAGGGTTTCTGTCCGTCAAAAGGTGACAAAAGGTGCGTAGTTGGTCACTCCTTGTTTCACTGACGCCGAGGCTGCCGAGTACCGGCGCCCGTCGCGGATCACAGCGGAAGAAGGAGAAAGAACGCAGCATGAAGATCACGAGCAGCACCCTGAAGCGGCTGGCCGTCCCGGCCCTGGTCGCGGGCCTGGCCCTCCCTCTCGTCGGCGCGACGCCGGCCGGCTCCGCCGAGGCGGGCGCCACGGTCACCCGCTACAGCGGGACGGTCACGCTCAACGCGCGTACCGGTGTGGAGAACAGGGTCACCTTCTCCGCCAACGCGGCCCGCGAGCTGGTGGTCCGTGACGCCTCCGGCCTCAAGATCGGCCCGGGGTGCAGACGTGCGGGGACCGACGGCACCACCGCCGTCTGTGGTTCGCTGGCCGCCGTCGTCCGCGTCCGGGCGATGGTCCGTGACGCCGACGACGTCGTACGGGTCAACGTGGCCGAGGCGAGCACGGTCGATGCCGGCAACGGCCGGGACCTGGTGCAGACCGGCGCGGCGAACGACACGATCAACGTCCGGGACGGCGAGGGCGGTGACCGGGTGGAGACCTGCGGCGGCGGCACCCACGACACCTTCTTCGCGGACAGGGCCGACATCATCCCCATGACCTGCGAGAACCGGTTCTTCGAGTAGAACCGGTCCCCCGGGTCGTCGCCGGCCCGGGTCACCTCCGGCCCGGGGTGTGTCCCCGCCCGCGCGGGCGCCGCACCCCGGGCCGCGGCGTGCGACGGCTCGGGGGGTGGCTCGGGTGCACCCCTCGGGGGCACGGCTCGGGGCTCGGCTCGGGGCTCGGCCGAGGGGGGCTCAGGGCCGCGGCGCCTTCACGCCGTGCGCCGCCCGGTACTCGGCCGCGAGCCACGGCCCCAGGTCGTCGATGAGCGTGCCCAGGACGGCCGGGTCCGCCCCCGACGGGTCGCGGCCCACCGCGAGGGCCGTCCGCATCTGGGCCCCCCGCCGCGGGTAGTGCTCCGCGAACGCCCCGGCCATCTCCTCCAGGTCGCTCGTCCAGTCACCCATGTGCGGCATCACCAGCGTGAAACCGGTACGCACCAGATGGCGGCCCACGTGGCGGCCCAGCCGTGACCGTTCCGCTTCCGTCGTGGCCTCGGCCGCCCGCCGCCGCCATCGGGGCAGGAGCACCGCGAGGTCGCCGTTGGTCTCGCGGGCGAGCAGTGAGGTGGGCCGGAAGCGGGGCAGCCGCCCGGCCAGGTCCTCACCCAGCAGCGGGGTGCACAGACAGGCCACGAAGAAGCCCAGGTCGTACCGTTCGAGCTCGCTCAGCAGCGTGGGGACCCCGAAGAGCAGGGCCCCGACGCCGTCGACCTGCGCGAAGCGGCGGTCCAGCTCCGCCTCCAGCCCCGCGACCGCCTCCCGGTCGGCACCGTCCGGTTCCTCGCGCAGGGCGATCAGCAGGTCGAGATCGGACACACCCGGCGTGGCGGTGCCGCGCGGAATGCTGCCGTACAGATAAGCGCTGTGCAGTCGCGTGGGCACGAAGGTCTCCGCGATCCGCACACGCGCGGCCTCGACCACCGGGGCGAAGGCCTCCGGTACCCGGTCGAGCGAACCCTCGCGGGCCAGCGTTCCGTCGTCGTTCAGCATGGGCCCACTCTGCCCGCTCCGCGCCGCGAGGCGTTGATCGCTCAGAGCGAACAAGGTCGGGGAACACCACGGCAGTCACAAGCATTGAGTGTGTACAGCTCAACTTGACTGCCGAAGGGGAGATCATGGCTTCGACGTCCACACCGCTCACCTTGCCCGTGCTGCCGCTCGACGACGAGGTCGTGCTGCCCGGGATGGTGGTACCGCTGGACCTGTCCGACTCCGAGGTACGAGCCGCGGTGGAGGCCGCCCAGGCCGCCGCGCGGTCCTCGGGGGCGCAGGGCAAGCCCAAGGTCCTGCTGGTGCCGCGCATCGACGGGACGTACGCGGGGATCGGAGTCCTCGGCACCGTGGAGCAGGTCGGGCGGCTCTCCGACGGTGACCCCGGCGCGCTCATCCGTGGCCGTGGACGCGTGAAGATCGGCGCCGGTACGACCGGCCCGGGCGCCGCCCTGTGGGTCGAGGGCACGACCGTCGAGGAGTCGGTGCCCGACCCGCTGCCCGGTCAGATCACCGATCTCGTCAAGGAGTACAAGGCGCTCGCCACCAGCTGGCTCAAGAAGCGCGGCGCCTGGCAGGTCGTGGACCGCGTCCAGCAGATCGACGGCGTCTCCGCCCTCGCCGACAACTCCGGCTACTCGCCCTTCCTGACCGTGGCTCAGAAGGTCGAGCTGCTGGAGACCGAGGACCCGGTCGCCCGCCTCAGGCTCGCCACCGAGCAACTGCGCGACCACCTCGCCGAGCAGGACATCGCCGAGTCCATCGCCAAGGACGTCCAGGAAGGCGTCGACAAGCAGCAGCGGGAGTTCCTGCTGCGCCGCCAGCTCGAAGCCGTCCGCAAGGAGCTCCGCGAGCTCAACGGCGAGAAGGACGGCGAGGAGTCCGACGACTACCGGACCCGCGTAGAGGCCGCCGACCTCCCCGAGAAGGTGCGCGAGGCCGCCCTCAAGGAGGTCGACAAGCTGGAGCGGTCCAGCGACCAGAACCCCGAGACGGCCTGGATCCGCACCTGGCTCGACACGGTCCTGGAGATGCCGTGGAACGAGCGCACCGAGGACAGTTACGACATCAAGGGCGCCAAGGAGGTCCTCGACGCCGAGCACGCCGGCCTGGAGGACGTGAAGGAGCGCATCACCGAGTACCTCGCGGTGCGCAAGCGGCGCGCCGACCGTGGCCTGGGCGTCGTGGGCGGGCGGCGCGGCGGTGCGGTGCTGGCGCTGGTCGGTCCGCCCGGGGTCGGCAAGACGTCGCTGGGTGAATCGGTCGCGCACGCCATGGGACGGAAGTTCGTCCGGGTCGCCCTCGGCGGCGTACGCGACGAGGCAGAGATCCGCGGACACCGGCGTACGTACGTGGGCGCCCTGCCCGGCCGGATCGTGCGGGCCGTCAAGGAGGCCGGGTCCATGAACCCCGTGGTCCTGCTCGACGAGATCGACAAGGTCGGCTCCGACTTCCGGGGCGACCCGGCGGCCGCGCTGCTGGAGGTCCTCGACCCGGCGCAGAACCACACCTTCCGCGACCACTACCTGGAAGTCGAACTCGACCTGTCCGACGTCGTCTTCCTCGCCACCGCCAACGTCCTGGAGGCCATCCCCGAGGCGCTCGCCGACCGGATGGAGATCGTCCGCCTTGACGGCTACACCGAGGACGAGAAGGTCGTCATCGCCCGCGACCACCTCGTGCCCCGACAGCTGGAGCGGGCGGGTCTGGAGAGCGGCGAGGTGACGCTGGACGAGTCGGCGCTGCGCAAGCTCGCGGGCGAGTACACCCGCGAGGCGGGCGTCCGGAACCTGGAGCGGTCGATCGCCCGGCTGCTGCGCAAGGTCGCCGCCCAGCACGAACTCGGAGACCAGGAGCTGCCCTTCACCATCGGCGAGGGCGATCTGCGCGCGCTCATCGGGCGCCCGCACCACGTGCCGGAGTCCGCCCAGGACCCGGCCGAGCGCCGCACCTCCGTACCCGGTGTCGCCACCGGGCTCGCCGTCACCGGCGCGGGAGGTGACGTCCTGTTCGTGGAGGCGTCGCTGGCCGACCCGGAGACCGGCGCTGCCGGGCTGACACTGACCGGCCAGCTCGGTGACGTGATGAAGGAGTCCGCGCAGATCGCGCTGAGCTTCCTGCGCTCGCACGGCGCCGAACTGGAACTGCCGGTCACCGGCCTGAAGGACCGGGGCGTCCACATCCACTTCCCGGCGGGCGCGGTGCCCAAGGACGGCCCGAGCGCGGGCATCACGATGACGACGGCCCTCGCCTCGCTCCTGTCCGGGCGGCTGGTCCGCACCGACGTCGCCATGACCGGCGAGGTCTCCCTGACCGGCCGGGTCCTGCCGATCGGCGGCGTCAAGCAGAAGCTGCTGGCCGCGCACCGGGCGGGCATCACCACGGTGATCATCCCCAAGCGGAACGAGGCCGACCTCGACGACGTACCGGCCGAGATCCTCGACAAGCTGGAGGTCCACCCGGTCACCGACGTCCGCCAGGTGCTGGAACTCGCCCTGTCCCCCGCGACGACGTCCACCACCGCCGAGCCCGTCGCGGCCTGACGACGGCCCGGACGGCCCGGCGGGGAGCCCCGTGGTGCACCCACACCACGGGGCTCCCCCACGCCCTCACCCGCCGGAGGCCTTGACCGCCCGGTCGTACAGCGCCCTGGTGCGCGCGTCGAAGAGGACCGCCGTCGACTCCGTGTCCGTGTCGCCGCCGCTCAGGACGCCGATCAGCCGGCCGTCGGCGAGCCAGGGGCTGCCGCTCGTGCCGTCGAAGAAGCCGCCGCACTCCATCACCATCGAGTCGGCCAGGTCCGGGTCCCGCCGGGTGTCCGTGGTGCAGGAGATGGGACCGTCGGCCGGATTGCGGCCCTTGTTCGGGTAGCCGACCACCGTCACCCGCCGCTCCGGACCCGACGCCCAGTCCGGCCGCGCCGCGCCCACCACCTGCTGCACCTGACGGCCCCGGCTGTCCGCGTCCAGCGTGAGGAACGCGTAGTCATGGGCGTCCGCGTCGTCACCGGCCGCCTTCCACTCCTCGGCCACCTGCACCGTACGCACCTTCCACGTGCCGTACGGGGCCGGGTCACCGTCCTTGCCCCGGTACGCGGGGGCGAACGAGAAGCCCGAGCTCGCCGCGCCGTCCGCGTACACACAGTGCGCGGCGGTCGCGACGACGTTCCCCCTCGGGCTGTCCACCACGCTCGCCGTGCACCAGTGGCCGTCCTCGTCGAGCAGGACGCCCACCGACGGCAGCCCGGCGGACGGCACCGCCGAACGCTGCGGCGCCGGCGGCCCGCTCGCCGCCACCCCCACCTCCGGGCGCGCCACCGAATGCGACGGGCCCCCGCACGCGGTGGCGGTGGTCACGACGGCGACGATCCACAGCAACGGCCTCTTCCAGCGCATACGGCCCATCCTCGCCCATCGGCGCACCGGTCAGACATCCAGCCATCCCCGTGACGCGGCCCGCGCCCCCGCCTGGAACCGCGTCCGGGCGCCCAGCGACTCCAGCAACCGGCTGATCCGCCGCCGCGCCGTGTGCACATGGACGCCCAGGCGGCGCGCGATCGCCTCGTCCTTCAGCCCCGCCGCGAGCAGCGCCAGCAGCTCACGCTGCGCCCCGGGCAGCCCGGCCGCCGCGTCCTCCGCAGCGCCCAGCGGCTCGGCCCGCTCCCACACCGCCTCGAACAGCGGCAGCAGCACCCCGCACAGCAGCCCGTCGCCCACGACCAGCGCCGCCGCCCGCGGACCGGCGGCCTCCGTCGGAGGCAGCAGCGTGACCCGCCGGTCCACCGCCACCAGCTTCGCCGGGACGTCCGCGGCGACCCGTAACCGAAGTCCCCGCCCCGCCAGGCCGGTCAGCGCCCGCACCCGCCCCGGGTCCGCGAGCCCGGCCCGGTCCAGTACCGCCCGCACCCCGACGCCCCGCGCCAGCAGCGACTCGACGTCCAGCGTGGTGAACGGGGGCCGGTCCAGCACCAGGACCTCCCGTTCCGCGCCGTCCAGCAGCCGTGCGGCCCGCTCGGCGATGGCCCGCCGGCCCCTCACGACGTCCACGCGCCCCCGTTCGCCTCCCTGGGCGCCGGCGTCCCCGGCGAACCGGTCCGCGGCCAGCCGTAATCGCGCCAACTCGGCCGACCTCATGTGCAGTTCCGCCTGGCGGCGGTGGATCAGCGTACGGATGGCGGCGGCGGGCGCGGCCGGGTGCGGCAGCGCGTCGCCCTCGTCGGAAGGGTCGGGCGGCCGGGCGAAACCGTGCTCGACGAGCCGGTCGAGTGCGGCGTTCAGCCGCTCGCGCGGCAGGTCGAGCAGCCGCGCCAACTCCTCCGCCCCGTCCGCCTGTTCCGCCAGCAACGCCTCGTAGGCGCGCTCCTCGGTCCTGCCCAGGCCGAGAGTGGTCAGTTCTCCCTGGATCATGCGTCGGATTCTCACTCCGTCTTCACAGGCCACACAAGTGTGCGTGTCCACTTCTCAACCCTGCGCATCCGTTGCCGCGTTGCCGCCCCACGGCTTGCATGGCCATGACCACCTGAACGGCTGACCAGCACGTGGGAGGGATACGGACCGTGCGCGAACCCAGCACGCCCAGCACGCATTCGGGAACATCCGGCATACGGGCGGGGGCCCGGGCGGCGGCTCTGCTCGCCGCCGCCGGGCTCCTGATCACCGCGGTTCCGGCCTCGGCGGCGACCCCGCCGGCCACCGAACCGCCCGCCGACGTCATCCCGGGGGCGAGGACCGCGACACCCGCCCTCGTCGACGGCCTCAACGAGGCGACGGACGCGAAGGCGAGCCCGGCGGACGCGGCGCGCGAGCACCTCGCCGCCAAGGAGAGCCGCTACAAGATCGCCGAACCGGGGCGTGATCTCGCCCCCGTACAGACGCTGAAGCGGGGTGCCGAGGAGACCGTACGGCTCCAGCAGAAGCACAAGGGCGTGCCCGTGCTCGGCGGGCAGTACGTGGTCCGGATGGAGAAGAAGGGCGGCGAGCGGGTCGTCACCGGCACGTCCGGCAAGTACTTCACGGGCCTGACGACCGAGGTGGACCCGGCGGTCGCCAAGGACGTGGCGGTGCGCCGCGCGGTGGCGGCGACCCTCGCGCGGCTCGGCGGCCACCGGCTCTCCAGGACCGACGCGAAGAAGACCACGCCGCTGAGCGGCACCGTCGGGGGACTGGTGGTCATCCCGCGCGGCGAGGGTGTCCCGGCGTACCACGTGACCGTCCGCGGTACCCATCCGGTGACCGGCGCGCCCGTGCTCCAGCACGTGTACGTGGACGCGCGGGCCGGCTTCCCGGTCCTCCAGTACAGCGGCATCAAGACGCTCACGCCGCCGAAGGCCGCGGCGGGCACGGCCGCCAAGAAGGCGGAGGCCCCGGCCGACCCGGGCACCGGGGCGGCCGTCGGCAGCGGCACGCTGCTGAACGGCGCCAAGGTGGACCTCAACGTCAGCAAGGCCACGGACGACCGGTACGTGATGGCCGACCGCGCCCGGATGGCGGACGGCAGCAAGGCCGCGCTCACGACCTGGGACGCGCGCGACAAGGACGTCTACGAGGTGCTGGGCGGCTGGCCCGCCGACCTCAAGGAGTTCGGCTCGCCCAGCGCGGAGTTCGGCAAGGACGCCACGGAGGCGGGCGCGGTCGACGCGCACTGGGCGGCCGGGCAGGTCTACGACTACTACAAGAGGCACCACGCCAGGGACGGCCTCGACGGGCGCGGCTCGGCGGTCAACAGCCTCGTCGGCGTGACGCAGTTCGGCATGCCGTACGTCAACGCCTTCTGGGACGGCACCAAGATGGTGTACGGCTCCGGCGACAGCGAGTACAAGCCGCTCTCCGCCGACCTCGACGTGGTCGGGCACGAGATGACGCACGGCGTCGTGGAGAACACCGCCAACCTGGTCTACGCGGGCCAGTCCGGCGCCCTCAACGAGGCCGTCGCCGACTACTTCGGCAACGCCATCGACGTCACGCAGTCCGGCATCGCGATGGACCACCCGGACTCGGGCCTCATCGGCGAGGACCTGTGCCGCAAGGCCACGCCCCGCGCCTGCGCGCTGCGCGACCTCAACGACGGGGCCACCACGTCCAAGGACTTCCTCGGCGCCACCTTCGGTACCGACAACGGCGGTGTGCACCTCAACTCGACCGTGTTCTCCGGCGCCCTGTGGGACATGCGCCAGGACCTGGGCGCCGAGCTGGCCGACCGGATCGTGTACAAGGCGCTGACCGAGTACATGACCCCGCTGGACGGCTTCACCGACGGCCGCAACGCGGTCCTGGCCGCGGCCAAGGACCTGGGCGTCACCGGCAAGCGGCTGAACACCGCCAAGCGGTCCTTCAACGCCCACGGCATCGTCCCGGGCTGGGAGGCGGCCCTGGGCGTCGACTCCGACGAGCTCCTCGGCAAGCTGAACATCACCGGCACCGGCGTACAGGCCGGCGGCGGCTGGTGGACGGTCGCCAAGTCCAACGACGACGGCACCGAGCCGTACTCCGTCTACGCCGGCCGCGCGGACGGCAAGGGCACGCCGAAGCTCATCAGCCCCAACGACGGTCGCTACCACGTCTACCCGGCCACGGACGGCAAGACCGTCGTCTGGGCGGCGTACGGCGCGACGAGCGTGGACATCCTGTCCCGGCCGATCGCGGGCGGTCCCATCAAGAGGCTGTACACGTCCAGCACGTCGGACGTCGCGGGGCTGCGGGTCGAGAACGGCGTCACGGTCTTCGAGACGCTCGGCCTGTTCACCCGGCACGTCGTCCACCTGCGCGCGGGCGACCGTGAACCCACGTACGTGGACGGCGGCGGCGACGACGTCCTGACCGGGCTGCCGTCCATCGCCCACGGCAGGATCGCGTACGCCAAGCTCTACCCGGAGGGCGGCGAGTACCGGCTCGGCGTGGAGCTCCTCGACCTGAAGACCGGCAAGAAGACCATGACCGAGCGGCTGGACGAGCCGCAGACCCTGGGGCAGACCGGCCTCAACGGCAGCCATGTCTTCTGGCTCACCGACGCGAACATCGCCGACGACGGCCAGATGGGCATCCGCCGGGCGAACGTCGACGGCACCGGGGCGTACGACATCAGCGCCGAGAGCAAGCCGGGCGCGCTGATCGCGGCCGAGCTGACGGTCTCGGAGTCGGCGGTCACGGTCAACGCGGCCCTGCCGGACACCGCGTACCGCAACGAGACGCTGCCGAAGAACTGGCAGCTGACCACCGACGGCACCCGCAAGGAGCGCGTCTCCTGCAACCGCGGTGAACAGCTCTCCCCGGCCGCGCTCGAAGGCACCCAGGTCGTCTGGATCGACGGCACCACCGGCTGGACGAACCTCGTCACCCGCTCCCGCCCGGCCGGCCGCTGCGGCTGACACCACCGGTCCCGCCCCGGCCGCTGCGGCTGACACCGCCGCTGCCCGCCGCTTCCCCGACAGCCCCCCGGCGCCCGTCCGCGCCGGGGGGCTCCCTCATGCGCCGACTCCGCGCAGCAGGGTGTCCACCACCCGCGTGGCCAGGTGGTCGACGGCCTCGTCGTCGGCGTCCCGGCCCTCCTCCGCAGCCTCGTGGATCAGGGCGTAGTAGACCCGGCGGGCCCAGTCCAGGTCGGTGTCGGGGCGCAGCAGACCCTCGTCGCGGGCACGGCGGAAGACCCGGTCGCACTGGTCGAGGATGTCGGCGTGGACGTGTGCCACCTCCGGGTCGGCGTTGGGGACCCGGCTCATGGCGAAGCCCCAGCCGATCTTGACCCGCAGCACATTGGCGGTCACCTGGTACAGGGTCACCAGCGGTGGGGCCGTGTGCGGGCGGGCCGCCTCCACCGCCTCGTGGAACTGGCGGGTGGCCCACGCCGTCAGGGCGGCGACCAGTGCCTCGCGCGTGGCGAAGCGGCGGTGGACGGTGGTGCGGGCGACGCCCGCCGCGGCCGCGATCTGCTCCATCGTCGCCGCCGGATCGGCGCTGAGGACGCGTTCGGCCGCCTCAAGGATCGTCCGTACGGTCCGTTCCGCGTCGGCCCGGAGGGTCTGCCGCTTGATGTCCATGACCACGATCGTACGACAGAGACGCCGTTCGGCCCCTACTTGCAACATCGATGTAGCAAGTCTTAAGGTGATTGCATCAACGGAGACGCGACTGTGTGTCGAGTGAAGGGGGAACACCCATGGACCTGCACCTGACCGGAAAGACCGCCGTGGTCACCGGCGCGAGCCGCGGCATCGGACTGGCCGTGGTCGAGACGCTCACCGCCGAGGGCGTCACGGTCGTCGCGGCCGCCCGCACGGTCACCCCGGAACTGAAGGAGACGGGAGCCCTCGCCGTGCCCGTCGACCTGGCCACGCCCGACGGCCCCGCGCACCTCGTCGAGCGCGCGACCGCCGAACTCGGCGGCGACCTCGACATCCTGGTCAACAACGTCGGCGGGGGAGACGGCGGCGAGGGGCAGACCGGCGGGTTCCTGTCCTTCACCGACGAACAGTGGCGGCAGACGCTCGACCTCAACCTGCTCGCGGCCGTACGCACCAGCCGCGCCGCCCTCCCCGGGCTGGTGCGCAGGCGCGGCGCCCTGGTCAACATCTCCTCCAACGGCGCCCGGCTGCCCCACGCGGGCCCCGTCCCGTACACCGCCGCCAAGGCCGCGCTGACCGCGTTCGGCAAGGCGCTGGCGGAGGAGTTCGGCCCCCAGGGCGTCCGCGTCAACACGGTCTCCCCGGGCCCGGTGCGCACGGCCATGTGGGAGAGCCCGGACGGCTACGGCGCGGAGCTCGCCCGCGCGATGGGCGTGACCCGGCAGGAGCTGCTGGCCGGCCTCCCGGCCGCGATGGGGATGACCACGGGCCGGCTCGTCGAACCGTCCGAGGTCGCGGCGCTCGTCGCCTACCTCGCCTCCCCACTGGCCGGCAGCACGGCCGGGGCGGACTTCCTGATCGACGGAGGCGCCGTCAAGACCGTGTGACCGGCCCGGGCGAGGGCCATGGTTCCGCCGCCGGCCCATGCCTGCGAAATACTGGGCGAGCTGCGGCGATGGCCGCCGCCGAAACCGGCTCTCGACAGCCGAGGAACGCGCGCGAAGGGTGCTGACGTGCAGGGAAGCCGTACGGGGAGTGACGCCGAAAGCGACGAGGGATGCGGTGTGGACCGCGAGTTCCTCGCCCTGGAGCGTGAATTGTCCGTCTTCCTTCGCCGAGCCCGCGCCTCGTCCGGCGAGATGGCCCGCGAGGTCCACCCGGAACTCGAACCCGCCGCATACGGCCTCCTCGTCCGCCTGGACGAGGCCGGCACACAGCGGGCCACCGATCTCGCCGGATACTTCGGCGTCGGCAAGGCCACCATGAGCCGCCAGCTCCGCGCCCTGGAGGACCTCGGGCTCGTCGCCCGCGACCCCGACCCCGCCGACGGCCGTGCCTCCCTCGTCCGCCTCACCGACGAGGGCCGCAGCCGATTCCGCCACGTACGCGACGCCCGCCGCGCCCGCTACGTACGCAAGCTCGCCGACTGGGACCGCGCCGAGGTCGCCGAGCTGGCCCGGCTGCTGCACCAGTTCAACACCTCGGCCGAGAGCTGAACCCCCGAAGGGACCTTCCGGCCCCGCGTCGACGGGGCCGCCCCCTCAGAGTTCGACGTGGACAACCGTCGCGTCGTCGTGCCTCTTCCAGCGGTACGCGTACGAGGGCGACGCCTCCAGCTCCCGCACCCGGGCGATCAGCCCGCGCGCGCCCTCCTTGCCCACCACCGCGAAGCAGTCCGCCCAGTCACCCATCCCGAACACCTCCGTCCAGCGCGTCGCCCCGTCCGTCATGGCGACCAGCGCCCGCACCTCGGCCGACGGGACGCTGCCGGTGACCGCGCGGACCGCCACCGACGGGTCCGCGGCCGCGGTGAAGAAACCGCCCTCCTTGTTCCGCACGGTCGTGTCCGTGATCGCGTGCGACGCCAGCGAGCCCGGCGGCAACCGGTCGAGCCGGTCGTCCACCACGGCCCGCACCGCCCCCTCCGGCGACCGGAGCAGCAGCACCGAGTCGGCCAGCACCAGATACTCGACGCTCAAGGCGTTCCAACGCGCCACGACCACCGTCGCCTGAGGCGTGCGCACGTGAGAAAGGTCACACATGCCGCGGTGGGCGTCCGCGGTGCGCCGAATTGCCTCCGACAGGATCTCGGTCAACGTCAGGTCCGGGCGGGAACCGGACAGTTCGGTCAGGGCGCCACCCAGCCTCGCGGTGAACCAGGGCACCGAGTGCACACAACCGTCATCGTCGATCGGCGGCGTGACCCCGTCCAGCACCACCAGAGCACCTCCCTGGCCGGACGCGGGAACCACCACGGAAGCCCAGTCCTCGTTGGGGCGTTCCGGCGTGCCCGGGACGGACGAGATCTCGCTCTGCATGGGTCCAGTCTGCATGACTTCTTCACACGACCCCCAAGAGACGGGAATCGGCCCGTACCGGCAGGTCAGCATGTGGGCACGCCCGGAGTTCCGGCCCCCGGCGAGATGCGGGCGGGCATCCTGTCAAAGCCCGCGTGGATGTTTCAACCCGTCCCCCCGAGGCCCCCTCGGGCACGCGCCCGGGAGAGTTGTTCGCCAACTCGGGAGTGTTGTTCACTCGTTCGGGTGGCGGAGTGGCCGACGTGTGCCTCCTTCAACAACGGCGCTGGAATGGTCGAGAGCCGTACCAGGGGTTGGGGGGCTGTTCGCACACGTGACCGGTCGTCACCTCTGCTTCATGGGCGGACGAGTTCAAGAATGTGAGCACCGGTGCAGAAGCGCAGTGAGACTCCCGGCGACCCCCAGGCACCGGGCGGCCGCCGCGTACGCGTACGCAGCCGGCTCGTCGCCGGCGTCGCCCTGGTCGGGATCACCGTCATAGGGGCCGGAGCGCCCGCAGTCCTCACCGCCTCCGGCGACCTCAACGACTCCCAGCGACTGGTCACCCTCGCCGAGCTCAACCGGCAGGCGGTCACCCTCGCGCACTCCCTCGCCGACGAGCGCGACGAGGTCACCGCGTACATCGCCGCCGGACGAGGCGCCCGGACCGACAACCCCGACGGGGACGGCGCGGCCGGTGCCGGAACCGGCGACAAGGCGAAGACGCCCTCCGTGGACACCGCCCACCGCGCCCGCGTCGACCGGCAGATCGAGGAGATCCACGCCGCCGCCCCCGACGACCTCCGCCGTGAACTCGCCGGCCTCCCCGCCGTCCGGCGCACCGCCCTCACCGGCAAGGGCACCGCGATGGAAGCCCACCGCGCCTACACCGACGTCATCACCAAGCTCCAGGCCCTCTCCGCCGAGCTCGCCGACAAGACCCCCGCACGCGCCGCCGACGCGGGCGCCGGCACCCACGCCCTGACCGAACTCGGCCGCGCCGTCGACCAGGCCTCCGCCACCCGCGGCCTGCTCCTCGGCGCGCTCGCCGTGCCCGGCAAGAAGAAGACCGGCCTCGTCTACGACCCGGTCACCGGCCAGTACGTCGAGCCCGAGGACCCCGCCGCCGACGAGGCCGACCGAGCCCGCGGCGCCCTCAGCGCCGCCGCCCAGCAGTCCCGCGTCCGCGAACAGGCCGCCCTCGCCGACTTCGACCAGGCCGCCCCGCCCGCCGCCCGGGACTCCCTGGCCGCCACCGTCACCGGCCCCGAGGTCAAGAGCGCCGAAACGTACCTCGCGCGCCTCACCGACCGGCCCGAACTGTCCGACGACGAACGCAAGACCGACCAGGAGAAGCTCCGGGCGACCCTCACCGCCCGCATCGAACAGATGCGGGGCGTCGAGTCCTCCCTCGCCACCGGTGAGGTGCGCCGCATGGAGCAGCTCCGCGACGACGACGTCACCGCGCTCGAACTGCGCATCGCGCTCCTCGGCGGCTGCCTGCTCGTCGCGATCGGTGTCTCCACCGCCGTCGCCCGCACCCTCACCCGGCCGCTCGCCGTCCTCCGCATCGGTGCCGCCCGCCTCGCGGAGACGCCCGAGACGGAGGAGCCGGTCCGGTTCACCGGCCGCAACGACGAGTTCGCCCAGGTCGTACGCTCCCTCAACACCCTGCACGGCAAGCTGCGCGACCTCGGCGCCCGCGCCGAGCAGCTCGACGCCGAACGCACCGACGCCGTCGCCGCCCGCGAGGCCCTCGCCGCCGAACTGGCGACGCAGCGGGCCGAACTGCGCGACCGGACCACCGAGGTCAGCGCCGAACTCGAGGCGCTGCGCGGCAGCGTCCACCACACGTTCGTCAACCTCTCCCTCCGTACGCTCGGGCTCGTCGAACGGCAGCTCGCCGTCATCGAGAAGCTGGAGGAGCGCGAGCAGGACCCGGAGCGGCTCGCCACGCTCTTCAAGCTCGACCACATGGCCACCGTCATGCGGCGGCACAGCGAGAACCTCCTCGTCCTCGCCGGCCACGAGCACAACCACGCCCACCAGGGCCCCGTCCCGCTGGTCGACGTACTGCGCGCCGCCGTCAGCGAGATCGAACGGTACGAGCGGGTCACCATCCAGTCGCTGCCGCCCCACGCGTACGTCGCCGGGTTCGCCGCCGACGACCTCTCGCACCTGCTGGCGGAGCTGCTGGAGAACGCCACGTCCTTCTCGCCGCCGGACGCGAAGGTCCAGCTCTCCGGCTGGCTGCTGGAGAGCGGCGAGGTGATGCTCTCCGTCGAGGACACGGGCATAGGGATGACGGAGGGCCGGCTCACCGAGCTGAACGCCCGCCTGGCAGACCCGGAGGCCCTGCCCGAGTCGGAGGCCGACCGGGAGGGCGAGGGCCTCGGCATCCGCGTCACCGCGCTGCTCGCGGCACGGCACGGTGTACGGGTCCGGCTGCGCGACCAGAAACAGGGCGGCGTGACGGCGGTCGTCGTCCTCCCGCCCGCCCTGCTCCCGGACGCCCCGCCGACCGCCCTGCCCCCGTCGGTCACCGTCGCGGGCACGGCCCCCACACTGAACCTCCCGGGCTCGGTCGCCGAAGCCAACTCCAACACCCTGCCCGGCGCCCGCACGGCCCGTGACCCCATGGTCGCCGCCGCCGAAGCCGCGCTCCGCGCCACGCCGGAAGCCACCGAGCCGGCCGCCGCCCCGGAGGACGACGCCGTCGAGCCCGAGACGACCCTCCAGGTCCGCGCGCCGCGCGAGCCGGAGCCGCAGCCCGACCCCGAGCCCGAGGCGGCGACCGAGCCCGAGACCGGGCCCGAGACCGAGCCCGAGACGGCGACCGAGCCCGCGACCGAGCCCGAGACGCCCGCCGACGAGCCGGACACCCACGAGCGGGCGGACACCCACGAGCGGGCCGACGAGCACAAGGGCGACGACCACGGGGCCGACGAGCACGAGGCTGGGGAGCCGCGCGTACGCGAGCCCAAGTGGGAACGCGTCACCGACAAGGGCCTGCCCAAGCGCACACCCAAGATCGTCGAGCCGACCGCGCCGCCCGCCGGGCGCAAGGGCGGCGTCGACGCCGAGGCGCTGCGGCGCAGGCTCGGCGGGTTCCACAAGGGCGCCATGGAGGGCCGCCGCGATGCCGAGGCGGAGATCGCGGAAAGCACGCAACAGTTGGAAGCGGTACGTACCGAAGAGACGGGGGACACAGTCGAGGAGGCACGCAGTTGACTGCGACGACCGGCAGTACCACCGGCACCGCAACGTTCGGACTGAGCAGCGAGGCCAAGAACCTCCAGTGGCTGCTCGGCAACCTCGTCGAGGAGGTGCCAGGGGTCCGGTCCGTGGCCGTCGTCTCGTCCGACGGGCTGCTGCTGCTCTCCTCGGACCCGGCGGAGCGGAAGGGCAAGGCCCCCGCCGACCAGGCCCGGTCCGACGGGCCGCGCGGAGCGGCCGCCGACCTCGCCACCATCGTCTCCGGCATCGGCAGCCTCACCATCGGCGCCGCCAAGCTCATGGACGGCGGCAACGTCAAGCAGACGATGGTCGCGATGGAGGAGGGCAGCGTCTTCGTCATGACGATCAGCGACGGCTCCCTCCTCGGCGTGCACGCCACGCCCGACTGCGACATGAGCGTCGTCGCGTACCACATGGCACTCTTCGTCGGCCGCGCCGGACACGTACTCACGCCCGAACTCCGCAGCGAGCTGCGCAAGTCGATGGAGAGTGCCGAATGACCTCCGCATCCGCCGCCGGCCGACTGCCGGTCCGGGGCGGCGGGCGGCGGCCCGCCCGCGTCCGCCCCTACTCGCTCACCGGCGGCCGCACCCGCTTCGCCCACGTCCTGCTCGTCGAGACGTTCGTCGCCGCGCTGGAGGCGCCCGAGGAGCGCAAGGAACTGACGAACGGCGGCCTCGCCTCCCGCGTCATGCCGGAGATGCGGGCGATCGTCGAGATCTGCCGCCGGATGCGTACGGTGGCCGAGATCTCCGCGCTGCTGAAGATGCCGCTGGGCGTCGTCCGGGTGCTGCTCAGCGACCTGGCGGACCAGGGGAGAATCCGCGTGTACGGCACCGGTCACGGCACCGGCCAGCCCGACCGCGCACTGCTCGAAAGGGTGCTGAGTGGTCTCCGTCGCCTCTGAGATACCCGTGGAAGAGCCCGAGGCCCAGGAAGAGGTCCAGGCCTGGCAGCTCGACCACACCCGCGCCCCCATCGCGACGAAGGTCGTGGTCGCGGGCGGCTTCGGCGTCGGCAAGACGACCTTCGTCGGGTCGGTCTCCGAGATCACGCCGCTGCAGACCGAAGCGCTGATGACGCAGGCGAGCGAGGACACCGACGACCTCTCCGCCACGCCCGACAAGCTCACCACCACCGTCGCCATGGACTTCGGGCGCATCACGCTCGACGACGACCTGGTGCTGTACCTCTTCGGTACGCCGGGACAGCAGCGTTTCTGGTTCATGTGGGACGACCTGGTGCGCGGCGCGATCGGCGCGATCGTCATGGCCGACACCCGGAGGCTGACCGACTGCTTCCCGGCGCTCGACTACTTCGAGAGCTGCGGCCTGCCGTACGTCGTGGCGGTCAACCACTTCGAGGGCACCGAGCTGTTCGAGGCGGAGGACGTACGCGAGGCGCTCACCGTGCCCAAGGACGTACCGATCGTGATCATGGACGCCCGGAAGCGGATCACGGTGGTCGAGTCACTGCTGGCGCTGGTCGCCCGTGCCCTCGAAACCACCCCTGAGTAAGGAAAAGAGACCTTCGATGCGGAAGATACTCATCGTCGGAGCCGGGCAGTCCGGACTCCAGCTCGCCCTGGGGCTCCAGTCGCAGGGCTACGAGGTCACCCTGATGTCCAACCGCACGGCGGACGAGATCCGGGCCGGCCGGGTGATGTCCACGCAGTGCATGTTCCACACCGCGCTCCAGCACGAGCGGGACCTCGGCATCAACTTCTGGGAGTCCCAGGCCCCGCGCATCGAGGGCCTCGGCGTCTCGGTCGCCGCGCCCGACGCCTCGCGCGCCATCGACTGGGTCGGCAAGCTCGACGGGTACGCCCAGTCCGTCGACCAGCGCGTGAAGATGGCCGGCTGGATGGAGACCTTCGCGCAGCGCGGGTGCCAGCTCGTGATCCACGGGGCGGCCGTCTCCGACCTGGACTACTTCTCCCGCACCTACGACCTGGTGCTGGTCTCCGCCGGCAAGGGCGAGCTGGTGTCGATGTTCGGCAGGGACGCCTCCCGCTCCCCGTACAGCGAGCCGCAGCGCGCGCTCGCCGTCGCGTACGTGCACGGCCTCGGCCCGCGACCCGAGCACCCGGACTTCGACGCGGTCCGCTGCAACCTGGTCCCCGGGGTCGGCGAGCTGTTCATCATGCCGACCCTCACCACCTCCGGCCGGGCGGACATCCTCTTCTGGGAGGGCATCCCGGGCGGCCCGCTGGACGTCTTCCAGGGCGTCAAGGACCCCTCCGAGCACCTCTCCCTCACCCTGGAGCTGATGGAGAAGTTCACGCCGTGGGAGTACGCGCGCGCCACCAAGGTCGAACTGACCGACGCCAACGGCACCCTCTCCGGCCGCTACGCCCCCACCGTCCGCAACCCCATCGGCCGGCTCCCGGGCGGAGGACTGGTCCTCGGCGTCGCCGACGTCGTCGTCGCCAACGACCCGATCACCGGCCAGGGCTCCAACTCGGCCTCCAAGTGCGCGGCTTCCTACCTGGCGTCCATCGTGGAACACGGCGACCAGCCGTTCGACGAGCCCTGGATGCGGCAGACCTTCGACCGCTACTGGGACACCGCCCAGCACGTCACCAAGTGGACCAACGCCATGCTCGGCGTCCCTCCGGAGCACGTCCTCAACCTCATCGGCGCCGCGGGCGGGCTCCAGCCGGTGGCGGACCGCTTCGCGAACGGTTTCAACAACCCGGCGGACTTCGAGGACTTCTTCTACGACCCCGAGAAGACGGCGGCCTACCTGGCCTCGGTCACCGAAGCCTGACCGCGTCTCCGTTCACATCCGGTGCCCCCGGCCTCGACCGGCTGGGGGCACCTCGCTCAGCGCTCGCGGCACCGCTGCCGGCGGCCGGCCGACGGCCCGCCGGGCAGGGACCTAGAGCATGCTGAGTGCCCGCATCGCATCCCGTTCGATGCGCGCGAGCTCATGGAGGACGGAGCCGGCCCGCAGGAGGTTCTTCTCGTCGCCGGATTCGCCTGCCGCGGTGACGAGCGCGGCCACCTCGGTCCAGAGGATGGCGGCCTCGGTGTACAGGCTGTGGCCCGTGCGCAGGTGGCTGCTGTCGATGAGCTGGGCACACTCGGCAAGGAAGTCCCGGTAGAGATTGCGGAACAGGGCGCCGCCGGTGCCGGCCCTCTCCATGAGGGTGGCGGCCCGCGGCAGGTCCTCCTGCGGATTGCCGCTGCGCTGAAGCCAGTTCGGCACGTGCCCGGCGGTCTTCTCGATGCCCCGGTGACCCAGGTTCGCGATGGGCGGATTCAGGAAGGCGTCGGCGCAGGCCCTGATCGCGGGGACGATCCGGTCCTCCGGTGACGTCAGGCCGGTGGGCGCGGCGATGGTGAAAGAGCGGTGCTTGGCGGTCATGGGGCCGCGCTCCGCTCTGGCCCTGGCCAGGCCGGCGAGGCTGGTCGAGACGGCTCCGCCCTGCGGGGCGGTGTCCACCAGGTAGGCGTCCTGTTCGTCGTAGCCGTACATGGCCACGACGTGTCCGCCGAAATGCACCTTCGTACGGAAGTAGTCCAGGTGGTAGCTGTCGAGCTGGAGGCCGACCGGCCGGCCGGCGTCGATGGGTGCCGCCACGTTCTGCCACGCCTTGCGCGGCGAGGTCGTCTCCGCGACCACAAGGTCGAGTCCGAGTACGGAGGCCAGGTTCCTCGTGAGCTCGAACGGCTTGACCCGGCCTCCCAGGAAGGGGAAGCCCATGCCCTTGCTGTCCCAGTAGATGAAGGACAGCCCGGAGCCGAGCCCGAACAGCATGGGCTCGGACAGGTCGAGCCCCTCGTGCCGCAGCAGCACGCCCAGCGCGGTCGTCTCGCAGTGCTGCATTCCGCGGAGATCGATGTCTTCCACCATGGCCATGCCGTTCATTCTCCTCCCCACCGGACGACAGCGCTGCCTCACCGGCAGCGGTGGTTCCTCCTGGATTCACCGAGTGGACGCGGCGACGGAATGGCGCACGCGGCAGGGCCGCCAACCCGACGTCACAGATCCGTCACTTCCGGAGGATCAGCCTCCCCCGGCCGCCCGCCCTGCCGTTACGGTCATGTCTCCACGAACCACCCTTGGGGGACGAATGAGTTGGAACTCCCAGACCCAGCCCCAGTGGGGGCAGCCTCCGACGCCGCCCGGAGGGCGGCCCGGCTGGGCGCGGAAGCGGGTCGTCATTCCTTCCGCGGCCGGCCTGTTCTTCGTCGGCGTCATCGTCGGTGGCGCCGGAAGCGATACCACGGAAGCCGCGAGCAGCGCGAAACCCGCGCCCAAGGCGACGGTCACCGTCACGGCGCAGCCCAAGCAGGCCGCACAGTCGGACGGCAAGTCGGCTCCGACGAAGGAGAAGGCCAAGCCCTCCGCCGAGCGCAACGGCAAGGAAGTCCCCGTACCGGACTTCGTCGGCATGGGGCTGCAGTCCGCGCAGGACACGGCCCAGGCCAAGGGCTTCTACAGACTGTCGTCGCACGACAGCCTGGGCCGAGGCCGTATGCAGGCCCTTGACCGGAACTGGAAGGTCTGCTCGCAGAACATCGCCGCCGGCAGGACGGTGGCCACGACCTCCAAGCTGGACTTCGGCGCCGTGAAGCTCGAAGAGAGCTGCCCCGCCAAGGACCGGAAACCGCTGGAAGCGGTCGGCGGCAGGATGCCGAACCTCGCCGGGCAATCGGTGAAGACGGCACGAGAGGCCCTCGACCCGGGGACATCGGTCACTGTGACGGATGCCGCCGAGGGCCGCATGGTGCTGATGGAGAGCAACTGGAAGGTGTGCACGCAGACGCCCGGTCCGGGGACGGAACTCACGGGGCAGCCGGTCGAGTTCACCGCGGTGAAGTTCGAGGAGGACTGCCCGTAGGGGCCGCGTTCCCCGGCCCGGCCCGGACGGTGCCAGGGGGTCCTACTTCCCGCCCGCCACGCCACCCAGCCGCGTCCGTACCGCGACCGCCGCCGAGGCGATGACCGTGAGACCGCCGAGGACGGTGGGCCAGGTGATCCGTTCGTCGAGGAGCAGGGTCGCCCAGCCGATGGTCATCACGGGCTGGACGAGCTGTATTTGGCTGACCTGGGCCATCGGGCCGATCGCGAGGCCGCGGTACCAGGCGAAGAAGCCGAGGAACATGCTGATCACGCCGAGGTAGGCGAACGCGGCCCATTCGGTCGCGGTGCCGGTCGGGGGGCGCTGGGACATCGCGTAGCCGGTGAGGGCGGTCATCAGGGGCGCGGAGAGCACCAGGGCCCAGGAGATGGTCTGCCAGGCGCCCAGCTCACGGGCGAGGAGGCCGCCTTCCGCGTAGCCGATGCCCGCCGCGAGGACCGCGGCCAGCAGGAGCAGGTCGGACCAGTGGAGCCCACCGAAGCCGCCGCCCTGGAGGGAGGCGAACACGACGGCCGCGAGCGCGCCGACGGCCGACATCGCCCAGAAGCGGACCGGGGGGCGTTCGTGGCCGCGGAGGACGGCCATCACCGCGGTCGCGGCCGGGAGGAGCGCGATCACGACGGCGCCGTGGCCGGCCGACGTGGTGGTCAGCGCGTAGGAGGTCAGTACGGGGAAGCCGACGACCACGCCACCGGCGACGACCGCCAGCCGGGCCCACTGGATGCCGCGGGGCAGCCGCTGCCTCGTCATCAGCAGCGCGGCGGCGGCGAGCAGCGCGGCGATCACCGCCCGGCCGGAGCCGATGAACAGCGGGGACATTCCGCCGCCTTCGACGGCGATCCGGGTGAAGGGGACGGTGAACGAGAACGCCGCGACGCCGAGCAGACCCCACGAGAGGCCGGTGCGGGCGGGGGATAGCACGGGCGCGTCGAGCAGAGTAGCGCTACTGTTGTTCCTCATGGACAACGATAGCAGTGCGCGGATCGTCGCCGACCTCGGTGAATGGATCGCCACAGCCGCCCCCGGCGCCAGGCTGCCGTCCACCCGGACGCTGGTCGCGCGGTACGGGGCCAGCCCGGTCACCGTGCAGAAGGCGCTGCGCACCCTGGCGGCCCGGGGAATGGTGGAGAGCCGGCCCGGCGTCGGGACCTTCGTCCGGGCCGTCCGTGTGGCCCGCCCGAACGACTACGGGTGGCAGACGGCGGCGCTCGGGGCGCCCCAGCACCGCATCCCGCACCTGTCCCCGGCGCTGCGGACCTTCCCCAACGACGTGATCGCGCTGCACTCGGGCTACCCGGACCGGGACCTGCTGCCCGAGCGCCTGGTCCGCGCCGCGTTCACCCGCGCGGCCCGCGGCGACGGCACCGTGAGCCGCCCCCCGGCCGCGGGCCTTCCCGAGCTGCAGGCCTGGTTCGCGGCCGAGATCGGCACGGCGATGCCCGTCGGGCTCGCACCCCCGGCCCCGAGTGACGTCGTCGTCTTCCCCGGCAGCCAGAGCGGCCTCAGCACCGCCTTCCGCGCCGTCGTCGGCGCGGGCCGCCCGCTCCTGGTGGAGTCACCCACCTACTGGGGCGCGATCCTCGCCGCCGCCCTGACGGGTGTGCGGGTCGTGCCCGTGCCCAGCGGGGCGCACGGCCCCGACCCCGACGAGCTGGCGCGGGCCTTCGAGCGGACCGGGGCGCGCGCGTTCTACGCGCAGCCCAACTTCGCCAACCCCACCGGCGCCCGCTGGTCTCCCGACCTGGCCGACCGCGTCCTCGGCACGGTCCGCGCGCACGGCGCGTTCCTGATCGAGGACGACTGGGCGCACGACCTCGGCATCGACGCCGACCCGGTGCCGATCGCGGCCCGGGACGACAGCGGGCACGTCATCCACCTGCGGTCGCTCACCAAGAGCGTCTCCCCGGCCGTCCGCATCGCCGCCATCACCGCCCGCGGGCCCGTCCGGGACCGCATCCTGGCCGACGCCCAGGCCGAGGCCATGTACGTCAGCGGCATCCTTCAGGCGGTCGCGCTCGACGTCGTCACCCAGCCGGCCTGGCGCACCCATCTGCGGAACCTGCGCCACCAGCTCGCCGCCCGCCGTGACCTCCTCCTCGGCGCGCTCCACGAGCACGTGCCGTCCGCAGTCCTGGAGGCCGTCCCCCGGGGCGGGCTGAACCTGTGGGTGCGGCTGCCGGACACCACCGACGTGCCCCGGCTCGTCCGGGACTGCGAGACCGCCGGGGTGATGGTCGCCGACGGAAACGCGTGGTTCCCGGCCGAACCCACCGGGGCGTTCCTCCGCCTCAACTACTCGGGCCCGAACCCCGGCGCCTTCCCCGACGGCGCCCGCGTCATCGGCCGGGAACTCGCACGGCAGCCGGAGCGGTGACCTCACCCCTCGTCGTATCCCTCGTCCGCGCCGTCCGCCGCGCCGGTGGGCAGGTCCGGTGGGGTGTAGGAGCGCAGGGGGCGGGCCCTGGAGTCGGGGCGGACCGCGCCGAGGAGCGGGTTGGCGGCGATGGGGGAGACCTTGACGCGGGTGCCGGGGCGCGGGGCCTGGATGACCAGCCCGTCACCCAGGTAGATCGCCACGTGCGTGGCCTTGGGGAAGTAGACCACCAGGTCCCCGGGACGCAGGGAGCGCAGCGGCACCTTGGGCAGGGTGCGCCACTGTTCCTGACTGGTGCGGGGGATGGGCCGCCCCGCCTTCGCCCACGCCTGCGACGTGAGGCCCGAGCAGTCGAAGGACTCGGGGCCCTCAGCGCCCCACACGTACGGCTTGCCGATCTGTTCGGCGGCGTACGACAGGGCCTCCTCGCCCAGGTCGGAGGGGGCGCGGGCGCCCTCCAGCTCGCCGGTGGCGAGGAGTTCGCGCTGGGCGTCCGCCGTCTCGGCCTCCTCCAGGGCGGTCAGCTCCTCGACCTCCTCGTCCGACAGCGCGGCGAGGGTCTCCTCGACCTCCTTCAGCCGGGCCGTCACCTCGTCGCGGGCCTTCTTCTGCTTCTCGGCCAGCGTCTGTTCCCGGTCCAGCGCCTTGCGGGACTCCGTCGCCAGCCGGTCCGCCCGTTTCTCGCCCTTCTCCAGCCGGGCCACGGTCGCCGCCCGTTCACGGGCCGCACGCCGGAGCAGGTGGTGCTGGTCCAGGGCGTGGTCGGGGTCCCGGGCGAGCAGCAGCCGCAGGGAGGAGGAGAAGTCGGTGCGGCCCTGGTACTGGGCGCGGGCGAGCCGTCCGGCCTCCGCCCGGGCGCGGGCGAGGGAGTCGCGCGTCCTCGTCAGGTCGCCGGTGAGTTTCCTGGTCTCGGCGGCGACCGCCTTCAGCTCCTCCTCGGTGGCGTTGTACGTCTCGGTCGCCTCCTCCGCCTCCTGGTACAGCGTGCGAAGCTGGGCCAGCAGCTCCGGCACGGTGGACGGGCCGGCCGTTTCGGTGGGCGGGCCGGGCGCCTCGGTGGACGGGCCGGCCGCCTCGGGGGACAGGCCGGCCGCCTCGGTGGGCGGGCCGGGCGGTTCGGGGGCGGCGGCCGCGGGAGCGGCGGGCAGCGCGGCCAGCAGCGCGGCGGCGCAGACGGTCCGAAGCAGTCGTCCTGACATGCCATCACCTCCGCCCTCATCATGGGGCGGTGGACGGTATGAAAAGCGTATTAAGTGCCTGAGTGGGGGGATCGTCCCCGCAGGGTCACCCGTCCTGGCTATTCCACCGGCAGCCCGTAGAACATCCGGTCCCGCCGGACGACCGCACCCGCGGCCCCCGCCGCCAGCACGCCGTAGGCCGCCGAAATGTCCGTGCCGCCCGGGCCCTGGACCCCGGCGTTCTGGAACTTCCACAACCGCCGTCCGTCGCCCGCCCCGAACGCGGTGACCTGCGACCCGCCCGCCACGAGCAGGGTGCGGCCGCTGGTGCTGACGGTCACGTCCGGGGCGTCACCGCCTGCCGCCGCCTCCGTACCGTGCCGCCAGCGTGTCCGGCCGGTCGCCGTATCGACCGCGTACACCGCCTGGGAGCGGTCGGCGACGTACAGCGTGCCGCCGTGCACCCGGCCGCGCCCGAAGACGGCGCCGCCCGGCACCTTCCACAGCGGCCTGCGGGTACGGGTGTCGAACGCCTGCAGGCCGCCCGCGACCGCCGCGTACAGCCGTCCCGACTCGTCCCCGGACACCGCGCCGCCCGGCCGTGCCGCACCGAACGGCCGGAACCACCGGCGCGCGCCGGTGGCCCGGTCGTGCGAGTAGAAAACCGCCAGCCCCTTGGCGGCCTTGACCTGAGCGGCCGTCAGCGACCGCGGGTCCTGGCGCACGACGAGCGCGTCCGGCCGCAGCGTGAGCACCTCGTAGGCGGCGGCGTACGGGGCACGCCCGTTCGGCACCTGGATCCGCCACAGCTCCCTGGACCGTGCGACGTCGTACGCGAAGAGGTACGTGCGGGTCGCCAGCGTGCCGGTGAACCACACGACCGTGCCGGAGTGCCCGGCGACCGACGCCGGGCGGACGCCGTCCGGGTACGCCATCCGCTGCCCGACCGCGCCGTCCTCGGGGGAGAGCAGCAGGAACCCGTCGGCGCCCAGGACGAGCAGCCGGTCCTTCCCGATGGTCAGGGCGCGGTGTACGGAGGCGGCGTCGGCGCGCTGCCACAGGCGCCGGCCGGTGCGGAGGTCGACGGCCGTGGTGTGGGCGCTGCCGGTGAGGACCAGGGCCTGGTCCCGCCAGACGGCGGCGTTCAGCGGGGAGCGGGCGGTGGCGGGATGCTCGTAGGCCCAGCGGGGCTGGGGCGGCACCCCCGTGACGGCGGGGCGCGGCCGGGCGGCCGGCCTGGCGTCGGTACGCGGCTCCTCGCCGTCGCCGGACGTGAACGCGAGGACGCCACCGCCCCCGAGGACGGCTCCGGTGACCCCGGCGGCCAGCCCGGTGAACAGCCCGCGCCGGGAGAGGGCAGGGGGTCCCGCTGCGGGGGCTCCCGGCGCGGGAGCCGCCGGGTGGGCGGGCACGGGGAGCGCGGGCGCCAGTGCCTGGACCCGCGGGGCGGGCGGGAGGAGGACCGGCTGCGGAGCGGGGGCGGCCGCCCGGGACGGGCGCGCCACCACGAGGTCGGTGGTGACGGGATCCCGCCGCGCCTGCCGCCCCACGCGTACGGTGCGCCCGTCCGTGTCCTCTTCCGGCGCCTCCAGGGCCGCCACCCGCGCCGCCTGCTCGTCGAGCGCCTCGGCCAGCCGGTCCGGGAGCCAGCCGCCCCGGGCCAGGGCCGCCGCACCCTCCAGCGCCAGGGCCGCAGCGGCCTCCCCGGCCGCGGGGCGGTCCTCCGGGCACTTGGCGAGGCACCGGGCGATCAGCGGGCGCAGGTCTTCCGGGACGGCACCGAGGGCCGGCTCGGCGTCCGCGATGGCCTCCGCGTCCGCCAGCGGAGGGGTACCGGTCGCCGCGTACGCCAGCAGCAGTCCGAGCACGAAGACGTCCGACGGCGGGCCCGGCTCATGGCCGGCGACCTGCTCGGGCGTGAGGTAGCCGAGCCGTACCGACAACTGCCCGCCCTCGTGGGCCCGGGCCGACTCGGCCGCGCCCAGCGCGCCGAACGCGGTCAGCCGAGGCCCGTCGGCCGCCAGCAGCACGGTGCCGGGAGCGAGCCCGTGCAGCACGGCGCCGGTCGCGTGGACCCGCGCCAGCGTCTCGGCGAGCCCCGCGCCCAGCACCCGCACCGCCCGCTCGGGCAGCGGCCCGGCGAGGGCGACCGCTTCGCCGAGGGTGAGCGCGGGAACGTAGGGCGTCGCCGTCCACAGCTCGGGCCCGTCGACGGCGGCCTCCAGCGGCCCCGCCACCCAGCCCCCGGCCAGCCGCTCGGCCGTGCGTGCCTCCGCCGCGAACCGGCGCCGGAAAGCGGGCAGTTCCGCGAGCGCCGCAGGCGCCACGGCGACGACCACCCGCGAACCGTCGTCGCCCCGCGCGAGGTACCGCACCGCGCTCGCCGACTCCCGCAGACGCGCGAGGACGCTGTACGGCCCGCACCGGCGGGGGTCACCGTCCCTCAGCGGTCCGATCGGCTGAAGCGGCGACGACGATCCCATACGGAGGCTCCCCCTCTGGCGGCGCGGCGGCGCGGCGGCGCGCATGCCCGTGATCCTACGACTTCTGTGACCAGGGCCACTTCACCTCGCGCCGCTCGCGGCCCTCGGGGGCGTACTCGTACTTCCAGCCGCGCTGGAGCCCGAGGCGCTTGGTGTAGCCGGAGGGGACGCGACGGTAGGCGTGGACGGTCGGCGGGCCGCCGTCCTCGGCCGGGACGGGCACCGTGTACCACTTGGGCGGGTGACCGGTGGGGCCGGTCAGCACCGGCAGGACCCGGCCGTCCAGGGGACCGCCGTAGAAGGGGGTGTTCTCGCTTCGCACGCCCCCAGTCTCACACCCGGCTCACAGCAGGTGCGCGGCCTCGCTCACCACGGGGATCACCCGGCGCGCCAGGGTGCCCACCGGACCCTCCGCCGTCTCCTGCGACAGCAGCACCGACACCGCCCCCGCCGTCTGCTCGTCGGTCGCGGCGGTCGCCGTCAGCAGCGCGACCAGGTGGTCGACCAGCCAGGCACGCAGCTCGGCGGCGGGCGGCCGCTTGTCCTCGTCCAGCCAGATGAGTGACGCCGCCTCGACCGCCGCGATCCATGTACGCACCATCATCCGCAGCCTCGGCCCCGGGTCGGGGACGCCCAGGTGCACCAGGATCTGTTCGGCCGCCGCGCGCCGCACATCGTCGACGATCGCGGTCGTACGGGAGGTCTCGGCGACGCTGCCGCCCTGGAGCAGGGCGCTGAATCCGGCGTCGTGCTGGTCGACGAAGGCCAGGTACCGGTCGAGGACGCGGGCGAGCCGCTCGGTGGGCGGCCCCACGGGCGGCTCGGCGAAGCACAGCTCCAGCTCGTGGGCGGCCGAACGCAGCGCGGCCTCGTACAACTCCTGCTTGCCGCCCGCGAAGTAGCGGTACACGAGCGGGCGCGAGACACCGGCCGCCTCGGCGACGTCGTCGAGCGAGACGTCCTCCGGCGCCCGGTGTGCGAACAGCGAGAGGGCGACCCCGAGGAGCTGCGTACGGCGCTCCTCGACGCTGAGCCGTCGGTACGCGGGTGCGGGCGTGGCGGCACTGGTCATGCCCGCAGCGTAACTCCGCCCCCTCCTCCCCGGTGCCGGGCTTCAGGCGAGGAGGCCGGAACTCTTCCAGAGCCTGCGCCCCACGCCCCGCAGCACGCCGATGTCGTCGAGGAAGTCCGTCAGCCGCCTGGCGCCGGACTGCATCACCTCGCGGCGGTGGCCGCTCGCCCGCACCTGGGCGACCGCCTGGCGCCGGTCGAGGCCGACGTTCTCGTACACCTGCGGGTTGACGAAGCACACGGAGAAGACGCGGGCCGCCTCACCGCAGCTGACCCGGGTGAACTCCTGCTCCCAGCGCGGGGCCGTGACCATCTGGCGGCGCAACTCCTCCCGCGCGTACCGGACGTGCCGGGCCTCCTCCACCACGTGGATGCGGGTCACGCCGCGCACCAGGGTCTGGACGCGCTCGTCGGGGAAGGTGAGGCGCTGCATCCAGTCGAGGATCTCCTCACCGAGCAGCGTGGCCGCGAACGAGCCGGGGGTCGTCGACACGGTCTTCAGGACGCGCGCCATGTTGTGGTACACGCGCGGCACCCGGTACGCGGGTGCTCCGCCCTTCTCGATCATCCTGGCGAACATCATCGAGTGGCGGCACTCGTCGGCGATCTCGGTGAGCGCGTACCGCACATGGTTGCTGGTGACCGACTTGTCGTAGATGTGCCGGACCAGGAGCTGCATCAGGATGATCTCGAACCAGATGCCGAGGGAGGCGAGCGAGGCGGCCTCGTGCCGGGCCAGGTCCATCCGCTGCTCCTCGGACATCTTCCGCCACAACGGGGTGTCGTAGAGGGAGACCAGCTCGGGCGGCCAGAACCACTTGCCGTCCTCGACGGGGGCGTCCCAGTCGAGCTCCTTGTCCGGGTCGAAGGAGTGCTTCGCGGAGGACTCGAGCAGCCGCTCGGCGACCTGTTCGCGGTCCCGGAGCGGGCCGAGTGCGTCGCGGAGCAGACGTATGTCGCGTTCGGACACGGTCGTCATCGGCGGGGCACCTCGCGCGGTCGACGTTACTGGGGGTCAGCTCTTATGAGACTGCCTGTCAGCAAGACCGTCAATCCCCTGTGCCCGACTTGTTGACCCGGCGTCTACCAACGTGTGAGCCTGCCAACTACCCGTCAGCGCACAGGCGAAGGAGCCGTCCGTGTCGACGCACGATCTCTACACCAAGGATCCGGAAGACCCCATCTGGCAGGTCCCGGCCACCGGCGCCGCCCGCTTCAACTGGGACTACGACGACGGCCGCGACCGGCTGCTCGCCCTCTACCAGAAGGGCAAGGACAAGCAGTGGGACGGCGCCAGGCGCATCGACTGGGACCTGGAGGTCGACCCGTACGACCCCCTCGGCACCCCCGACGAGGCGCTGACCCTCCACGGAACGCGCTACTGGGCCAAGATGACCGAGAGGGACAAGGGCGAACTGCGCAAGCACTACGCCTCCTGGCAGTTCAGCCAGTTCCTCCACGGCGAGCAGGGCGCGATGATCTGCGCGGCCCGGATCGTCGAGTCCGTCCCCGACATGGACGCCAAGTTCTACTCCGCCACCCAGACCATGGACGAGGCCCGGCACGCCGAGGTCTACGGCCGCTTCCTGCACGAGAAGGTCGGGATGCTGTACCCGATCAACGACAGCCTCCAGGGACTGCTCGGCGACACCCTCCGCGACTCCCGCTGGGACATGCCCTACCTCGGCATGCAGGTCCTCATCGAGGGCCTCGCGCTCGCCGCGTTCGGGCTGATCCGGGACACCACCGACAAACCGCTGCCGAAGCAGATACTGGCGTACGTCATGCAGGACGAGGCCCGGCACGTCGCCTTCGGCCGCATGGCGCTGCGCGACTACTACAAGCAGCTCACCGACGCCGAACTGCGCGAGCGCGAGGAGTTCGTCATCGAGGGCTGCTACCTCATGCGCGACCGGCTGCGCGGCGTGGAGGTGCTGGAGAACTTCGGCGTCTCCACGAAGGAGGCGGAGGACTTCTCCGAGCAGTCCGAATTCCTCCAGCTGTTCCGCAAGCTGCTGTTCAGCCGGATCGTCCCGTGCGTCAAGGACATCGGCCTGTGGGGCGAACGGCTCCAGAAGGCGTACGTGGACATGGGCGTCTTCGAGCTGGGCAACTCCAACCTCGACCTGCTGATGACCCAGGACGAGGAGATCGCCGAGCAGCTCGACCGCGAACGCTTCGCGGCCGAGGAGGCCGAGCGGGTCGCGGAGGTGACGGAGGCCATCGCGGAGGGTGGAGCGTGATCGGGCGCTTCACCCCGTGACGTAGCCTGGCGGGCATGAGCATGCCGCCTCCGCCCCAGCAGCCGCCCGGCCCGTACGGTGGGTACCCCGGCCCGCAGCCCGGCCCGTACGGCGCGCAGCCGCCCGGGCCGCAGCCCCACGTCCCGCAGCAGTACCCCGGGCAGCCCGGCCCCTACGGCGGCCCGATGCCCGGCCCGTACGGCGTGCAGCCGCCGCGCAAGAAGCGCACCGGGCTGGTCATCGGCATCGTCGCGGGGTCGCTCGTCCTGCTCGGCTGCCTCGGCTTCGGCGTCATGATGGTCGTCGACGGCTCCGGCGGCGGCACCTCCTTCCCGGCGGCCACGCACAAGCTCACCGTCCCCAAGACGCTGGTGGACGGCGAGTACACGCTCGCCCAGGACATGTCCGACACCGAGGGCAAGAAGGTCCTGGAGGACAGCTACGACCCCGGTGTCCGGACGGACGGGGCGGCCGTGGCGCAGTACACCGCCGAGAAGGGCGGCCAGATCAAGGCGCTCGTCGTCTCCGGGTTCCACGGCAGGCTCAAGAACCCCGACGTCCAGCGCCGAAGCCTGCTCAAGGGCGCCGGAACCGCCCAGAACGCCTCGATCGAGGTGCCGGCCAAGGACGTCACACCCGCCGGGTCGGACGTCAAGGTCGAGTGCGAGGTGCTCAGCAACACCGAGGCGGGCAACGAGGTCACCTTCCCGATGTGCGCCTGGGCCGACGGCAACACCGCCGCCGGTGTCGGCGTGGTCGACGCGGCCTCGGTCGACCAGAAGCCCGAGGACATCGACCTGGCCGCGGCCGCCGAGCTGACCCTGAAGGTCCGCGCCGAAATGCGCAAGCCGATCGGCTAGTCCGCTCCGTGGAGGGGGCGCCGTCCGGTGCGCCCCTGGTCACGGCCGGAACGGCCCGCCCACCCCGTTCCGCGCCCCGACACGGGCCTCGCTGCGCCGCTCCTCCTCCCGCAGCGCCGCCTCCATCACCGACCGGGCGATCGGCGCCGCGCTGCCCCCGCCGCTGATGTCCTCCCGGTTGGCCGAGGCGTCCTCCACGACCACCGCCACCGCCACCGCCGGCCGGCCCGTGCCCTCCGCCTGCGCCCAGCCGATGAACCAGGCGTACGGCGTGCCGATGTTCCCCACACCGTGCTGCGCCGTGCCGGTCTTCCCGCCGACCCGCGCGCCCGCGATGGCCGCCTTGCTGCCCGAGCCGCCGTCGACCACGTCCACCATCAACTGCTGGAGCCGCAGCGCGGTCGGCGGCAGCATCGCCTGCCGGTAGGTGCGGCGGACGTGCTGCGTCACGGTGTCGCCGTCGGCCGTGGTCGTCCGCTCCACCAGGTGCGGCTGGGCGATCTCCCCGCCGTTGGCCACCGCGGCGGCGACCATCGCCATCTGCAGCGGGGTGGCCCTGGTGTCGTACTGGCCGATGGCGGAGAGCGCGAGCCGGTCCACGCTCATCTCGGTGTCGAAGTTGGACCGGGCCACCGCCGACGGGACGCGCAACGAGGTGTCGTTGAAGCCGAACCGGGACACCGCGTCGAGCATCCCGGCCGCCCCCACCTTCACCCCGAGGTGGGCCATCACGGTGTTGCAGGACCAGCGGATCGCGTACGCCAGCGAGGCGTTGCCGCACCCCTTCGCCTCGTTCGGCAGCACGGTCCGCGTGCCCGGCAGCAGATACGGTTCGGGCGCGTCCGTCGGGGTGTTCACATCGGTCACGATCCCGGCGTCCATCGCCGCCGCCGCGGTCACGATCTTGAACGTGGAGCCGGGCGGATAGGTCTGCCGCAGGGCACGGTTGAGCATCGGCTGGTCCGGCGCCGCGTTGAGCCTCCGCCAGGCCGCGGCCACCCGGTGGCCGGTGCCGGACAGCAGACCGGGGTCGTACGAGGGGCTGCTCACCAGCGCCAGGACGCGGCCGCTGGACGGCTCGATGGCGGCGACCGCGCCGCGCCTGCCGTCGAGTCCTTCGTACGCGACGCGTTGCAGCGGCTCACGGATGGTGGTGACCACGTGGCCGCCCGGCGGCCGGGTGCGGCTGAGGTCGTGCCAGAAGGGGAAGGGCGCGAGCATGGGGCTCGTACCGGACAGCACGGGGTCCTCGGTGTGCTCCAGGAGGGTGGTGCCGTACGTCTGCGAGGCGTGCCCGGTCACCGGGGCGTACAGCGGGCCGTCGGTGTACGTGCGCTCGTGGCGCAGTTGCTCCCCGGTGTCCCTGGAGCCCGTGACGGGCGTGCCGTCGACGACGATGTCACCGCGCGGCTCGGCGTAACGGGCCATGACCGTCCGCCGGTTGGCCGGGTTGGCATCCAGCGACGGTGCCTCGAAGAGCTGGACGCGAGCGGCGTTGACCAGGAGGGCGGCGAGCAGGAGCAGGCACACGACGGCGGCGTGCCGGATGCAGGGGATCAAAGGGCCTCCGTCACGACGGGGAGGATGGCACCGGGCTCGACACCCTCCGGTTCGGGCGCGCGGGCGGAGTCGCTGACGCGGATCAGGAGCGCCACGATGATCCAGTTGGTGACGACCGACGATCCGCCCTGTGCGAGGAACGGCATGGCCATGCCGGTCAGCGGGATCAGGCCCATCACACCGCCCGCGATGACGAACACCTGCAGGGCGGGGATCGAGGCGAGACCGGTGGCGAGGAGCCGGCCGAACGGATCCCGCAGCGCGAGCCCGGTTCGGAAACCGCGGGCCACGAGCAGGGCGTACAGCAGGAAGATGGCCGTCAGCCCGGCCAGGCCCAACTCCTCACCGGCGGTGGCCAGGATGAAGTCGGACTTGGCGGCGAAGCCGATCAGGATCGAGTCGCCCAGGCCCAGGCCCGTACCGAGCATCCCGCCGGCCGCGAAGGCGAACAGCGACTGGGCCAGTTGGCCCGGGCCCTTGCCGGCCTCGATGGAGGCGAACGGGTGGAGCCAGTCCTCCACCCGGTTGTTGACGTGCGGTTCGAGCCCGCCCACCACGAACGCCCCCGCCGCGGCCAGCAGCAGCCCGACGGCGACCCAGCCGGTGCGGCCGGTGGCCACGTACAGCAGGATCACGAACAGCCCGAAGAACAGCAGCGAGGTGCCGAGGTCGCGCTCCAGCACGAGGACCCCCACGCTGACCAGCCAGATCGCCACGATCGGCCCGAGCACCCGGCCGGTGGGCAACTGCACGCCCCACACGCGGCGGCCGGTGTGGGCGAGGGCGTGCCGGTTGGCGGCGAGGTACGCGGCGAAGAAGACGGCGAGCAGGATCTTGGCGAACTCGCCCGGCTGGAACGAGAATCCGCCGATCCGGATCCAGATTTTGGCGCCGTTGACGGCGGGGAAGAAGATCGGCACCAGCAGCAACAGCAGAGCGGCGGCGACGGACACGTACGCGTAGCCCTGCAGGGTCCGGTGGTCGCGGAGCAGGACGACCACCGCGATGAAGAGCGCGACGCCGAGGGTGGACCACACCAGTTGGGTGGGCGCGGCGTGATCGGCGGGGGTCTCCAGGTCGAGGCGGTAGATGAGCACCAGGCCGAGGCCGTTGAGCAGCACCGCGATGGGGAGGAGCAGGGGATCGGCGTACGGGGCGCGGTACCGCACGGCGAGATGGGCGAGCAGCGCCAGCAGCCCGAGCCCGGCCCCGTACGCGGCGGCGTCCGGCGGCACGGCGCCGCTCCTGGCGAGACCGACGCCGACGTACCCGTACACGGCGATGAGGACGGCCCCGATGAGGAGGGACAGCTCCACCCCCCGGCGCCTGTGGTTCCTCGTTGCGGTCATGCCAGGCAACGTAGCAAGTGGCGCGGCATATATCCGTTATGTCGCACCTGACACGGTCCGCAGTCGACCGACGGCCGGGGCGGGGCCGTGCAGGGTCGTCCCCGCAGGGGTCGGCGGCGTCCGACGGGCTCCCCGTCGGACGAACCCAAGGCCGCCGACCCCGAGGAGACGAGCCCGGAGGGGCCCCGCCCCCACCCCACCGGCAGTCCACCGCCCGTCCGCGCCCGGGCACACACCACCCCACCCGCCCGCGCTGTCCACCTCGCGCCCGCGACCGGGAACACACCACCCACCCGCCCGCGCCGTCCACCGCCCGGCAGCGACCGGGCACGCACCACCGCTCGGCTTCCCACCGCCCTGCGGGACGACTGCCCACAACGGGCCGAGGGGCGCGTCCGCAACGGGGTGGGCACGCAAGGCGCGTCGTTACGAGGTATCGGCGGCGCCGTCGTCGGCAGGGGACGGTGTACCGGAGTCGGGCGCGTACTCCGGGAGCGTCAGGCGGGCCTCGGCGCCGCCCCCGGGCGCGTTGGTGAAGCGCAGCTCCGCGCCGATGACCGACGCCTGGCCCGCCGCGATCGTCAGCCCCAGTCCGTGGCCCTTGCTGCCGCTCTCCGTGCGGAACCGCTGCGGCCCGTGCTCCAGGAGGTACTCCGGATACCCCGGCCCGTGGTCGCGGACGGTCACCACCGGACCGTCCACCGTCAGGGCGACCGGCGGACGGCCGTGCTTGTGGGCGTTGGTCACCAGATTGCCCAGCACCCGCTCCAGCCGCCGCTTGTCCGTCTCGACGCGCGCGTCCCGGACGATCCGTACCTCCGTGTCCGTGGCCGACGCCCGCACCACGCGCTCCGCCAGCGGCCCGAGCTCGTGCACGTCGAGGTCGACCTTCTCGGTGCGCGTGTCCAACCGGGAGATCTCCAGCAGGTCCTCCGTCAGTGCCCGCATCGCCTTCACCCGGTCCCGCACCAGCTCCGCGGGCCGGCCGGGCGGCAGCAGCTCGGCCGCCGCCGACAGCCCCGTCAGCGGTGTGCGCAGCTCGTGCGCCACGTCCGCCGTGAAGCGCTGCTCGCTCTGCAGCTTGCCCTGGAGACTGGACGCCATCGTGTCCAGCGCCCCCGACACGGTCGCGACCTCGTCCTCCGGATGCGCGGGGTCCTTCGTACGCGGGTCATTGACGCGCGCGTCCAGGTCACCCGCGCTGATCCGCCGCGCCACCTGCGCCGTCAGGTGCAGCCGCCGTGTCACGCGGGTCACCGCGAACGACCCCACCAGCAGCGTCGCCCCGATCGCCAGCACCGAGGAACCGACGATCGCCTTGTCGAGCCCGCTGATGGTGCTCGCGCTCAGCGAGTAGTCCACCCGCACCGCCAGCGCCCGGCCGTCGGCGGGCCCCGCCGCCCACATGGTGGGCCGGCCCGCGGGGTCGTCGGCCACGACCGTGCCGTGCTCGCCCCGGAGCGCCAACGCCCGCAGCGGGGACGGCATGCCGTCCGGGTCGACGCCCGCGTACGGCGGCAACGGATCGCCCGCCTCGTACGCGCGCGTCACCTCCTCCAGCCGCTCCAGCGCCTTCTCCCGCGCGGTGTCCACCGTTTGCCGGGTCACGGACACGTGCACCAGCGCGCCCAGCAGGGCGGCCAGGGCACAGCACATCACCGTGATGAAGACGCCGGCCTTCCAGGTCAGTGTCGCCATCCAGGCCGGCGGTCTGGGGCGCCGCATCACGCACCGTCCGAGGGGGACGGGGAGGCCTGCTTCGGCGGGACGGGCTTCACCCGGATGATCTCGTCCCGCGTGGGAAGCATCGCGTGCTGCTGGGCGTCCCACGACCACGCCGTGCGGTACTCGTATCCGGGGATGCCCGCGGAGACCACCCGGACGACCAGGTCCTTGCCCGCGAGCTGGACGCCCACGACCTGGTCGACGGTGGACATGATCCGCGTCAGGCCGCCCTTCTCGGGCATGTACACGCGCAAGCCGGTCTGCTGGTCGGGCATGCGGATGCCGACGACCATTTCGTCCCTGCCGTCCCCGGTGAGGTCCCGGTAGTACGGCGTCATCACCGGGCACCGCCGCGGCTCGGTCCTGCATTCCCGGATCTGCTCGGCCGTCTCCTGGTACATGCCGTCAGGACCGCTGTACTCGTCCGGGTGCGCCGCCACCTCGGCCTGCACGACCGCGACCGGATCGACCTTGTGCACGTCGTCGCCGGGGGCCTTGACGCGCGGGACCCGCGCGGTGTCGCTCTCGCCGTAGTCGTACGGGGGCGCGGTGACCGGCGGCATGCCGGGCCACAGCCGGACCGGGCCGACCGCCGTCGGTGTGGGGCCCGCGCTCCGCAGCTCGCCCGCGTCACCACAGCCGGACAGCAGCAGGGCGGACACCACCGTGCCGGACAGCAGCAGCGCCGCGTACACGGCCGGGCGGTGCGGGCTCACGGTGCTCCTGACTGGCGCGGTGCCGGAGGCGGGACGGTCGGGCTTCCCGTAAACCCTATTCGTACGGAAGTCCTTTTTGTCGACCCGCCCCGGAGCACGTCACCCGCGTCCCCCTGCCGGCCCCGCACCGCGTCCCCCTGCCGGCCCCGCACCGCGTCCCCCGGGTCCCGCACCGCATCCGCCGGCCCGGCACCCGCGTCCCCCGGCCCCACACCGCAACTCCCGGCCCCGCAGCGCGCGAGCCGTCACCGTACCCGCGTGCCTCCCGACAACATCCGGTCGGCCTGTTCCCGCGTGAGCCGCTCCTGCGCGCCGCAGAAGGTGCACTGCGTCGCGTACGACGTCGACACCGGGAACAGCGGCACGAAGAACAGCGTGAACTTGGTGGTCCTCTTCCGCAGCGCGTGTGCGGCCGGGTTGCCGCACCGGCCGCACACCAGCGTCAGCATCGCCAGTTGCTGGAGGTACCCCTTCGTCCCGAAGATGATCATCCGGCGGTCTCCTCTCCGGAGTGGCCCATCGCCCGCCGGCACAGCGCCAGCAGCTTCTCGTCGTGGTGGACGTCGTGCTCGCCCGAGGTGCCCTCCGACACGTTGTGCCGGCGCGAGCGGGCCAGCTCCGCCGCCAGCAGCGGAGCCGCTTCCGCCGGGACGGTACCCAGCTCCGCGAGGCACCCGGCGATCTCCACCCGCGTGTGCCGGTTCTCCTTCCAGGCTCCCACCAGCACCGGCAGGGCGTCCCGCACGTCCCCGGTGACCCGGCACAACGCCACGGCCGCGTCCACCCGCAGCCACACCCCGGGCGCGCCCAGGCACGCCCGCAGCTCCGGCGCCACCGCCTCGCCGGCCCGCCCCATCGCGGCGACCGCCCACGCCGCCTCCCGCCGGTGCGCGGCGTCCGGCGCCACCAGCAGGGCCCGCAGCCGTGGCAGTACGGCACCGGCGTCGCCCTCCACCGCCCACAGCGCACGGGCAGCCGACGTCGCCACCGCCACCGAGCAGTCGTCCAGCAGCGCCCGCAGGTCGCCCGACGCCTCACCCGCCGCCGGTCCGAACGCGGTCAGCGCCCGCAGCGACGACTCCACCACCCACTCCCGGCGGAACGCGGGCGCCCCGCGCAGCACCCGCAGCACTTCCGGCAGCGCCTCCGCCGCACCCAGGTGCGCCAACGCCAGCAGCAGCGGCCCCGCCGCCTCGCTGAGCTCCTCGTCCAGCGGCAGGGCGCCGAGCCGGTGCCGCAGCGCGGGCACCAGCGGGGCGCCGCCCTCGCGCAGGTGCGTGATGGCGTAGCCGAGCCGGCTGTCCAGATCGGGCTGTTCCAGGGCCCGGGCCAGCGCCGGCACCGCCCGCGCATCACCGGTACGGGTGAGGGCCAGTAGGGCGTTGCCCATCCCGAAGCGGCCACCCACCCGCTCCGGCGCCCAGGGGGCCGGGTCGGCCGCCACCCTGGCCGCCAGCGCGTCCGCCGCCGGGCGGGCCACCTCGAACAGGCCCTCCAGCCACGCGACGGCGGCCTCCCGCAGCCGGGGCTCGGGGTCGGCGAGCTGCGCCCCGACGAGCCGCACCACCTCGTCGTACGCCCCCCGCCACGTCCGCACCAGGCCGCCGCACATCCACACCGCGTCCGCCCGCTGGCCCCAGTCGGGGCTCTGCAACTGGGCGGTGACCAGCGCGATCCGGTCCTCGACCCGGTCGTCGAGGGCGCTGTGCAGGGTCCGCAACAGGTCGTCGGCCCACGCCGAGCCGCGCCCGGCACGCTGCTCCTCGCGCAGCTCCCGCAGCTGGCCCACCAGGATGGGCCCACCGGGCCGCGGTTCGAACAGCTCCGGGACGTCGGTCAGCTCCGGGACGTCGGGCAGCCCCAGCGCCTCGGGCAGCTCCAGCGCGTCGGGCAGGTCGGCCAGTTCCGCCAGGACCGTCAGGTCGGTCAGGTCCGGGAGGCCGGCCGCGCCCGCGGGCCCGCCCACCGGATCGGGACGCCCGCCCCGCCCCGGTGCCCGCCGCAGCTGTTCCAGCAGGTCCGTCACGGTCTCGACGACGTCGCCGGGGAGCCGCGCGGGGGAGCACCGGGCCAGCTGGGCGAGGGCCGCCAGGCGCAGGGCGGGGTCCTGGGCGGCGCCCATGAGCCAGCCGAGCCAGTCGACGATCTCGTCGCGCAGCGACTCGTACCGCAGGGCGATCCGGCCCACCGCCTCCACCAGCGCGAGCCGCACCTCGGTGTCCGTCTCGACGGTCAGCCGCTCCCTCAGGAGGGCCAGCACCCGCGCGGGGTCCCCGTGCAGCGAGGCGAGCGCGCCCGGTGCCGCGAGCCGCACTTCCCGGTCCTCGTCGCCGACGAGGGTGAGGAACACGTCCGCCCCGGCGGCGACGGCCGCGGCCGCCATCGCGTAGTTGGCCGCGTCCTCGAACTCCTCGTCCTCCGGGTCCAGTTCGTCCAGCTCGTCGTCGCCGCCCAGGTCGATGCCGCCGATGCTGGTCAGCAGTTCCACGATGCAGCCGCGGTCCTGCACCTCGGGGGTGGCCACGAGCTCCAGCAGGAAGGGGATGCAGGCGAGCGTCGAGTCGTACACATCGCCCTGGTGGTGCACCGCGCCGTACATGGCGTCCAGGGCGACCTCCCGCTCCGCCGGATCGGGAGAGGCGAGCCCGCGCAGCAGCTCGGGTACGTCGTCAGCCGGACCGTAGGCATGACCCAGCGAGGCCCAGTCGACCTCGTCGATCCCCGTGAACATGCCGTCCCTCCCCGCGAACACTGCACTTGGGGGCAATAGTGCACCACACCACCGGGCGCCATGCCCCGGCAATCGGACACGCCCCGTCCCCCTCCAGGGGCCCTTTCCGGCCCGTCCCACGCGTCGCTTCCGTCCCGCTTCGGTCCTCCTTCCGTCCTGCTTCCATCTCGCTCCCGACCGTCTCCCGCCCTTCTCTTGCCCCCGAGGGGCACGGCTGTTCCCATGGGCGTTGGGGGTGATGGGGCATGACCGCACTGCGCGTCACACCGGCCGGCCGCGGCGGCGACCGGCTGTGGGTCAGCCTGCCGAACGGCCGGGACATCGCCTGGTACGACCGGCGCAGCGGCCGGATCAGCCTGCTGTCCGAGGCGTACGAGGACGAGGTGCTGGCCGCGCTCGCGCCCTACGTCACCGGCGAGGTCACCGTCGGCCCGCCACCCGTGCCCACCGCCTCCGACCTGGCCCGTCTCACGCTCCACCCCGACGACGACCTCGCTCCGAACCGCCCCGGCGAAGCCCTGCACGGCACGCTCGAGGGTGTCTCCCGGCGCCGCTTCGGGCGACAGGACCCGCGCCTCGTCGAGCTGGCCGCCCGACAGCGCGTCGGTGACGCCCTCGACCGGCTGGACACGGCGGGCTGGCGGGTCCTGCACTGTGTGCCCCTGCCGGGCGCGGCCCTGATCGACCACCTGGCGATCGGCCCGGCCGGCGTGCTGGCGGTCCGAACCCTGGCGGCGCGCGGCCGGCGGGTCCGGATCGCCGACCCGGTGGTCGCGGTGGGCCGCGCGGACCCGGAGCCGCACCTGCGGTGGGTCCGCCGTCACGCCGAGCGGGCCGCTCACGCCCTGGCCACGGGCGTGCGCCCGGTCCTCGCGGTCGCCGATCCGGGCCGCCTGGAGGTGCCGCCCGGCCTCGACGGCGTACGGGTGCTGGGGGACGGCGAGATCCCGTCCCTGGCGCGTCTCGGGGGTGTACTGAAACCGGCGGACGTCGAGTCCCTCTACGCGACGGCCCGCGACCGCCGCACCTGGCTGACGGTCTAGTCCTTCAGCCGTAGCACCGTCGTCACCGTGTGCCGGGTCGTGCCGGTGGCGACCTCGGCGGTCAGCTCGGGCGGTACGGGGACGTAGGGCACTTCGCCGATGCCGACCGCCATGGCGGTGCCCTGCGGTCCCGCGCCCTGTGTGCCTTCCCCGCCCGCGCCCGCGTCGCCCACGCTTTCCGCGCCCGCGCCTTTCCCGCCCCTGCCGTCCCCACCCGTCCCTTCCCCACCCGTCCCGTCCCCACCCGTCCCTTCCCCGCCCGTGCCTTTCCCCGCCAGGACCCGCTCGCCCGGGGACAGTGCGGCGAGCGCGGCGCCCGCGCGGGCGCGCAGCGCGGGCGGCAGCGGGCTGGAGACGACCGGGGTGTCGTCGTCCGGGAGGACCAGCACCAGAGAGGCGGGCCGCCGCCGGGCGCCGGTGAACCCGACCACCACCGCGTCCCGGGTGTCGGTGTGCCGCAACTTGCGCCACGCGCGCGTGCCCGCCTTGTACGGCTGGTCCAGGCGCTTGACGACCAGGCCCTCCACGCCGATGTCGGGCAGCGTGTCGTACCAGGTCGCGGCCAGCTCCGGGTCGGTCGTCATGGGTACGGGCTGGATCGGCGGGCCGAGCTCCGCGAGCAGCTCCACCAGCCGTTCCCGGCGCACCGTGTACCGCCGGGGGCGGAGGTCCTCGCCGCCCGACGCGAGCACGTCGAACGCCGCGTACGAGGCGGGCAGCCGCGCCGCGAGCCCGGGTGCCCGGCCGGGGGTGGCGGCGGCCCGGCCCTGGACGGCGGCGAAGTCGATCCGGCCCTCCCGCCAGACGACCACCTCGCCGTCCAGCACCGTGCCGTCCGGCAACTGCCGTGCGGCCGCCGCCAGATCGGGGAACGCGGCGGTCACGATCCGTCCCGAGCGGGCCTGGAGGACCACCCCGTCCCCCTCGCGGAAGATCACCATCCGGTGGCCGTCGAACTTGGGTTCGTACGCCAGTCCCGCCTCGCGCGGCAACGTGCCCACCGTCTGTGCGAGGGCCACCTTCAGCGGGGGTTTCAGCATCACGGCAGCGGCCCCGCCTCGTCCGGGTCCAGCAGCGGCGCCAGCAGGTCGCCGTAGTCCTGGAGGCGGGGCGCCATGTCCGCCATGAGGAAGACCAGCTGCGCGGGGTTGCCGCAGGCCTCGACCTCCTCCCAGGTCACGGGCGCCGAGACGGCCGGTTCGCGGCGGGCGCGCAGCGTGTAGGGGGCGGCGGTGGTCTTGGCGGCGTTGTTCTGGCTGTGGTCGACGAACACCTTGCCGGGACGCAGGGCCTTGGTCATCCGGTGCACGACCAGCGCCGGAAGCTTGGCCTCCGCCTCGACGGCGAGCTGCTTCGCGTACGCCTGGACCTGCTCCGAGGGCGCCGGCTCCAGCGGTACGTACAGGTGCAGGCCCTTGGCGCCGGACGTCTTCGCGTACGCCTCCAGGCCGTCCTCGGCGAGGCGCTCCCGCAGCCAGAGCGCGACCCGGCAGCACTCCACGACGGTGGCGGGCGCCCCGGGGTCGAGGTCCAGGACGAGCCGGTCGGCGAGGGCGGGGGCGTCGGCCAGCCACTGGGGGGTGTGGAACTCCACGACCAGGTTCGCCGCCCACATCAGCGAGGGGAGGTCCTGGACGATCACCTGGCGGGCGTACTTGTCCTCCGATCGGGGGACGGAGACGGTTTTCACCCAGGAGGGTGTGCCGGGCGGCGGGTTCTTGGTGAAGAAGAGCTGCCCGTCGGGGCCGTCGGGATAGCGGAGGAAGGACAGGGGGCGGCCCAGGAGGTGGGGGAGGAGGTAGGGGGCGGCGGTGGCGTAGTAGTGCAGGATCTCGCCCTTGGTCGTCCCGGTGACGGGATGGATGACCTTCTCCAGGTTGCTGAGCGCCAGGCGCCGCCCCTCCACCTCCGTGATCGGCGTCATACGATGAGAATCCCACGAATCGGGACGAAAGGGATGAATCGTGCGATCCATTTGGAATGGCGCCATCTCGTTCGGTCTGGTGAGCATCCCTATCAAGCTGGTGAACGCGACCGAGAACCGGTCCATCTCCTTCCGGCAGATCCACACGGAGGACGGCGGCCGGATCCGCTACCGCAAGGTGTGCGAGCTGGACGGCGAGGAGGTGTCGTCCGACGAGATCGGCAAGGCGTACGAAGAGGCCGACGGGACCATGATCCCGATCACCGACGAGGACCTGGCCTCGCTGCCGCTGCCGACCGCCAAGACGATCGAGATCGTCGCCTTCGTACCGGCGTCGCAGATCGACCCGCTCCAGATCGACGCGGCGTACTACCTGTCGGCGAACGGTGTGCCGGCCGCGAAGCCCTACACGCTGCTGCGCGAGGCACTCAAGCGCAGCGACCGCGTCGCCATCGCCAAGTTCGCGCTGCGCGGGCGCGAGCGGCTGGGAATGCTGCGGGTCGTCGACGACGTGATCGCCATGCACGGACTGCTGTGGCCGGACGAGATCCGCAGTGCCGAGGGCGTGGCCCCGGACACCTCCGTGACCGTCCGCGAGGCCGAACTGGACCTGGCGGACGCCCTGATGGACACGCTCGGCGAGGTCGACATCGAGACCCTGCACGACGACTACCGGGCGGCGGTGGAGGAAATGATCGCCGCCAAGGCGGAGGGCGCCGAGGTCGCCGCGCCGAAGGAGGAGAAGGCCGGCGGTCAGGTCATCGACCTGATGGCCGCGCTGGAGAGCAGCGTCCGCGCTGCCCGCGAGGCCCGCGGCGAGGGCGAGCCGGAGGCGTCCGTGCACGAACTCCCGGGCCGCAAGAAGACCCCCGCCCGCGCCGCGCCCAAGGAAAGCGGCGCCAAGAAGTCCACGGCCAAATCGGCCGCCAAGAAGGCCGCCCCGGCCCGCAAGTCCACCTCGAAGACGGCCGCGAGCGGCAAGGCGGCCGAGAAGAAGACCACCGCGAAGAAGTCCACCACCAAGAAAGCCTCACCACGCAAACGCGCCTCCTGACTCCCGGCCCCCGCCCCGCGTTCAGCCGAGCGGGTCGACCGCACCCGGCTCACCCGCCGCACCGCCCGGCGCATCCTCGCCGAAAGCGGCCGCCCCTACGCCCACTCCGCGACGAGGAAGAGCGTCGTGGACCTGCTGCGGCGAGAGCCGGCGAACCCGAGGAACCGCGCACGGCGGGCTGACGTCTCCCCATGGGCCGGAATCCCGGTGCTCGAACGAAGTGGCATTTGCGGCGCATGAAGGAGAAAAGAATGGCGGGCGGCTCCCCGGACGCACCCGAGCTGAAGGACTCGCCGACAGAAACGTCCGGCAATGCAACCGGCGACGAAACGGAGTCGTCGGCCACCACTTTGGAGTTCGCGCCCCCACCCGAAGACGCCGAAACCCGCGAACTCCCACCCCCGGCCGAGCCCGAGCCCGCCCCCGACCCGGCGGACGGCCCCGACGAGGCGGACCCGGCCGACAGGCCCGCCGAGACGGAGCAAGCAGCCGAGGCGGACCGGCCGGACGAAGCCGTAGAGTCCGAACGGACCGAGGAGACCGCCCAGGCCGACGAACCCGACGAAACCGGGCAGCCGAACGAGGCCGGGACCGAGTCCACCACAGAGCCCGAGGCAAAGCCCAGCACACGGCCCGAGGGTCCGCCGAGCACACGGCCCGAGGCCGCGCCCAACGCACCCTCCGAGGCTTCCCCCAACCCGCCGTCCGAGGCTTCACCCAGCACACCGCCCCCGCCCCCGCCTCCAGCCAGGACCCCCTCCCCGCCTCCGCCCAGCACACCCACCCCGCCTCCGCCCAGCACACCCACCCCCCCTCCTCCTCCTCCGTCCCCGTCTCCGTCTCGGACCGCAGACGAGGAGGCGCCGCCCCCGCTCGACCTGCTGGCGCAGCTGACCAACACTCCGCCGCCGCCCCCGTCCTTGCCGCGCACCATCGCACGCCGGGTGAAGATCTGGACCCCGCTCGTGGCGCTCCTGGGGCTCGTCGCCCTGGCCGTACAGATGCTCCGCCCGCTCCCGGAGCCGACCCTCGCCCTCGGCGAGGCGGCGTCCTCGTTCACTTTCGAGGGCAGCAGGGTGACCCTCCCGTGGCCCGAAAAGGGACAGGCCGCCGTGACGGTCGTCGGCTCGGGGAGCCTTGGGACGTTCGGGGAGGAGAAGCCTGTCCCCACCGCGAGTGTCGCCAAGATCATGACGGCTTATGTCATCCTCCGCGATCACCCTCTCAAGAAGAACGAGAAGGGCCCGCTGATCAAGGTCGACGCCCAGGCCGTGGATGAGGGCAAGTCGGAGAGCGAGTCGCGCATCGAGGGGCTCAAGATCGGCCAGGCGTTCAGCCAGCAGGACATGCTGAAGATGCTGATGATTCCGTCGGGCAACAACATCGGCCGGCTGCTCGCCCGTTGGGACACGGGCGCCCAGGACGAGACGGCTTTCGTCAAGAAAATGAACGACGCCGCGAAATCCCTCGGCATGAAGAACAGCACCTACACCGACCCGAGCGGTTTGGACAAGAAGACCGTCAGTACCGCTGTCGACCAGCTCAAGCTGGCCGAAGCGGTCATGAAATTCGATGCCTTCCGCGCCATCGTCGCCATGCCCAACGCCGACATCCCGGGTATCGGACGTATTTATAACAACAACGGGCTCCTCACGGCGGGACTGAGCGTCAGGGGCATCAAGACCGGCTCCAACACCCCGGCAGGCGGCACGCTGTCGTGGGCGGCCTACAAGACCGTCGACGGCAAGGACCGGCTGGTCCTCGGCACGATGATGGACCAGCACGTCACCGGTCCCGACCCCAACGGCGCCAACAGCCTGGTCCTGGTGCAGGACAACAGCAAGCGAGTCATCCAGGCCGTACGCGAGGCCCTCACCTCCGCCACCGTGGTGAAGAAGGGCCAGGTCGTCGGCCACGTCGAAGACCGCCTCGGCGGCCGTACCCCGGTTGTCGCCACCAAGGACCTCAAGGCCGTGGGCGTCCCCGGCCAGAAGCTGAACCTCGCCTTCCGGAACGCCGGCAAGGCCATCCCGCACACGGCCGAAGCGGGCACGGTGATCGGCGAGCTCACGATCGGCACCGGAGCCGGCCCGGACCGCGTACCGGTCGCTCTCCAAGCCGACCTCACCGAGCCCTCCTTCACCCAGAAGCTCACCCGCCTCGGCTGACGCGCCCCTCCCCGGGAACGGTTCGAGGCCCGTCGGCGTCATCCCTCCCCGGGGGCACGGTGGCCGTGTCTCCGGGGAGGGGGGCGGGGTGCAGACGGGCGGCTTCGTCGAGTGGACCAGGCGGTTCGAGGGCGAGCGGGAGCGCAGGCACGCGCAGGGGTTCATGCACTCCGCTGCCCCTTCCCTCCTGTCAAGCTGCAGCATTGGGTGCCGGTGGTTCGGGTAACTACAGAGCAGGGGATCCCTGTAGTTCAACGCGATTCATTCGGTGTCATATTTTCCTACTAGCCTCCTGTGTATGGGACTTGGGGATGTGACGCGTGCAGGGGTGCTGGCTGCCGTCGAGGAGTGTCAGTACCTCGGACGCGAGACCTTTCGCCGCCGGTACGGCTTCGGTCGAGCCATGGCGTATGAGCTGGTGTTGGATGGAAGCCGCTACGACTCGAAGGCCATCGCAGGCGTAGCGCACCTCTACTCGGTCGGCGACCTGCTGCCGGCTGATGGCTTCAGTGGTGGGGCGCGTACGGTGGCGCACCGTCTGCGCGCGCTCGGCTTCACTGTGGAGGACGGGACCGCCGTCACGGATGGGCCGCAGCAGGTGGCACCACAACTGGTTCTCCAGCCTCGCGGCGGGACCCGGGACCGCGGCCCGCAAAACTTCGCCAGGTCCGTACGACAGGGCATCTCGATCGCAGGTATCAAGGACGTACTCGGCGGGCAGGCGGATGCGCTTGCCGCCTTGTACCCGGACGGGATGGCTCGACTTTGGGGCTCCACCCCCACCACGCAAGTAAACAATGAAAAAGCAAAAGCTCTGCGCAACCGGCGCGTTGGCGACGACGTGTTCTTCTATGCAGAGAACCACTTCATCGCTCGCGCCCGCATTCTCCACCTCTTCAACAGCTCGCTCGTGGCGCAGGCGGTCTGGGGGACCGACGAGGGCAACGCCACCTGGGAACACATCATGGCGTTGGGAGATGTCGAGGAGTTTCCCACTCGCGTTCCTGCAGCTCCAGTACTGCAGAGCCTGAACGTCCCCGCACCTCTACGGAGCCTCACCCTGCGGTCCGCCGAGGCCTACCGCCATGTCGTCCGGTACTTTCCGGATAGGCGCCAACTGGTTACTGCCCTGCCTCCGGCAACACCTTCGGCCACACAACTGACCTCAGCGGAGTTGCTAGACCGGATCGGCTCTCTCAACACTCACCATCATCCAGGGAGCAAAGCCCCTAGCCGTCACCAGCCACTGGCTTTGCTTTGGGCGGTCTCTCGGCTAGCAGCCGGCAAGCCGCGGCTGGCTCCGTGGTCCTGCTTCCGCGCGGAGGTCAGTCCACTCCTAGCCGAATTTGGATTGCCCGGTTCCAAGGTCACTCCCGAATACCCCTTCTGGCACCTGAAGGGCAGTGACTTGTGGGAGGTGCATGGGATAGAAAGCGATGCCAGCTCCATGCCGCAACCGGGAATCTTCAACAAGGTCCAACCTGTCGCAGGCCTCCCTCACGCAGCCGCCGAAACGCTGCAGAATCCTCTGACCCGACTGGAAGCCGTGGTCAAGCTGTGCAGCACCTATCTTGACGACGTCGATCAGCGCGAGTTGCTCAGCCGGGTAGGCCTCGCCGGATACGCGACCGCCGACGGCCTGCTGGATGACAGCGAGGACGGCTGCGGTCAAGAGGCCGCCGATGAGAAGAGGGCGACTGGTCCGACTGCGCGGCGGGAGTCGACCTCCTCACGGCTGATCCGCGATGCGGCGATCGCGAATCGGGTCAAGGAACTGCACGGCCACGCCTGCCAGGTGTGCGGCACCCGCCTGCAGTACAAGCACAGGCCTTATAGCGAGGCTGCTCACATACGCGGCCTCGGAACTCCACATGACGGTCCGGATGAACTGCAGAACCTGCTGTGCCTGTGTCCCAATCACCACGTCCTGTTCGACGGTCTGGAGATCTACGTCGATGTTGACGGCATCGTGAGGAAGGCCCATGGGGGCGAGCCGCTGGGGCAACTTCGCCGACACACCGGCCATCGGATCGATGAGGCATACCTGCGTTACCACCGGACGCTGTGTGAGCTGAACAGTCTGACGACGGAGTAACAGCTCACGTACGACTTTTGGCACTCCGGCTCGCGGTGAGTGCCAGCTCGGCGAAAGTGGCCGGGTGCGTCGGCACCAGTGTGCGATCTTGCCGATCCTTTGCGCGAAGTGCCTCGGGATGAGCTCGGAGATCGGCAGTCTTGGGCCTGTGGCAACCTGTCGAGGGGCCTCGCCGTTTTCAGCAGCTCACCTGCGGTGATGTCACAAGACGCCGTCCAGCCTCGTCCATGGACCCCGGCATACATCGCCTTCTTACCCCAGCCCCGGCCTGGTTTTCGCCCCCTTGCGGGCGCGGGCGGGCGGCGACGCGCGGCCCCGGTCTCTAACCAGGTCGATCCGCGCGTGGTTGCCAACCCGGAGCAGGCGCGGAATCTCCTGGCGGCGGTTTCCTATGTGGGCGGGTACCGGCGTGCCCGTGGCCGTCGACTGGTGGGCCTATTTTCCGCCATGTACTCCGGCGGGCTCCGGCCGGCGGAAGCGGTCGGCCTGGTCGAGACAGACCTTAACCTGCCCGACACGGCTGGGGTTCGGCGCTGCTCCACCGGACCCGTCCGTCTGTCGGCAAGCAGTGGACCGACGCGGGGGAGACACACGACGACCGCGGGCTGAAGAACCGGCCGACCGAGGACGTCAGGCGGGTGCCTATCCCGCCCCATCTCGTCGCCATGCTCCGTGAGCACCTGGCCATCTTCGGTACGGCGGACGACGGGCGGCTGTTCTTCAGCGAGAAGGGCTTGGTCGTCCCGTCCTCGACCTACTACCGGGTGTGGCAGGAAGCCCGACTCCTCGCGCTTCCGCCCGCCGCGGCGGCCTCGCCGCTTGCGAGCCGACCGTACGACCTCCGGCACTCGGCGCTGTCGACATGGCTCAACGCCGGTGTCGACCCTACTGAGGTGGCCGAGCGCGCCGGCAACAGCGTGGAGGTTTTGCTGACCCGCTACGCCAAGTGCCTCGACGGACGGCAAGACGTCGCCAACCGGCGTATTGAGGATCTGTTGCGCGAGTACGAGTGATCGCAGACGACGGTAGCCCCGATGCCCCCGGACTTGTTCCGGGGGCGCATCGGCATGCCTTGGCTGAGAGGGGCGTGCCTGTCCTCAGGAATTCCGCGCCGGTGGCTCCGGGGTGTAGGTCGGGCCGGGCCATGAAGTAAGGCCGGCTTCCATCACTCGTTCAGAGGCGCCCATCATGCGCATTACGCGCATGATGCCCAGAGTTGACCACGACTAGTTGCGTCTACTTACAGGGGTAAAGGATCATGCCGACGTTTGTTGCGCTGCTGAACTGGACCGACCAGGGAGTCCGCGGCTACAAGGACACCCCGCAACGCGCCGAAGCCTTCACGGCAGCGGCTCAGAAGCTCGGGGTTAAGGTCCTGAACCTCTTCTGGACCGTCGGCCCGTACGACATCGTGGCTGTCGTGGAGGCGCCCGACGACGAGACTGCCACCGCGGTGCTCCTACAGGTTGGCGCGTTGGGCAACGTCCGTAGCACGACCCTGCGAGCCTTCGGCCGGGAGGAGATGGACCGCATCATCGCCAAAGCCACCGGCTGAGGGACTTCCCCGTCGAGGTTCTGTTGGTGCGAGTGACATGCTCAAGGCGGTCCCCCCAAGGCCCCCTGGACCTGTCCGGGGCCTTGGGGAGGGCCGGGTATGACCTGCGCTTACGTCCCAAGATCCCGTCCACGCCTCGTCCACAGCCCCCGGCATACGGCCGCTCCGGGCCGCACACGCCTGCACATACGCGAAGACCCCGTCTCAGCGAAAGCGCTGATGGCGGGGTCTTTTGGGCACCTCATACATAGGTGCCCCCGGCAGGATTCGAACCTGCGCACACGGCTCCGGAGGCCGTTGCTCTATCCCCTGAGCTACGGGGGCGTGTCCGTCGCGGTGGTGTTGCTCGCGGCGACGGGTAGAACACTACCAGCTTCGGGGCGGTGCCTGTGAACAGGTATTTAGGGGTGGCTGGGAGGGTCGGGTCGCCCGTGTGGGGCGGAAGTGGGGAAAACCCGGACGCAGGGCAGCGGCTCGACCTACTCTCGAGTTGTGTCAGGCGTGTCCGGCCGGGTGCTCGTCGTGGACGACAACAGGGTCATCCGGCAGCTGATCAGGGTCAATCTCGAGCTGGAGGGCTTCGAGGTCGTGACCGCGGCCGACGGTGCCGAGTGCCTGGACGTGGTCCTTGACGTTCGGCCCGACGTGGTGACCCTCGACGTCGTCATGCCCCGTCTGGACGGGCTCAGGACCGCCGAGCGGCTGCGGGAGGATCCGCGGACCAGACATCTGCCCGTGGCGATCGTCAGCGCGTGCACGCAGTACGAGGTGGAGAGCGGGCTCGCCGCCGGGGTGGATGCGTTCCTCGCCAAGCCCTTCGAGCCGGCCGAGCTGGTGCGGCTCGTGCGGCAACTCGTGCACCGGGAGTCTCCGCCGCCCATCGACGGGCGGAGCGGTGCCGGGCATGCCGGGAGCGCCTGGGGCTGAGCGGCCGGTCGGGTGGCGGGTGACCGCATGGCGAAACCGGTTCCACCCGACACCGTCTCCTCCCATACGCTTGTCCCGTGACCCCCGCGGACCTCTCCCTCACCGTGCTGCACGCCGTGCGCCGCGCGGTCGGTGAAGGCGCGCTGCGGGCGGGCACGCGGCTCCCCGAGCGGGTCGGGATCGAGCGACCCCGGCCCGGCGGCAGTGGGGACTGGGCCACCAACGCCGCCCTCCAGCTTGCCCGCGAGGCCGGGATGGCTCCGCTGGGCGTCGCCGAGGTGCTGCGGCCCAGGATCGCGGAGGCGGACGGCATCGAGCGCGTCGAGATCACCGGTCCCGGGTTCCTCAACATCACCCTCGCCGATCGCGGTCGACGCGCCCTCGTGCGGGAGATCCTCGACACGGGCGAGCGTTACGGGCGCGGCACATCTCTGGCGGGGCGGTCCTTCCGGCTGAGCCACCGCGGCGACGTCCGGGCCGCCGTCATGGCCGAAGCCGTGCGCGGACTCCTGGCCGCGCAGGGCGCCACCGTGCGCGAAGACCCCGAGCCCCGCGCCGGCGCCGACCCCGACCACGTGGCCGTACGCGACGACGCCCCCCTCCCCGACACCGAGGACACCGCCGAGACCCTCACCCTCCGCCCCCTTCCCGTCACCTACGACGTCCACGCCCTCGGCCCCGACGCCGCCCGCTGGGCGCTGCTGCGGCCCGCCGCGCACGACCGGGCGCTCGCCGCCGACGGGCTGCTCGTGCAGAGCGAGGCCAATGGGCTGTTCACCGTGCGCTACGCCCACGCGCGGGCCCGGGCTCTCCTCCGTAACGCCGCTCGGCTCGGCATGAGCCCCGCGTACGAAGAGGATGTGGACGCGCCGCGCCTCCTCACCGTCCTCGGCGACTACCCCGCCGTTCTCGAAGCCGCAGCCCGCCACCGCGCCCCCGACCGGGTCGCCCGGCATCTGGAGGCCACCGCCGACGCGTTCCTGGGGTTCCAGCACACCGTGCTGCCCCTCGGCGACGAGAAACCCTCGGCCGCCCACCGCTCCCGGCTCGCCCTCGCCGAAGCCGCCGGGACGGTGCTGGCCGGTGGCCTGGCCCTGCTCGGCATCAGCGCCCCTGACTACTTGTGAGAGAGAAATGAGCCGTTCCGCACACCCCGCCGGGCCCCGCCACGCCGATGTCCTCCCCGAGGGCCACTACTCCGCCCCGCCCGCCGACCTCAACCGGCTCGACGAGAAGGTCTGGTCCCGTACCGTCACCCGGAACGAGGACGGGGTCCTCACCGTCGGCGGCCTGACCGTGACCGCGCTCGCCGAGGAGTTCGGCACCCCCGCCTACTTCCTCGACGAGACCGACTTCCGCGCCCGCTGCCGCGCCTGGGCCGAGGCCTTCGGCAAGGACGCCGATGTGTTCTACGCGGGGAAGGCCTTCCTGAGCCGGGCCGTGGTGCGGTGGCTGGAGGAAGAGGGGCTCAACCTCGACGTGTGCTCCGGTGGGGAGCTGACCACCGCTCTCGACGCCGGTATGCCGGCCGAGCGGATCGCGTTCCACGGCAACAACAAGTCCGAGGAGGAGATCGAGCGGGCCGTGCGCTCCGGCGTCGGCCGCATCGTGCTCGACTCCTTCCAGGAGATCGTGCGGGTGGCGCACATCGCCCAGAGCCTGGGCAGGCGCCAGAAGGTCCAGATCCGGGTGACCGTGGGCGTCGAGGCGCACACGCACGAGTTCATCGCCACGGCTCACGAGGACCAGAAGTTCGGTATCGCGCTCGCGGGCGGGGAGGCGGCGGAGGCCGTCCGGCGCGCGCTGCGGCTCGACGGGCTGGAGCTCATCGGCATCCACTCCCACATCGGGTCGCAGATCTTCGACACCTCCGGCTTCGAGGTGGCCGCCCACCGGGTGGTCGGGCTGCTCAAGCAGGTCCGCGACGAGCACGGCGTGGAGCTGCCGGAGATCGACCTCGGCGGCGGCCTCGGCATCGCGTACACCTCCGACGACGACCCGCGCGAGCCGCACGAGATCGCCAAGGCGCTCACCGACATCGTCACCCGGGAGTGCGAGGCGGCCGGGCTGGCGACGCCGCGCATCTCCGTCGAGCCGGGGCGCGCCATCGTCGGGCCGACCGCGTTCACGCTGTACGAGGTCGGCACCGTCAAGCAGCTCGCCGGGCTGCGGACGTACGTGAGTGTCGACGGCGGCATGTCGGACAACATCCGTACCGCCCTGTACGACGCCGAGTACTCCGTCTCCCTGGTGTCCAGGACGAGCGACGCCGAGCCGATGCTCAGCCGGGTCGTCGGCAAGCACTGTGAGAGTGGCGACATCGTGGTCAAGGACGCGTTCCTGCCGGCCGACCTCGCGCCGGGTGATCTCATCGCCGTACCGGCCACCGGCGCGTACTGCCGTTCCATGGCCAGCAACTACAACCACGCACTTCGCCCGCCCGTCGTCGCCGTCCGCGACGGCGAGGCGCGCGTGATCGTCCGGCGCGAGACAGAGGAAGATCTTCTGCGCCTCGATGTCGGCTGATGAAATAGATGTCTCATAATCCGGACGGAAGGGAGAAACTTCCGTCCGGTGAGTGAGACTGGTCCACACCGTAGAAGTATGAGAAGTGAGGTCGGATGATGCGTACGCGTCCGCTGAAGGTGGCGCTGCTGGGCTGTGGAGTGGTCGGCTCAGAGGTGGCGCGCATCATGACGACGCACGCCGACGACCTCGCGGCGCGCATCGGCGCTCCGGTCGAGCTCGCCGGTGTCGCCGTCCGCCGGCCCTCCAAGGTGCGTGAGGGCATCCCGCAGGAGCTCATCACCACCGACGCGACCGCCCTGGTCAAACGCGGGGACATCGACGTCGTCGTCGAGGTCATCGGAGGCATCGAGCCCGCCCGTACGCTGATCACCACCGCGTTCGAGCACGGCGCCTCCGTGGTGTCGGCGAACAAGGCGCTCCTCGCCCAGGAGGGCCAGAGCCTGTACGCGGCGGCCGAGCAGCACGGCCGGGACCTGTACTACGAGGCGGCCGTCGCCGGCGCCATCCCGCTGATCCGCCCGCTGCGCGAGTCCCTCGCCGGCGACAAGGTCAACCGGGTACTGGGCATCGTGAACGGCACGACGAACTTCATCCTCGACAAGATGGACACGTCCGGGGCCGGGTACTCCGAGGCCCTCGACGAGGCCACCGCCCTCGGGTACGCGGAGGCCGACCCGACCGCCGACGTCGAGGGCTTCGACGCCGCCGCCAAGGCCGCCATCCTCGCCGGGATCGCCTTCCACACGCGCGTACGCCTCGAAGACGTGTACCGCGAGGGCATGACCGAGGTCACCGCCGCCGACTTCGCCTCCGCCAAGCGCATGGGCTGCACCATCAAGCTGCTCGCCATCTGCGAGCGGGCGGCCGACGGCGGGTCCGTCACCGCGCGCGTGCACCCCGCGATGATCCCGCTCAGCCACCCGCTGGCCTCGGTGCGCGGCGCGTACAACGCCGTGTTCGTCGAGGCGGACGCCGCCGGCCAGCTGATGTTCTACGGGCCCGGCGCCGGCGGTTCGCCGACCGCGTCCGCCGTACTCGGCGACCTCGTCGCCGTCTGCCGCAACCGCCTCAACGACGCGACGGGGCCCGGCGAGTCCGCGTACACCCAGCTTCCCGTCAGCCCCATGGGCGACGTGGTGACGCGGTACCACATCAGCCTCGACGTGGCCGACAAGCCGGGCGTCCTCGCCCAGGTCGCGACGGTCTTCGCCGAGCACGGCGTATCCATCGATACGGTGCGCCAGCAGGGCAAGGACGGCGAGGCCGACCTCGTCGTCGTCACCCACCGCGCGCCCGACGCCGCCCTCTCGGGGACCGTCGAGGCGCTACGCAAGCTCGACACCGTGCGTGGTGTCGCCAGCATCATGCGGGTCGAAGGAGAGTAACCAGCAATGACTCACCAGTGGCGCGGAATCATCGAGGAGTACCGCGACCGGCTGCCGGTCACGGACACCACCCCGGTCGTCACGCTCCGTGAGGGTGGCACGCCGCTCGTGCCCGCGCAGGTGCTCTCCGAGCGCACGGGGTGCGAGGTCCACCTGAAGGTCGAGGGCGCCAACCCCACCGGCTCCTTCAAGGACCGCGGGATGACCATGGCCATCACCCGGGCCAAGGAGGAGGGCGCGCAGGCCGTCATCTGCGCCTCCACCGGCAACACGTCCGCCTCGGCGGCCGCGTACGCCGTGCGCGCGGGCATGGTGTCCGCCGTCCTCGTCCCGCAGGGCAAGATCGCGCTCGGCAAGATGGGCCAGGCCCTCGTGCACGGCGCCAAGATCCTCCAGGTCGACGGCAACTTCGACGACTGCCTGACGCTGGCCCGCGCGCTGTCCGACAACTACCCGGTGGCGCTGGTCAATTCGGTCAACCCGGTCCGTATCGAGGGCCAGAAGACCGCCGCGTTCGAGATCGTGGACATGCTGGGCAACGCCCCCGACATCCACGTCCTCCCCGTCGGCAACGCCGGCAACATCACGGCCTACTGGAAGGGCTACAAGGAGTACGCGGCGGACCGGATCTCCACCCGTACGCCCCGTATGTGGGGCTTCCAGGCGTCCGGCTCCGCGCCGATCGTGCGCGGCGAGGTGGTCAAGGACCCGTCGACCATCGCCACCGCGATCCGGATCGGCAACCCGGCCTCCTGGAACTACGCGCTGGCCGCGCGGGACGAGTCGGGCGGTTTCATCGATGAGGTGACGGACCGTGAGATTCTGCGCGCCTACCGGCTGTTGGCCTCGCAGGAGGGCGTCTTCGTGGAGCCCGCGTCCGCCGCTTCGGTGGCCGGTCTGCTGAAGGCGGCGGAACAGGGCAAGGTGGACCCGGGACAGACGATCGTGTGCACCGTGACCGGAAACGGCCTCAAGGACCCGGACTGGGCGGTCGCCGGAGCGCCCCAGCCGGTCACCGTGCCGGTCGACGCGGCCACCGCCGCGGAGCGGCTCGGTCTGGCCTGAGCGGCGGCCGGGGCACCGGCCGGGCTCCGACCCGGTCCCGGTCGGCGTCCCGGCCGGTCCCGATCGGGCGGGTGAGAACTTGGCCGAAAACCGCAACCCGCACGGCGCCGTACACAGAAGCACAGGACGGCTCGCGACACGCATCGTGCGCCTCCTGTGCGCCCTATGTCGCCACGGAACCTTCCTTCGATAGGCTGTACCGAACCCACCCCGCCGCATATGCCGCGGTGCTGTTGCCGTTGATGCCACTGCGGCCCATGGGTCTTCGTAGCTCTCGTAAGACTTCGTACCTCTCGTAGAACCCCGAAACCCCCACACCTCGAAAACCCCTCGACTACCTCGTCGTCAGATCCAAGGAGAGTCATCGCACGATGGCCGGTCCCGCGTTCCGCGCCGCCGCCGTCCGGGTGCGCGTTCCCGCCACCAGCGCCAACCTCGGCCCGGGCTTCGACGCCCTCGGCCTGTCGCTGGGGCTGTACGACGACGTCGTCGTCCGGGTCGCCGACGCCGGGCTGCACATCGACATCGCCGGGGAGGGCGCCGACAACCTTCCGCGCGACGAGAGCCATCTGCTCGTACGCTCCATGCGCACGGCCTTCGACCTGCTCGGCGGACAGCCGCGCGGCCTCGAGGTCGTCTGCGCCAACCGCATCCCGCACGGCAGGGGCCTCGGCTCCTCCTCGGCCGCCATCTGCGCCGGCATCGTCGCCGCCCGCGCGGTGACCATAGGCGGCGACGCCAGGCTCGACGACGCCGCGCTGCTGGAACTCGCCACCGAGATCGAGGGCCACCCCGACAACGTGGCCGCGTGCCTGCTCGGCGGCTTCACGCTCGCCTGGACCGAGGGCGGCGCAGCCCGGGCGATCAGGATGGATCCCGCCGATTCCATCGTTCCGGTGGTTTTCGTGCCCGGAAAGCCGGTGCTCACCGAGACCGCCCGCGGCCTGCTGCCGCGTACCGTCCCCCACGTGGACGCCGCGGTCAACGCCGGCCGTGCCGCACTGCTCGTCGAGGCCCTGACCAGGCGCCCCGAGCTGCTGCTGGCCGCCACCGAGGACCGCCTGCACCAGGAGTACCGGGCTCCCGCGATGCCGGAGAGCATCACTCTGGTGAACCGACTGCGCGCGGACGGCGTTCCCGCGGTCATCTCCGGCGCGGGCCCCACGGTCCTCGCGCTGGCCGAGGACGGCGCGGCGGAAAAGGTCGCGCGGCTGGCGGGCGAGGGCTGGGCGGCCAACAGGCTGGCCCTCGACGTCTCGGGTGCGAGCGTTCTGCCGCTCGCCCCGTAGAACACGGTTGCCGGTGTTGGAGAGGGGGAATGTTTGTTGGAGCCGGTAGTGTTAACCTCGAGTCTGCACCCGACGTCTTTGTGGCGCGGTGCTGAGTGTCCCCATCCGGGACCACCATTCTTCCGGGAGCCTCCTCCACTGCCTGAGCAGCCTGCCTGAGCAGTTTCGAGCACGCTCCGGAACCGGCGCGCGACACCCCTCGCTTTTCCCAGGAGCGGGCCGAGCAGGGGGCCTCGGGCCGGAACCCAGCACGTCTTTTCTTCTCCGCCGTACCCGGCGGGACCACCGCCCCGACTCGGTCCACCGATCAAGGACCGCTGTCGGACAGCACAACCGGTCGCCGAGCCAGAAGGCCGACGTCCGCTCCAGGGAAGGACCCTTCGTGAGCGACACCACCGATCTGATGGGCGTGACTGCCGACAACAGTGTCGACACCGCCGCGCCCGCCGCAGGTGCTGCCACTGGCACCACGTCACGGCGCCGCCGCTCCGGCACCGGCCTCGAGGGCATGGTCCTGGCCGAGCTGCAGCAGGTCGCGTCAGGCCTCGGCATCAGGGGCACCGCGCGGATGCGCAAGAGCCAGCTGATCGAGGTCATCAAGGAGGCGCAGGCCGGAGGCGGCGCCTCCGCGCCCAAGACCGCCGACGCGGCCGGTGCCGCCGAGACGAAGCCGAAGCGTCGCGCCACCTCCAAGGCCCGTACGGGCGACGACGCCGCCGACAAGGCCGCGGACAAGGCCGTCGACAAGACCGCCGCCAAGGCCGAGAAGGCCGCCGACAAGGCCGACAAGGTCGTGGCGCAGCAGCAGATCGAGATCCCCGGTCAGCCTGCCAGCGACGACCAGCCCGTGGGCGAGCGCCGCCGTCGCCGCGCCACCGCGCCCGCCGGCAGCCCCGAGGGCGACGTCCGGACCGAGGTCCGCACGGACGTCCGTACGGAGGCCAGGACCGAGACGAGGACCGACGCGCAGCCCGAGGCCAAGGCCGAGGCGTCCGTCGACACCGCCGAGGGCAGCCGCCGGGACCGTCAGCGTGACCGTGGCGAGCGCGGCGGTGACCGCGGTGACCGCGGCGACCGCCGGGACCGTCAGCGCGACCGTCAGCGCGACCGCGGCGGCAAGGGCGACGACCAGCAGGGCGGCCAGCGCCAGCAGCGCCAGGGCGGCCAGCAGGGCGGCCAGGCCGGCCCGCAGGACGACTTCGACGACGAGGGCGGCCGCCGTGGTCGCCGTGGCCGCTACCGCGACCGCCGTGGCCGTCGTGGCCGCGACGACTTCGCGACCGGTGAGCCGCAGGTCTCCGAGGACGACGTCCTGATCCCCGTCGCGGGCATCCTGGACATCCTCGACAACTACGCGTTCATCCGGACCTCCGGCTACCTGCCGGGCCCGAACGACGTGTACGTCTCGCTCGCCCAGGTCCGCAAGAACGGCCTGCGCAAGGGTGACCACATCACCGGTGCCGTGCGCCAGCCGAAGGAGGGCGAGCGCCGCGAGAAGTTCAACGCGCTGGTCCGTCTGGACTCGGCCAACGGCATGGCCGCCGACTCCGGCCGCGGGCGCCCCGAGTTCAACAAGCTGACCCCGCTCTACCCGCAGGACCGGCTCCGTCTGGAGACCGACCCGGGTGTGCTGACCACGCGGATCATCGACCTCGTGTCGCCGATCGGCAAGGGCCAGCGAGGCCTGATCGTGGCCCCGCCGAAGACCGGCAAGACCATGATCATGCAGGCGGTCGCCAACGCGATCACCACGAACAACCCCGAGTGCCACCTGATGGTCGTCCTGGTCGACGAGCGTCCGGAAGAGGTCACCGACATGCAGCGGTCGGTCAAGGGCGAGGTCATCTCCTCGACCTTCGACCGCCCCGCCGAGGACCACACCACCGTCGCCGAGCTGGCCATCGAGCGCGCCAAGCGCCTCGTGGAGCTGGGTCACGACGTGGTCGTCCTGCTGGACTCCATCACCCGCCTGGGCCGTGCGTACAACCTCGCGGCGCCCGCCTCCGGCCGCATCCTGTCCGGTGGTGTCGACTCGACCGCGCTCTACCCGCCGAAGCGCTTCTTCGGTGCCGCGCGCAACATCGAGGACGGCGGCTCGCTGACGATCCTGGCCACCGCGCTGGTCGACACCGGCTCGCGCATGGACGAGGTGATCTTCGAGGAGTTCAAGGGCACCGGCAACATGGAGCTCAAGCTCGACCGGAAGCTCGCCGACAAGCGCATCTTCCCGGCGGTGGACGTCGACGCGTCCGGCACCCGCAAGGAGGAGATCCTGCTGGGCAGCGAGGAGCTCGCCATCGTCTGGAAGCTGCGCCGGGTGCTGCACGCGCTCGACCAGCAGCAGGCGATCGAGCTGCTGCTCGACAAGATGAAGCAGACGAAGTCGAACGCCGAGTTCCTGCTCCAGATCCAGAAGACGACCCCGTCGGCCGGCAACGGCAACGACTGACGTCGTATCAGAAGGACATAACGGTCCGCCCCGTCACTCCGGTGACGGGGCGGACCGTTTTTCACGGGTTTCTCACCCGCCGCTGGTCAACCAGTACTTGACAGGCGTAGCATCCTCCCATCGACGTGGGGGGATTCCGCCGCGCAGCACGAGCCGAGGCCAGGGGGGTTTTCCGGCTTGCTGCCCGCACATCAGTGATGCCCCGCCACCGTCATGGATTCTTCCGGTGCGGCGGTCGCGCTGCGCCGGGTCGACCCAAGGGGTTTACTCAGTGCAGATACGCACGCGCGGCGGCCGTCACCGGCGCCGTATGACACTGGCGCTGCCGGCCGCGGCCGCAGTCGTCGCCCTGGTGGGAGCGGGCATCGCGGTCACCGGCTCGGACTCCGCGGAGGCGGGTGAGGGCTCACGGATCGGCGTGGACGCGCAGAAGCCCGCCGAGCCGTCGAAGAGCGAGCTGGACAAGCGCGTCGCCCAGGCCATGCAGGCCGACGCCAAGAGCGAGCGGTCCCTGGTCAAGGAGCCGGACGCCGCCGCCTCCGACAGTGACGGTGCGCCCAGCGCCCGCATCATCGGCGGCTCCGAGACCACCATCTCGACCGCCCCCTGGATGGCGCAGCTCCACTTCAAGGACAGCACCGGCGCGGGCTACTTCTGCGGCGGCGCCGTCATCGCCCCGACGAAGGTGCTCACCGCGGCGCACTGCGTCAAGGGCATCAAGTGGTACGAGACGGGCACGGTCGTCGTGGGCACGGACCAGCTGCCCACCAAGAACGCCGACGGCTCCATGAACTACCACGGTGGCCAGCGCGTCGGCGCGTACCGCCAGTGGAACCACCCGTCGTACAGCCCCTACACGCTCGACGCCGACGTTGCCGTGCTCACGCTGACGTCGGCCGTCTCCGTCAAGCCGCTGCCGCTCGCGCAGCCGACGGATGGCGCGCTGTACCAGGCGGGTCTCGACGGCAAGGTGTACGGCTGGGGTCGCACCAGCTCGACGAACCCCAACAGCGCTTCGCAGACGCTGAAGGTCGCCGACGCGGACATCGTCTCGGACACCAACTGCGCCGCCGCCTACCCCGACGGCTTCATCAAGGGCCACATGCTGTGCGCGGGTGCCGCGCCGACCGGCAGCGACGAGACCAGCGAGACCACCTGCAACGGTGACTCCGGCGGCCCGCTGGTCGTCAGCGGCCGTCTCGTCGGCATCGTGTCGTGGGGCGACGAGAACTGCTCCGCCGAGGGCAAGTACGGCGTGTACGCGAAGGTCTCCACGTACTCGGCGCCGGTCCAGGCCCGTGTCGACGACGCCAACTGGAGCAGCGACCACACCGCCGACCTGCTGGCCCGCCGCACCTCCGACTCCACCATGTTCGCGTGGACGTCGAAGGTCACCTCGATGAGCCGCACGGAGAACCTGGGCAACTGGAGCGGCTACACCCTGGCCCTCCAGAACGACCTCGACCGCGACGACTACGCGGACGTGCTGAACCGCTACAACGGCGACGTCTACTGGGACCACTGGGTCCCCGCCACGAGCAAGTGGGAGAGCAAGCTCGTCGCCAAGGCCTGGGGCAAGCACAAGGCGATTCTGACCCCCGGCGACGTCACCGGTGACGAACTGCCCGACATGATCGCCGTCGACTCGGCCGGCACCATGCGCGTCTACCCGGGCCGCGGCAACGGCGGCTTCAACGCCCCCGTCTCCGTCGGCACCGGCTGGGGCAAGTACACGATGATCCGCGGCCACGGCGACTTCACCAACGACGGCAAGGCCGACATCTTCGCCCGCGCCACGGACGGCAAGACCTACCTCTACAAGGGCACCGGTGTCGCCACCAAGCCGTGGGCCGCGCCGGTCCTCGTCGGGGCCTTCGGCTCCATGAACGCCCTGGTCACCACCGGTGACGTCAACAGCGACGGCGTCGCCGACGTCCTCGCCCGTGACACGGCCGGCAAGCTCTGGCTGTACCCGGGCAACGGCCGGGGCGGCTTCCTCGCCCGCAAGGACTTCGGCACCGGCTGGCAGGCGTACAACCTGTTCGGCTGAGCCGCCCACTCCACCATGACCCTGTGCCCGCCGTGCACCGCACGGCGGGCACAGGCGCGCCTGCGCAAGCGGCGCCTGACCAAGCGGAAGGCCACTCTCCCGTGCGTACCAAGGCTGTGCTCGCCCTCGTCGTGGTTGCGGCGGGGCTCCTGGCCGGATGGTCGGGCTCGCCCGCGTTCGACGGCCGACGGGCCGGGGACGCCATTCATGGCGGACAACAGGCGCAGGGGGTGGCCGGATTCGACCACGCACGGTTGGGGGAGGAGTGGTGGTTCGCCATGCCGGTGCCCTACAACCAGAGCAGCCGTCCGCTGCGCATCACCGCGGTGGAACTGATCGACGTCCCCGACGGTGTGGACGTCGTGGACTACCCCGCGTTCGATCTGGACGACACGGGCGGGGTGCCCCTCCTGGGCAGGGAGGGCACCCCGCACATGCCGCGGTTCAGCCGGCTCCGGGACCATTCCGCGGCCGGGGTGGTCGTGGAGCCCGGCTCGTTCAGCGCCCACTACTACGCGGCGCACTTGAGGATCACCGGACCGATCGGGGAAGAAGGCCGGGGCTGCCGCTTCCAGTACGAGCAGGACGGGGAGAAGTACGAGCAGATCGTCGGCTGCGCCTTCGACATCAGACTCGGGAAGTGACGTCCGATTGCGACGTTCGCCACGCCGACGGGCCGGCGGCTGCCTCCGGCGTACGCGGCCACTCCCCACGAAACCGCAGGTGAAGCCGCTTCCGCACCCATCGCGCACCCGCGCGGTGGGCGCAGTGCGTTCTTCGGGAGCCCTCAGCCGCCCGTGCAACCCTTTGGGCCGCTTCCCCGTCTGACAGGCCGAGCAGTGCCTGATCACCACAGCTGGGGGTAGCGGAACCAGCGAGGACTGAGGAGACCATGGCCGAGCAGGGCAACAAGACCAGCCGAATACGAGCCACCGGGCGCCGCCGTCGGCAGGTGGGCAAGGGGCGCAAGGCGCTCACCGTCGCCGCCTGGTCCGCTGCCGGACTGGTGCTGGTCAGCGGGTGCGGACTCGGTTACGTGTACTTCACGCTCAACGGCAACATCGACAGCGTCGACATCAACGGCCAGCTGCGCGACGACGACCGCCCGCAGGACGTCGACAACGGTTCCCTGGACATCCTGGTCCTCGGCTCCGACACCCGGGCCGGGGCCAACGGCGAGTACGGCAGGGACGAGGGCGCCGCCCGCTCCGACACCGCGATGATCCTGCACGTGTACGAGGGCCACAAGAAGGCCAGCGTCGTCTCCGTACCGCGCGACACGATCATCGAGCGCCCCGACTGCACCGACAAGACCGGTGCGAGCGTCCCCGGCCGGCGCAAGGCGATGTTCAACACGGCGTACGAGGTCGGCGGCCCGGCCTGCGCGGTCAAGACCGTCGAGAAGATGTCCGGCATCCGCATGGACCACTACATCGAGGTCGACTTCACCGGCTTCAAGAAGCTCATCGACGAGCTCGGCGGCGTGGAGATCACCACCACCAAGCCGATCACCGACAAGAGCAGCCACCTCGAGCTGACCGCCGGGCCCCACACCCTGACCGGCGAGCAGGCCCTCGGCCTCGTCCGCACCCGCAAGGGCGTCGGTGACGGCAGCGACCTCGGCCGAATACAGCTCCAGCAGGCCTTCATGAAGGCCTTCATCGAGCAGGCCAAGAGCGTCGGCGTCTTCAGCAGCCCCAAGAAGCTGTGGGGCATCGCCGACACCGCCACCAAGGCGATCAGGCCCGACTCCGAGCTCGACTCCGTCAAGGAGCTCGCCGACTTCGCCCGGGGGCTGGGGCAGCTCGGCGCCGACGACGTCCACATGGTCACGCTGCCGGTCCAGTACGATCCGGCCGACCTCAACCGCGTCATCCCGCTGAAGGCCCAGTCCCAGCAGGTCTGGGCCGCCCTCAAGGCGGACCGGCCGATCCCCGCCTCCGCCACCAAGGACGCCGCGACCGGCGGCGCCGCGGGCGTGGTGAAGTAGGCCGGAATAGATCCGGTCCGACCCCGGTTTTGGGAGATACGGCCGGTCCTGGCAGACTGGTACGTCGGCCCCGGTTCACGCACGCGCATCCCGCACGTGCGACCCGGCGCCCTCCCGAAACTAGGAGACACCTTGAAGCGCGACATCCACCCCGAGTACGTCGAGACGCAGGTCAGCTGCACCTGTGGCGCGTCGTTCACCACCCGTAGCACGATCCAGGGCGGCAACATCCGTGCCGAGGTCTGCTCCGAGTGCCACCCGTTCTACACGGGCAAGCAGAAGATCCTCGACACCGGTGGCCGTGTGGCCCGCTTCGAGGCCCGCTTCGGCAAGAAGGCTGCCGGCTCCTCCAAGTAGCGAGCCACTGCGCCGGTCTCCGGCCGCCCCGCGCGTCGGGGTGGCCGGGACCGGCGCTTTGCCGTCTTCCACAGCAGCCACATCCGCGAAACCAGGAGCCCCCGATGTTCGAGGCGGTCGAGGAACTGATCGGCGAGCACGCCGATCTCGAGAAGAAGCTTGCCGACCCTTCGGTCCACGCCGACCAGGCCAACGCCCGCAAGCTCAACAAGCGCTACGCCGAGCTGACCCCGATCGTCGGCACGTACCGCTCCTGGAAGCAGACCGGCGAGGACATCGAAACCGCCCGCGAGTACGCGCAGGTCGACCCCGACTTCGCCGCCGAGGTCAAGGAGCTGGAGAAGCAGCGCGAGGAGCTGACCGACAAGCTGCGGCTGCTGCTCGTCCCGCGCGACCCCAGCGACGACAAGGACGTCATCCTGGAGATCAAGGCGGGCGCGGGCGGCGACGAGTCCGCCCTGTTCGCCGGTGACCTGCTGCGCATGTACCTGCGGTACGCCGAGCGCGTCGGCTGGAAGACCGAGATCATCGATGCCACCGAGTCCGAGCTGGGCGGCTACAAGGACGTCCAGGTCGCCGTGAAGACCAAGGGCGGCAACGGCGCCACCGAGCCCGGCCAGGGCGTCTGGGCGCGGCTGAAGTACGAGGGCGGGGTGCACCGCGTGCAGCGCGTGCCCGCCACCGAGTCGCAGGGCCGTATCCACACCTCCGCCGCCGGTGTCCTCGTGACGCCCGAGGCCGAGGAGATCGACGTCGAGATCCACGCCAACGACCTGCGCATCGACGTGTACCGGTCCTCCGGCCCCGGCGGCCAGTCCGTCAACACCACCGACTCCGCCGTGCGCATCACCCACCTGCCGACCGGCATCGTCGCCTCCTGCCAGAACGAGAAGAGCCAGCTTCAGAACAAGGAGCAGGCCATGCGTATCCTGCGCTCCAGGCTGCTCGCCGCGGCCCAGGAGGAGGCGGAGAAGAACGCCGCGGACGCGCGCCGCAGCCAGGTGCGTACCGTCGACCGGTCCGAGAAGATCCGGACGTACAACTTCCCGGAAAACCGGATCTCGGACCACCGGGTCGGCTTCAAGGCGTACAACTTGGACCAGGTGCTCGACGGTGAGCTCGACGCGGTGATCCAGGCGTGCGTCGACGCCGACTCCGCCGCGAAGCTCGCCGCCGCCCAGTAACACTCGATACCCGCTCAGCCCGGAGGACCAGCGTGCAGCAACATTTTGGGGGGCGACCCCCAAGCCCCCGCAGTGTGCTGCTTGCCGAGGTGGCCCAAGCCACCCAGCGGCTGGCCGACGCAGGCGTGCCGTCACCGCGCTTCGACGCGGAGGAGCTCGCCGCGTTCGTGCACGGCGTCAAGCGGGGAGAACTGCACAACGTCAAGGACGCGGACTTCGACGCCCGCTACTGGGAGGCCGTCGCCCGCCGCGAGGCCCGCGAGCCGCTCCAGCACATCACCGGACGGGCCTTCTTCCGTTACCTGGAGCTCCAGGTCGGTCCCGGTGTCTTCGTGCCGCGCCCCGAGACCGAGTCGGTCGTCGGGTGGGCCATAGACGCCGTGCGGGCGATGGACGTCGTCGAGCCCCTGATCGTCGACCTGTGCTCCGGCTCGGGCGCCATCGCGCTCGCCATGGCCCAGGAGGTGCCGCGCTCGCGGGTCCACGCCGTGGAGCTGTCCGAGGACGCCCTCGTGTGGACGCGCAAGAACGCCGAGGGGTCCAGGGTCACCGTCCACCAGGGCGACGCCCTGACGGCGCTCCCCGAGCTCGACGGCCAGGTCGACCTGGTCATCTCCAACCCCCCGTACATCCCCCTCACCGAGTGGGAGTACGTCGCGCCCGAGGCCCGCGACCACGACCCGGAGATGGCCCTCTTCTCCGGCGAGGACGGCCTCGACACCATCCGCGGCATCGAGCGCACCGCCCACCGGCTGCTGCGCCCCGGTGGCCTCGTCGTCGTCGAGCACGCCGACACCCAGGGCGGCCAGGTGCCGTGGATCTTCAACGAGGAGGCCGGCTGGACGGACGCCGCCGACCACCCCGACCTCAACAACCGCCCGCGCTTCGCGACCGCGCGCAAGGCGACCCCATGACAACAGAGCACGTGTACGAGGAGGCCTGCTAAATGGCTCGGCGATACGACTGCAACGACGCGACCGACCGCACGACCGGCCTCCGTGAGGCCGCGTCCGCCGTCCGCCGCGGAGAGCTCGTCGTGCTGCCCACCGACACCGTGTACGGGATCGGTGCGGACGCCTTCAGCGCGGAGGCCGTCGCGGACCTGCTGGAGGCCAAGGGGCGTGGCCGCAACATGCCCACCCCTGTCCTGATCGGCTCCCCGAACACCCTGCACGGCCTGGTCACCGACTTCACCGAGCAGGCCTGGGAGCTCGTCGACGCGTTCTGGCCGGGCGCCCTGACGCTCGTCGCCAAGCACCAGCCGTCGCTCCAGTGGGACCTCGGCGACACCCGCGGCACCGTCGCGATCCGGATGCCGCTGCACCCGGTCGCCATCGAGCTGCTCACCGAGGTCGGCCCGATGGCCGTCTCGTCGGCCAACCTGACCGGCCACCCGGCGCCGGAGGACTGCGACGCCGCGCAGGGCATGCTCGGCGACTCCGTGTCGGTGTACCTGGACGGCGGCCCGACGCCGGGCATCGTCCCGTCGTCGATCGTCGACGTCACCGGCAAGGTCCCGGTCCTGCTGCGCGCGGGTGCCCTGTCCGTGGACGAGCTGCGCAAGGTGGTACCCGACCTCGAGGTGGCCAATTGACCGCCCCTGAGGGGCGTGGCATAGGCACGGATGGCTCGTTCCGCATCCTCCACGTCAGCACCGGCAACGTCTGCCGCTCGCCGATCACCGAGCGGCTGACCCGCCATGCCCTGTGCGACCGCCTGGGCGACCCGATGGGCGGCGGTCTGATCGTGGAGAGCGCCGGCACCTGGGGCCACGAGGGCGCCCCCATGGAGGCCAACGCCGAGATCGTCCTCGCCGACTTCGGCGCGGACGCCAGCGGCTTCGTCGGCCGTGAGCTGCTCGACGAGCACGTCATCCGCGCCGACCTGGTGCTGACGGCGACCCGTGACCACCGCGCCCAGGTCATCTCGATGGGCCACTCGGCGGGGCTGCGGACGTTCACCCTGAAGGAGTTCACCCGCCTCGTACGGGCGATAGATCCGGCCACTTTGCCGGACCCCCTCAGCGACGGCATGGTCGAGCGCGCCCGCGCCCTGGTCCGCGCGGCCGCCGCTCTACGCGGGTGGCTCCTGGCCCCCAGCGCGGAGGCGGACGAGGTGAACGACCCGTACGGCGCGCCGATCACCTTCTTCCGCTCCATCGGCGACGAGATCCAGCAGGCGCTGGATCCGGTGGTGACCGCTCTGACGGGCGTTCCGACCAGGCGCTGACCGCCCTGACGGGTGTTCCCACCCGGCGGGGAGCCGGTGGCGGGCCTACATTGGGTGTGACGGGGCCCGCCCACGCCTGGAGCCACTGATGCCGGTCACCGCTGCTGCCGCCGACGCGCGTGCCTCGCACGTGTACGGGGCGGATGCCGACGTCCTGCGACGGCAGGATCCCGAGATCGCCGACGTACTGACGGGGGAGGGGCGGCGGCAGGCCGACAGCCTGCAGCTCATCGCCGCCGAGAACTTCGCCTCGCCCGCCGTGCTGGCCGCGCTCGGGTCGCCGCTCGCCAACAAGTACGCCGAGGGCTATCCCGGCGCCCGGTACCACGGTGGCTGCGAGTACGTGGACACCGCCGAGCGGATCGCCGTCCAGCGGGCCACCCGGCTCTTCGGGGCCGAGCACGCCAACGTCCAGGCGCACTCCGGCTCTTCGGCCGTTCTCGCGGCGTACGCGGCGCTGCTGCGGCCGGGGGACACGGTGCTGGCGATGGGCCTGGCGTACGGCGGTCATCTGACGCACGGGTCGCCGGCGAACTTCTCCGGCCGCTGGTTCGACTTCGTCCCGTACGGCGTGGACGCCGAGTCGGGGCTCATCGACTACGAGCAGGTGCGGGTCCTCGCGCACGAGCACAAGCCGAAGGCGATCGTGTGTGGCTCGATCTCGTACCCCCGGCACATCGATTACGCCGAGTTCCGTGAGATCGCCGACGAGGTCGGGGCCTGCCTGATCGCCGACGCCGCCCACCCCATCGGCCTCGTGGCGGGCGGGTCGGCGCCCAACCCCGTCCCGTACGCCGACGTTGTCTGCGCGACCACGCACAAGGTGCTGCGCGGGCCGCGCGGCGGGCTGCTCCTGTGCGGCGCGGAGCTGGCCGAGCGCATCGACCGGGCGGTGTTCCCGTTCACCCAGGGCGGCGCTCAGATGCACACGATCGCCGCCAAGGCGGTGGCCTTCGGTGAGGCGGCGACACCGGAGTTCACGGCGTACACCCAACGGGTGGTGGCCAACGCGCGCGCCCTCGCCGACGCGCTCGCCCAGGAGGGTTTCGCCCTCACCACCGGCGGTACCGACACTCACCTGATCACCGCCGATCCCGCCCCGCTCGGCGTCGACGGGCGCGTGGCGAGGGCCCGCCTGGCAGCCGCCGGCATGGTGCTGGACACCTGCGCCCTGCCGTACGGGGACGGGCGCGGTATCCGGTTCGGCACGGCCGCCGTGACGACCCAGGGGATGGGGCCCGCGGAGATGGAGCGGATCGCGGCCCTGTTCACGGTGGCGCTGCGCGAGGACCCCGACGCGGCTGGGAAGGTCCGTGCCGAAGTGCGTGAACTGGCCGAGCGATTTCCACCGTATCGGGGGTAGAAGGGCAGCCGTGCAACCGTCGACGGCACCCGTGTGTCCTCAACCATGGGGACGGCAGAGCTAGGGTGTGGGGCTGAGATGGCCAGCGATTCCTGTGGGGCAGCCCGTGCGTGATTACCTGCTGACGCTCTGTGTCACGGCCGCGGTGACCTATCTGCTGACCGGTCCGGTGCGGAAGTTCGCCATCGCGGCCGGAGCGATGCCGGAGATCCGCGCCCGCGACGTACACCGAGAACCGACGCCGCGGCTCGGCGGCATCGCCATGTTCTTCGGGCTGTGCGCGGGGCTGCTGGTGGCGGACCACCTGACGAACCTCAACAGCGTCTTCGAGCTGTCGAACGAGCCGCGCGCGCTGCTCTCCGGCGCGGCCCTCATCTGGCTGATCGGCGTCCTGGACGACAAGTTCGAGATCGACGCGCTGATCAAGCTCGGCGGCCAGATGATCGCCGCGGGCGTGATGGTCATGCAGGGTCTGACCATCCTGTGGCTGCCCATCCCCGGTGTCGGCACGGTCGCGCTCACCCAGTGGCAGGGCACGCTGCTGACGGTCGCCCTGGTGGTGATCACCATCAACGCGGTGAACTTCGTCGACGGCCTCGACGGCCTGGCCGCCGGCATGGTGTGCATCGCGGCCGCCGCGTTCTTCCTGTACGCCTACCGGATCTGGTACGGCTTCACGATCGAGGCCGCCGCCCCCGCGACGCTGTTCGCGGTGATCCTGATGGGCATGTGCCTGGGCTTCCTGCCGCACAACATGCACCCGGCGCGGATCTTCATGGGTGACTCGGGCTCGATGCTGATCGGCCTGGTGCTGGCCGCGTCGGCGATCTCGATCACCGGCCAGGTCGACCCGGACGCGCTGAAGATCTTCGAGGGCTCGACCCGTGAGGCCACGCACGCCGCGCTGCCGGTCTTCATCCCGCTGCTGCTGCCGCTGACGATCATCGCGATCCCGATGGCCGACCTGGTGCTGGCGATCGTGCGCCGTACGTGGAACGGCCAGTCGCCGTTCGCCGCCGACCGCGGCCACCTGCACCACCGGCTGCTGGAGATCGGGCACTCGCACAGCCGGGCCGTGCTGATCATGTACTTCTGGTCGGCGCTGATCGCCTTCGGTACCCTGGCGTACTCGGTGCACTCGGCGTCGATGTGGATCGTGCTGGTGATCGTCGCGCTCAGCGCGATCGGGCTGGTACTCCTGCTGCTGCCGCGCTTCACGCCGCGCGCCCCGCGCTGGGCGGAGGCCTTCGTCCCGCCGCGCTACCGCCGCCGCAAGGTGCGGCCGGCGGCGGGGGCGGCACAGGCGCCCGAGCCGTCGCCCTCGTACGGGGAGGAGGAGCGTGTGCCGGTCCCGGCGGGAGTCAACGGGGCGACGGCCCTCAGTGCCCTTCCCGAGCTCCCCGACCGGCGGAAGGCCGGAACGCGCGGTTGACGAGCACCCTCGGTGGGTCCATTACCAGACAAACCAGCCCACCGTCCTGCACACACGCGCAGGGTCACTCTCATGTGTGAGAGTTGGCACACCTCTGGGTAAAGACCTCATCAAATAGTTTGTGATACCGTTCACGAGACCCGGCGACAGAGCCGAAGGACCGTAGTGCGACGGTTCCTCGGCCCCCGAGAGCACGCCTCGGACCGGGCTTACGCTCGTCCATGACGACACCACTGCCCCCACCAGCAAGCGGAGATGCCGCCATGCCGTCCAACGACGCACGCACCCTGCTGTACGCCGCTGTACCCACCCTCGCCACAGGCGCTGTCGCCACCGTGGTGAGCGGTGTGGTCGCCGGCGGCAAGGCTGCTGTCGGCGCCGTCGCCGGGACGCTCGTGGTCGTCCTCTTCATGGGGATCGGGCTGGTGGTGCTCCAGCGGACGGCCAAGTCAATGCCTCAGCTGTTCCAGGCCATGGGGCTGATGCTCTACATGGCCCAGTTGCTGCTGCTGTTCATGTTCATGGCCTTGCTCAAGAACACCACGCTGTTCGACTTCAAGGCCTTCGCCTTCACGCTGCTCGCGGCGACCATCGTCTGGGTCGCGGCCCAGGCCCGCGCCTACATGAAGGCCAAGATCCTTTACGTGGACGATCCGTCCGACAAGGGCTCGAAGTCCGAGAAGACGGGGCCGTCGACGTGAGGAGTAGGGCCGGGATAAACGCGCGTTCGCGATGCTGCTATCGTCCGGTGCCAACTGCGGCACTGCGGGCGCGGCCATCCGAGCTGACGCCTGTCCCAGCGCGAGGCTCGACGCCGAACCGCCGCCCCCCCATCCGTAAGACCAGTCCAGTGCCGACCCGCGGCTGCGTGCCGCGCCGACACAACGAGGTTGCCGTACCTATGCGCCACGCTGAAGGAGCCCGCGGTGAGTGCTGACCAGACGCTTGCCTTCGACCCGAGCTGTCACCTCTTCATCGAGGGATGTGGCTTCCCGGCACCGGGCCTCCACTCGTTCATGTACGAGCCCATCGCCACCGTGGCCGGCTTCGAGTTCACGAAGCCCATGCTGCTCGCGTTCCTGGGTTCGATCCTGATCGTCGCCTTCTTCTGGGCCGCCTTCGCGAAGCCGAAGCTGGTGCCCGGCAAGGTCCAGATGGTCGGTGAGGCCGGGTACGACTTCGTCCGCCGCGGCATCGTCTACGAGATCATCGGCAAGAAGGACGGCGAGAAGTACGTCCCCTTCATGGTGTCGCTGTTCTTCTTCGTCTGGATTCTCAACCTCTGGTCGATCATTCCGCTGGCCCAGTTCCCGGTCACCTCGCTGATCGCCTTCCCGGCCGGTCTCGCGCTGATCGTCTACGTGACGTGGGTCAGCCTCACGTTCAAGAAGCACGGCTTCGTGGGCGGCTGGAAGAACATCCTCGGCTACGACAAGAGCCTCGGTGCCATCCTCCCGCTGGTCATGGCGCTGGAGTTCCTCTCCAACCTGATCATCCGGCCCTTTACGCACGCGGTCCGGCTCTTCGCGAACATGTTCGCCGGCCACATGCTTCTCGTGATGTTCTCGCTGGCCACCTGGTACCTCATGAACGGGCTCGGCTTCGTCTACGCCGGCGCCTCCTTCGTGATGGTCATCGTGATGACCGCCTTCGAGCTCTTCATCCAGGCCGTCCAGGCGTACGTCTTCGTCCTCCTGGCCTGCAGCTACGTACAGGGCGCGCTCTCCGAGCACCACTGAGCCAGCCCCTCCCCTCAAGACCCCCAGTCATCCGGTGGCCAACCCCCACCGGGTCATTGAAAGAGAAGGAAGATCCGGCATGTCCGTTCTCCAGACCCTCGCCGCCGAGAACACCGTCTCCGGCAACGTGAACGCTGTTGGCTACGGCCTCGCGGCCATCGGCCCCGGCGTCGGCGTCGGCATCATCTTCGGTAACGGCACCCAGGCCCTCGCCCGCCAGCCCGAGGCGGCCGGTCTGATCCGTACCAACCAGATCATGGGTTTCGCCTTCTGTGAGGCGCTCGCCCTCATCGGCATCGTCATGGGCTTCGTCTTCCAGTAAGCCGGACCGACAGCCCAACCCCTTTCACGGAAGGCACTGATGTGAACGCTCTGTTCCTTGCGGCGGCGGAGGAGCCTCAGCCTCCTATCGTCCCGCATCTCGACGAGCTGGTCATCGGCCTGATCGCCTTCGCCATCGTCTTCGGCTTCCTCGCCAAGAAGCTCCTCCCGAACATCAACAAGGTTCTGGAGCAGCGCCGCGAGGCGATCGAGGGTGGCATCGAGAAGGCCGAGTCGGCCCAGATCGAAGCCCAGAGTGTGCTGGAGCAGTACAAGGCTCAGCTCGCCGAGGCCCGCCACGAGGCCGCGCGGCTGCGTCAGGAGGCGCAGGAGCAGGGCACCGCGATCATCCAGGAGATGAAGGCGGAAGGCCAGCGCCAGCGCGAGGAGATCATCGCGGCCGGCCACGCCCAGATCGAGGCCGACCGCAAGGCCGCGGCGACCGCGCTGCGCCAGGACGTGGGCAAGCTCGCCACCGACCTGGCCGGCAAGCTGGTCGGCGAGTCCCTCGAGGACGTCGCCCGCCAGAGCCGTACCATCGACCGCTTCCTCGACGAGCTCGAGGAGAAGGCCGAGGCCGCCCGATGAACGGAGCGAGCCGCGAGGCACTGGCTGCCGCGCGCGAGCGTCTCGACGCGCTGACCGACAACACGTCGGTCGACGTGGCGAAGCTCGCCGGTGAGCTGGCCGCCGTTACCGCGCTGCTCGACCGCGAGGTGTCGCTGCGTCGGGTCCTGACCGACCCGGCGCAGGCCGGCGAGGCCAAGGCCGAGCTCGCCACGCGACTGCTGAGCGGTCAGGTGGGCGGGGAAGCCGTCGACCTGGTCTCCGGCATGGTCCGGTCCCGCTGGTCGTACTCGCGTGACCTCGTCGACTCCCTCGAGGAGCTGGCGAACACCGCGGACCTCACGGCGGCGCAGAAGGCCGGCGCGCTCGACGACGTCGAGGACGAGCTGTTCCGGTTCGGCCGGATCGTCACGTCCAGCATCGACCTGAGGGCCGCGCTGACCGACAAGGCGGCCACCGCGTCCGCCAAGAGCGAGCTGCTGCGCAGCCTGCTCGGCGGCAAGGCCGACGCGGCCACCGAGCGACTGATCGTCCGTCTCGTGACCCAGCCCCGGGGACGTAGCCTGGAGGCGGGACTCGAGTCCCTGTCCAAGCTCGCCGCGGCGCGCCGGGACCGGATGGTCGCGGTCGTCACCTCGGCGGTGCCGCTGAGCGACCAGCAGAAGCAGCGTCTCGGCGCCGTGCTGGCGAAGCTGTACGGCCGCCAGATGCACCTGAACCTGGACGTGGACCCCACGGTCCTCGGCGGGATCTCGGTGCGGGTCGGCGACGAGGTCATCAACGGCACCGTCGCAGGCCGCCTCGACGAGGCCGCCCGGCGACTGGCCGGCTGACCAGCACAACCAAACAAGCGTTACCTACGGCCCGGTTGGGCCGTGCAGAGGATGCAGAAGTTCTGGGGGGAGCCCCCAGATCCCCCAAAGAAACTTCGGGCCCAACAAGGAGAGCAGGGAACCCAGATGGCGGAGCTCACGATCCGGCCGGAGGAGATCCGGGACGCGCTGGAGAACTTTGTCCAGTCGTACAAGCCGGACGCGGCCTCGCGCGAGGAGGTCGGTACGGTCAGCCTTGCCGGCGACGGCATCGCGAAGGTCGAGGGCCTGCCCTCGACCATGGCGAACGAGCTGCTGAAGTTCGAGGACGGCACCCTCGGCCTCGCCCTCAACCTCGAGGAGCGCGAGATCGGTGCCATTGTCCTCGGTGAGTTCAGCGGCATCGAGGAGGGCCAGCCGGTCACCCGCACCGGCGAGGTCCTGTCCGTCGCTGTCGGCGAGGGCTACCTGGGCCGGGTCGTCGACCCGCTCGGCAACCCGATCGACGGTCTCGGCGAGATCGCGACCGAGGGCCGCCGCGCCCTCGAACTGCAGGCACCCACGGTCATGCAGCGCAAGTCGGTGCACGAGCCGATGGAGACCGGCTACAAGGCCGTCGACGCCATGACCCCGATCGGCCGTGGTCAGCGCCAGCTGATCATCGGTGACCGTCAGACCGGCAAGACCGCCCTGGCCGTCGACACGATCATCAACCAGCGCGACAACTGGCGCTCGGGCGACCCGAAGAAGCAGGTCCGCTGCATCTACGTCGCCATCGGCCAGAAGGGCTCCACCATCGCGTCCGTGCGCGGCGCGCTGGAGGAGGCCGGTGCCCTGGAGTACACGACCATCGTCGCCGCCCCGGCGTCCGACCCGGCCGGCTTCAAGTACCTGGCGCCCTACACCGGCTCCGCCATCGGTCAGCACTGGATGTACCAGGGCAAGCACGTCCTGATCATCTTCGACGACCTGTCGAAGCAGGCCGACGCCTACCGCGCCGTCTCCCTGCTGCTGCGCCGCCCGCCGGGCCGTGAGGCCTACCCGGGTGACGTCTTCTACCTGCACTCGCGTCTGCTGGAGCGCTGCGCCAAGCTCTCCGACGACATGGGCGCCGGTTCGATGACCGGTCTGCCGATCGTCGAGACCAAGGCCAACGACGTCTCGGCGTTCATCCCGACCAACGTCATCTCCATCACCGACGGCCAGTGCTTCCTGGAGTCCGACCTGTTCAACGCCGGCCAGCGTCCGGCCCTGAACGTCGGTATCTCGGTCTCCCGTGTCGGTGGCTCCGCCCAGCACAAGGCCATGAAGCAGGTCTCCGGCCGTCTGCGCGTGGACCTCGCCCAGTTCCGTGAGCTGGAGGCGTTCGCCGCCTTCGGTTCCGACCTGGACGCCGCGTCGAAGGCCTCGCTGGAGCGCGGCAAGCGCATGGTCGAGCTGCTGAAGCAGCCCCAGTACCAGCCGATGGCGACGGCCGACCAGGTCGTCTCCGTCTGGGCCGGCACCACGGGCAAGATGGACGACGTCCCGGTGGTGGACATCCGCCGCTTCGAGCGCGAGCTGCTGGACTACCTGCACCGCGACCACAAGGGGCTGATGGACTCCATCCGCGAGGGCGGCAAGATGTCCGACGACACCCTCACGGCCGTCGCCGACGCCATCGCCGCGTTCAAGAAGCAGTTCGAGACCTCGGACGGAAAGCTGCTGGCCGAGGACGCCCCGGCCGCCGCCAACGTCTCGAAGTGACGACGGAAGGGACCTGACTCATGGGAGCGCAGCTCCGGGTCTACAAGCGTCGCATCAAATCCGTCACGGCGACCAAGAAGATCACCAAGGCGATGGAGATGATCGCCGCCTCGCGCATCGTCAAGGCGCAGCGCAAGGTGGCGGCCTCCACGCCGTACGCGACCGAGCTCACCCGCGCGGTCACCGCGGTGGCCACCGGGTCGAACACCAAGCACCCGCTGACCACCGAGACGGACAACCCGACCCGGGCCGCGGTCCTGCTCGTCACGAGCGACCGTGGTCTGGCCGGCGGCTACTCGTCCAACGCCATCAAGGCCGCGGACCAGCTCACCGAGCGGCTGCGCGGCGAGGGCAAGGAGGTCGACACGTACATCGTCGGCCGCAAGGGTGTCGCCTACTACGGCTTCCGCGAGCGCAAGGTCGCGGAGTCGTGGACCGGCTTCACCGACAGCCCGAGCTACGCGGACGCCAAGGCGGTCGCCGCGCCGCTCATCGAGGCCGTCACCACGGAGACGGCCGAGGGCGGGGTCGACGAGCTGCACATCGTCTTCACCGAGTTCGTGTCGATGATGACGCAGATGCCCGTACAGAACCGGATGCTCCCGCTCAGCCTCGACAAGGCCGCGGAAGAGGCCGGGACCAAGGGCGAGATCCTTCCGCTGTTCGACTTCGAGCCGTCGGCCGAGGACGTCCTTGACGCCCTGCTGCCGCGGTACGTCGAGAGCCGCATCTACAACGCACTGCTGCAGGCCGCCGCTTCCGAGCACGCCGCCCGCCGCCGCGCGATGAAGTCGGCGACCGACAACGCCGGAGACCTGATCAACAGCCTCTCCCGGCTTGCCAACGCGGCCCGCCAGGCCGAAATCACCCAGGAAATCAGCGAGATCGTCGGTGGCGCGAGCGCCCTGGCCGACGCGACCGCGGGGAGTGACAAGTAATGACCACCACTGTTGAGACGGCCACGGCGACGGGCCGCGTCGCGCGGGTCATCGGCCCGGTCGTCGACGTGGAGTTCCCCGTCGACGCGATGCCGGAGATCTACAACGCGCTGCACGTCGAGGTGGCCGACCCGGCCGAGGACGGCAAGAAGAAGACGCTGACCCTCGAAGTCGCCCAGCACCTGGGTGACGGCCTGGTCCGCACGATCTCGATGCAGCCCACCGACGGTCTGGTCCGCCAGGCCCCGGTGACCGACACGGGCAACGGCATCTCGGTGCCGGTCGGCGACTTCACCAAGGGCAAGGTGTTCAACACCCTCGGTGAGGTGCTGAACATGCCCGAGGAGAACGCCAACGTCGGTGAGCGCTGGCCGATCCACCGCAAGGCCCCCGACTTCGACCAGCTCGAGTCCAAGACCGAGATGTTCGAGACCGGCCTGAAGGTCGTCGACCTTCTCACCCCGTACGTCAAGGGTGGAAAGATCGGTCTGTTCGGTGGTGCCGGTGTCGGCAAGACCGTGCTGATCCAGGAAATGATCATGCGTGTCGCCAACCTCCACGAGGGCGTCTCCGTCTTCGCGGGTGTCGGCGAGCGCACCCGTGAGGGCAACGACCTCATCGCGGAGATGGAAGAGTCCGGAGTTCTGGACAAGACCGCCCTGGTCTTCGGCCAGATGGACGAGCCCCCGGGCACCCGTCTGCGCGTCGCCCTGGCCGGTCTGACCATGGCGGAGTACTTCCGCGATGTGCAGAAGCAGGACGTGCTCTTCTTCATCGACAACATCTTCCGGTTCACCCAGGCCGGCTCCGAGGTGTCCACCCTGCTCGGCCGTATGCCGTCCGCGGTGGGTTACCAGCCGAACCTGGCCGACGAGATGGGTCAGCTGCAGGAGCGCATCACCTCGACGCGCGGTCACTCGATCACCTCGATGCAGGCGATCTACGTCCCCGCGGACGACCTGACCGACCCGGCCCCGGCCACCACCTTCGCCCACCTCGACGCGACGACGGTTCTCTCCCGTCCGATCTCCGAGAAGGGCATCTACCCGGCCGTGGACCCGCTGGACTCCACGTCCCGGATCCTGGACCCGCGCTACATCGCGCAGGACCACTACGAGGCCGCCATGCGCGTCAAGGGGATCCTTCAGAAGTACAAGGACCTCCAGGACATCATCGCGATCCTCGGTATCGACGAGCTGGGCGAGGAGGACAAGCTCGTTGTCCACCGTGCCCGTCGTGTCGAGCGCTTCCTGTCCCAGAACACCCACGCGGCGAAGCAGTTCACCGGCGTGGACGGTTCGGACGTTCCGCTCGACGAGTCGATCGCCGCGTTCAACGCGATCTGCGACGGTGAGTACGACCACTTCCCCGAGCAGGCCTTCTTCATGTGCGGTGGTCTTGAGGACCTCAAGAAGAACGCCAAGGAGCTCGGCGTCTCCTGAGTCCCGTGACTCGTGAAAGGGGGCGGGTCTCGTCCCGCCCCCTTTCGTACGCCTCCGTATGACCGAGGGGCCCGGCGTCTTCCGCGTCGGGCGCCCTACTAGACTTATGACCCAACACCCGGCACACGCCGGGTGGTGACCCGAGGAGCCACCCTTGGCTGCTGAGCTGCACGTCGAGCTGGTCGCCGCGGACCGGAGTGTCTGGTCCGGCGAGGCCACCCTGGTCATCGCGCGCACCACGTCCGGCGACATCGGCGTCATGCCCGGCCACCAGCCGCTGCTCGGTGTGCTGGAGTCGGGCCCGGTGACCATCCGTACGAGTGAGGGCGGGACTGTCGTCGCCGCCGTGCACGGCGGTTTCATCACGTTCGCGGACAACAAGCTGTCGCTGCTCGCCGAGATCGCCGAGCTGGCGGACGAGATCGACCCCCAGCGCGCCGAGCGTGCGCTGGAGCGCGCGAAGGCCGAGTCGGACGCCGCCGCCGAGCGGCGCGCCGAGGTCCGGCTGCGCGCGGTGGCGGTGCACTAGCACCGCCCCCGACAGTTGTGCCCTCAGCCGCGGCCCGGTCTGGAATCATCCAGACCGTGCCGCGGCTGAGGTCGATGCAGGTGCAGGTTGAATTTCGTTGATCGAACGATGCGAGGAGGTCGGTGGAGATGTTCCTCGCTCTGCTGGTGAGCGCCCTGGTCGTCGCCCTGGTGGTGATCGGGCTCTTCGTGTTCGGACTGCGCCGGAGGTTGATCCAGCGCTCCGGGGGCACCTTCGACTGCAGCCTGCGCTGGACCGTGCCGGACGACGGTGATCTCTCCGGCAAGGGATGGGTGTACGGCGTCGCCCGGTACAGCGGCGACCGGGTCGCCTGGTTCCGCGTCTTCTCGTACGCCCCCCGCCCGCGCCGCGTCCTGGAGCGCTCCGGCATCGAGGTGCTGGCGCGCCGGATGCCCGAGGGCGAGGAGGAGCTGGCGCTGCTGTCCGACTCGGTGGTGCTGGGGTGTCTGCACCACGGGCGGCATGTGGAGCTGGCGATGAGCGAGGACGCGCTCACCGGCTTCCTCGCCTGGCTGGAGGCCGCGCCTCCCGGGCAGAGGGTCAATGTGGCGTGAGCGTCGCCGACATACCCCGGGTGGAGCCGGGACAGTGCCATGTGTGGGTCGCCGACGCCGTGCGCGTACCGGCGCCGTCGCTGCTGGAGTGGCTCGACGCCCGTGAGCGGGCGCGGCACGACGCGTTCGTCCGTGACGCCGATCGCGCGCTGTATCTGACCGCGCACGCCCTGGTGCGCCGGCTCGTCGCGGCGCAGCTCGGGGTCGGTCCGTGCGAGGTGCGGTTCACCCAGGAGTGCCGGCACTGCGACCGGCCGGAGCCGCACGGGAAGCCGGGTGTGGCGGATTCGCCGCTGGAAGTGTCGCTGTCGCACTCGGGGGAGCGGGTGGCGGTCGCGGTGTCGCAGGCGGGGCCGGTCGGTGTCGACATCGAGGAGGTCGGCGCCGAGGCCAAGGTCGCGGATCTGTCGCCGGTCGTGCTGACGGCGGTGGAGCGCGCCGAGCTGGAAAGGCTGCCGGCGGGGGAGCGGGCCCGGGGTTTCATCCGCTACTGGGCGCGGAAGGAAGCGGTGCTCAAGGCGACCGGTGACGGTCTGACGGTGGAGCCCGCGCTGCTGACGGTGAGCGCCCCCGGGGCGCCCGCCGCGCTGCTGGAGTGGCGGAACCGGGCGGAGCCGCACCTGCCGGTGCGGCTCCATGATGTCGACGCGGGTGACGGCTACCGGGCGGCGGTCGCCGTCCTGGGTGACGAGTGCCGTGTGGTGCGGCACGAGGTGGCGTACGACGGGGACGGCACCCTGTACCGCCCCCGCCGGGGGTGACTACTTCAGCCCGTTGCTGATGGCGCTCACCAGTTCGCCATTGGCGGTGTCACCGCTGAACTCCCAGAAGAACGCGCCGGCCAGGCCCTGGTTCTTCGCCCAGCCCATCTTGGACGTGACGGTGGCCGGGGTGTCGTAGCTCCACCAGTTGGTGCCGCAGTGCGCGTACGCGGTGCCGGCGATCGTGCCGTTGGCGGGGCAGGAGTTCTTGAGGACCTTGTAGTCCTCGATGCCCTGCTCGTACGTGCCCTGCGCCGGGCCGGTGGCGGTGCCGCCGGGCTCCTTCTGGGTCACGCCGGTCCAGCCGCGGCCGTAGAAGCCGATGCCGAGGAGCAGCTTGGTGGCCGGGACACCCTTGGCCTTGAACTTGGCGATCGCCTCGGCGGAGTTGAAGCCCGCCTGCGGGATGCCCGGGTACGAGGTGAGCGGGGAGTGCGGGGCCGTCGGGCCCTTCGCCGCCCAGGCGCCGAAGAAGTCGTACGTCATGACGTTGTACCAGTCGATGTACTGCGCGGCGCCGCCGTAGTCGGCCGCGTCGATCTTGCCGCCGGAGGAGGCGTCGGCGGTCACGGCCGCGGTGACCAGGTTGCCGGTGCCGAACTTGGCACGCATGGCCTTCATCATGTTCGTGAAGGCGGCGGGGCCGCTGGTGTCGCAGGACAGGCCGCAGGCGTTGGGGTACTCCCAGTCCAGGTCGATGCCGTCGAAGACGTCGGCCCAGCGCGGGTCCTCGACCAGGTCGTAGCACGACTGGGCGAAGGCGGCCGGGTTCTGCACGGCCTGGCCGAAGCCGCCGGACCAGGTCCAGCCGCCGAACGACCACAGCACCTTGATGTGCGGGTACCGCGCCTTCAGCTTGCGCAACTGGTTGAAGTTGCCGCGCAGCGGCTGGTCCCAGGTGTCGGCCTTGCCGTCGACGGACTGGTCGGCGGTGTAGGCCTTGTCGTAGTCGGCGAAGGCGTCACCGATGGTGCACTTGCCGTTCTGGACGTTGCCGAAGGCGTAGTTGATGTGCGTGATCTTGGACGCAGAGCCGGACGTCACCAGGTTCTTGACGTGGTAGTTGCGCCCGTAGACGCCCCAGTTGGTGAAGTAGCCGAGGTTGACCTTGGCGCCGGGGCCCGGTCCCGGGCCGGGGTCGGTGCCGCCGCCGGTGGTGCGCACGGCGCGGGAGCCGCTGACCGGCCCGGTCTGGTCGGCGGTGTCACGCGCCTGGACCGCGTACGAGTAGTCGGTGCCGGCGGTCAGGCCGGTGTCGGTGTACGTCAGACCCGTCATCGTGGCGACCTTGACGCCGTCGCGCAGCACGTCGTAGTTCTTGACGCCCTTGTCGTCGGTGGCGGCGGTCCAGGTGAGCTTCACCGAGGTGTTGCCGATGTCGGAGGCGCCGGGGGTGCCCGGTGCGGAGGGCGGGTTGTCACCGGGGACGGTGGGTCCGCCGTCGCACGATCCGCCGTTGAGCTTGCAGCCGGAGGGGGATCCGGTGCCGGTGCCGTTGAAGCCGAAGGAGACGGAGGCGCCCGGGGCGAGGGTGCCGTTCCAGCCGACGTTCTTGGCGGTCCAGTGGGTGCCGCTGCTGGTGACGGTGGCGTCCCAGGCGGAGGTGACCGACGTACCGGAGGGGAAGTCCCATTCGACGGTCCAGGAGGACAGGGAGGTGGTGCCGGTGTTCTTCACCGTCCACTTGCCCTCGAAACCGGAGCCCCAGTCGGAGACCTTGGTGTACGTGGCGGTCGCCGAGGTGGCGGCCTGGGCGGGGGAGGCGAGGCCGACCATGGCGGCCAGGGGAAGCAGCAGGGCGGTCAGTCCGGCCGTGGCTCTGGCCCGGAATCTCGTTCTGCGCGGGAGTGCTTGAGTGCTCAACGGTGCTCCTCAAGTTGCGGACGGACAACGGTGGGGGTCCGTGAAAGGTGCGCGCCGTGAGCGTAGGAAGGTCTGGACCAATCGTCAATAGGTCCAGACCATAGGTGTGCCGGGTCCGGGCGGGCTCGAGTCACACCCCCAGTTCCTGTGCCAGCACCGCCGCCTGCACCCTGCTGCGCAGCTCCAGCTTCCCCAGCAGCCGGCTCACATGCGTCTTCACCGTCGCCTCCGCCATCTCCAGGCGTACCGCGATCTCCGCGTTCGACAGCCCCTCACCCAGGCACGACAGGACCTCCCGTTCCCGCCGGGTCAGCACGTCGAGCACCGCCGGATCCGGCGCGTTCTCCGCCCGGACCGGCCTGGTCGGCGCCGCGAACTCGGCGATCAGACGGCGCGTCACCGCAGGGGCGATCAGGCCCTCGCCGCGCGCCACCGTCCGTACCGCCTCGATCAGGTCCTTGGCGTCCGTGTTCTTCAACAGGAACCCGGCCGCCCCGGCGCGCAGGGCCCCGAACACGTACTCGTCCAGATCGAACGTCGTCAGCACCAGGACGTCGGCGAGACCCTCGGCCACCACCTGCCGCGTCGCCGACACCCCGTCCAGCCGCGGCATCTGAATGTCCATCAGCACCAGGTCGGGCCGGAGCGCGCGGGTCAGCCGCACCGCCTCCTCGCCGTCCCCCGCCTCGCCGACCACCTCGATGTCGGGCGCGCTGCCCAGGATCAGGACCAGCCCGGCGCGCACCGCACTCTGGTCCTCGGCCACGAGTACGCGTACACGTGGGGTTCCGGTCATGCCGACGGCTCCTTGTCGTCCTCCGCCACGGGCAACTCCGCCCGTACCCGCCAGATCTTCTCGCCCCACCCCTCGACCGGACCCGCCTCGAACACCCCGCCCAGCAGCGCGATCCGCTCCCGCATCCCCACCAGCCCCGCCCCCGAACCGGGCGCGCGCGGCCCCGGCCGGCTGCCGTAGGCGCTGGTCACCTGGACGGTCAGCCCGTGGTCGGCGGAGTGCAGCGCGACGGTCACCTCCCCCGCGTCCGCGTGCTTGAGCGTGTTCGTCAGCGACTCCTGCACGATGCGGTACGCCGCCAGTTCGACGGGTGCGGGGAGCGGGTCGGCGTCCGGCGCCCGGTCGTCGACCAGCCGGAAGGTCAGGCCGCTCGCGGCGCCGTTCACCCCGGCCTGCCGTACCAGGGCGTCCAGGCCGTCGAGGGTCGGCGCGGCGGCCGGCTCGTCATGGCCGCTGGTGTCGCGCAGCAGGCCGATCAGCCGGCGCATCTCCGCCAGGCCGTCGACGCTGTTCTCACGGATGACGCTCAGGGCGTCGCGGGAGGTCTTCGGGTCGTCGAGGGAGAGCGCGGCGGTGGAGTGGATGGCGATCGCGGACAGGTGGTTGGCCACCATGTCGTGCAGCTCGCGCGCCATCCGCGACCGCTCGGCGATCACCGCCTCGCGGCGGTCCATCTCGGCCAGCAGCGCGGTCTGCTCCGCCCGCAGCCGGGCCGTGTCGGCGGCCTGACGGTGGTTGCGGACGACCGCGCCGGTGATGGCGGGGAAGAAGGTGATCAGCGCGGTGACCACGCCGATCAGCAGCGCCTCCGGCTCCTGGAACCAGGCCAGGAACCCCAGCGTCACCGCGATGGTGATCAGCCCGGTGGTGACCGGGATCCGGCGGGCGGAGGCGGGCGGTCCGTACACCACGGCGGCGTACACGATGTCGGCGAACATCACGACCGTCAGCAGGTTGCCCCGGGTGAACTGGTCCGCGACCACCGCGACCGTGCCGGCGATCAGCGCCGTACGCGGCATGGTCCGGCGCACCAGTGCCAGCGCGGTCATGGCGACCAGCGGCACCAGCACCACCGGACCGTCGGGCAGCGGGCTGCTCGGGCCCTGCGTGTACAGCCCGAACGACCAGAGCAGCAGACCGCAGGCCAGCCCGGCGGCGGCGATCAGCGCGTCGTCGCGATGCGTACGGGGGAGGCTCACGCGTCCATCCAACACGCTGCGCGGCCCCGGGGCGTCCCCGTGCGGTCGGAGCGCCGACTACATCGAAGGATGCAGTGCGGGTTCGTCACCGGAGACGACGAATCGGCGCCCGGCGGCCGGGAGGCTGGAGGGGTGCCGAAGGGAGAGCGCCGTGGTCGTCACGCTCATCGTGATCTGTGAGGTCGGTTTCTGGGTGCTGCTGGCCGCCGGGCTGGCCGTCCGCTACTTGCTGAGGATGCCCCGTACGGGCGCGGCGCTGCTGCTGTGCGAGCCGCTGCTGGAGGTCGTCCTGCTGGTCGTGACCGCCCTGGACCTCAAGAACGGCGCCGAACCGAGCTGGAAGCACGGGCTGGCCGCGCTGTACATCGGGTACACCGTCGGCCACGGCCACCGCACCGTGAAGTGGCTCGACGGCCACGCCGCCCACCGCCTCGCGGGCGCCCCGCGCCCCGTGGGCCCGCCCCGCCACGGCAGGGCCCGGGCCCGCCACGAGGGCCGCCTCTGGCTCGGCACGCTGGCCGGGGCGGCGGTCGCCACCGTCCTGCTGTGGCTGGCGATCCTGTACGTGGGCGACGCGAGCCGGACCGGTTCGCTGCAGGGCTGGATGGGTGCGGCCTGGCGGGCGGCAGGCATCCACGGCCTGGTCGCCCTCTGGTACGCGATCCTGCCCGGCAAGGAGCCCGAACCGGCCGCCGAGCCCCGCGAACCGGTCGGCGTGGACCGCCGCTAGCGCTCCGCCGGTCTCAGCGCTCCCCGCCCGGTACCCACAGCACGTCGCCGACCTGCTTGTTGGCCGTGCGCGCCAGGATGAAGAGCAGGTCGGACAGGCGGTTGAGGTACGTCGCCGTCAGGGCGTTCATCGTCTCGCCGTGGACCTCCAGCGCGGCCCACGTCGAGCGCTCGGCGCGGCGCACGACCGTGCACGCCTGGTGCAGCAGGGCCGCGCCGGGGGTGCCGCCCGGGAGGATGAAGGAACGGAGCTTGTCCAGGTCCTCCAGGAACCGGTCGCAGTCCGCCTCCAGCTTGTCGACGTAGGACTGCTCCACCCGCAGCGGCGGGTACTTCGGGTCCTCGACCACGGGGGTCGACAGGTCCGCGCCCACGTCGAACAGGTCGTTCTGTACGCGGACGAGGACCTTGACGACCTCCTCGTCGAGGCTGCCCAGCGCGATGGCGGTGCCGATGACCGCGTTGGCCTCGTTGGCGTCGGCGTACGCCGCGATCCGCAGGTCCGTCTTGGCCGTGCGGCTCATGTCGCCGAGTGCCGTCGTGCCCTTGTCGCCGGTGCGGGTGTAGATGCGCGTCAGATTGACCATGCGGCCAGCCTAGTTACGCCCCGGCCCTCCGGAACACTCTTGTGCCCACCGTCACGGCGAGACCGGCGAAGGTGGCGGCGACCAGCACCCCGTACAGCATCGCCGTGCTCGTGTAGTCGCCCACGTACCCGGCCCTCACCGCGTCGACCAGGTAACGGAACGGCATGAGGTGCGAGAGGACGTCGAGCCAGGCCGGAGCCAGGGCCATCGGCAGCATCAGGCCGGACAGCAGCATCGACGGCATGCTCACCGCGTTGACGACCGGCCCGAACTCCTGCGGCTTCGACACCTTCAGCGCCAGCGCGTACGACAGCGCCGCCAGCGCCACCGTCAGGACGGCGACGAAGGCGAATCCGATGAGGATCCCGCCGAGCGGCGCCCGCAGCCCCATCGCCACGGCGGCCAGGACCAGCAGCACCGCCTGGAAGACGAAGACCGCCGCGTCCCGCAGGACCCGGCCGAGCAGCAGCGCGAGCCGGCTGACCGGTGTGACCCGCATCCGCTCGACGACCCCCATCTGCTTCTCGATGATGATCGCGAACCCCGCGAAGGAGGCGCCGAAGAGGCCGAGCTGGAGCAGCAGGCCGGGGACGAGGACCTGCCAGGAGTCGCCCTCGGTGCCGAGCGGGAGGCCGGTGAGCAGGGGGCCGAAGAAGAGCAGGTACAGCAGCGGCATCAGGACGCCGAAGAGCAGCTGGAATCCGGAGCGCAGCGTCTGGCGGGCGTACCGCCCGAGGACGAGCGCGGTGTCGTGCAACAGCATGCGGGTCTCCTAGACGGCGATGGGCGTGGGGTCGGCGGGCGCGGGGCCCCGTCCGGTGATGGCGAGGAACGTCTCCTGCAGCGACGCGCCGGCCGATCCGGAGTACCGCTCCTTGAGCGCGGTCGGGGTGCCTTCCGCGACGACCGCGCCTTTGTCGACGACGACGAGCCGGTCCGACAGTTCGTCGGCCTCGTCGAGGTAGTGGGTGGTGAGGAAGACGGTCGTGCCGTGGGTGTCGCGCAGTCGCCGCACCAGTCGCCACAGGTCCGCGCGGCTGCCGGGGTCGAGGCCGGTGGTCGGTTCGTCCAGGAAGAGCACTTCGGGGTGGTGCGTCAGCCCCATGGCGATGTCCAGGCGCCGCCGCTGGCCGCCGGAGAGCGCCCCGCAGGGGCGGTCCAGCAGCTCGGTCAGCTCCAGTTCGCGCGCCAGCTCGTCGGCGCGGGCGGTCGCGTCGGCCTTGGAGAGGCGGTAGAGGCGGCCCTGGGTGACCAGTTCCTCGCGTACGGAGACGCTGAGGTCGACGCCGCCGGACTGGGCGACGTACCCGATCCGCCGCCGTACGCCGACGGGGTCGCCGACCAGGTCGCACCCGGCGACCGTGGCGGCGCCGCCGGTCGGTGGGAGCAGCGTGGTGAGCATGCGCAGCGTGGTGGTCTTGCCGGCCCCGTTGGGTCCGAGGAAGCCGAGGATCTCGCCCGCGTGGACGGTCAGGTCGATGCCGCGGACGGCTTCGACGGGGCCGCTCCGGGTGCGGAAGGTGTGGGCCAGTCCGGCCGTGCTGAGGATGGGCATGCGTCAAGAAAAACAGAGTCACTTAAATTTTGCAATGACTACAAGTTTCTAGTCCCCCCAGCGAAGCTAGGATGAGGGCATGGCGACGACCGAGGGACTGAGAGAGCGCAAGAAGCGGCAGACCCGGCAGCACATCTCCGACGTGGCGACGGGCCTGTTCCTGGAGCGGGGCTTCGACGCCGTGACGATCGCCGAGATCGCCAAGGCCGCCGACGTCTCCGTCAACACCGTGTACAACTACTTCCCCGCCAAGGAAGACCTCTTCCTCGACCGCGGCGAGGACGTCATCGACCGGCTCTCCCGCTACGTCCGCGGCCGCCGCCCCGGAGAGTCCGCCGCCGACGCCGTCCTACGGGAACTGCGCGCCGCCGTCGTCGGCCAGTCACCCGCCATCGGCCTCTTCGCCGGCTGGGCCGACTTCATGCACGTCATCACCGGCGCCCACGCCCTGCGCTCCCGCCTCTGGGCCATCCAGCAGGAAGCGCTCGCCGACCTGACCGCCACCCTCGCCAAGGAGACGGCCGCCGCCGGCGACGACCCGATGCCCACCCTCGTCGCCGGGCAGCTCTCCTGGATCCACAGCACGCTCATGGCCTGGATCGGCACGGAGATGGTCAAGCGGCGCGACATCGGCGAGGTTGCCCGCGAAGCCCTCGGCCTCCTCGACGAGATGGAGGAACTGATGGGGCGCAAGGTGCTGGAGTACGCGGTCCGACCGCCCGAGTGACCCGGCTCACGGCCCACTGGCGACGGCTCGGACTCACTCCGCCGCCCGTATCGGTGTGATGTCCGTCATCTGAGACGTGACGCGCATCTCTTCGGCGCCACACGGCCGCGCGCGCCCGCTACCCTCCGCGAAGAGCCGATACGTAAACGGGTGTTAAGGGGAAGATCGTGGCCAGGAAGCTCGCCGTCATCGGGGCCGGACTCATGGGATCCGGAATCGCACAGGTCTCGGCCCAGGCGGGCTGGGACGTCGTGCTCCGCGACGTCACCGACGCCGCCCTGACCCGCGGCACCGACGGCATCAAGGCCTCGTACGACAAGTTCGTCGCCAAGGGCAGGCTCGACGCGTCCGAGGCCGAGGCCGCCCTGGCCCGGATCACCACGACCACCGACATGGACGCGGCCGCCGACGCCGACATCGTCGTCGAGGCCGTCTTCGAGAAGCTGGACGTCAAGCACGAGATCTTCCGTACGCTCGACAAACTCGTACGCGACGACGCCGTCCTCGCCTCCAACACCTCCGCCATCCCGATCACCAAGATCGCGGCCGTGACGGAGCGCCCGGAGCGCGTCGTCGGCGCCCACTTCTTCTCGCCCGTCCCGATGATGCAGCTCTGCGAACTGGTGCGCGGCTACAAGACCAGCGACGAAACCCTCGCCACCGCCCGCGAGTTCGCCGAGTCCGTCGGCAAGACCTGCATCGTCGTCAACCGCGACGTCGCCGGGTTCGTGACGACCCGTCTCATCTCCGCCCTCGTCGTCGAAGCGGCGAAGCTGTACGAATCGGGCGTCGCCTCCGCCGAGGACATCGACATCGCCTGCAAGCTCGGCTTCGGCCACGCGATGGGTCCGCTGGCGACCGCCGACCTCACCGGCGTCGACATCCTGCTCCACGCCACCAGCAACATCTACACCGAGTCCCAGGACGAGAAGTTCGCGCCGCCGGAGCTGATGCGCCGGATGGTGGACGCGGGTGACATCGGACGTAAGAGCGGGCAGGGCTTCTACAAGCACTGAGCCGTATCGACCGTTTCACCATCACCCCTCGGGGTGAATTCGGTATCGGTTCGCTTACAAGGCGCAACTGGTCCGCCGGTCCGGCAGTCAGTTGATGCATAGAAGTACGTGACGACGAAAGACGTGCACGACGTAAAGACGTGACGACAACGCACTCTCGGGGAGCGCATATGCACATCAGGGGCGACCACGCCGAGCTGGTCGTCGGGGGCCGCCTCGACGTCCGCAGCGCGGCGGACGCCCGTACGGTCCTGCACTCGGCCGTCGACGACGGAGCCGGCGACCTGGTGCTCGACCTGACCGGCCTCGACTCCTGGGACGCCACAGGGCTCGGAGTCATCATGGGCGCCCACCGGCGAGCGGGCCGCTGCGGCCGCCGGCTGGTGCTGCGGGGCGTACCGCCCCAGATGCAGCGCCTGCTGGTGGCCACCCGGCTGCACCGCATCCTCGCCATCGAGGGCGGTATCGCCGCCGAAACGTTGCCCCGGGTGTAACGGGTACGGGCCTGGTAAATCGCACCAGGCGCCCAATCCTCACAAGACCGTGACGTCTTGGGCGCCGTGCCACCCCGGCTCTTCATCCATACTGAGCGAAGGTCTAGGGTTCGGTCGCCTGCCGATTGACGGACCCACCCGGCGGGCACCGGACCAGAAGCGACAGCGGGCGTGCAGAAAGGCCGGGAGGGGCTTTCCGCGCACCACGCTTTTGGGGGCTTTCACCATGGACCCGATCAACCGGGCACCGGAAGACTTCGGCCACGACGACCGCGACGGCGACAGCCGCCCGCGCAGCACGCGCGACGGCGGCCCCACACCCGCCTTCGCCCAAGGCGGCGCACCACCGGGCCCCGCCCGGACCGCGCAACTCGTCTCGGGCGACCTCCTGCTCACCATCAACCCGATAGACGGCAGCGAGATCGAACCGTGCCCGCCCGGGCGCCGTCCCGAGCCGCCCGGCCGCCACACCGCCGAGGAGCGCGCCGACCTGACCCGCGCGGCCGGCCCGCCCGTACCGCCCGGCCCCGCCGGCCCGCCGCTGCCCCTGCTGGAGCGCCAGGAGCAGCGCGAGCGGCTGGTCAGGCTGCTCTCCCGCGGCCGCTCCGTACGCCTCACCGGACCGGCGGGCTCCGGGCGCACCGCGCTGCTCGACGCCGTCGCCGCCGACTGCGCCGACCTCGCGCCCGACGGAGTCATCCGGCTCTCCGGCCACCACCGCACGCCCACCGAGCTGCTGTACGACCTGTTCGCCACCGTCCACCGCGCGCCGGCCCACCGGCCCGACCGCGCCGGGCTGCTGGCCGCCGTCCACGGCATCGGCGCGGTCGTCGTGCTGGACGACCTGGAGTTCGGCGGCGCCGCGCTGGACGAGCTCCTCGAGGCCACCCCCGAGTGCGCGTTCCTGCTCGCCGCCACGCCCGACGTCGCAGCGCCGTCCGCCGACTCCCACCTCGAAGAGGTCTTCCTCTCCGGGCTGGACCGCAGTTCCGCGCTGGAACTGCTGGAGCGCGGCGTGGACCGGCCGCTCACCGACGACGAGGCGAACTGGGCCGGCGACCTCTGGTTCGAGTCGGAAGGCCTGCCACTGCGGTTCGTCCAGGCCGGCGCCCTGCTGCGGCAGCGCGACGAACTGCGCGCCGGCCCGGCCGACGACGAGGACGAGGACAACGTCTTCGCCGACGGCCGCGAGGCTCCGCTGCCCTCCCTCGGCGACGGCGCGGCGCCCGCGCCCCTGCTCGCCTCCCGGCTCTCCGAGGCCGCCCGCGAAACGCTGCGCTTCGCCGTCGCGCTCGGCGGGGAGGTGCCGCACCAGGCGCACCTGCCGGCGCTCGTCAACGACACCCACGCGGACGCCGCCCTCGGCGAGCTGCTGCGCTGCGGACTGCTCACCCCGGTCGGCACCCGCTACCGGCTCGCCGCCGGCGTGATGGCACAGCTCGTCGCGAAGGGGTACGACGAGGGCGCCGCCGACCGCGCCCACACCGCGGCCCAGCACTACGCCTGGTGGGTCGGCCACCCCTCGGTCAGCCCCGAGCGGGCGGTCACCGAGGCGGACGCCGTACTGGCCGCGATGACGGCACTCGTACAGGCCGCCGCGGACAACGGCACGGGCACACCCGGCACTTCGGGCACATCGGCCACGACCGGCACCTCGGCCGTCTTCGGCGGCTCCGGGTCCTCGGAGACGGCCGGCGACTCCGATTCCCTGGCCTCCCCGGCCGACGAGGAGGAGGCGTACGCCGACGCGGCGGTCGTGCTGGCCCGCAGCGCGGCACCCGCGTTCGCGGCCGGCCTGCACTGGGGGGCCTGGGAGCGGGCCCTGCGGACCGGCGCCGAGGCGGCACGGCACGCGGGGGAGGTGGCCGAGGAGGCCTACTTCCACCACGAGTTGGGCGTCCTCGCGCTGTGCGCCGGCAACCTGGACCGGGCCCGCGCCGAGCTGGAGGCGTCCATCGCCATGCGCGGCGCCCTCGCCGACAAGCGCGGCACGGTGGCCGGCCGGCGCGCCCTGGCCCTGGTCGCGGACCGCGAGCGCGGGCCGCTGCTCGGCGGCCGGACGGCGGCGGGCGAGGAGGTGCCCGCGGCGCGGTACGAGGAGTCGGCGTCCCCGCCCGGGGGCGTACCGGCGGCCGCGGGCGTCCCGCAGCCGGCGGGGACGGCCGCCCGGCAGGGCCCCGGTGGTGAGACGGAGACGCTCATCACCCGCCAGGAACGGCCCGCCCCGGCGGCCGGGCCGACGGCGCGGCGCAGCATCCTGAACGGCGCCCGGCGCAACCTGGTCGCGGCGGGGGCGGGTGCCGTCCTCGCGGCCGTCCTCGGCACGGTGGTGACCCTGGGCGCGACCTCGGGCGGCGCCGACGACGGCAAGGGCGGCTCCGGCCGGGTCACTTCGGACCAGTCGGCCAACGAGGACAGCGGTGGCGGCGGCCTGGACGCGGAGGAGCCCGCGCAGGGTTCCACGCGCGACCCGGGTGACGGCGGCACGGGCGGATCGGACTCCGGCTCCGGTACCTCCGGCGTCCCGGGCTCCACGGCGGGCCCCGGCGAGACCGGCACCGCCGGCACCCCGTCCACCCCGTCGGGCACCCCGTCCGCGACGTCGGGCGGTACGACCACGGGCGGCAGCGGCTCCCCGACGACCGGCGGCAGCTCCACCACGACCGGCGGGAGTTCCTCACCGACGACGGGCGGCAGCAGCTCGCCGACGACCGGCGGCAGCTCCTCGCCCACCACGGGAGGCACCAGCTCGCCCACGACCGGGGGCAGTTCCTCCCCGACCACCGGCGGGACGGACACCACCGGGGGCACGGACACGACCGGCGGGACGGACACCACGGGTGGCACGGACACGACCGGGGGCACGGACACCACCGGCGGTACCGACACCACCGGAGGGACGGACACCACCGGGGGGACGGAGACCACGGGTGGTGCCGGTGGCGGCACCAGCAGCGGCGGCACCGAGACCACCGGCGGGGCCGGTGGCGCCACCCAGAGCGCGCCCGCCACGAGCAGCGGTGCCACGCCGTCCGGCACGGCGGCCTGAAACATGTCCACGGCCCCGGGCCGGTGCCCGGGGCCGTGGACGGAGCAAGGTGGCTCAGAACAGCCGCAGCTTGTCGTCCTCGATGCCGCGCAGCGCGTCGTAGTCCAGCACCACGCATCCGATCCCGCGGTCGGTCGCCAGCACCCGGGCCTGCGGCTTGATCTCCTGAGCGGCGAAGACGCCCTTCACGGGCGCCAGGTGGGGATCGCGGTTCAGCAGCTCCAGATAGCGGGTGAGCTGCTCCACGCCGTCGATCTCGCCACGGCGCTTGATCTCCACGGCCACGGTCGCGCCGTCCGCGTCGCGGCACAGGATGTCGACCGGCCCGATGGCGGTCGGGTACTCGCGGCGGATCAGGGTGTACCCGTCGCCCAGTGTCTCGATCCGATCGGCCAGCAGCTCCTGGAGGTGCGCTTCCACGCCGTCCTTGATGAGGCCGGGATCGACCCCGAGCTCGTGCGACGAGTCATGGAGGACTTCCTCCATCGTGATGATCAGTTTCTCGCCCGCTTTGTTCACGACCGTCCAAACACGGTCATCACCCTCCTTGAGGGTGCACGGCGGCGACATCCAATTGAGCGGTTTGTACGCCCGGTCGTCAGCGTGGATGGAGACGCTGCCGTCTGCCTTGACCAGGATCAGACGGGGTGCGGAGGGGAGGTGGGCCGTGAGCCGGCCCGCGTAGTCCACGGAGCAGCGGGCGATGACGAGACGCATGGTCGGCAACGCTACAAGACACACGCTCTTCCGCGCGATTCGGTCCTAAACTCCCCTTCTCCCATGGCCGGTTGTGCACCCAATCTCCTGGTGCGGTCCGGACAGCGCGCTTACCGTGGAAGCGGGAGGTTGTCGCTCGTGCACGCAGCGTGTCGTGCGGGGGGCGTCCTCCTTCCCTGCCCGTAAGGCCCCGGTGACCGGGGTCGCGAGAGGAGAACCCATGTCGCTCGACGTCTCACCGGCGCTGTTGGAACAGGCCGAGCGAGGCGAGGTCGACGAAGCCGACTTCGTCGACTGCGTCCGGACCTCCCTGCCCTACGCATGGGAGATGATCAGCTCTCTGGTGGCACAGCTGAAGGTGGACGGCGGTGCGTTCGCCGACAACCAGACGCCGCCGCCGGACGAGCAGGCGCGCGGCCAGCTACTGCGCGCACTGGCGAGTGACGCGATCCGGGGTGCGCTCCAGCGGCACTTCGGCGTCCGTCTGGCGTTCCAGAACTGCCACCGCGTGGCGGTGTTCCCGCTGGACTCGTCGGTCGACGAGCGGTTCACCCGCTTCACCTCCGTACGAGCCCAGCTGCTGAACCAGTCGCCGACCCTGCGCGACTGCTGACGCCCGGGCGTGTCTTTTGGATCAGGCCGGATCGGGCGCGTGCCAGGGCGCGCGAGCCCGGCGCGATCCGAGAGACCCGCCCTAGTGCTGCCGCTCCGCATCGCGGGAGGTGCGACTGGTGCAGGGCGGCAGCATGGTGGACGTCATTCGACCCGGGGTACCACCTCCGCACCCAGCCGCCGTACGTTCTCCTCCGTGGCGGCGACGTCGCCGGAGCCCTCGACGAGCAGGGCGAAGCGTGTGATGCCGGTCCGCTCCGAGGTCGCCGCCAGCCGGTCCGCCGCCACCCGGGGGGTCCCCACCGGATGCAGCCGGCACAGCAGCTCGGCGTAGGCGACGGGGTCGCGCATCGTGCGACGCCTGCCGTCCACGGTGACGTGGGCGTCCAGTCCCTGTTTGAGCCAGCCGGGCATCGCCTTGACCAGCGTCTCCGTGGCGTCCGCCGTCCGGTCCGCGATCTGCGCCACCCCCGCCGACACATGGCCGCCCGCCGCCCGGGCCACCGCGTCCGGGGTGTGGCCGGCCGCCAGCGCCTCACGCCGCCACAGCGCGACCATCTCGGCCTTCTCCTCGTCGCCGCAGTGCATCCCGAGCAGCATCGGCAGGCACCGCTCGGCGGCGAGCTTCACGCTCCCGGGCGAGGTGCAGGCGACGATCGTCTCCGGTACGGGATCCCCGTCGATCAGCTCCTGCGGCCTCGGCACCACGGCCACCTCGCGGAACCGGTGACGCGGCCCCTCACCCGAGACACGCGGCTCACGCAGCCAGCGCAGCAGCAGGTCCAGCGACTCGGGGAAGCCCGTCTCGTACGCCGTGAGACCCGTGCCGAACACCTCCAGGTCGACCCACGGCCCGCCCCGGCCCACCCCCAGCGTGAACCGCCCGCCGGAAGTGATGTGCAGCAGCGCCGTCTGCTCGGCGAGCGCCACGGGATGGGCCGTCGGCAGCACGCTGACCGCCGTCCCGACCCTGATGCGACGCGTCCGGCCCAGCAGCAGCGCGGCGAGCGTCACGGCCGAGGGACAGACCCCGTACGGCACGAAGTGGTGCTCGGCCAGCCATACCGAGTCCAGTCCGGCCTCCTCGGCCACCTCCGCCGACCGCACCGCGCGGTGCAGCGCCTCCCCCTGGCCCTGGCCGGGAAACTGGGCCGCCAGTACAAAAGTTCCCACACGCATCGCCTTATGCCTCCTTGACCGGCCGACGCGGCTCCCCTCACTGGCAACAACGTCTGGCAGGTGCCATAGGCAACGGCCCAGCGGGAAGTTGTTGCGATTTTCCGGTAACTGGAACCGGACCGTGCGAGTACCCACAGTCGCGGCCCTTAGGCTGGACGGACACACATCCGCGTCCGCCCCAGTGAGGTGTTCCGTGTCACCGCGCCGCAACCGCCCCCGTGGCGGGGAGAAGCCGAACGAGACCAGCGGCGAGTCGGGCGACAGGTACGGGGGGTTCCACCGCACCGAGTCCTGGCAGGACGAGGAGTGGTCGGTCCGCCACGTGGCGGGCGCCAGCGCCGCCGGCAAGCGGTACCGCTGCCCCGGCTGCGACCAGGAGATCCCCTCGAGCGTGCCGCATGTGGTGGCGTGGTCCGAGTACGGCGGCGTGGACGACCGGCGGCACTGGCACAAGGCCTGCTGGAACGCGAAGGACCGCCGCACCACGAAGGTGCAGCGGTCCCGGAACGCGCCCCGCCACTGAGGCGGGAGGACGCATCGGACGAACGCGCTGGTGAGACGTCGCGCTTGTCGGACGTCGCGCTCCTCAGACGTCGCGCTTCTCCGTGGCGAGGAACGCTCCGGCCAGCGCGACGGCGGCCACGCCGCTCAGGATCCACAGCGGGGTCCAGCCGTGCGGCCCGCCCGCGACGAGACCCGTGTCGCTGTAGAAGGCGATGAGCAGGCTCGGGATCGAGTACTGGAACAGGAACTCCTGGACCTTCGGCAGCGACGACATGAACATGGCGGCCACCAGCGGCAGCAGCATCACACCGATCATGATCGTGATCGCGCCGGCGGAGTGCCGGACCAGCGCGCCGACGGCAAGCGCCAGCAGCCCGAGGACCGCGGTGAACAGTCCCGCGCCGACGGTCGCGCGTACCCACTCCTCCCCGGTGGCGGCGCCGCCGTCCACCATCGCGGTCTGCATGCCCGCGACCAGAGCGGCGGTGACCGCGGTGACGGCGAGGATCAGCGCGAAGAACACGATGGCCTTCGCGGCCAGCACGCGGCTGCGGCTGGGGCACGCGGTCAGCGTCGTACGGATCATGCCGGTGCCGTACTCGGACGAGATGGTCAGCACTCCCAGCGTGACCACGCAGATGCTGCCGAGCAGCACGCCGTTGAAGCCCAGCGCGAGGACGGACTCCCCTCCCATGTCCGTGCCGGTGGCGTTGATGGCCACGACGGCGAGCAGCCCGACGCCGACCATGAGCAGAATCATGACACCGAGCGTCCACATCGTGGAGCGCACCGAGCGGATCTTGGTCCACTCGGAGGCGAGGGCGTCCCCGAGGTGGGCGCGGCGCACCGGGATGGGTGAGGTGTACTGCTGCTGGTAGGGGGCGGTGGTCATCGGGCGTCCTCGCTCTTGCTCAGGTCTGCGGGGGCTGCGGCGGGGGCGGGCGGCACGGCCGGGGCGGCGGGTGCCGCCTGGTGGGGCTGCGGCGGCTGCCCGCCCGCGTACGGGTTCTGTCCGGGCGGCGGCGGGGCGTACCAGCCCTGCTGCGGCACCTCGGGGACGACGGGCTGCGGCGGCGGCGCGTAGCCCATCGGGTCCGGCTGCTGCATCAGCCCGGCGCGCTGGTCGGTCGTCGAGCGGTAGTCCACGGCGCCCTGGGTCAGGCGCATGTACGCCTCCTCCAGCGAGGCCTGGTGCGGCGACAGTTCCCACAGGCGTACGTCGGCGTCGTGCGCCAGGTCGCTGATGCGGGGCAGCGGCAGCCCGGTCACCCGCAGGGCGCCGTCCGGCTCCGACAGGACCTGCCCGCCGGCCTCGGCGAGCACGCCCATCAGCTTCTCCCGCTGCGCGGGCTCGGTCTGCGGCGTACGCACCCGGGCGAAGTCCGCGGAGTTCGCCGAGATGAAGTCCTTGACGCTCATGTCGGCCAGCAGCTGACCGCGTCCGATGACGATCAGGTGCTCGGCGGTCAGGGCCATCTCGCTCATCAGGTGCGAGGACACGAAGACCGTCCGGCCCTCGGCGGCCAGCGCCTTCATCAGGTTGCGCACCCAGAGGATGCCCTCGGGGTCCAGCCCGTTGACCGGCTCGTCGAACAGCAGCACCTGCGGGTCACCGAGCAGCGCGGCGGCGATGCCGAGCCGCTGCCCCATGCCGAGCGAGAACCCGTTGGACCGCTTGCGGGCCACGTCCTGCAGACCGACGACCCCGAGCACCTCGTCGACGCGGCGCGCCGGGATGCCGGCGAGCTGGGCGAGCGAGAGCAGGTGGTTGCGCGCGCTGCGCCCGCCGTGCACGGCCTTGGCGTCGAGCAGGGCCCCCACCTGCCGCGGAGCGTTCGGCAACTGCCGGAAGGGGTGGCCACCGATGGTCACATGGCCCGCCGTCGGCCGGTCCAGCCCGAGGATCATGCGCATCGTCGTCGACTTGCCGGAGCCGTTCGGTCCCAGGAAGCCGGTCACGGTCCCCGGCCTCACCTGGAAGGAAAGGTTGTACACGGCCGTCTTCGCGCCATAGCGCTTCGTCAGGCCGACTGCCTCGATCATTCTCCAGCCCCATCGACAGGTCGTACGTCGTCGGGCCTGCGGCATCCTCGCCCAGAGCCCCCGTAAGAGGTAAGAGGGTATCCGCCCCTTGACGGTTCCGACGATGGCCGAAAGAGATGGGATCGCTGGGGAAACGGAATCCCTAGGCGTCCCGCCGCTTCAGGACCGCGTAGCCGCCGAGGAGGGCGGCCGCCACCCACAGGGCCATGATTCCCATGCCGCCCCAGGGGCTGTAGGGCGCAGGGTCGCTGCCCAGGGCGCCGGGGACGACTTGCATGATCGTGGAGCCCGCCTGGTCGGGGAAGTACTCGGCGACCTCCTTGGCCTTCGGTACGGCCGAGAGGATCTGGGAGATGAGGAAGAAGAACGGCACGAGGATGCCCAGCGACAGCACCGTCGAGCGCAGCATCGCCGCCACGCCCATCGAGAAGACCGCCATCAGGCCCATGTAGAGGCCGCCGCCGATCACCGCGCGCAGGACGTTCTCCTCGCCGATGCTCGTGCGGTGCTCGCCCAGCAGGGCCTGGCCGAGGAAGAAGGACAGGAAGCTGGTCACCAGGCCGACGGCCAGGGCCAGCACCCCGGCCACCGCGATCTTGCTGAAGAGGAAGGTCGCCCGCTGCGGTACGGCGGCCAGTGACGTACGGATCATGCCGGTGCTGTACTCCGTGCCCACCACCAGGACCCCGAACACCACCATCGCCAGCTGGCCCAGCAGCATGCCGGAGAAGCTGACCACGGTCGCGTCGAACGTGGCCCGCTCGATGGCGGGCATCTCGTCGAACGTCTCGCGCACCAGGGCGGACAGCGCCGCGCCCATCGCGACGGTGACGATCAGCGCGCTGGCCAGCGTCCAGACCGTCGAGGAGACCGTGCGGATCTTGGTCCACTCCGACCGGAGGACCGCGGGTGCCGACGCCATCGTCAGACCTCCTTCGACCACTGGGGCCCGGCGGCCGCGTGCGCGTGGTACTCGACCGCCGACGCCGTCATCTGCATGAACGCCTCTTCGAGGGAGGCTCGCTGGGCGCTCAGCTCGTGCAGCGTGATCCCGTGGCGGGCCGCCAGCTCACCGATCTGTTCGGTCGTCGCCTCGTCGACCTCCAGCGTGCCGTCACCGGCCTCGGTCGCCGTGAGGCCCGCGTCGTGGAGCGCGTCGCGCAGCTGCTCCCGCTGCGGGGACCGCAGCCGTACATAACTGCGCGAGTTCTGGTGGATGAAATCCGCCATCGACGTGTCCGCGAGAAGCTTCCCCTGCCCGATCACGATCAAGTGATCGGCCGTCAGGGCCATTTCGCTCATCAGGTGACTGGAAACGAAGATCGTCCGCCCTTCGACGGCCAGCGCCTTCATCAGATTGCGGATCCAGTGAATTCCCTCGGGGTCCAGACCATTGACGGGTTCGTCGAACATCAGGATTTGCGGATCACCCAGGAGTGCGGCGGCGATTCCCAGTCGCTGCCCCATCCCCATCGAAAAACCTTTCGGTTTCTTCTTGGTCACGGCCGCGAGCCCCACCAGATCCAGCACCTCGGAGACCCGCTGCTCCGGAATGCGGTTGGACTGCGCGAGGCAGAGCAGGTTGTTGTACGCGGTGCGCCCGCCGTGCAGTCCCCGCGCCTCCAGCAGCGCGCCGATGTACTTCAGCGGCTCGTCGAGCTCCCGGTAGTGCCGGCCGTCGATACGGACCGTCCCGCTCGTCGGATGGTCCAGCCCGAGCACCATCCGCATCGTGGTCGACTTGCCCGCGCCGTTGGGACCGAGAAAGCCCGTCACCACACCCGGACGCACCTGGAAGGAGAGATGGTCGACCGCCGTCTTCTTACCGAAACGTTTCGTTAGACCCTCGAGCTCGATCACCCGTCCACGCTACGGGCGCCCCGGGCGTGCCGCCACCGGAATGACACGGCCCTCTTCCACCCCGGGAAGGACGCGGCGGGGCACACCGAGGGCACGGCAAGCGCAGGGCGGGGGCGCGCCCAGGGCGCCGCAAGGGCACGGCGAGAGCGGTGCAAGCGCGTGGGCCCCGCGGGGCCCACGCGCGCACGGCCGTCGGGCGTACACGTCGTGGGCCCCACGGGGCCCTCGGGGGACCCATGGGGCCCAACCCGTGCCGACTAGCGGGTCTGCTGCGCCGGAACGCCGCGGGAGACCGGCTCGTCGTCCGCCGGGGAACCGGCCGCGGCCACGGCCGCACCGGTCAGCGTCGCCAGCATCTCGCGGACGTTGGTCAGCTGGGCGTTGATCGAGTCGCGACGGTTCGTCAGCGCCGCCAGCTCCCGCTCCGATTCGCTGCGGATACGATCCGCCTTGGCGTTCGCGTCCGCCACGATGTCCTCGGCCTGGCGCTGCGCCGTCTCCACCGTCTGACGGGCCCGGCGCTCCGCGTCCGTCCGCAGCTTCTCGGCCTCCAGGCGCAGCTGCTCCGCCCGGTGCTCGATCTCGGCGAGACGCTTCTCCGCCTTCGCCTGGCGCGACGCCAGGTCCCGCTCGGACTGCTCACGCCGCTTGGCGAGGTTCGTCTCGAAGTCGGCGGCGGCCTGAGCGGCCTTCGCCCGGGTCTCCTCGAAGAGCGCGTCCGCCTCCTCCCGCTTGGACTGCGCGTCCTTCTGCGCCTCGGCACGCAGCGAGTTGGCCTCGCCCTGGGCCTTCTCGACGATCCGTACGCCCTCGTCCTCGGCCTTCGCCTTGCGCTCCGCCGCGAACGACTCCGCGTCGTTGCGCACCTGCTGCGCCGCCGACTCGGCCAGCTCACGGTGCTGTTCGGCCGCGCGACGGGCCTCCTCACGCAGGTCCTTCGCCTCCTCCTCGGCGAGACGGAGGATCTTCTCGACGCGCGCACCGAGACCGGCGTACGACGGCTCGGCGTCGCTGACCTGGGCCTGGGCGTTCTGCGTCTCGAGGTGGAGCTCCTCGATGCGCTTTTCCAGAGAGGTGATTCGGGCCAGAGCACTGTCTCGGTCGGCGACGAGTTTGGTAATGCGGTCATCCACCTGACCGCGGTCGTAACCACGCCGCACGAGCTCGAAGCCGAAGGGGGAGGAAGTGTCGCTCATGGGGTTCCTGTCGAATGAGACCGGTGAGGTGTTAGGGGGAATCCTAGGGGTCCACACGGCGTGTCTTCGAGCGGATGCCCGTTCAAACTGAAGAATGTCCAGCCTTTTGAGTGGCTTACTCGTCGGTTGACTTGCCACTGGAACGGGTAACCCCTGCCGCCGCGGTGGCCTTGACCCCGCCGTCCTTCGTACCCCCCGAGGGCGCCTCGAAAGATTCCAACGCCTCCAGCACATCCTGGACACGAGAGATTTCGGCCTGAATGTCCTCCCGGCGGCGCACCAGCACCTCCAGCTCCCGCTTCCCCTCGGAGATCATCTTCTCGGCCTCGCGCTCCGCGTCCGCCTTGATCTTCTCCGCCTCGCGCGACAGCGTGGCCTTCTTCTGCTCCGCCTCCTTGAGCAGCCCTTCCGCCTTCTTCACCGCCGAGATCCGGACCTTGCTCGCCTCCGAATTCGCCTCGGCCAGCAGCTCCTTCGCCTTGGCCTCGGCCTCGGCCCGCTGCTCGGTCGCGGCCTTCACCAGCTTGTCGACCCGCTCGCCCGCCGACTTCATCTGCTCGGCGCTCTCCCGGCGGGCCCTCTCGTGCAGCTCCTCGACCTCCGCCTCCGCACGCCGGCGGAGCTCCTCCGTACGGTCCCTTATGGCCGTCGCGTCACCACGCGCACCGACCAGCAGCTCATCGGCGTCCGTACGGGCCTTCTCCACCAGCGCGTTGCCCTCGACCGTGGCCTCGGAGACGATCCGCTCGGCCTCCTTGCGAGCCGCGCCCACCATCGTGTCGGCCTGCGACTCCGCCTCCGCGGTGGCCCGCAGCGCCTCCTGCCGCGCCTTCGCGATGAGCTTGTCGGCCTGCTCGGCCGCGTCCGCCCGCCGCTTGGCCGCGGCCTCGCGCGCCTCGTCGACCACCCGGTCCGCCTCGGCCCGCGCCTCGGCACGCAACTCCTCGGCCGCCGCCTCCGTCTCGCTGCGCAGCCGCTCCGCCTCGGTACGGATCCGCTCCGCGGCCTGCTGCGCGGAGCCGACCTTCTCGGTCGCCTCGGCCCGCAGCCGCTCCGCCTCGCCGGTCGCCTCGGCCACCAGCCGCTCGGCCTCCGCCGCGGCCTCGGTACGCAGCCGCTCGGCCTCCGCCGCCGCCTCCGCGACCATGCCCTCGACGCGCTCCGCGGTCTCCGCGCCGATCCGCTCGGCCTCGCCGGTCGCCTCGCCGATCAGCTGGTCCGCCTGCGCCGCCGCGTCCGCCCGCCGCTTGTCGGCGGCCTTCCGCGCCTCGTCGAGGACCTGCTCGCCGTCCGCACGGGCGGCCGCCCGCAGCTCCTCGGCCTGCGCCTCGCCGTCCGCCTTGACCTGCTCGGCCTCGCCCAGCAGCCGCGCCGCGTCCCGCTCCGCCGTGGCCAGCAGCTCGGCCGCCTCGGCCGTCATCCGCTCGGCCTCGCTCGTCGCCTCGCCGACCAGCCGGTCAGCCTGCGCCGCCGCCTCCGACCGGATGCGGTTGGCGTCCTCGCGGGCCTCCGCACGGGTGCGCGCCGCGTCCTGCTCCGCGGCGGCGAGCGAGTCCGACGCCTCCGTCCGCATCCGCTGCGCGTACTCGGCCGTGTCGCTCTTCAGCCGCTCCGACTCGGCGATGGCGTCCGCCATCGTGCGCTCGGCCAGCGCCTTGGCGGCCTCGGTCTCCTCCTGCGCCCGCTGCCGCAGCCGGCCCGCGTCCTCCGCGGCGCGCTCCCGCTCCGCGTACGCGTCGGAACGGACCCGGTCCGCCTCGTCCTGCGCCTCGCTGCGCGTGCGCTCCGCCGCGTGCTCGGCCGCCGACCGCAGCCCGGCGATCTCCTCCTCGGCCTGCTCGTGCAGCCCCGCGACCGCGTCCCGCACCTGCTGTGCCGTCTGCTCGGCGGCCGACACCATCTCGGTCGCCCGCCGGTCCGCCTCCTCGACCAGCCGCTGCGCCTCGGTCTGGGCCTCCTCGACCCGGTTGCGCGCCGACGCCAGCAGCTCCTCGCTCTGCTCGCGCGCCCGCTCCCGCTCCTGGTCCGCCTCCGACCGGGCGGCGCCCAGCGTCTCCTCCGCCTCGCGGCGGCGCCGGTTCGCCTCCTCCCGCGCGGCGGCCAGCTCCTCGGCGGCCTCCGCGGTGATCCGCTCGGCGGCCGCGGCCGCCTCCGCGCGCATCCGGTCGGCCGACTCCTGCGCCTCCGACTTGAGACGCTCCGCCTCCGCGGCAGCCTCCGAACGCAGCCGTACCGCCGCGTTCTCCGCCTCCGCACGGGACGTCGACGCGTCCTGCGCCGCCTCCGTGCGCAGCCGCTCGGCCTCCTGCTCCGCCTGCGCCTGGAGCGTACGGATCCGCTCGGCGGCCTCGGTGCGCTGCCGCTCGGTCTCCTCGGCGGCCTCGCGGCGGATCCGCTCGCTCTCGGCCCGGGCGTCGGTGAGCGCCTGCTCGGCGGCCGTGAGGCGGGTCTCCGCCTCGGTGTGCAGCCGCGTCAGCTCCTCGGCGGCCTCCGCCTGGCGGGCCGCGATGGCCCGCTCGGTCTCCTCGCGCAGAGCCGCGGCGGCCTGTTCGGCCGCGGCCCTCACCGACTCGGCCTGCTCCTCGGCGTCGGCGCGGAGCTGATCGGCCTCGGCACGGGTGCGCTCCAGCGCCTCCTCGGCCTGCCTGCGCAGGGCCGTCGCCCGCTCGATCGCCTCGGTGCGGACCCGCTCGCTCTCGGCCGTCGCGGCCGTCCGCAGCTCGTCGGCGTCCGCCTTCGCCTTGGTCAGCAGCTCCTCGGCGGTCTTCGCCGCCTCCTCGATCTGCTGGACCGCCTCGCGCCGCGCCTCGCCCCGGATCCGCTCGCCCTCGGCGATCGCGTCGGCCCGCAGCTGCTCGGCCTCGCCGCGCAGCCGGCGCGCCTCCTCCTGGAGCTCGACCGTCTTGGCGCGGTACTCCTTGGTGTCGTCCTTCGCCGCACCCTTGAGCTGCTCGGCCGTGTCGTGCGCCTCGGCCCGCAGCCGGTCCGCCTCGGCCTCCGCCTCGCGGCGGATCCGCTCGGCCTCCTCCGACGCCTTGCGGGTGGTCTCCTGCGCGTCCTCCGACGCCTTGGACAGGACCTCCTCGGCGGTACGGGCCGCCTTGGCGAGCTGCGCCGCGCTGTCCTCGGCCGCCGCCGTACGGGCCTTCTCGGAAGCCTCGGCGACCAGCTTCTCCGCCACCGCCCGGGCGTCGGCCAGCGCCTGCTCCGCCTCCGCCTTGAGGGCTTCGGACTCCTTCGTCGCCTCCGCGACCAGCCGGGCGATCTCCGCCTTGGCCGTACGGGTGCGCTGCTCCGTCGCCGACTCCGCGGTCGACAGCCGCTTGGCCGCCGCCTCCCGGGCCTCCGCGACGACCTTGTCGGCCTCCGTACGGGCCTCGCGCAGCCGCTCCTCCGCCTCGGCCATCCGCTGCTCGGCGGCCCGGCTCAGCTCGGCCGCCTGCTGGCGCGCCTGGTCCGACTCGGCGGTCGTGGCGCTGCGGAGCTGCTCGGCGTGGCTGGTGGCCTCCTGGGCCTGGGTGGAGGCGGCGTTCAGCAGCCGCTCGGCGTCCTTGCGGGCGCGCAGCAGGATGGCCTCGGCCTCGGCGCGGGCCGTCTCGGTCTCCGTGCTCAGCCGCCGGCGGGCCTCCTCGGCGAGCCGGGTGGCCTCCGCGCGGGCCGCGGCGAGGGCCTGCTCGGCCTCCGCGCGGGACTCCTCCATCAGGCGGCGGGCCTGCGCCTCGGTGCGGGCGCGGAGCTGCTCCGCCCAGGCCACGTTCTCGTTGACGTGTGCCTCGACGGTCTGGCGGCGCTCGGACAGCTCCTGGTCCAGCCGCTGGCGGCGCTGCACCGCCTCGGCGTGCAACTCCGCCTGCAGGCGCGCCTGGTGCTCGGCGTGCTCCTGCAGTATCCGCTGCGTCTGGGCACGGGCCTCGCGCAGCTCTCGCTCGGCGTCCGAGCGAAGCTGGTCGGCCTGGATCTGCGCGTTCCGCAGCAACTGTTCGGCCTGATAGCCGATGTCGGCGTTGTCGTACGCCGGTCGGGACGCGATGGTGCGGCGCGCCTCGTGGAGCTTGGCGCGCAACACCTCGACCTGGTAACCGAGGTCCTCGGCGTGCTGGACGGCCTTCTCCCGCTCGGTCTTCAGCCGGTCCATCTCGGCTTCGAACCGCGAAAGGTGGTCGTCAGCCCGGTGGCTCTCCTGGCGTTCGTAGCCCCGCACTGCGCGGTCCCATCCGTCCCCTGGTCGCAACTCTCTTGGTACGAGCACCGTTCGCCGGCGAACGGCCCCCCGGGGAATGGTGTCAGATCGAATGGCTCGACCACGACGCCGCGGCACGGCCCCGATCCGGCCCCGGCCCGGAGCCGCCCACTCTACCGGGCCAGGAATCCGGAGGTCAGTGCTCCACTGAGGAGGCCCCGGCCGAGGTCACGAGTTCCGTCAGGACCCCGTGGCAGTCCTTGGGGTGCAGGAAGGTGATGCGGGACCCCATGGACCCGATACGGGGCTCGTCGTACAGGACCCGCACACCCTTTTCACGGATCGAGGCGGCGTCCCCGTCGACGTCGGCCGTGCCGAAGGCGATGTGGTGGACACCCTCGCCGTTCTTGGCGAGCCATTTGCCCACGGCGGAGTCCTCCCGGGTCGGCTCCAGGAGCTGGAGGTAGGAGGCGCCGCCGTCGGAGGTCTCGTTGATCTTGAGCATGGCCTCACGGACGCCCTGCTCCTCGTTGACCTCGGAGTGGAACACCTCGAAGCCGTACGTGGCACGGTAGAACTCAACGGTCTTGTCGAGGTCGAAACAGGCGATCCCGATGTGGTCGATTCGCGTCAGCATGGGACCAGTGCAGCGCGGCGGAGGTGGTTACGCAACGTGCGCGCCATCACACTGGCTGCCCGGTGACCAGGACACGTACCGCTCAGTACATTGGCGGTAAACCCTCGTTCACTCTCCACATCCAAGGGGCCGTGCCTCATGTCTGGAACGACCGGTACCACCTCAGTCATCGTCGCGGGCGCACGCACGCCCATGGGCCGTCTGCTCGGCTCTCTGAAGTCCTTCTCCGGCGCCGATCTCGGCGGCTTCGCCATCAAGGCCGCCCTCGACCGGGCCGGCATCGGCGGCGATCAGGTGCAGTACGTGATCATGGGCCAGGTGCTGCAGGCCGGGGCGGGGCAGATCCCGGCGCGGCAGGCGGCCGTCAAGGCCGGCATCCCCATGAACGTGCCCGCGCTCACCATCAACAAGGTGTGTCTCTCGGGCCTCGACGCCATCGCCCTCGCGGACCAGCTGATCCGCGCCGGCGAGTTCGACGTCGTCGTCGCCGGCGGCCAGGAGTCCATGACCAACGCGCCGCACCTGCTGCCCAAGTCCCGCGAGGGCTACAAGTACGGCGCGATCGAGATGATCGACGCCATGGCGTACGACGGCCTCACCGACTCCTTCGAGAACATCGCCATGGGCGAGTCCACGGAGAAGCACAACACGCGCCTCGGCATCGCCCGCGACGCGCAGGACGAGATCGCCGCCCTGTCCCACCAGCGCGCCGCCGCCGCGCAGAAGAACGGGCTCTTCGAGGCCGAGATCACGCCTGTCGAGATCCCGCAGCGCAAGGGCGAGCCCGTCGTCTTCAGCAAGGACGAGGGCATCCGCCCGGAGACGACCGTGGAGTCGCTGGGCAAGCTCCGTCCCGCCTTCTCCAAGGACGGCACGATCACGGCCGGCACCTCGTCGCAGATCTCCGACGGCGCCGCGGCGGTCGTGGTGATGAGCAAGGCCAAGGCCGAGGAGCTCGGCCTGGACTGGATCGCCGAGATCGGTGCCCACGGCAACGTGGCCGGACCGGACAACTCGCTCCAGTCGCAGCCCTCGAACGCCATTCGGCACGCGCTGAAGAAGGACGGGCTGGAGGTCTCGGATCTTGACTTGATCGAGATCAACGAGGCGTTCGCCGCTGTCGCCGTGCAGTCAATGAAGGACCTGGGCGTAACCCCCGAAAAGGTGAACGTCAACGGTGGCGCCATCGCGCTCGGGCACCCGATCGGCATGTCCGGCGCCCGGGTCGTCCTCCACCTGGCGCTGGAGCTCAAGCGGCGCGGCGGCGGGGTCGGCGCGGCGGCGCTGTGCGGTGGCGGCGGTCAGGGCGACGCGCTGATCCTCCGCGTTCCGGGCAACGGCAAGTAATCCTCGCTGCGAGTCGAGTAAGGAGCGGTGCAAGTGATGGTGGACGTCCCCGCACTGGTCGCCCAGGCACGGGAGGGCCGGCCGCGGGCCGTGGCCCGGCTGATCTCGCTCGTTGAGGGGGCGTCCCCGCAGCTGCGTGAGGTGATGGCGGCGCTGGCACCGCTCACCGGCGGTGCGTACGTGGTGGGCCTCACCGGCTCGCCCGGCGTCGGCAAGTCGACCTCGACGTCGGCGCTGGTCACCGCGTACCGGAAGGCGGGGAAGCGGGTCGGCGTGCTCGCCGTCGACCCCTCCTCGCCGTTCAGCGGCGGCGCGCTGCTCGGTGACCGGGTCCGGATGTCCGAGCACGCCTCGGACCCGGGCGTCTACATCCGGTCGATGGCGACCCGGGGGCACCTGGGCGGGCTCGCCTGGGCTGCGCCGCAGGCCATCCGCGTGCTGGACGCCGCCGGGTGCGACGTGGTGCTCGTCGAGACCGTGGGCGTGGGGCAGTCCGAGGTCGAGATCGCCTCCCAGGCCGATACGTCGGTGGTGCTCCTCGCGCCCGGCATGGGCGACGGGATCCAGGCCGCGAAGGCGGGCATCCTGGAGATCGGTGACGTGTACGTCGTCAACAAGGCCGACCGGGACGGCGCCGACGCGACCGCGCGCGAGCTGAACCACATGCTGGGGCTCGGCGAGTCCCGCGGGCCCGGCGACTGGCGGCCGCCCATCGTCAAGACGGTGGCCGCGCGGGGCGAGGGCGTCGACGAGGTCGTCGAGGCACTGGAGAAGCACCGCGCGTGGATGGAGGAACGGGGCGTCCTCGCGGAACGCCGCCGCGCCCGGGCGGCCCACGAGGTCGAGACCATCGCGGTGACCGCGCTGCGGGAGCGGATCGGTGACCTGCACGGCGACCGGCGCCTGGACACGCTCGCGGAGCGCATCGTCGCGGGCGAGACGGACCCGTACGCGGCGGCGGACGAGCTGGTGGCGGGGCTGACCGGCCAGTAACCCCTGGTGGGACGCGTCGCAGTGCGGTGCGACGCGCCCTGGTGGGAGTCGGCCCCCCGGCGGGGTGCGTCTTGGATTCGTTCCGCCCCACCCGTTCGGCCTGGGGCGGAACGGGTGGGCACGACTGACCTGGGCGGTGCCTGTTGCCGGTGCCCACGTGGGCGGTGCCTACGGGCGCGGTGCCCTTCCGGGCGGTCACTCCCGGTGGTGGGGGGCGTGGCCCCTCCGGGCTCGCCTCCTCGACGCCGGCGGCCTTGGGTCTCTTGGCGGGGAGCCCTTCCGCAGCCGCCGACCTCTGCGGGGGCGACCCTGCACGGCCCCACCCGGCCGTCGTCCGGGTGCGGGCCGGTGGGGGCACGGCCGGATGGACGTCAGTCGTCGGAGTCGTCCTTGTCCTCGTCCTGGGTCGCCTTGGCCGTCTGCGCGTCGACGGTCCAGTCCTGGGTCTTGCCGTCCTTGGTGACGATTTCGACGTCCCAGGACTTCTTGTTGTCATCGTCGTCCAGCTCCAGGGACACCACCGTGCCGTGGTTCGCGACCGCCTTGAGGGCCTGCTCCGCCGTCACCTTGACGCCCTGGACGGAGTTGGAGGCGTCGTCGCGGTCGTCGTCGACCTGGGTCGCGGTGCGGGTGGCCTTCGAGGGCGCCTCGTCGTCCGCCGACGAGGCGAACGCGGCTGCCGTGCCGCCCGTCAGCAGGGCCGCCGCGGTGACCGTGGCGATGATCAGGTTGCGCTTCATGGAAGGGCCTCCGGAATGTCGGTGCGTTCTCGGTACGGCGACCACACTGCCGGTGGGGTGCTGAACGCAGCCTGAAGGTGGCTGAAGGGTTCTTCAGGTTCCTTTTGGGACCCTGAACCCATGCGCCTGTTGATCGTGGAGGACGAGAAGCGGCTCGCCCTGTCCCTGGCCGCCGGCCTGCGGGCCGAGGGGTTCGCCGTGGATGTGGTGCATGACGGGGCGGAGGGACTGCACCGGGCCGGGACCGGTACGTACGACCTGGTCGTGCTGGACATCATGCTGCCCGGCATGAACGGCTACCGCGTGTGCGGGGCGCTGAGGGCCGCCGGGCACGACGTACCGATCCTGATGCTCACGGCGAAGGACGGCGAGTACGACGAGGCGGAGGGGCTCGACACGGGCGCCGACGACTACTTGACCAAACCGTTCTCGTACGTGGTTCTGGTGGCGAGGGTGAAGGCACTGCTGCGGCGCAGCGGGGGCAGCCCGTCGCCGGTGCTGAGCGTGGGGGCGCTCCGGGTGGACACGGCGGGACGGCGGGTCTCGGTGGGGGACGCGGAAGTCGCGCTGACCACGAAGGAGTTCGCCGTGCTGGAGCAGCTGGCCACCCGGGCGGGGGAGGTCGTGTCGAAGGCGGAGATCCTGGAGCACGTCTGGGACTTCGCGTACGAGGGCGACCCGAACATCGTCGAGGTGTACGTGAGCGTGTTGCGGCGGAAGCTGGGGGCCGGGGTCATCACGACCGTGCGGGGTGCCGGGTACCGGCTGGAGGAGCGGTGAGGTCGGTACGCGCCCGGACCGCGGCGGGGGCGACCCTGGTGGTCGCGCTGGCCCTCGTGGTGGCGGGGGTCGCTCTGCTGGGAGTGCTGCGGGCCAATCTCGTGGACCAGGCGGAGCTCCAGGCGGAGGTGTCGGCGCGGTCGGTGGCCTCGCAGATCGCGGGCGGCACGCCGTTCACCCGGCTGGACCTGCCCGACGACACCGAGGAGCACCCGGTGCAGGTGGTCGACGACGAGGGGCGCGTGGTGGCCGTAGGGGAGGACATCGAGGCCATCGGGGGGACGGGGAGCCCGGGTACGAAGGCCGTGGCGGCGGGTCCCGGGGAGGCGGAGGCGGAGGCGGAGGCCGGTGAGGTCGCGGAGGACGCCGCGCACTCGACGGGTGAGGTCACCGTGGACGGTGAGACCGCCACGTACCGCTTCGCCGCCGTGAAGGCGTCCGGGCCCCAGGGCGAGGCCACGGTGTACGCGGGCGCGCCGCTGGCCACCGAGACGGCGACGGTCGCGGGCGTACGGGAGGCGATGCTCGCCGCGCTGCCGCTGTTGCTGCTGGTCGTCGGAGGCGTGACGTGGCTGGTGACCCGGCGGGCGCTGAAGCCCGTCGAGGGCATCAGGCGGGAGATGGCGGCGATCACGGCGTCGGAGGACCTGTCGCGGCGCGTTCCGGAGCCGGGGACGAGGGACGAGGTGGCCCGGTTGGCGCGGACGACGAACGAGACGCTGGCGGCGCTGGAGGCGAGCGTGGAGCGGCAGCGGCGGTTCGTCGCGGACGCGTCGCACGAGCTGCGCAGCCCCATCGCGAGTCTGCGCACCCAGCTGGAGGTGGGGGCGGCGCACCCGGAGCTGCTGGACGTGCCGGGGGCGGTGGCCGACACCGTACGGCTGCAGCAGCTCGCCGCCGACCTGCTGCTGCTGGCCCGGCTGGACGCGGGGGAGCGGCCCGGTTCCGGGCGGGTCGACCTGGCCGCCCTGGTGCGGGAGGAGACCGCCCAGCGGGTGGGGGACCGGGTCCCGGTGCGCGTGGAGGTGTCGGACGCCGAGGTCGGCGGCTCGCGCGGGCAGCTGGCCCGTGTGCTGGGCAACCTCCTCGACAACGCGCAGCGCCACGCGGAGACGGTCGTGACCGTGACGCTGCGCCGCGAGGGCCGGCACGTCGAGCTCACCGTCGCGGACGACGGGGCCGGCGTGCCGGAGCCCCAGCGGGAGCGGATCTTCGAACGGTTCGTCCGCCTGGACGACGCTCGCAGTCGCGATGAGGGCGGGGCGGGGCTGGGGTTGGCCATCGCCCGTGATGTCGCGGTGCGTCATGGCGGCACGCTCACGGTGGGGCGTGCCCCGCAGGGCGGTGCCCGGTTCGTGCTGCGGCTGCCGGTGGGGTGACGCCCTACGGTTTGCCGCGGAGGCCGCGGAGCTGTTCGGCGATGGGTTTGAGGGACTGGCGCAGGTCGCTCAGGGCTTCGGGGCTCAGCAGGTCGATGAAGTGCTTGCGCACCGAGTCGACGTGGTGCGGTGCGACCTTCTGCATGGTTTCCATGCCGTGCTCGGTCAGGACCGCGTACAGCCCGCGCCGGTCGGACTCGCAGTTCTCCCTGCGTACCAGGCCCGCGTTCTCCATACGGGTGACCTGGTGGGAGAGCCGGCTCTTGGACTGGAGCGTCGCGGCGGCCAGGTCGCTCATCCGGAGGCGGCGGTCGGGCGCCTCCGAGAGGTTGACCAGGATCTCGTAGTCGTTGTTGGTCAGGCCGAATGGCTGGAGGTCCTTCTCCAGCTGGTACGTCAGCAGCCTGTTGACGTCCAGATAGGTGCGCCAGGCGCACTGCTCGGCATCGGTCAGCCAGTTGGTGGCCGTCTCGGTCTCCATATATGGATTCTACCTAAGAAGTTGAATTCTGGACGAATGAGGGTCGGTGACGCCGGGCACGCCGGCCCCCCGGTCCTCGCGTCCGCACCGGGTCGAGGGTGCAGACGTTCGAGGGCGTCACACTCCGCAGACTACCGCTCACAGCCCGAAGCGACGCTGGAGGTCCCCCAGCTGTCCGGGAAGGCGCGGTGAGGATCCGTGGTGACCTTGGCCGGATCCCGCCCCCGGAACACCCGCCTCGTGCGGCACGGCACCCGTCGCCTGCTCCGGCATCAGCGCCTCCGACGACTGGAGCAGCACCGTCCCGGCCCCGACGAACTCGAACTGGTGCTCCTCGCCCGACGCCCCGCCGAGGCCCGTCAGTGCCCGCAGGCCGCCCATCACGCCCGTCATGTAGCCGTGGTCGTAGTGGTGGCAGGGCGAGGGGCAGTCCGCCCAGCCCACCAGGGCCTGCGGGTCGACCCGGAGCGGCGGCTCCATGAAGACGACCGGGCCGTTCGACGCGGCCACGAACTTCCCGGTGCCGATGAGGGTGAGGAAGCCCGGCACGATCGACTGCTTCAGGGCGAGGCTCGGCTGGTAGGCGAGGAGGTTGCCGGCCCGGATGGTGAGGTTGCCGTCGTCGAGGTCGAAGGAGTTCACGTCGAACGCACGGTCCGCCAGCAGCATCTTGCCGCTGCCCTCCGCCACCACCCAGTCGCTCGCGTGGAGCGGGGAGTGGAAGCTGGAGCGGACCAGCCGGTCCAGTCGGCCGTGCCCGATGCCGTTGAAGTCGATCCGCCCGTAGTAGGCGATCATCTTGCCCTTCTGCAGGAACCACTGGGAGCCCTTCAGCTCCACGCAGAAGGTGTACGGATTGACGTTGTCGTCGCTCGGCAGGGTCGACGGGTCGTGAATGACGGGCGTGCTCACAGCTTCTCCTCCGACGCCTGGACGTACACCGCACCACTGCCGCTGAGCTCCAGCTGGAACGCCTCGCCGGAACCGCGCCCCACCATGTCGCGCCAGCCGAGCGCGGTGGAGAGCTTGTTGCGTACGTCGCCGTGGTGGGCGACGTAGGCCTGCGGGTCGACGTGCACGGGACGGCCCGGGGTGATGGGCAGTTCGATCACCCCGCCGTGGGCCATCACGGCGACCGCGCCGTGGCCCTTGAGGGTCGTGGTGAACAGGCCCTGGCCGGTGACCTGGCCGCGCACCATGCCCATGACGCCGCCCTGGGAGCCCATGAACATCGTGCCCTGCTGGAGCGTGCCGTCGAAGGCGAGCAGGCGGTCGGCCTCGACGTACAGGGTCTCGCCGGTGAGGTTGATGAGCTGGATGTGGTGGCCGCCGTGGCCGAACATCACCGTGCCGCTGCCCTCCACGGTCATCAGCGGCGCCGCCTCGTCGGCGACCCGTCGGCCGATCATCGACATCACGCCGCCCTGGCCACCCGCCATGTTCGGCGTGAAAGTGACGTCCCCGCGGTAGGCCAGCATCGCGCCACGCTGGCTGAACATCTTCTGTCCGGGGGAGACGGTCGCCTCGACCATCTTGGAATTGACCTCACGGAACGGCATCAGACGTCCCCTCCGACCGTGTTGCGCTCGCTGGGCTGCACGTACACGAGACCGTCGCCCTCGAAGCGGATCTGGAACGCCTCGCCGCCCCCCTCGCCCATGAGTGTGCGGAAGGTCACGCCGGACTGGAAGTTCTGCTGGAGGTTGCCCTGGTGGGCGATGTACGCGCCGGGGTCGACCGAGAGCGGGTACTGCGGGGTCACGCGCAGCACCACGGCCGGCCCGTCCGACATGATCGCGGCCCGGCCGCTGCCCTCGACCGTGGTGGTGAACAGCCCGGTCCCCGTGGCGCCGCCGCGCAGGCCGGTGAAGGTGGTGCCGGTACGAAGGGAGGCCTCGGCGCACAGCAGGTTGCTGGACTCGACGTACAGCTTGTCGCCGTGGAGGGAGACGAGGTTGATCTCGGAGGCCCGGTCGGCGAAGTAGCAGGTGCCCTGCCCCTTCACCTCCATCAGCTCCATCTGCTCGCCGGTGAGGCGGCGGGTGACCATCCCGCGCAGGCCCTCACCCCCGCCGGACATCTTCTTGAAGGCCATCTGGCCGTCGTAGGCGACCATCGAGCCGTTCTTCGCTTTGACGGTGTCGCCGGTCATGTCGACGGCGAGCACTTTGCTGCCTTGGAGTCGGAACGTTGCCACGCGACGACGGTAGCCGGTGCGCGGGAGTGCGGACAGCGCCCTGGGGACGATCCCGACCCTGATAAAGGGTGGGCAAAAGGGCCTGTCACAATGGACCGGTCGCTTGTGCATCGATTCACAAGATCGGTGCGCGGCGACAGTCGACCCCCGACCGACGCCGAAGGTGCTGCCTCGTGGACATCAAGACCGCCGCCTCCCTCCACCGCCTCCGACTGGTCTCCGCCCCGGAGGCCGTGTCGTTCATCCTGCTGCTCGTCTGCTCGGTGCTGAAGCGCACGACGGAGTTCAACGCGGTCCCGGTGATGGGCGCGGTCCACGGCGTGCTCTTCGTCCTGTACGTGCTGTTCTGGGCGGACGCCTGGAACCGGACGAAGTGGGAGCTGAAGACCGCCGCTCTCTACTTCGTGCTGTCCGTCCTGCCGTTCGGTGGCTTCTTCGCCGACCGCAGGCTCAAGCGAGCCGCCGACGACGCGGTGATCGCCTCCCGCGCCCGCCGCGAGGGCACGGTGAACGCATGATCGTCGCCTTCTCCGTCACCCCGCTCGGCGTCGGCGAAGAGGTCGGCGAGTACGTCGCGGACGCGGTGCGCGTGGTCCGCGAGTCGGGTCTGCCGAACCGCACCGACGCGATGTTCACCTCCGTCGAGGGTGACTGGGATGAAGTCATGGACGTCGTCAAGCGCGCCGTCGCCGCCGTGGAGGCGCGCGCGCCGCGCGTCTCCCTCGTGCTGAAGGCCGACATCCGGCCGGGCGTCGAAGACGGCCTGACCGCCAAGGTCGAGACGGTGGAGCGCCACCTTTCCGCCTGACGGCGCCCGGCGGGGCCCGGCGGCGCCTGTCCGCCTCACGGCGAGCAGCCACAACCCCTGGTCCTCATGGGCCGGGGGTCTTTTCATGGGCATGACTTGAGCGACTGCTCAAACAGCGGTAGCTTTCCGTTGAGCAGTCGCTCAAGACCGGGCGTGAACGGGGGATTCGTCATGGGGCTCTACATAGAGACGCGTATACGCGCCGACCTGGAGATCCTCTGGGAGCGCACCCAGGACCCGGCGCAGCACCAGCGGTGGGACCTCCGCTTCACGGAGATCACCCCCCTCCCGGGCCCGCCCGGCCGGCCCCAGCGGTTCCGCTACGCGACCCGGGTGCTGCCCTTCCTGACCGTCGCCGGCACCGGTGTCTCCGCGGGGGAGCGCCACCGGGCCGGCGGCGAGCGGGTCTCGGCCCTGAGGTTCGCCTCGCCGCACCCGCTCTCGCTGCTCGCCGAGGGCAGCGGCTACTGGCGGTACGTCCCCACGTCCGACGGCGTCCGCTTCCTCACCGGCTACGACTACCGGCCGCGCTGGGGACGCTTCGGCGCGGTGGCCGACCGGCTGGTCTTCCGGCCCGTGATGGGCTGGGCGACCGCCTGGTCCTTCGACCGGCTGCGGCTCTGGTGCGAACACGGCGTCAGCCCCGCCCGGTCGCTGGCCCACGCCCTCGGGGAACTGGCCCTACGGTCCCTCGCCGTCGCCGTGGCGGTCCTCGGCTGCCTGTGGGCGGTGTGTCCGGACATCGGCGGGGAAGCGGTCGCGCTCGGCGCCACCGTGTGGAGCCCGCCGGTCGCCGGCCCGCTCGGCGGCCCGGCCGCGGTGCTCGTCGGGCTGGGCTCCGTCGCGCTCGCCGCCGTCGCGCTGCTCGCCCCGCCCTCACGCCGTACCCCCGCCGCCAGGCGCTGCCGGCGCACCCCGCCCGCACGTACCGCCCCGCCCGCCCTCCTCGCGACCCTGGAGCACGCATGACCTCGATCTTCGCCCGTGCCATGGGGGACGACTTCCGGCGTCTGCACCCGCAGCTGCGGCGGCGCTTCTCGGTCGGGCTCGACAGCGGCGAGATGTGCGTGGGCCGGGGCGTGATGGACCGCATCTGGCACGGGCCGGCCTTCGTCAAGCCGTTCCTCGCCCTCGGCGGCACCCGCAACATCCTCGTCCCACGCACCGGCCGGCACGTCCCCTTCACCATCGAGAACGTCCCCTACCCCGACGCGTACGGTCGCGAGACCGTCACCTTCGTCCGCACGTTCGCGCTGCCCGGCGGGCCGCGCCGCTTCGACGCCACCATGATCCACAGCCCGGAGCGCGACTGCGTGCTCGACTACCTCGGCACCCACCAGCACCTCGCCAGCGACCTGCACCTGAGCGCCGAGCCCGACGGCTCCCTGCTCATCCGCTCCGGGGAGCACCGCTTCCGCGAGGGGCGGATCGACGTTCGCGTGCCCGAGCTCGTCGGGGGCGACGCCGAGGTGCGCGAGTCCTACGACGACACCACCGGCCGCTTCCGGATCCGCGTCCGCGTCACCAACCGGTACGCCGGCCCGCTCTTCGGGTACGAGGGGTCGTTCACCGCCCACTACGCCGACGTACGCTCGCACGGGGTGCGGGCCGGGCTGCGCCCGGTACGCGAGGAGATACGGGCGTGAACGCGGAAGCCAAGAGCCAGGAGACGAAGGTCAAGCTGCTGGAGGGGGCGCTGCGCACGCTCGCCGAACAGGGCATCGCCAAGACCTCCGCCCGGGCGGTCGCCGCCGCCGCGGGGGTCAACCAGGCACTCGTCTTCTACCACTTCGGCTCCGTCGACGAGCTGCTGGCCGCCGCCTGCCGCCACGGAGCCGAACAGACCGTCGCCCGCTACCGCGACCGGCTCGCCAGGGTGACCGGCCTCGCGGAGCTGCTCGCCCTGGGCCGGGAGCTGCACGCCGAGGAGCGGGAGGCGGGCAACGTCGCCTTCCTGGGCCAGTTGCTCGCCGGCGCCCAGACCCAGCCGCGTCTCGCGCCCGCCACCGCCGCCGGGCTCGACCTGTGGATCGTCGAGATCGAGAAGGTCCTCACCCGGGTGCTGGCAGGGACCCCGCTCGCCGAGTTCACCGACAGCGACGGGCTCGCGCGGGCCGTCGCCGCCTCCTTCGTCGGCCTGGAGCTGTACGAGGGCGTCGACGGCGACGGTGCCCAGAGGGCCCTCGACGCACTGGAGCAGCTCGCCGCCCTGGTCACCGTCCTCGACGAACTCGGCCCCCTCGGCCAGCGGGCGGTGCGGCACCGGCTGCGGCGTACCGGCGGACGCGGCTGAGGGCGCCCGAGGAACCCCGTCGCCACGCGCCAAACCGCTCCCGCGGCAGAAACGCCCGCTCGGACGCCTCCAGTCGACACGTCGCCGAATCTCCCCTTCCGTGGGATATGGCGACCCGCTCGACAGCTGGAGGAACCGTGCGGCCGGAAGGCTACGACTACGACACCTACAGCCGTCTCGCCGGTCCCCTGACGGAACCGGACCGGGCGGCCTATCAGGTGCGTTACCGCAGCCTGCTCTCCCAGGAACCGCACCGAATACGTGCCGTCCTGCTGATGACCCTCGCCCCCGCGCTCTCCGCGGTGCTGCTGGTCTACCTCGTCTGGCCCACCCACTGGACCACCCGCGAGGGCGGCGACCGGTGGCTCATCGGGTTCGACACCGTCATGCTCGTGTCGATCGGGCTCATCTGTCTGTTCATGCTGATCAACGTCGTCTCCGTCGCCCACGCCACGATGGTCGCCCGCGACCCCGTACCCGTCGTCCCCCGGAAGGGGACCCGCGTCGCGTTCCTCACCACCTACGTGCCGGGCAAAGAACCCCTCTCCATGCTGCGCGCCACCCTCGAGGGCGCCGTCCGCGTCACCCACGACGGACGGCTCGACGTGTGGCTGCTCGACGAGGGCGACGACGAACAGGCCAAGGCCCTGTGCCGGGAGCTCGGCGTACGCCACTTCACCCGGGCCGGCGTCCCGACCTGGAACCGCCCCGCGGGCGTCCACAAGGCCAGGACCAAACACGGCAACTACAACGCCTGGATCGCCATGCACGGCGACGACTACGACTTCTTCGCCTCCGTCGACACCGACCACGTGCCGCTGCCCGACTTCCTGGAGAGGACCCTCGGCTACTTCCGCGACCCCGACATCGCCTTCGTCGTCGGACCCCAGGTGTACGGGAACTACACCTCGCCCGTCACCAAGGCCGCCGAGTCCCAGCAGTTCCTGTTCCACGCCCTGATCCAGCGCGCCGGCAACCGCTACCACGCCCCCATGTTCGTGGGTACGAACAACGTCGTACGCGTCCGCGCCGTCAAACAGATCGGCGGGCTCTACGACTCGATCACCGAGGACATGGCCACCGGCTTCCAGCTCCACCGCACCGTGAACCCGCGCACCGGCCGCCTGTGGCGGTCCGTCTACACCCCCGACGTCCTCGCCGTCGGTGAAGGACCGGCCACCTGGACCGACTTCTTCACCCAGCAACTGCGCTGGTCACGGGGCACCTACGAAACCCTCTTCACGCAGTACTGGAGGGCGTTCTTCCGGATGCCGCCGGGCCGGCTGCTCAACTACACCCTGATGCTCCTCTATTACCCGATGACCGCCGTCAACTGGTTCCTCGGCATCCTCTGCTGCGTCCTGTTCCTCTGGCTCGGCGCCACCGGCACCCAGGTGTCGTCCTCCGTCTGGCTGATGCTCTACAGCGACGCCGCCGCCCTCCAGATCGGCCTCTACCTGTGGAACCGCCGCCACAACGTCTCCCCGCACGAACCGGAGGGGTCCGGCGGGCTGGCCGGCATGGCGATGTCGGCGCTCTGCGCGCCCATCTACCTCAAGTCCCTGACCGCGGCGCTCCTGCGGACCGACGGCCGCTTCGTCGTCACCCCCAAGGGCGGCGAGGCGAGCCCCGACCGGCCGGCCACCTTCCGCATCCACCTGTACTGGGCCGCCCTGCTCGTCGCGTCGCTCATCGCCTCCGCCCTCCTGGACCACACGCACGCCGCCATGCGCACCTGGGCGGTGCTCGCCCTCGCCATCGCGCTCGCCCCGGTCGCGGTCTGGGGCTGGGGCCAGGGCCGGGAACGCCGGGCACACGCCCGCCTCCGCGCCCTCGGACCGAAGCCGGCCGCGCAGGGGAAGGCGAAGCCCCCGACCGGCGACGAGCCCGAGCCCGCCTTCGCGACGACGACAGGAGGGAACTGACCCATGGCCTACCGGCCGTCGAAGAAGCTCAAGAAGAACCTGCTGGGCGGTGGAGCGGTGGTTCTCCTCGCGGGCCTGAACGCGCCGGCCGCACTCTCCTTCGCCGAGGAGAAGTACCACGCGTACAAGATCTCCCAGCCCGGTTACCAGGCCTCCTACGGCTCCTGGCGGCAACTCGACGTCCCCGGCGAATACCGGGTCAACGCCATCCACGCCGCCCTCCTCCACACCGGCAAGGTCCTCCTGATCGCCGGTTCCGGCAACAACCAGAAGAAGTTCGACGCCGGCACCTTCGAGACCGTCCTGTGGGACCCGGTCAAGCACACCTTCAAGAAGATCCCCACCCCGGAGGACTTCTTCTGCGCCGGTCACAGCCAACTCCCCGACGGCCGGCTCCTGGTGGCCGGCGGCACCGCCCGCTACGAGGTCCTCGACGGCGAGGTCAAGCGTGCCGGCGGCGGTATGCGCGTCAAGAACGAGAGCCCTGACAAGGCCGTCACCCTCAAGAAGGGCACCGTCTTCCGCTCGCCGTCGGGCGTCGAGTACGTGTCGAAGTTCGACGTGACGGTCCCCAAGGCCAAGCGCGACTTCACCATCCCGTACTTAAAGAGCGGCCAGGCGAAACCCTGGGAGACCAAGGTCACCGCCGCCGAGGCGCGGGTCTTCGTCGAGGCACGCGAGGAGGGCCCCAGGGCGCTGACCACCGAGGCCGCCCAGTACAAGGTCCTCGGCCTCAAGGGCGAGGACGCGGACAACGTCTACGGCATCGCGCAGAAGCTCACCACCGAGAAGCAGGACTTCCAGGGCATCAAGGCCGCGTACGAGTTCGATCCCAAGGCCGAGAAGTACGTCCCCGTCGCCCCCATGAAGGACGCCCGCTGGTACCCCACCCTGGTGACCCTCCAGGACGGCAAGGTGCTCGCCGTCTCTGGTCTCAACGACGTCGGCGACGTCGTGCCCGGCGACAACGAGATCTACGACCCGAAGACCAAGAAGTGGACCAAGGGCCCCTTCCGCTACTTCCCCACCTACCCGGCGCTCTTCCTCACCCAGGGCGGCAAGCTCTTCTACACCGGCTCCAACGCCGGGTACGGGCCCGCCGAGAAGGGCCGCGTGCCCGGCCTGTGGGACCTGAGGAAGAACACCTTCCAGGAGATCGAGGGCATCACCGATCCCGACCAGCTGGAGACCTCCGCCTCACTGCTGCTGCCGCCCGCCCAGGACCAGAAGCTGATGGTGCTCGGCGGGGGCGGGGTCGGCGAGTCCGCGCTGTCCACCGCCCGCACCGCGCTCATCGACCTCAAGGCCGCCAAGCCCGCGTTCCGCACCGGCCCCTCCCTGCCTCAGGGCACCCGCTACCTCAGCAGCGTGCTGCTCCCCGACGACACCGTCTTCACCACCGGAGGGTCCGAGGAGTACCGGGGCCGCAGCGGCAGCGACATCCTCAAGGCGCAGTTCTACGAACCGAGGACCGACTCCTTCCGGGAGGCCGCCGAGCCGACCGTGGGCCGCAACTACCACTCCGAGGCGCTGCTGCTGCCGGACGGACGCGTGGCGACGTTCGGATCGGACCCGCTGTTCGACGACAAGGACAACACCAGGCTCGGCACCTTCGAGCAGCGCGTGGAGATCTTCACCCCGCCCTACCTGCACGGCGGCGGCGCCGAGGCCCGGCCCGTGCTGGGCGAGGGCCCCCGGGAACTCGACCGGAACGGCCGGGCGACCTTCCGCACGAAGGACGCCGCCCGCATCACCGAGGCACGGCTGATGCGGCCCAGCGCGGTGACGCACACGACGGACGTGGAGCAGCGCTCCATCGAGCTGGGCCTGACCAAGACCACCGACGCGGTGACGGTCGAGGCGCCGCTGGACCGGACGCTGGTCCCGCCCGGCTGGTACATGCTGTTCGTGATCGACAAGGACGGGCGGCCGTCGGTGGCGAAGTGGGTCCGGGCCGACTGAGTCCGGGCCGCCTGAACCGCGTCACCCGGCCGCCCGGGCTGCGCCCCTGCGCCCGGTGGTCAGCCCTTCGCCCGGCGCGCGAGGCCCAGCGCGTACTCCGGCCACCACGCCCCGGCGGCCGGGCCGCCCCGGCACGTTCCGTCGGACTCGCCCGGGCGCTTGATCCACAGGTAGGCGTCCACCCGCGCGTCGCCGGTGTTCCCGGTCGGCGGCGTGCCGAGCGCCCGGCCCGGCGGGTTGCACCAGGCCTTCTCGCCGCCGCCCGGGAGGGGGCCGGCGCCGTTGCGGCTGGTGTCGACGATGAAGTGGGCGCCACCCAGCAGCGCGGACAGTTCGGTGCCGAAGGCGGTGACCGAGGCCGTGGTCTGGAAGTTCGACACGTTCAGCGAGAAACCGTCCGCCTTCGCGACCCCCGCGCGTCGCAGTGGCTCCACCAGCTTGCCCGGGTCCTTGATCCAGGCAGGGTTGCCCGCGTCCAGGTACACCTTGGTCCGCGGCTGCCGCTTGAGCCGGTCCACCGCCTCGGTCAGGAGCTGGTAGCGCTCCTCGTGGTGCTGGACGGGGGTGCAGCCGTCCACCACGTGCGGCACCGCGTCCGGCTCCAGGACGACGACGGCGGGGGCGTCGCCGATGGCGTCGGCGAAGGAGCCGATCCAGTCGCGGTACGCCTCCGGGCTCGCCGCGCCGCCCGCCGAGTACAGGCCGCAGTCGCGGTGGGGGATGTTGTACGCGACCAGGACGACCGTCTGCTTCTTGGCAGCCGCGTCGCGCACGGCCCGCCGGATGTCGGCCACGGGATTGTTCCAGACGGGCCACAGGGCGGTCGGCCGCTCGGAGATCCGCCGCAGCAGCGCGGCGTCCCCGGTGCGGCCCTCCGCCACGTAGGCCCGGACCTGGCGGGCGGCGGCGCTCTGCGGGTCGACCCAGAAGGGCGAGCCCTTGGCGGGCGCGCTCCGGCCGACGGGTTCCTGCGCGGGCGTCTCCCCGCCCGTGCCGTCGCGCGAGGCGCAGCCGGTGGTGAGCGCGGCGGCCAGGAGAAGGGTCGTGGCGACGCGGGCGGATCTGTGGCCGGACATCCAGCCCCCTCGTATGGCTGTGAGCTGCGGACGGACAGACCGGGCAATCGTGACATAACCGGTACAAGGTGCTGGGCTGCGACACCGGGCCGTCATGGTGGGAGACCGAACCGCGAGACGGGGCTGACCAGCATGTGACCAGTCGGTAAGGTCGTCGACGTGCCGAAGCCGCTCAGTCTCCCGTTCGACCCCATCGCCCGCGCCGACGAGCTCTGGCAGCGCCGCTGGGGGCCCGTCCCCTCCATGGCCGCCATCACCTCGATCATGCGCGCGCACCAGATCCTGCTCGCGGAGGTCGACGCGGTGGTCAAGCCCTACGGGCTGACCTTCGCCCGGTACGAGGCGCTGGTGCTGCTCACCTTCTCCAAGGAGGGCGAGCTGCCGATGTCCAAGATCGGTGAGCGGCTGATGGTCCACCCGACGTCCGTGACGAACACGGTCGACCGGCTGGTGAGGTCCGGCCTGGTGGCCAAGCGCCCCAACCCCAACGACGGGCGCGGCACCCTCGCCTCCATCACCGACAAGGGCCGCGAGGTCGTCGAGGCGGCGACGGCGGACCTGATGGCGATGGATTTCGGTCTCGGTGTGTACGACGCCGAGGAGTGCGCCGAGATCTTCGCCATGCTGCGGCCGCTGCGGATCGCCGCACACGACTTCGAGGAGAAGTGACCCGCCTCCCGGAGGGGTGACCCGCGCGAAGATCGCCCGGAACGTCACGTTACGCTCGGCGCCATGAAGAGGAGCGTGCTGACCCGCTACCGGGTCATGGCCTATGTGACCGCCGTCATGCTGCTCGTGCTCTGCACGTGCATGGTGTTCAAGTACGGGTTCGACACGGGCGAGGACGTGACCTTCATGGTCTCCCAAGCCCACGGCGTCCTCTACATCATCTACCTGATCTTCGCCTTCGACCTGGGCTCCAAGGCCCGGTGGAAGTTCGGCAAGCTCCTGTGGATCCTGCTGTCCGGCACGATCCCCTTCGCCGCGTTCTTCGTGGAGCGCCAGGTCACCCGGGACGTCGAGCCGCTGCTCACCGGTACGGCCGCGCCCGCGCCCGCCAAGGCGTAACACCCCCGCGAGCCGCCGTACGGCACGCCTACGGCGGCTCGCCCATCGACATTTACTAGGACGTCCTAGTAAATTCGAAGGTATGGACGCTGACGCCATCGAGGAAGGCCGCCGACGCTGGCAGGCCCGTTACGACGCCGCCCGCAAGCGCGACGCCGACTTCACCACGCTCTCCGGGGACCCCGTGGAGCCGGTCTACGGGCCCCGGCCCGGTGACACCTACGACGGCTTCGAGCGGATCGGCTGGCCCGGTGAGTACCCCTTCACCCGCGGCCTCCACCCGACCGGCTACCGCGGCCGCACCTGGACGATCCGCCAGTTCGCCGGCTTCGGCAACGCCGAGCAGACCAACGAGCGCTACAAGATGATCCTCGGCAACGGCGGTGGCGGACTGTCCGTCGCCTTCGACATGCCGACGCTCATGGGCCGCGACTCCGACGACCCGCGCTCGCTCGGCGAGGTCGGCCACTGCGGCGTCGCCATCGACTCCGCCGCCGACATGGAGGTCCTCTTCAAGGACATCCCCCTCGGCGACGTCACCACCTCGATGACGATCAGCGGTCCCGCCGTCCCCGTCTTCTGCATGTACCTCGTCGCCGCCGAACGGCAGGGCGTCGACCCGGGCGTCCTCAACGGCACCCTCCAGACCGACATCTTCAAGGAGTACATCGCCCAGAAGGAGTGGCTCTTCCAGCCCGAGCCGCACCTCCGCCTCATCGGCGACCTCATGGAGCACTGCGCCCGCAACATCCCGGCGTACAAGCCCCTGTCCGTCTCCGGCTACCACATCCGCGAGGCCGGCGCGACGGCCGCGCAGGAGCTGGCGTACACGCTCGCCGACGGCTTCGGGTACGTCGAGCTCGGGCTCAGCCGCGGCCTGGACGTGGACGTCTTCGCGCCCGGCCTGTCCTTCTTCTTCGACGCGCACCTCGACTTCTTCGAGGAGATCGCCAAGTTCCGCGCCGCCCGCCGTATCTGGGCACGCTGGATGAAGGAGGTCTACGGCGCGAAGACGGACAAGGCGCAGTGGCTGCGGTTCCACACCCAGACCGCAGGCGTCTCGCTCACCGCCCAGCAGCCGTACAACAACGTGGTGCGGACGGCCGTGGAGGCCCTCGCCGCCGTCCTCGGCGGGACGAACTCGCTGCACACCAACGCCCTCGACGAGACCCTCGCCCTGCCCAGCGAGCAGGCCGCCGAGATCGCCCTGCGTACCCAGCAGGTGCTGATGGAGGAGACCGGCGTCGCCAACGTCGCCGACCCGCTGGGCGGTTCCTGGTACGTCGAGCAGCTCACCGACCGCATCGAGGCCGACGCCGAGAAGATCTTCGACCGGATCAAGGAGCGCGGCCTGCGCGCCCACTCCGACGGACAGCACCCCATCGGGCCGATCACCTCCGGCATCCTGCGCGGCATCGAGGACGGCTGGTTCACCGGCGAGATCGCCGAGTCCGCCTTCCGCTACCAGCAGGCCCTGGAGAAGGGCGACAAGCGGGTCGTCGGCGTCAACTGCCACCACGGCTCGGTCACCGGCGACCTCGAGATCCTCCGGGTCAGCCACGAGGTCGAGCGCGAGCAGGTGAAGGTGCTCGGGGCCCGGAAGGCGGCCCGCGACGAGACGCGGGTGCGCACCTCCCTCGACGCGATGCTCGCCGCCGCCCGGGACGGCTCCAACATGATCGAACCGATGCTGGACGCCGTACGGGCGGAGGCCACGCTCGGCGAGATCTGCGACGCCCTGCGGGACGAGTGGGGAACCTACACGGAGCCGCCGGGCTTCTAGACTGCGCCGCATGACAGCCCTCCCCGTACCGGTCCCCGGCGTCGCCGTCCGCTACTGGTACGTGGGGGCCTGCGGGCCGTTCGCGCTGTTCGACGCCGACTTCGAGCCGCCGGGACGGGACGGGGAGAGCGAGTTCCTCAACCTGGTCCCGGCCCGGCTGCTGCCGCCCGAGTACGCGGACGCCCTCTGGGAGGGCATCAAGGAGGGGCTCGGCGACACGTCCGCCGCCGTCCTGCTCACCCACGGGCGGTACCACGAGGTGGACTCCTCGGAGTGGGGCTTCCGCCAGGCCGGGGCGATGGCCGGCCGCGCCGCCCTCGTACGGGCCGGGCTGCTGCCGCCCGAGGAAGGGCCGCCCGCCAGGTTCGTACGCGTCGCGTGAAACCCGGCTGCGGCCACGGCAGGGGGCGGGGCATGCTGGATCGATGCAGATCACCATCAGGGAAGCCACGGCCGACGACTGGCCCGCCATCTGGCCGTTCTTCCACAGGATCGTCGCCGCCGGTGACACCTTCACCTTCCCGCTCGACCTCGGGCAGGAGGACGGCCGCGGCTGGTGGCTGCTGGACGCCCCGAACCGCACGGTCGTCGCCGTCGACGACGAGACCGGTACGGTCCTCGGCACCGCCAAGATGAACCGGAACCAGGCCGGGAACGGCGCGCACATCGCCAGCGCCAGCTACATGACCGACCCCGCGCACGGCGGCCGTGGCGTAGGACGGGCACTCGTCGAGTACAGCCTGGACTGGGCGCGGGAGCGCGGCTTCCTGGGCATGCAGTTCAACGCGGTCGTGGAGACCAACGTCCACGCGGTACGGCTCTACGAGCGGCTCGGATTCCGGATCGTCGGCACGGTCCCGGAGGCGTTCCACCACCCCACGGAAGGGTATGTGGGGCTGCACGTCATGCACCGCCCCCTCTGAAGAAGAGCTCGAACAGGGCGCCGCCGCCGGGGTGTTCCCGCGGTCGGCTCGGCGCCGTGCGGGCGGGCGAGGCCGTGGGCCGGCCGGTGGCCGGAGCCGCCCCTGGACGCCGGGCCGAATCGTGGACCACTCGCGTCTGTTCGCCGACCGCCGTCAGGTCTGAGCCGCGGCTCCCAGGCCCCCCAGCAGCAGGGCGGTGAAGCGCCGGACCCACTCCGCGTCGACGGGTTCGGCGCTCACCAGGGCCCGGTGGACCACCGCGCCGGCGATCACGTCGAAGATCAGGTCGTCGGTCCCGCCGGGGGACGCCGGGCTCGCGGGCAGTTCACCGCGGGCCTGGGCGCGCTGCCGCCCCGCCATGACGAGTCGCTTCTGCCGCTCCACTATCGAGGTGCGGATCCGCTCGCGCAGCGGCTCGTCGCGGGTGGACTCGGCGATGACGGCCATCAGCGCCGTCTTGGTCTCGGGCCGCTCCAGCAGGGCCGCGAACTGGACGACCACACCCTCGATGTCGGCCATCAGGCTGCCGCGGTCGGGCAGTTCCAGCTCGTCGAAGAGGACGGCGACGGCGTCGACGACGAGTTCGTTCTTACCGGCCCAGCGCCGGTAGAGGGTCGTCTTGGCGACCCCGGCGCGGCCGGCCACGTCGCCCATCGTCAGCTTGGACCAGCCCAGCTCGACCAGGGCGGCCCTGGTCGCCTCCAATATCGCCGCGTCGGCCTGTGCCGAGCGGGGGCGACCGCCGGTGCGACTCGGTGAACGGCTGGAACTTCTGCACATGACGCTCGACCATACCGGCGAGTAGGCCGGTTGTTACCGGCCCGTACATGTGAGGCAGTTCACCGCGGGGTCCGGGCCCCGGGCGCCCCGGATCGGGGTTACGCTACGACGCGTAGCGAAAGGCTTTGAGCGGCCAGGAGCGACAACCACAGGCGCCAGGGTGGGGACCCGGCGCCGAAAACATCTGCTGAATCGCTTACGTCCGTACGCCCCGCACACCGGCGGGGGGCGCGCGGGCGCCGCGGTTCGGCCATGGCTTACCGGTTACGCGCGCGGAAGGGGGAGGATGTACCCATGCAGCCTAGGAACATGTCCATGAGCGGCGTCGTCGACCTCGCCGCGGTGAAGGCGGCCGGAGAGGCCAAGGCGAAGGCGGAGCAGGCACGCGCCCAGGCCGCCCGGCAGGGCGGCGGCGGAGCCGTTCCCCCGTCGGCCCTGGTGATCGATGTCGACGAGGCGGGGTTCGAGCGCGACATCATCCAGCGCTCCACCGAGGTCCCGGTCGTCATCGACTTCTGGGCCGAGTGGTGCGAGCCGTGCAAGCAGCTCGGCCCGCTGCTGGAGCGGCTGGCCGCCGAGTACAACGGCCGGTTCGTGCTCGCCAAGATCGACGTCGACGCCAACCAGATGCTGATGCAGCAGTTCGGGATCCAGGGGATCCCGGCCGTTTTCGCGGTGGTCGCCGGACAGGCGCTGCCGCTGTTCCAGGGGGCGGCGCCCGAGGCGCAGATCCGCCAGACCCTGGACGAGCTCATCCGTGTCGGCGAGGAGCGGTTCGGCCTCACCGGCATCACGGTCGACCCGGACGCGGCCGGTTCGCCCGCGGCACCGGCGCAGCCGGCCGGCCCGTACGACGCGCTGCTGGAGGCGGCGGTCCGGGCGCTGGACGCCAATGACTTCAGCGGCGCGATCCAGGCGTACAAGAACGTCCTGGTCGACGACCCGGGCAACACCGAGGCCAAGCTGGGCCTCGCCCAGGCGGAACTGCTCTCCCGGGTGCAGGGCATGGACCCCCAGCTGGTCCGCAAGAACGCGGCGGACGACCCGGCCGACGTCCAGGCCCAGCTCGCCGCCGCCGACCTGGACCTGGTGGGCGGCCACGTGGAGGACGCTTTCAGCCGTCTCGTCGACACGGTGCGCCGTACGGCGGGCGACGACCGCGACACGGCACGGGTCCGGCTGCTGGAGCTCTTCGAGGTGATCGGCCCGGACGACCCGCGTGTCACCAGGGCCCGTTCGGCGCTGGCGCGGGTGCTGTTCTGACGCGCTGACCCCTCGTCGGGGCGCCGACGATTTGGCGACACAGTGACAAAGAGCGGCCGCGCTTTACCAAAACTTGGTAAACGCGGCCGCTGTTACTTGCAGTAAATCAACACCCACTTTATGTCCGGCTTTTGCCGATGAAATCACCTTCTGTCGAACCGGTGGGTAGCACCCTGTGTACCCGGGCGACATCACGCCGTCGTGGCGTGGTTATCCACCCGTTACTAGCCAGTAACGACACCCCTTGTGTCGAAGCCGTGAATGGACCACGATCGGCCACGCTCGGTCCAATCCCGTACCAGCCCGGCAACCAGCCGCGCACACGGGAGCGGGTCCCCACCGAGCGGGCCGGCGACCTTGCCGCCGGCCCCGGACAGGGGGGTTCCTGCCCATCCCGGCAGGGCCTGTCCAAGCAGGGTTGCGCGAAGGCGTGGCCAGTGGTTGTCGCTCGGGGGTGATCGCCGGTGATTCGGACGCGGCTAGCGCCTGATCTACGGGCGCTCTCCTTCCCGAGGACGTAGCACTTCTCCCATCCCAGGACGGGCCCTCGGCCCCTCCGGAGATGTACGTCCGAGAAGGAGGAAATCTATGAAGTCCCAGATTCGCGGCGGGACCAGATGGAAGCGGTTCGCCGTCGTCATGGTGCCGAGCGTGGCCGCGACGGCCGCGATAGGCGTCGGCCTGGCCCAGGGAGCGCTGGCGGCGTCGTTCAGCATCTCCGGCCAGGAGTTCAAGGTCGAGGCCTCGGAGCTCACCGGCACCAAGTTCGTCCAGTACGGCAGCTACTCCGAGGGCAAGACCCTCAAGGGTGAGAAGTTCGCCGCGCCGGTGGCGGTGTCGGGCTTCAAGACGGCCACGATCAGCAACATGTGCCAGTCCGTCGTGACGCCGCACGTGCCGCTGATCGGCACCGTCAGCCTGGAGCTGACCGCCGGTACCGGTAAGGACAAGGTCGAGGCGACGGACATCTACCTGGATGTCTCCGACCTCAAGGCCAACGCCTACTTCGAGAAGATCGACATCGGTGTTGCCGCCGGTTCCCTGCCGAAGAAGGACGGCGACCCCGGCATCCAGCCGGGCACCGAGGCCAGGGCCAACCCGTTCGGCTTCGCCCAGCGTGCCGACACGGTCAAGCTGACGGACGTGAAGCAGAAGGCCTGGGCGACCACGGCCGGAACGTTCAAGCTGCCGGACCTGAGCCTCAAGCTCCACCGGGGCACCAAGGAGTGCTTCCAGGACTAGCACGTGCCGGGCGGGCGGGAGCGCGTACGGCGAGCCTGCCCGTCCGGGCCTTCTCTCCCTTCTTCTCTTTTTTCCTGCACCACCGCTTCCAGGGAGCTGTTTTCCATGAGCGCCGAGTCCACTGGTTCCCGCGGATTCACCTACTGGCGGCTGCGCTTCCGGGCGTGGCGGGGCAACCGGCCTTTCTGGGGCGGGCTGTTCACCATGATCGGCGGTCTGCCGATCGCCTATCTGCCGTACGCCGACCTCCGACTCGGCAACATGACGATCGCCATGGCCACCACAGCGGGTGCCGGTTCGCTGATCATCGGTGTCCTGCTCATCACACTCGGTCTGACGATGTGGTTCCACGCCGTCGTGCGGGTGTTCGCGGGTATCGCCGCCATTGTCCTTGCGCTCGTCTCCTTGCCCGTCGCGAACATCGGCGGTTTCCTCATCGGCTTCCTGTTCGCCCTGATCGGCGGTGCTCTGTCCGCCTCGTGGGCGCCCGGCACACCGGCGGAGGAACCGGCCGAGGAGGCGGGGCTGCCCGAGGGCGACACCGAGCGAGCCGATGAGTTGTCGGCCGTGGCCCCGCACAGCAACGCGACCGACAGCACGATCGACGCCGATGGCGGGAGGAACAGTGCGGGGTGACGACATACAGCCGGCGATGAGAAAGGGGCCGCGGCACGCGGCCCCCAGGAAGTCGCTGCTGTCCAAGCTGCAGGCGCCGGCGGGCAAGGCGATGGCCCTCGCCGCCATGCCCACCGCGGTATTCGTCGGCCTCGGCCTGACCCCCAAGATCGCCATCGCCGACGAGAAGGACATCCCCTTCGCGCCCGGTCCGTGTGTGACGCGGTCCGACGAGCCGTCGGAGTCGGAGAAGCCCGCGGAGTCCGAGTCCCCGAAGCCGGAGCCGTCGCAGAGCGCGACCGAGTCTCCCGGGGCCGAGCCTCCCGGTACGGACGAGGAGAAGGAGCCGACACCCGGCACCAGCCCGTCCGCGAGCGAGCCGGAGAAGGAGACCACCGAGCCGAAGGCCGACGCCACGAAGCCCCCGGCCACCACGAGCCCGACTCCTTCCGCCACACCCACGCCCACCCCGACGCCCACGCCGACGGAGACCAGGAACCCCCTGGACCCGCTGGGCATCGGTGACGCGATCAAGGACGTTTTCGACGGCCCGGACGAGGAGGAGCCGGCGGCCACCCCGTCGGCCGACGCGCCCACGACGGCGGCACCCTCCACACAGCCGCCGACGGCCGAGCCCTCCGCCGAGCCGTCGACCGAGGCGTCGACGAAGCCCGCGGAGAGGCCGGCCGAGCAGGACGACGAGGTCGTCGACAAGACCAGGGAAGCGATCAAGGACGCCGCGGACAAGGCCGGCGCCGAGGCCGAGGAGCTTCCGGAGGACGTCAAGGGACTCGACCCCAAGAAGGACGAGGACATCCCGGACGGCGCCAAGCCCCGCTTCCCGTGCCCGACCCCGGACCCCGAGGCCCTCGCCGCCGCCGAACTGGAGCCCGGCATCCCGCTGCTCCCCGACGAGCCGTGGAAGCTGGAAAGCACGGAGCTCACCCTGCGCGGGCTGGACTACCACGGCATCGTGGAGGTCAAGACGTACGGCGGCAAGGTGAAGAAGGTCCTCAAGTTCACCGCGAGCGAGGTCGACATCAAGGACCTCCACCAGCTCACGGCTCACTCCGACGGGCACACCGGGCATGTGACGTCCCAACAGGGCGAGAAGTCCACCATCCGGGGCGGCACGGTGACGATGTACACCGAGTCGCTGAAGGGCAAGCTCTTCGGCATCATCCCGATCGAGTTCAGCCCCGAGTCGCCGCCGCCGCTGAACGTTCCCTACGCGGTCTTCACGGACGTGAAGGTGACGCAGGCGGGCCAGTTCGGTGGCAACCTGACGGTGCCGGGCCTTCGCAACTTCGTCGAGGGCTGACCGGGCGGAGTCTGCGGCGGTTGCACGACATCCATGGCCTCCCCACCACACGGTGGGGAGGCCATGGTGCCGTTCCGCGGCGCCCGCCGTCAGGCCAGTGCCCGCGCCGCGGTCCGCCTGATCCGCTGGGTACGACCCGAGGCGACGAGCACGCGCAGGACCGCCTCGTCGGCCACGCCGGTGACGAGGCGTAGCTGGAGCCAGTCGCTCCAGCCGTCGATGAGCTCCGGAACGCGGTCCGGGGCGATCACCCCGGACCGAAGGTCCTCCAGAATCGCCAGCTCCCGTGCCCGGCGCTCGCTGAACGTGCGGACCGAGGGAGCGAGGGCATCGACCCAATGGCTCCGCTCGGTGCGGGGTACTCGTTCCAGGACCTCGCCCACGACGCCCGACGCGAGCGCTCCGTCCTGTTCCGCGGTGACGGCGGCCAGCAGGGCGGGCCGGGCCGCGTCCGATCCGAGCGCGGCTCGGTACAGCTCCCAGCGGGCATGGCCGTCGTGGGCGTCGGTGGGGGACCTGCCGAGGTGCTCCTCCAACTGCCGCAGGGCGTCCAGCAGATCAGGGGGCGGGGCGGCGTCCGCCATTGGCCTGGTGCCTTTCCTGCCTGTGCCGAGGCCGGGCGATCCACCGCCGGTACGGCTGTGGGCCGCGCCCTCCGCGTACGGATGGTGCGGCCCACGTGCGGGGACGGGTCAGCTGCGGGCTTCGCCGCCCAGGTGGTGGACGCGGACCATGTTGGTCGTGCCGGGAACGCCCGGAGGGGAGCCGGCGGTGATGATCATGGTGTCACCGGCGTTGTAGCGCTGGAGCTTCAGGAGCTCGGCGTCGACGAGGTCGACCATCGCGTCGGTGTTGTCGACGTGGGGGACCACGAAGGACTCGACGCCCCAGCTCAGGGCGAGCTGGTTGCGGGTGGAGACCTCCGTGGTGAAGGCGAGGATCGGCTGCTGCGCGCGGTAGCGGGAGAGGCGGCGGGCCGTGTCGCCGGACTTGGTGAAGGCGATCAGGGCCTTGCCGTCCAGGAAGTCCGCGATCTCGGCGGCCGCGCGGGCGACCGAGCCGCCCTGGGTGCGGGGCTTCTTGCCGGGGACCAGGGGCTGGAGGCCCTTGGAGAGGAGCTCCTCCTCCGCCGCGGTGACGATCTTCGACATCGTCTTGACGGTCTCGATCGGGTAGGCGCCGACCGAGGACTCGGCGGACAGCATCACCGCGTCCGCGCCGTCCAGGATCGCGTTGGCGACGTCGGACGCCTCGGCGCGGGTCGGACGGGAGTTGGTGATCATCGACTCCATCATCTGGGTCGCCACGATCACCGGCTTGGCGTTGCGGCGGCACAGTTCGATGAGGCGCTTCTGCACCATCGGCACCCGCTCCAGCGGGTACTCGACGGCCAGGTCGCCACGGGCCACCATCACACCGTCGAACGCCATCACGACGTCCTGCATGTTCTCGACGGCTTGCGGCTTCTCCACCTTGGCGATGACCGGCACGCGGCGGCCGACCTCGTCCATCACCTTGTGGACGTCCTTGACGTCGTTGGCGTCCCGCACGAAGGACAGGGCGACCAGGTCGCAGCCCATCCGCAGCGCGAAGCGCAGGTCCTCGACGTCCTTCTCGGACAGGGCCGGGACGTTCACGGCGGCACCCGGCAGGTTGATGCCCTTGTGGTCGGAGATGACCCCGCCCTCGACGACGATCGTCTTGACGCGCTGGCCGTCGACCTCGATGACGCGCAGCTCGACGTTGCCGTCGTTGATCAGGATCTGGTCGCCCTTGGAGACGTCGCCGGGCAGGCCCTTGTAGGTGGTGCCGCAGATGGACTTGTCGCCGGGGACGTCCTCGGTGGTGATGGTGAACTCGTCCCCGCGGACCAGTTCGACCGGTCCCTCGGCGAACGTTTCCAGACGGATCTTGGGGCCCTGGAGGTCGGCGAGGACGCCCACCGCGCGGCCGGTGTCCTCGGTGGCCTGGCGGAGACGGTGGTACCGCTCCTCGTGCTCAGCGTGGGATCCGTGGCTCATGTTGAAGCGGGCCACGTTCATACCGGCCTCGATGAGAGCCTTCAGCTGCTCATACGAGTCGACGGCGGGGCCCAGTGTGCAGACGATTTTGGAACGGCGCATAAGGCGGATCCTATCGGTTTGTTTCACTGCGGAATATTCCGTCTGGTGGAATGTACAAATGGGCGGACCGGCGCTCAATCGTGGGGCTCAATGAGCCGGTGAAGTGACCAGTGAGTAGGTTTGCTGCGCGATTTCCAGCTCCTCGTCCGTCGGCACCACGGCCACCGCCACGCGCGCGTACTCGGGCGAGATCAGCCGCGGCTCCGCCGAGCGCACCTCGTTGAGGCCCGCGTCCACCGCCAGGCCCAGCTCCTCCAGGCCCGCGACGGCAGCTTCCCGCACCGGAGCCGCGTTCTCACCGACACCCGCCGTGAACGCCACCGCGTCCACCCGGCCGAGTACGGCGTAATAGGCGCCGATGTACTTCTTCAGCCGGTGGATGTAAATGTCGAACGCGAGCCGCGCCCGCTCGTCGCCCTCATCGATCCGCCGACGGATCTCCCGCATGTCATTGTCGCCGCAAAGCCCCACCAATCCGCTCTTCTTGTTCAACAGGACATCGATCTCGTCGGTCGACATTCCGGCCACCCGCTTCAGGTGGAAAACGACCGCCGGATCCACGTCGCCGGAGCGGGTACCCATCACCAGCCCCTCCAAGGGGGTCAGGCCCATCGAGGTGTCCACGCACCGGCCGCCCGACACCGCCGACGCCGAGGCGCCGTTGCCCAGGTGCAGCACGATCACGTTGACCTCGGCCGGGTCCTTGCCCAGCAGCCCCGCCACCCGGCGGGAGACGTACGCGTGCGAGGTGCCGTGGAAGCCGTAACGGCGGATGCGGTGCGCGTCGGCGGTCTCGACGTCGATCGCGTACCGCGCCGCGTACTCCGGCATCGTCGTGTGGAACGCCGTGTCGAACACCGCCACCTGGGGAAGGTCGGGGCGCAGCGACTGGGCGGTGCGGATCCCTGTGATGTTCGCCGGGTTGTGCAGGGGCGCGACCGGGACGAGGCGCTCGATCTCGGCGAGGACCTCGTCCGTGATGACCGTCGGCGCCGAGAACTTCAGGCCGCCGTGCACCACGCGGTGCCCGATCGCCGCCAGCTCCGGGGAGTCCAGGCCCAGCCCGTCCGCCGACAGTTCCTCGGCGACCGCCTTCAGCGCCGCCTCGTGGTCGGCGATCGGGGCCGTACGCTCGCGGTGCTCACCGTCGGTGAGCGGCGTGTGCACCAGGCGGGAGGTCTCCTCGCCGATGCGTTCCACCAGGCCCACCGCCAGGCGCGCGCCGTCGCGCATGTCGAGGAGCTGGTACTTCACCGACGACGAGCCGGAGTTGAGGACGAGGATGCGGGTGGCGTCGGTCACGGGTGCGGTGCTTTCTGTCGTACGGGCGGTCATGCGGACGCGGTGGGCTGGGACTGGATCGCGGTGATCGCGACCGTGTTCACGATGTCGCTGACGAGCGCGCCGCGCGACAGGTCGTTGACCGGCTTGCGCAGGCCCTGGAGCACCGGGCCCACGGCCACGGCGCCCGCCGAGCGCTGAACGGCCTTGTAGGTGTTGTTGCCGGTGTTCAGGTCCGGGAAGATCAGCACCGTCGCCTGACCCGCCACCTCCGATCCCGGCAGCTTCGTCGCCGCGACGGACGGCTCGACGGCCGCGTCGTACTGGATCGGGCCCTCGATCTTCAGCTCCGGGTGCGCCTCGCGCACCAGCTTCGTCGCCTCGCGCACCTTGTCGACGTCCGCGCCGGAGCCCGACGTGCCCGTCGAGTACGACAGCATCGCGATCCGGGGCTCCACACCGAACCGGGCGGCCGTGGCGGCCGACTGGACGGCGATGTCCGCGAGCTGCTCGGCGTTCGGGTCCGGGTTGACCGCGCAGTCGCCGTACACCAGCACCCTGTCGGCCAGGCACATGAAGAAGACCGACGAGACGATCGACGCGTCCGGCTTGGTCTTGATGATCTCGAAGGCCGGGCGGATCGTCGCCGCCGTCGAGTGCACCGAGCCCGACACCATGCCGTCGGCCAGGCCCTCCTGCACCATCAGCGTGCCGAAGTAGTTGACGTCGGACACCACGTCGTACGCCAGCTCCACGCTGACGCCCTTGTGGGCGCGCAGCTCGGCGTACCGCTCGGCGAAGCGCTGGCGCAGCTCGCTGGCCGACGGGTCGATCAACTGTGTGTCCTTCAGGTCGATCCCGAGGTCGGCGGCCTTCTTGCGGATCACCTCGACGTCGCCCAGCAGCGTCAGTTCGCACACGTCGCGGCGTACGAGGACGTCGGCGGCGCGCAGCACCCGCTCCTCCGCGCCCTCCGGCAGCACCACCCGCCGCCGGTCCGCCCGCGCCTGCTCCAGCAGGTCGTGCTCGAACATCATCGGCGTCACCCGGCCGGTGCGCGCCACCGAGATCCGCTTCAGCAGGTCCCCGGTGTCCACGTGCCGCTCGAACAGCCCGAGCGCCGTCTCGGCCTTGCGGGGCGTCGCCGCGTTCAGCTTGCCCTCCAGGGAGAACAACTCGGCGGCCGTCGGGAAGCTGTTGCCGCTCACGGAGATCACCGGGGTGCCGGGCGCGAGCCGCCCGGCGAGGGTGAGGATCTCCCGGCTCGGCCGCTCGTTCAGCGTGAGCAGCACGCCCGCGATCGGCGGCGTGCCGGCCGAGTGCGCGGCCAGCGCGCCCACCACCAGGTCGGCGCGGTCGCCGGGGGTGACGACCAGGCAGCCGGGGGTGAGGGCGTTGAGGAAGTTCGGCAGCATGGCGCCGCCGAAGACGAAGTCCAGGGCGTCGCGCGCCAGCCCCGAGTCGTCGCCCAGCACCACCTCGGCGCCCAGCGCCTGGCGGATCTGCGCGACCGTGGGCGCGGACAGCGCGGGTTCGTCGGGCAGGACGTAACAGGGGACGGGCAGCCGGGCGGCGAGGCGCTCGGCGATGGCGTCACGGTCCTCGGGTGCCACCCGGTTGGCGACCATGGCGAGGATGTCGCAGCCGAGGCTCTCGTACGCCCGGAACGCGTTGCGCGTCTCGGCGCGCACGGCGTCGGCCTCCTGGCCCTTGCCGCCGACCACGGGTATCACCGAGGCGCCGAACTCATTGGCGAGCCGGGCATTGAGCGCGAGTTCCTCGGGGAGCTGCGTGGCGTGGAAGTCGGTGCCGAGCACCAGGACGACCTCGTAGTCCCGCGCCACCCGGTGGAAGCGACCGACGAGCTGGGCGACCAGCTCGTCGGTGCCCTTCTCGGCCTGGAGGGCGGACGCCTCCTGGTAGTCCATGCCGTAGACGGTGGCCGGGTCCTGCGACAGCCGGTAGCGAACCCGCAGCAGGTCGAAGAGGCGGTCGGGACCGTCGTGCACGAGTGGCCGGAACACCCCCACCCGGTCCACCTGGCGGGTCAGGAGCTCCATGACTCCCAGCTCCACGACCTGCCGGCCGTCCCCGCGGTCGATCCCGGTCACGTACACGCTGCGCGCCACGCAAGCTCTCCTGTCACATGTCTGGCGTTCGAAAGAACGTGTGAACAAAAAACCCCATGAGGGTGGCAATACCCTCTTGACAATACCTCTCCGGCTGGGTAGGGCGCCCGCCGGGCGTCTGGCCTGCGAAGACGGGGGAACCCGGGTCGGAAGCGCCTGCGGCACGGGTCGTGTGAGCACGAGCGGAAGGCCTGCCGTGGGACAATTCGGGAAGGCTCACCCGTACCACTACTGAGCAGGAGACACAGCACGATGCGCATCGGAGTTCTCACCGCAGGCGGCGACTGCCCCGGCCTGAACGCAGTGATCCGGTCGGTCGTGCACCGTGCCATGACCGGCCACGGCGATGAGGTAATCGGCTTCGAGGACGGGTTCAAAGGTCTGCTCGACGGCCACTACCGGCCCCTCGATCTCAACGCGGTCAGCGGCATCCTGGCCCGCGGCGGCACGATTCTCGGCTCCGCGCGCCTGGAGCGCGCACGACTGCAGGAAGCCGCCGAGAACTGCGAGGAGTTGCGGAAGAGGTACGGGATCGACGTCCTCATCCCCATCGGCGGCGAGGGCACGCTGACCGCCGCCCGGATGCTGTCGGACGCCGGGATGCCCGTGGTCGGCGTACCGAAGACCATCGACAACGACATCTCCTCGACCGACCGCACCTTCGGCTTCGACACGGCCGTGATGGTGGCGACGGAGGCCATAGACCGTCTGAAGACCACCGCCGAGTCCCACCAGCGGGTGATGGTCGTGGAGGTGATGGGCCGGCACGCCGGCTGGATCGCCCTGGAGTCCGGCATGGCGGGCGGCGCGCACGGCATCTGCCTGCCCGAACGGCCCTTCGAGGTCGACGACCTGGTGAAGATGGTCGAGGAACGCTTCGCGCGCGGCAAGAAGTTCGCGGTCATCTGTGTCGCGGAGGGCGCGCATCCGGCGGAGGGCTCGATGGAGTACGCCAAGGGCGCCATCGACCAGTTCGGCCACGAGCGCTTCCAGGGCATCGGCAACCGGCTCGCCGCCGAACTGGAGAAGCGCCTCGGCAAGGAGGCCCGGCCGGTCATCCTGGGCCACGTGCAGCGGGGCGGCGTGCCCACCGCGTACGACCGTGTCCTCGCGACCCGCTTCGGCTGGCACGCGGTGGAGGCGGCGCACCGCAAGGAGTTCGGCAACATGACGGCGCTGCGCGGGGCGGACGTGGTGATGGTGCCGCTCGCGGAGGCGGTCACGCGGCTCAAGACGGTGCCGGACAACCGGATGTACGAGGCGGAGTCCGTCTACTGACCCGCTTCCCCCGTCGCTCCGTGCCGAGCGGCCTTGATCGCACCCCCGTCGGCGATCAAGGCCGTTCGGCGTTCCACTCTTGAGCGGGGCCGCGGATTCGACCAGGCTTGGGCCTGTCCGGGACATGGCCCCACTCCGTCCCGGTGACTGGGGCGGACGCAGGGAGGGCGCATGGCCGACGGGGAGGTGGCTCCCGACCCCCGTGAGGTGCGCGACCCGGCCGGGTTCATCGCACAGCTCCGGGCCCTCAAGGACTGGTCCGGCCTGACCTACCGCGAACTCTCGGACCGGGCGGAGGCGGTCGGAGACGTCCTGCCCCGCTCCACGGTCGCGAACATGCTCACCCGCACCACGCTGCCGCCCGAGGAGCTCCTCCAGGCGTTCGTCCGCGCGTGCGGCGCCCGCCCCGAGGCGCTGGAGCACTGGCTGGAGGTGCGGGAGGAGCTCGCGCACCGGGAGCGTCATGGCGACGCCGTGGGCCCGTCCGAGGACGCCCGCCCGGCCCTGGGGGCGGACGGTACGGCCGACGGCGTGCGCCCGCCACCCGGGGCGTCGCGGTGGCGGGCGGTGGTGCCGGTGGTGGCCGGTGCGGCGCTGGTGATCGCCGCCGTCACGGTCGTGGCGTTCGTACGGGGCGAGGACGGCGGTCATCGCTCACCGGGAGCGCCCGAGGCGGGGCCCGTCGACATACGTGCCGTCCACTCGGGCCTGTGCCTGGGCGAGCGGCCGGGTCGGCGGAGCGGCCAGGTGTACCAGGTGCCGTTGCGGCGGGGCGGTCGTGCCGCGTTACTCCCTCGTGCCGCTGGACGGCGGGCTGTGGCGGCTCCGCTCGGACCACCCCGACCACGGGCCGGGCTGCTCCGGCATCCCCGTCGAGGCCGTCGAGCAGGACGGGGCGCCCCTGGTGGACCAGGAGTGCGGCAAGCGGGGGGCGCGCGAGATGTTCCGTATCGAGCGCTTCCGCGGTTCCACCGAGGGCCACCGCGTCCGGTCCGCGCACTCGGGCCTGTGCCTGGAGGTGCGCGACGGTTCGGCCGCGCCCTGGACGGACGTCGTCCAGCGGGCGTGCGACGGCGACAGCGGTGAGGGGCAGCTGTTCCGCTTCGACCGCCGGTGACCTACAGCCGGGCCAGCTCCCAGAAGTGCTCCACGATCCGCGCCAGGTACTCCCGGCCCGCCTCGCCGCCGCTGTCGCCGGTCACGTCGGAGCCCCAGCTGTTCGTCGCCACCATCCGCGACTGGTAGTCGGCGTACAGCTGCTGGAGCACGTCCTCCAGGTGGCGGCGGTCCATCGGCAACAGCTTGGCCGCCGGTTTCACGTACGCCTGCCAGCGTGTCGTCGCCGCGCTGCGCAGCAGGTCCGCCAGCTCCTCGTCGCGGCCCGTGGCCGTGATCAGGTCGCGCGGCCCGAGGGACAGCGCCTCCGCGAGAGCGGCGGTCTGCCGCTCGTTGCCGCGCCAGCGGCCGGACTCCTCCATGCGGAGGTACGCCTTGATGTCGAGGCCGACGCGGCGGGCGAGGTCCTCGGGCGCGATGGCGCGCGCCATACGGTGCTCGCGCAGCGTCGTGGCGGCGGCGAGCAGTTCGCCGGGCGAACACCACAGGACGCCGGCCAGGGCGGTGAGCTCACGTGCGTCGGGCGCCGCGACACCGCGTTCCCAGGCGATGACCGTTTCGGGCGGGACGCCGAGGCCGTACTGGGCGCGCAGCCCGTAGGCGACGTGGGCGGGAGCCATACCCAGCGCCTCACGCAGTCGGCGCGCGGCGAGGGCGTTGAACGGTGGAGACGAGGGAGAGGGGTGCACGCCGCACACCGTAGAAGCGGAGGGTCACTTTTGGCTACGGTGGGTTCACCCAAGGCCAAATGTCGTAGGAACGTCCAGATGCGCCCACTAGTTCCCTACCTGTCGGTAATTTACCCTGCCCCGGCCGTGGACCTCACCCAGCGGTACTGCAGCTCCGGGCGGCCGACCTGGCCGTACTGCGGGCTGCGCTCCGCCCGTCCCGAGGTGACCAGGTGCTCCAGGTAGCGGCGGGCGGTGATCCTCGAGATACCGACGGCCGCCCCCGCCTCCGCGGCCGTGAGCCCGGTGTCCGACGCGCGGAGGGTGCGGGTGACGGCGGCCAGCGTCGGCGCGCTGAGGCCCTTGGGGAGGGCGGCCGGCTGCGGGGTGCGCAGCGTGGCGAGCGCCCTGTCCACCTCCTCCTGCCCGGACGCCTCCCCGGCGGCCGCCCGGAACTCGGCGTACCGGGTGAGGCGATCGCGCAGGGTCGCGAAGGTGAACGGCTTCAGTACGTACTGGACGACGCCGAGCGAAACGCCCTCGCGGACGACCGCCAGGTCGCGGGCGGAGGTGACGGCGATGACGTCGGCCTGGTGACCGGCGGCGCGCAGCGACCGCAGCAGGTGCAGACCGTGCCCGTCCGGCAGGTACAGGTCGAGGAGGATCAGGTCGACCGCCGACCGCTCCAGCAGCCGCACGGCGGCGGCCCGCGAGTGGGCCACCCCCACCACGGTGAAGCCCGCCACCCGTCCCGCGTACAGGGCGTGCGCGTCCGCCGCGACGGGGTCGTCCTCGACGACCAGGACCCGGATGCCCGGCGCGGGTGCCGTGGTCATGACGCCACCCCCGCACTGCCGGCCCCGCTCGCCGGGACCGGCGTGCCCGCCTCCCCGGCCCGGCCCAGGGGCAGCCGGACCGTGAACGCCGCGCCCGCGTCCGGGCCGTGGCCGAGCTCGACGGTGCCCCCGGCGCGGTGGGCGGCCTGGCGGACCAGGGCGAGCCCCAGGCCCCGGCCCGGGCCGCGGGTGGACCAGCCGCGCTCGAAGACCGCGTCGTGGTCGTCGGGGCCGATGCCCGGACCGGAGTCGGCGACCCGCAGCAGCAGCTCGCCGGTGCCCTCGCCCGCCCGCGCGGTCACCGTGACGCGTGAGACGTGGGTGCCCTGAGCGGCCTCCAGGGCGTTGTCGATCAGGTTGCCCAGGATCGTCACCAGGTCGCGCGCCGGGAGCGTAGGCGGCAGGACACCGTCGTCGATCCGGCTGTCCTCCGTCAGCACCAGCTCCACTCCCCGCTCGTTCGCCTGGGCCGCCTTGCCCAGCAGCAGGGCCGCCAGCACCGGCTCGGCGACCGCGTCGACCACCCGGTCCGTCAGAGCCTGCGCCAGCTCCAGCTCCGCCGTCGCGAACTCGACCGCCTCCTCGACACGCCCCAGCTCGATCAGCGACACCACCGTGTGCAACCGGTTCGCCGCCTCGTGTGCCTGCGACCGCAGCGCCTGGGTGAACCCGCGCTCCGAGTCCAGCTCACCCGACAGCGCCTGCAGCTCCGTGTGGTCCCGCAACGTCACCATCGTCCCGCGCCGCTCCCCGCCCACCACCGGCCGGGTGGACACCACCAGCACCCGGTCCGCCGTCAGATGCAGCTCGTCCACCCGGGGCTCGGCGGCGAGCAAGGTGCCGGTGAGCGACACCGGAAGGCCGAGCTCCGCCACCGGCGTACCCACCACCTCCCGGTCCAGCCCCAGCAGTTCCCGCGCCCCGTCGTTGATCAGGGCGATCCGCCGCTCCCCGTCCAGCATCAGCAGGCCCTCGCGCACCGCGTGCAACGCGGCCTCGTGGTAGTCGTGCATCCGGCTCAGCTCCGCGGCGTTCATCCCGTGCGTGTGCCGCCGCAGCCGCGCGTTGATCACGTACGTACCGGCGCCGCCGAGCGCCAGTGCCGCGCCCGCCATCCCGAGCAGCGCGGTGACCTGCCCGCGCAGTTGCTCACTGATCCGGTCGACGGTGATGCCGGCACTCACCAGGGCGACCACGCTGCCCCGGTCGTACACCGGGGCGACCGTCCGCACCGACCGCCCGAGCGTGCCCCGGTAGGTCTCCGAGAACGTCCGGCCCCGCCGCGCCTCCTCGATGTGCCCCAGGTACTTCTGCCCGATCCGCTCCGGCTCCGGGTGCGTCCAGCGCGTTCCGTCCGGCGCCATGATCGTCACGAAGGTCACCCCCGGTTCGCCGACCAGGGAGACGGCGTACGGCTGGAGGGCGGCGGTCGGGTCGGACGAGCGGGCCGCCGCGACGACGGCGGGGGAGCGGGCGACCGCCGTCGCGGTCGCGGTCGTCTGCCGGCGCGCGGTCTCCTCGGCCTGGCCGCGGTCGTCGAGGTACGCGAAGAGCGCGCACCCCGCCACGACCGCCGCCACCAGCACGACCTGCATCGCGAAGAGCTGGCCGGCGAGGCTGCGGGGGCGGGTGTGCGTGATGCGCATGGGCCAAGTCTGCCTGTCCGAAAATGTGTGAACGAAAGGTACGCAACGGTGACCGCCGTCACAAGGTGAGAGATGGTCTCGGGGATCCACAGGGACAGTGGAGCGACTCACCGAGGAGGACCCCGTGGCCGCACGACGGGACCGTACCCACTATCTGTATCTGGCCGTCATCGCCGCGGTCGTGCTCGGCATCGCCGTGGGCTTCGCCGCCCCGGGGGTGGCCGTCGAGCTCAAGCCGCTGGGCACCGGCTTCGTCAACCTGATCAAGATGATGATCTCGCCGATCATCTTCTGCACGATCGTGCTGGGCGTCGGTTCGGTCCGCAAGGCCGCGAAGGTGGGCGCGGTCGGCGGGCTGGCCCTGGGCTACTTCATGGTCATGTCGACCGTCGCCCTCGCCATCGGCCTGCTGGTCGGCAACCTGCTGGAGCCGGGCGCGAGCCTGTGGCTGACCGACGAGGTCGCCGCGGCGGGGGAGAAGCAGGCCTCCGGCGCGAGCGAGGGCACGGTCGACTTCCTCCTCGGGATCATCCCCAAGACCCTGGTCTCCGCCTTCACCGAGGGCGAGGTCCTCCAGACGCTGCTGGTGGCGCTCCTCGCGGGCTTCGCGCTCCAGGCGATGGGCAGGTCCGGCGAGCCGGTGCTGCGCGGCATCGGGCACATTCAGCGCCTGGTCTTCCGGATCCTCGCGATGATCATGTGGGCCGCCCCGGTGGGCGCGTTCGGCGCCATCGCCGCCGTGGTCGGCGAGACCGGCCTGGACGCGCTGAAGTCCCTCGCGGTCATCATGATCGGCTTCTACATCACCTGCGCCCTGTTCGTCTTCGTCGTCCTCGGGGCCCTGCTGCGGCTGGTGGCGGGGGTGAACATCCTGACGCTGCTGAAGTACCTGGGCCGGGAGTTCCTGCTGATCCTGTCCACCTCCTCCTCCGAGTCCGCGCTGCCGCGCCTGATCGCGAAGATGGAGCACCTGGGCGTGAGCAAGCCCGTCGTGGGCATCACCGTCCCGACCGGCTACTCCTTCAACCTGGACGGCACCGCCATCTACCTCACGATGGCCTCGCTGTTCGTCGCCGAGGCGATGGGCAACCCGCTCTCACTGGCCGAGCAGATCTCGCTCCTCGTCTTCATGATCATCGCTTCCAAGGGGGCGGCGGGGGTCACCGGGGCGGGCCTCGCCACGCTGGCCGGCGGCCTCCAGTCGCACCGCCCCGAACTGGTCGACGGTGTGGGCCTGATCGTCGGCATCGACCGCTTCATGAGCGAGGCCCGCGCGCTGACCAACTTCGCGGGCAACGCGGTCGCCACCGTCCTGGTCGGCACCTGGACCAAGGAGATCGACAAGGCGCGGGTCGCCGAAGTCCTCGCCGGGCGGGTGCCGTTCGACGAGCAGACGCTGGTCGACGACCACGCCCCGGCTGCCGACGACGCGGACGACCTTCCCGAGCCTCGCGAGCCCGTCAAGGTCTGACGTACGCCACGGGGAACCGCGCGGGAGGCCGCCTCCCGCGCGGTTTTACGTTTCCTGGCCTTACCGCCGGTAACGGGAGCGTGTCATCGTAGGGGCCCGCGTTCTGGCATGTGCATGAAGGGGCCCCCATGTCGCGTCTTCCCGCACTGCTCGCCCTCACCCTCACCCTGGCCCTCGGCTCGGTCACCGCCTCAGCCGCCGAGGAGTCCCCGACCGCCCTGCGCGATGTCGTCGTCGTGGGCAACAGTGCCGACGGCACGGTCAGTTTCCTCGATTCCCGTACGTACGAGAACCTCGGCTCCCTCGACGTCGTCCCCGACCTCGACGCGATCCTCGCCGGCATGGACCCGGTCCGCCGCGCCGCCTACGAGGTCGTCAGACAGCAGGCGGGCGGCGACAAGTTCGTCGACGACGCCCACCTCTCGCCCGACGGCCGCACCCTCTACGTCTCGCGTGGCAACCTGGGTGACGCCGCCGCCTACGACATCGCCTCCGGCCGCCAACTCTGGCGCACCCACCTCGACGGCCTGAAGGCCGATCACGCCACCCTCTCCCCGGACGGCCGCACCTTCGTCGTCTCCGCGATCACGGCGGCCAAGGCCCAGGCGCTGGACACCGCGACCGGCCGTATCACCGGGGAGTTCGCGACCGGCACGTACCCGCACGAGAACATGTACGCGGCGGACGGCAGCCGTATCTACAACATGTCGATCGGCATCACCTCCTTCCCCAAGGCCCTCAACGCCCTCAAGGGCACCAAGCAGGTCACCGTCGCCGACGCCAGGACCCTGAAGGTGCTGCGGAAGTACACCTTCGACAGGGGGGTCCGCCCGGCCGTGATCACGCCGGACGAGAAGACGATGTACGCCCAGCTCTCCTACCTCAACGGGTTCATCGAGTACGACCTCGTCGCCGGGCGCACGGTACGGACGGTCGAGATGCCCTTCAGCGCCGCGGGCGCGGCCCTCAAGCCCGACGACTACCCGCAGAACTCCGCCCACCACGGCATGGCCATGAACGGCGCGGGCGACAAGCTCTGCGTGGCGGGCACCATCGACGACTACACGGCCGTCGTCTCCCGTCCCGGCCTGACCACCGACGGCTTCGTCCACTACGAGCCGGGCGCCCTGCCCTACTGGTCCCTGACCGCCCCCGGCGGCCACCACTGCTTCGTGACCCTCTCGAACCGCGACGAGGTGTCCGTCGTCGACTACCGCACCGCTGAGGAGGTCGCCCGGGTGAAGGTCGGCGACTACCCCCAGCGTGAGCGCGCCGGGAAGGTCGCCGAGGCCGCGCTGTCCGGGCTGGACCGCTGAACCTACGCCTCCAGCGACTCCACCAGGTCCTCCGCCCGTCCGGCCGGCACCCCGGCGGAGATCAGCATCGTCACCGCGGCGGACCGCCCGGCCCGGTCCGCCGCGAGCGCACCCGCGTTCACGGCCTCCATCAGCCCGAACAGCACCTGCTCGTGTACGTACGCGAGGGCGGCGGCGGGCAGCGGAGAGGTGAACACGCCGTCGTCCAGGCCCCGTTGGAGCACCGCCGCGCACGCCTCGCGCACCGGGGTGAGCCGCTCCCGGATGCCCTCCATCGTGACGCTGCGCTGGGCGAGGGCCACCAGCAGACGGTAGCGGTCGGCGATCTCCCACACCGCTAGTGCGGCCCGGGCCAGCGCCTCGGCCGGGTCGTCCACGCCCTCGCGGCCGCTCGCGTGCGCCCGTGCCACTGATTCGACCGCGCTGTCCACGAGCGCGGCGATCAGAGCCTCGCGGCTGGGGAAGTGCCCGTAGACGGTTCTGCGTACGACGCCGGCGGCGCGGGCGATCTGGTCCATGGAGGCGTCAGGGTCGCGCAGCAGCTCGGTGAGGGCCACCTGCTCGATGCGGCGCCGGTTGGCATCGGCTCTTCCAGAAGTCACCCCCTCATTTTGCACAGGCCTGTGCAGTGGCGTAACTTGCACAGCAGTGTGTAATTGCACACCACTGTGCAAGAGAGTGTCGTCGGAAGGGTGGAACGAGCCATGCGCCTCGTCATGAACGAGCCGGTGGAGAGGATGGAGCGGCCGTACGCCAAGCGCTGGTGGGCCCTGCTCGTGCTGTGCCTCAGCCTGCTGATCATCGTGATGGCGAACACGGCCCTCACCGTCGCCGCGCCCGACATGACCCAGGACCTCGGGCTGACCAGCTCCGACCTCCAGTGGGTCATCGACGGCTACACCGTCCCGTACGCGGCGCTGATGCTGCTGCTCGGCGCGATCGGCGACAAGTACAGCCGGCGCGGCGCGCTGGTCCTCGGTCTCGTGGTCTTCGGCGCGGGCTCCGTCGCCGGGTCGCTCGTCGATTCCTCCACCGGCGTCATAGCCGCCCGGGCCGTGATGGGCGTCGGCGCTGCGATGATCATGCCCGCCACGCTGTCGCTGCTCGCCGCCACCTTCCCGCGCGCCGAGCGCGCCAAGGCCATCGTCCTGTGGACGGCCACCGCCGGTCTCGCCATCGCGGCCGGACCGCTGGTCGCCGGTGCGCTGCTGGAGAACCACGGCTGGGCGTCCACGTTCCTGATCAACGTACCCGTGGCCGCCCTCGCGATCGTCGGCGCCTTCGCCCTCGTCCCGCCGTCCAGGGCCGCCCGGCACGGGCGCATCGACTACGTCGGCGGGCTGCTCTCCGTCGTCTGGACCGGCGCGCTCGTCTACATGATCATCCAGGGTCCGCACTTCGGCTGGGACGCCAAGGCCGTCGGGGCGGCGGTCGTCGCGGGCGCCGGACTGGTCGCCTTCGTCGCCTGGGAGCTGCGCCACCCGCGTCCCGTCCTGGACGTCCGCCGCTTCCTGAACCGCGGCTTCGCCGGCTCCAACCTGGCCGTCGCCCTCTTCTTCCTCGCCGTCTTCGGTGCCTTCTACTACCTCACCCAGCACCTGCAGTTCGTGCTCGGGTACGACCCGTTCGACACGGGCGTGAGGATGCTGCCGCTGGCCGGCGCGGTGTTCGCCGGCTCGGCGCTGACCGGCTTCCTCACCCCGCGCCTCGGCATGAGGGTCACCGTCACGGCGGGCATGACCCTCGGCACCCTCGCCCTCGCCCTGCTGACCCGGGTGGACGCGGCTTCCGGATACGGCGACTTCGTCGCCCCGCTCGTCATCCTGGGCGTCGCGATCGGCCTCGCGCTGTCCCCCTGCACCGACGCCATCATGGGCGCGTTCCCCGAGTCCGAGCTCGGTGTCGGCGGCGCCGTCAACGACACGTCGCTGGAGCTGGGCGGCTCGCTCGGCATCGCGCTGCTCGGCTCGGTGCTGGCCTCCTCGTACTCCTCGCACCTCGCCGACGCCACCGAGGGCAGCGGACTGCCCGCCTCGGCCCTCGCCACCGCCCAGGACTCGGTCGGCGCCGGGTACGCCGTCGCGCACGGCATCGGCGAGCAGGCCGCCCACGCGGCTCCGGCGCAGGCCGCCCAACTCGCCGAGGGCGCCCAGCGGATGACCGACGCCGTCGGCTCGGCCTTCTCGGACGCGGTCGCCCACACCAGCCTCGTCGGCGCGGCGATCCTGGCCGTCGGCACGGTCCTGGTGGCCGCACTGCTGCCGGGCCGGAAGGCGCGTACGGAGGCACCGGCCGAGGTGCGCGAACCCGAGCTCGTCTGACGCCCGGCACGCCGGGCCCCCGACCGCTGGGTCCGTGACGTGCCGCCGGGGGGCCGCACGTCACGGACCGAGCAGCTCCAGCTCCCGCTCGTCCAGGACCACTTCCGCCGCCGCGGCCGAGTCACGGGCCGTTTCCGGACGGCTCGCCCCGGGGATCGGCACGACCACCGGCGAGCGGGCCAGCGCCCACGCGAGGGCCACCCGCTGCGGGCTGACCCCCCGCTCCCGGGCCACCCGGTGGAAGGCGCCGAAACGCGGGTCCACCTCCTGCGCCGAGGCGCCGTCCAGCGAGCTGCGCGAGATACCGCCCAGGGGGCTCCACGGCAGGAACGCCAGACCCAGCTCGGCGCAGAGCCGCAACTCGGGCTCGCCGTCCCGGACGGCGGGGGACCAGCGGTTCTGCACGGAGACCAGCCGGTCGCCCAGGATCTCGCGGGCGAGGTGGATCTGCGCCACGTCGACGTTCGAGACCCCCGCCATCCGGATGGTGCCCGCGTCCAGCAGCTCGCGGAGCGCGCCCAGCGACTCGGCGTACGGCACGGCAGGGTCCGGCTTGTGCAGCTGGTACAGCCCGATCGCCTCGACCCCCAGCCGCTTCGCCGACGCCTGCGCGGCCCGCCTCAGGTGGGCGGGGTCGCCGTTGACGGTCCAGCCGCCGTCGGGGGTGCGGCCCCGGCCGCCCTTGGTGGCGACGAGGACCGTGTCGCGGGCGCCGCCGTACGCCGTGAGAGCGCGGGCCACCAGCAGTTCGCCGTCTCCCGGCTCGCCGCCGATCGGCGCGTGGTACGAGTCGGCCGTGTCGATCAGGGTGACGCCCGCGTCCAGCGCGGCGTGGACGGTCGCCAGGGCGCGGGCCTCGTCCGGGTGGCCCTCGATGGACAGCGGCATGGCGCCGAGTCCGACGGCGCCGACCTCGACGTCCCCGACGCGCCTCACGCCCGCCCTCCGAGCGTCTCGTCGACGGCCCGTTCCAGCCAGTCGGACGTGTGCCGGAAGGTGTAGCCGAGTGCCGTGGCGCGGCTGTTGTCCATGGCGTACGAACGACGGAACGAGAAGGGGGACACCTCACCCACCTCCACTTCCTGGAACACCGCGCGGCGACCGAGCCGCGCCTCGATGGGCGCGCAGATGCCGGCGGTGGTGAGCGTGCCGTGGGACGCGGCGTTGACGGGCCCGGTGAATTCCCGCCCGGCCGCCCAGGCCAGGAAGTCGGCGATCTCCTCCACGTAGACGTAGGTCGCGGGGTGGTTGGTGGCGGGTACGGCGATGGGCCGCCCTTCCCGGATCCGGTCCGCGTAATGCGTGAGGCGCCCGGTGAAATCGTCGCCGCCGCCCAGGACATGGGCGACGCGCACGGCCGTGAACGCCAGGGCCGGGTCCTGGGCGAAGACGGCTTCGGCCTGCCGCTTGCCCTCGCCATAGGGGAGGTCGGCGCCCAGGTCCACGGCCACCGTGCGCGGGTCGACGGCCTCCTCCCGCACGGGCGAGGCGGAGTCCTCGTACTCGTAGACCTCGACCGTCGACGTCATCACATAGCGACGGGTACGCGGCCCGAGCACGCGCCGGGCGATGTCGGCCTGCATCGGGGTGTAGCAGACCTGGTCGACGACGACGTCGAAGGTGAGCGAACCCAACGCCTTTTCCAGGGCCTTTTCGTCGTCGCGGTCGGCGACGAGGTGAAAGGCCCCGGCGGGCGGCGCGGACGACCCGCGATTGAGGACGAAGACGCGGTGTCCCGCGTCCAACAGCCGCTCTATGAGGCGCTTTCCGAAATACCGGCTCCCGCCGATCACGCAGATATCAGGCATGGGCACCAGTGTTACGGTGTCGGGCCGCAGCCTGAAGGGGGAACCATGGGAGATCCGGCCGCCGCGCCCAAAGAACAACGGCATCTGCGCCCCGCCGCCGATGAAACGACGGCAGTCTCTTTCGACCAGGTGGACCGGCAGATTCTGGAGCTCGTCCAGACCGACGGCCGGATCAAGTTGAGCGAGCTCGGACGCCGTGTCCGGCTCAGCCCGGCGGCCGTCGCCGAACGCGTCCGCCGCCTGGAGGGATGCGGTGCCATCACCGGGTACGGCGCGCATGTGTCGGCGGCCCGTCTCGGCTACGGCATCCAGGCGTTCATCCGGGTCGACCCGCACGGCGGCTACACCTTCAAGCACCCCAGGACGCTGGAGTTGCTGGCCCGGCCCGAGGTGCTGGAGGCCCACCACGTGGTGGGAGAGGACTGCTGGATCCTCAAGGTGGCGGTGACGGACACGGTCCACCTGGAGGACGTCCTGGAGCAGACGTCGGCGCTGGGCCGTACGACCACGTCGGTCGTGCTGTCCTCGCCGGTGCCCCGCAAACCGCTGTTGCCTTGACCCCGACGTCAAGCCCTACCGTCGTGCGTATGCGAATCGGCGAGCTGGCCAAGCGCGCGGGTACGACCACGAGGACCCTGCGCTACTACGAGTCCCGGGGCCTGCTGCGGGCCCGGCGTGCGGAGAACGGCTACCGCACCTACGACGAGAACGACCTGCGGCTGCTCCAGCAGATCCGGACGCTCCAGGACTTCGGGTTCGACCTGGAGGAGACCCGCCCGTTCGTCGACTGCCTTCGCGCCGGACACCCGGCCGGGGACGCGTGCCCGGCCTCGCTCGACGTCTACCGGCGCAAGCTCGACGAACTGGACGGCCTGATCGGCCAGCTCCGCTCGGTACGCGCCGAGGTCGCCGCCCGGCTCGCCCTGGCGACCGAGGTCCCCGAACCACGCTGCGAATTCGAGAGGACGACGGAATGAGTCACGCCCCTGGGGTGCCCGAGGTGACGGACGCCGACTTCGGCACGGAGGTCCTGTCCGCCGACCGCCCGGTCCTGGTGAAGTTCACGGCCGACTGGTGCGGCCCCTGCCGCCAGCTCGCCCCGGTGCTGAGCGCGCTCGCCGCCGAGGAGGCGGACCGGCTGAAGGTGGTCCAGGTCGACGTCGACAGGAACCCGGAGACCACGGCGCGGTACGCGGTGCTGTCGACGCCGACGCTGATGGTCTTCCGCGCCGGCGAACTGACGCGGTCGATGGTCGGCGCCCGCCCGAAGCGCCGGCTGCTCCAGGAACTGGAAGACGTACTGGCCTGACGGCTGAAGCACAACAGCTACGCCCCGGTCGTATTGACGGCCGGGGCGTTTCTTCGCGTATATTTAATAGTTCGTGTGTGGGCACGGCGCATCGCACACGGAATTCAATAAGCGCACCGTATCGCGTCAGGAGTCGGATTGTCAACCGAGGAATATCGGAAAGAGCAGCAATTCATCCACGAGCTCTACGCGCGACTCGACCACCTGCGGGCCGAGGCCGAAACCGCCGTCCAGGCCGCCCTCAAGGACGCGGGCACCGGCTTCCAGGCGCGGCTGGAGCGGGATGTGCTGGTCGCCGAGCAGTCCGGGCTGCTGGCCGCGTTCGACGCGGGGGAGAACGGCCTCTGTTTCGGGCGGCTGGAATTCCAGGACGGCCGCGACCACCACATCGGCCGCATCGGCATCCGCGAGGACGACGAGGAACGCACTCCGCTCGTCGTCGACTGGCGCGCCGACGTCGCCCGGCCGTTCTACCTCGCCACCGGGTACGAACCGATGGGGCTGCGCCGCCGGCGCCACATCACCACCAAGGGGCGCGACGTCACCGCCCTGCACGACGAGATCCTCGACCTGACCGACACCACCCGCACCGGGCACGAGGGCCACGACGCCGACGAGGTCCTCCTCGCCGCGCTCGACGCCGCCCGCACCGGGCGCATGAGCGACATCGTCCAGACCATCCAGGCCGAGCAGGACCGCATCATCCGCGCCCCGTACCAGGGTGTGCTCGTCGTCGAGGGCGGCCCCGGCACCGGCAAGACCGCCGTCGCCCTGCACCGCGCCGCGTACCTCCTCTACGCACACCGCGAGCAGCTCGCCCGCCGCGCTGTCCTGATCGTCGGACCCAACCCCGGCTTCCTCGGCTACATCGGCGAAGTCCTGCCCGCGCTCGGCGAGACGGGAGTGCTGCTGGCCACCATGGGCGAGCTGTTCCCCGGCGTCCGTGCCACCGGTACCGACACCCCCGAGGCCGCCGAGATCAAGGGCCGCGCGAGCATGGCCGACACGCTCGCCCGGGTCCTCCGCGACCGGCAGACCGTGCCGCCCACCGACGCGCCCCTCGAAATCGCGCACGACGACTACGGCACCCTCCTGCTGGACCGGAACATGGCCGAGGACGCCCGCTGGGACGCCCGCTCCACCGGCCTCCCGCACAACCTCGCCCGCCCCCGCTTCGCGTTCCGGATCATCGACGCCCTCACCGACCAGCTCGCCGAACGGCTCGGCGCCGACCCCTTCGGCGGCCCCAACCTCCTCGACCCGTCCGACATCACCCAGATGCGCAAGGAGATCGCGGCGAGCCACCACGTCCACGCCGCGATCGACGAGCTGTGGCCCATGCTCACCCCGCAGGCGCTCGTCGCCGGTTTCCTCGCCGAGCCGGACGGCTACCTCCCGGACGGCGAGGCCGAGTTCGTCCGCAGGACGGGGGGTGACTGGACCGAGGCCGACGTACCGCTCCTCGACGAGGCCGCCGAACTGCTGGGCGAGGACGACACCGCCGCACGCGCCGCCGCCGAACGCGAGCGCAGCGCCCGTATCGCCTACGCGCAGGGCGTGCTGGACGTCAGCTACGCCTCCCGGACCTACGAGTTCGAGGACGAGGAGTCGGAGGTGCTCGGCGCGCACGACATCATCGACGCCGAACGGTTCGCCGAACGCCACGAGGAGGCCGACCACCGCAGCGCCGCCGAACGCGCCGCCGCCGACCGCACCTGGGCGTTCGGCCACGTCATCGTCGACGAGGCGCAGGAACTCTCCGCGATGGCGTGGCGGCTGCTCATGCGGCGCGTCCCCACCCGCTCGATGACCCTCGTCGGCGACCCGGCCCAGACCGGGGACGCGGCCGGCTGCGGCTCCTGGCGCGACATCCTCGGCCCGTACGTCGGCGACCGCTTCGAGCACGTACGCCTCGGCGTCAACTACCGCACACCCGCAGAGATCATGGAGGTGGCGGCGGCGGTGCGCCGCGCCGAGGACCCGGACTTCACCCCGCCCCGCTCGGTGCGCTCCACCGGCGTGGCCCCCTGGGAGAGGATCACGGACGACCTGGCCGGCGAGGTCACCGGCGCCGTACGCCGCGAACTGCCCGCCGAGGGACGGCTCGCGGTCATCGCCCCCGCCGCGCACCACCCCGCGCTGGCCGCCGTGCTGCCCGACGCCGCGCACGGCCCGAACCCCGACCTCACCCGGCCGGTCGTCCTGCTGGAGCCGCGTCAGGCGAAGGGCCTGGAGTTCGACACGGTGATCGTCGCCGACCCGGAGGGCATCCGGTCCGGCGGACCGCACGGCGTCAACGACCTGTACGTGGCGCTGACCCGCGCCACCCAGCGGCTGGGAGTCGTCCGCCTCAACGGCTGAGGTGCAGGCGGGCCAGCTCCTCGGGCGTGGGCGCGGGGGAGCCCGAGCTCCGCTCGATCCGCTCCCGCAGCGCGGCCGTGTCCCGCTGCCCGGTCGCCTCGACGACGACCGGGCCGCGCCACCCCTCGGGTGCGGTCAGGGTGACCCGTTCACCGTCGAGCGTGAACGCCTCGTACTCCCCGTCCGCCACGTCGATCGCTTCGAACTCCTGGGTCGCGGCCTCGAAGGAAGGCACGACGTACACCCAGTCGTCACGGTCGAACACCAGCAGGGTCTGCGCGGGAAGGTCGGTCATGGCGGTCATGGTCACTCGCCCACCGGCCTTCCCGCACCCCAATTTCGTACCGGCCGTCAGGCAGGCTTCAGCCACACCGTCGCCAGCGGCGGCAGGGTCAGCCGGACGTACCCCGCCTCCGGCTTCACCGGATCGGCGTTGCGTACGCCGCTGCCGCCGTACGCGGACGCGTCGGTGTTGAGGACCTCCGCCCACGCCGAGATCCGGTCCGGCACCCACAGGCGGTAGTCCTCGCGCACCACCGGCGAGAAGTTGCTCACCGACAGCAGCGGCGCACCCTGGGCGTCGTACCGCAGGAAGGCGAAGACGTTGTCCTCGGCGGCGTCACCCAGCGACCACTGGAAGCCCTCCGGGACGGTGTCCCGCTCCCACAGCGCGGGCGTCGACGCGTACACCGCATTGAGGTCGCGGACCAGGTCCCGCATGCTCCGGTGGTCGCCCGCCGAGTGGTAGTCGTCCTCCGTCAGCCACCACTCCGGGCCGTGCGCCTCCGACCACTCCGCTCCCTGGGCGAACTCCTGCCCCATGAACAGCAGTTGCTTGCCCGGGTGGGCCCACATGAAGCCCAGGTACGCGCGCTGGTTGGCGCGCCGCTGCCACCAGTCGCCGGGCATCTTGGTGACCAGCGCCTGCTTGCCGTGCACCACCTCGTCGTGCGAGATCGGCAGGACGTAGTTCTCGCTGTACGCGTACACCATCGAGAACGTCATCTCGTTGTGGTGGTACTTGCGGTGCACGGGCTCCTTGGAGACGTACACCAGCGAGTCGTGCATCCAGCCCATGTTCCACTTCAGCCCGAAGCCCAGGCCACCGCTGTCGGTGGGACGGGTGACGCCCTCCCAGGCGGTGGACTCCTCGGCGATCGTGACCACACCGGGGCAGCGGCGGTAGACGGTGGCGTTCATCTCCTGGAGGAAGGCCACCGCGTCGAAGTTCTCCCGCCCGCCGTGCTCGTTGGGCGCCCAGTCGCCGCCCTCGCGCGAGTAGTCCAGGTAGAGCATCGACGCGACCGCGTCCACCCGCAGTCCGTCGATGTGGAACTCCTCGCACCAGTACACGGCGTTCGCGACGAGGAAGTTACGGACCTCGGTGCGCCCGTAGTCGAACTCGAGGGTGCCCCAGTCGGGGTGCTCGGCGCGCCGCGGGTCGGGGTGCTCGTACAGCGGTGTGCCGTCGAAGCGGGCCAGCGCCCAGTCGTCCTTGGGGAAGTGGGCCGGGACCCAGTCGACGAGGACGCCGATCCCGGCGCGGTGGCAGGCGTCCACGAAGTACTTGAAGTCGTCGGGGGTGCCGAGGCGGGCCGTGGGCGCGTAGTAGGAGGTGACCTGGTAGCCCCAGGACGGGCTGTAGGGGTGCTCGGCGACCGGCATCAGCTCCACGTGGGTGAAACCCAGGTCCTTGACGTACGCGGGAAGCTGTTCGGCCAGCTCCCGGTAGGTCAGGCCGGGCCGCCAGGACGGCAGGTGTACCTCGTAGACGGAGAAGGGCGCCTCGTGGACGGGCCGGTCACCCCGGTGGGTCATCCAGTCGCCGTCCTGCCACGTGTAGTGCGAGGCGGTGACGATCGAGGCCGTCTCCGGCGGGCACTGGGTGCGGCGGGCCATCGGGTCGGCGCGCAGCGAGCAGTGGCCGTCGGGCCCGGTGACGGCGAACTTGTACAGCGCGCCCTCGCCCATTCCGGGGACGAACAGCTCCCACACCCCGGTGCGGCCCAGCGACCGCAGCGGCAGACCGGTGCCGGCGTCCCAGTAGTTGAACTCGCCGACGAGCCGGACCCCGCGCGCGTTGGGCGCCCACACCGTGAAGCGGGTGCCGGTGACGCCCTGATGGGTCAGGGGATGTGCGCCGAGCGCCTTCCACAGCTCCTCGTGCCGGCCCTCACCGATCAGGTGCAGGTCAAGCTCGCCGAGCGCGGGCAGGAAGCGGTACGGGTCGTCCACCTCGACGACCCCGGAGTCGTAGGCGACCTGGAGCGTGTACGCGGGCACCTCGGGCAGCGGCAGCACGGTCGAGAACAGTCCGTCGCCGTCGTCGTGCAGCTCGGTGCGCGCCCCGTCCACGAGGACGGCCACGCTCTTCGCGCACGGGCGCAGGGCCCGGACCGCGATGCCGCCGTCGACCGGGTGGGCGCCCAGCAGGGCGTGCGGGTCGTGGTGCTCGCCGGCGAGCAGCCGCCCCCGGTCGGCGGGGGAGAGCGGCGGGGCGCCCGGGACGGTGGTGCCGCCCGTGCGGGGCCCCGGTGTCGCGCCGGGAGGCGGGGTGGGCAGGGCGGTGGCGTCCCCGACCGGCGTCTTCCGGGTGGCCGGGGCCTTCGGGGTGGCGGGGGTACGGGTGGGACGACGGGGGGTCACGGGGGAGGGCCTCCTCAAGGGCGTTCACATCACGGAGTGGTGGTCTGCGCGGCAAGACGGCGGATGGCCGCCATCGGGACCGGGAGCCAGTCGGGGCGGTGCCGGGCCTCGTACACGACCTCGTACACCGCCTTGTCCGTCTCGTACGCGCGCAGGAGCGCGGGCTCGGCACGCGGATCGGTGCCCGAGGCCTCGGCGTACCCGGTGCAGTACGCGTCACGGCACCGCTCTGCCCAGTCCGGGTTCCAGGGGCGGTAGGAGCGGGCCGCGTAGTCGAAGGAGCGCAGCATGCCGGCCACGTCACGCACCGGTGGCTGGGGGCGGCGGCGCTCGGCGAGCGGCTTCGCGGGCTCACCCTCGAAGTCGATCACCGACCAGTCGCCGTCTCGGGTACGGAGGGTCTGGCCCAGGTGCAGATCGCCGTGGACCCGCTGGGCCCGCCACAGGCGGCTGCCCGTCGCCATCCCGCCGACCGCCTCGAAAGCGGCGCGCAGCCCGGGGACGTACGGCATCAGCGCCGGTACCGCCTGGGCGGCGGCGTCCAGGCGGCGGCTCATCCCGTGGACCAGGTTCTCGGTCTGCGGGCGGCCCAGCGCCACCGTGGGCAGGGCGTCCGCCAGCGCGGTGTGCACCTCGGCGGTGGCCCTGCCGAGCGCCCTTGCCTCGGAGGCGAAGTCGCGCCCGGCGCCGAGCGCGTCCAGGGCGAGCTGCCAGCCGTCCTGGGACCCGCGCAGGTAGGGCTGGAGAACCCCCAGGGTGGAGGCCTCCGGCCGGCCGTTGCCCGTCTCGTACCAGGCGACGGGCGCCGGGACGCGGGTGCAGCCCGCGCGGGCGAGCGCGAGCGGCAGCTCCAGGTCCGGGTTGGCCCCCGGGTAGACCCGGCGGAACACCTTGAGGATGAACGAATCGCCGTACACCAGCGAGGAGTTGGACTGCTCGGCGTCCAGTACGCGGGGCGTGAGGCCCTCCGGGATGGCGACGGTCCGGCAGAACCGCAGCGGGCCCATCGGGCCGGGGGTGCGCAATCGTTCCAGCAGGAGCGCCGCGAGCCGGGGGTCGCTGAGCCCCTCGTAGATCGTCCGCCCGGCGAGCGGGCCGTCCGGGACGTGGCCGATCAGGGCGGGCGCGAGCTGCGGAGGCAGGTTGCTCCGCACGCCCAGCAGTAGCTGGTAACAGTCGGCCTGGGCGGCCGTGGTGAGGCCCGGCTGCTGGACCCGCACCAGCAGGTGCAGCAGACCGGGGCCGGTGGTGTCGAGCGGGAGCAGTTCGGTGGCCGAGACGAGGGCGAACCCGGTGACGGGCCGCCCCTTCCCGGCGAACCAGCGCTGGCGCGGCAGCCATTCGTGGAGCAGCGGCACCAGGGAGGGGAGCAGGGCGACCGGGGCCCGGGCGGTGGATGCGGTCTCCGACATGGCAGCGCGTCCTTTCCCCGGGCACTACGAAATGCACAGAACGTGCAGAGTGTCCCGGAATGCGGCGAGTGCTGTCCGGCTGTGCGGGACGTGTCGGGCGGGGATGGTCGAGATAGACCCGAATCGACGTATGAGGGGGAGAGTGCCCAGGGCGGGGCGCCGGAAACGCCCCGCCCCGATGTCCTCACCCCTTCCCGGCCGCCCGGGCTCCGCCGTCGGTGCGCGCGTCACCGCTCCGCCCGGCCGCGCCCGGCCCGGCCGCTGACGCCCCATCGGCCGCCGCGACCCGGGCGGCCGTCCCGGGGCCGCCCACGCCCGCGGCGGGGCCCGTCTTCACCGGGCCCGCCGCGGCGTCGGCGGCGCGTGCTCTCCCGGTCGTCCCGGGCGCCGGGAGCGTGTCGGCCACCGCTCCCGCGAACGCCGTGCCCGGCACGGCTACGGCCGTCGTGCCGGGCAGGACCGGGGCCACCGCGCCCGCCGTCGTCCGCGCCGCCCCGGCAGGAGCCGCCGCCCCACCGGCGGGTGCCGCCGTGGCCACGGTGGCTTCCGTGACCGTCTTGCCCGTGGCCGGCTTCATGGTGTCCTTGCGGAGGCGGAACCAGTAGAAGCCGTGACCCGCGAGGGTGAGCAGATACGGCCATTCGCCGATCGCCGGGAAGCGCACCCCGCCGATCAGCTCCACCGGGTGCATCCCGTTGAACCGCCGAAGGTCCAGCTCCGTCGGCTGCGGGAAGCGCGAGAAGTTGTGCACGCACATCACCAGGTCGTCCCCGTACTCCCGGAGGAAGGCGAGGACCGCCGGGTTGGACGACGGCAGCTCGGTGTACGAACCGAGACCGAAGGCGGGGTTCTGCTTGCGGATCTCGATCATCCGCCGCGTCCAGTGCAGCAGCGACGACGGCGACGCCATGGACGCCTCGACGTTGGTGACCTGGTAGCCGTAGACCGGGTCCATGATGGTCGGCAGGTACAGCCGTCCCGGGTCGCAGGACGAGAAGCCCGCGTTGCGGTCGGGCGTCCACTGCATGGGTGTGCGGACGCCGTCGCGGTCACCCAGCCAGATGTTGTCGCCCATCCCGATCTCGTCGCCGTAGTAGAGGATCGGCGAGCCGGGCAGGGACAGCAGCAGCGCGGTGAACAGCTCGATCTGGTTGCGGTCGTTGTCGAGCAGCGGGGCCAGGCGCCGCCGGATGCCGATGTTGGCGCGCATCCGCGGGTCCTTGGCGTACTCCGCGTACATGTAGTCGCGCTCTTCGTCCGTGACCATCTCGAGCGTCAGCTCGTCGTGGTTGCGCAGGAAGATGCCCCACTGACAGCCCTCCGGGATCGCCGGCGTCTTGGCCAGGACTTCGGAGACCGGGTAGCGGGACTCCCGGCGCACCGCCATGAAGATGCGCGGCATGACCGGGAAGTGGAACGCCATGTGGCACTCGTCGCCGCCGGCCGCGTAGTCGCCGAAGTAGTCGACGACGTCCTCCGGCCACTGGTTGGCCTCGGCGAGCAGCACGGTGTCGGGGTAGGCGGCGTCGATCTCCTTGCGGACCCGCTTGAGGAAGGCGTGGGTGGCCGGGAGGTTCTCGCAGTTGGTGCCCTCCTCCTGGTACAGGTACGGCACGGCGTCGAGGCGGAAGCCGTCGATGCCCAGGTCCAGCCAGAAGCGCAGCGCGGACAGGATCTCCTGCTGCACGGCCGGGTTCTCGTAGTTGAGGTCCGGCTGGTGGGAGAAGAACCGGTGCCAGTAGTACTGCTTGCGCACCGGGTCGAAGGTCCAGTTGGACGTCTCGGTGTCGACGAAGATGATCCGCGCGTCCTGGTACTGCTTGTCGTCGTCGGCCCAGACGTAGTAGTCGCCGTAGGGGCCGTCGGGGTCGTTGCGGGATTCCTGGAACCACGGGTGCTGGTCGCTGGTGTGGTTCATCACGAAGTCGATGATCACTCGCATGCCGCGCTGGTGGGCGGCATCGACGAACTCGACGAAGTCGGCCAGGTCGCCGAATTCGGGCAGTACGGAGGTGTAGTCCGATACGTCGTAACCGCCGTCCCGGAGCGGGGACTTGAAGAACGGCGGGAGCCAGAGGCAGTCGACCCCGAGCCACTGAAGGTAGTCCAGCTTGGCGGTGATGCCCTTGAGGTCGCCGACGCCGTCGCCATTGCTGTCCTGGAACGAGCGGACCAGAACCTCGTAGAAGACGGCTCGTTTGAACCAGTCGGGGTCACGGTCCTTTGCCGGCGTGTCCTCGAATGTGTCGTGGACGGGCTCGTTGACGATCATGATGTGGGTGACCCTCCGATCGGCGGGGACGGTCGCAGGACGAAGATGTGCGCGGGTGTGACACCCGGTGCGAGGCGCACATAGTTGGCCCTGCCCCAGTGATAGGTCTCACCGGTGAGCTCATCGCGCACCGGCACGGTCTCGTGCCAGTCGAGGCCGAGTTCCGGCATGTCCAACGACACCGTCGCCTCGTGGGTGTGGCGCGGGTCGAGGTTGACGACCGTCAGAACAATGTTCGAACCCGCGCGCTTGCTGTACGCGATGACGGCGTCGTTGTCGGCGTGGTGGAAGCGCACCGAGCGCAGCTGCCGCAGGGCGGCGTTGCGGCGCCTGATCCGGTTCAGTTGCGCGATCAGGGGGGCGATGGTGCGGCCCTCGCGCTCCGCCGACTCCCAGTCGCGCGGGCGGAGTTGGTACTTCTCCGAGTCGAGGTACTCCTCGCTGCCCTCCCGTACCGGGGTGTTCTCGCACAGCTCGTACCCGGCGTAGACACCCCACGTCGGGGACATCGTCGCGGCGAGCACCGCCCGCGCCTCGAAGGCGGGGCGGCCGCCGTGCTGGAGGTAGGCGTGCAGGATGTCCGGGGTGTTCACGAAGAAGTTCGGCCGCATGTAGGCGGCGGCGTCGCCGGACAGCTCGGTGAGGTACTCGGTCAGCTCCTGCTTGGTGTTGCGCCAGGTGAAGTACGTGTACGACTGCTGGAAGCCGATCGCGCCCAGGGTGTGCATCATCGCGGGCCGGGTGAAGGCCTCCGCCAGGAAGATCACGTCCGGGTCGGACTTGTTGATGGCCCCGATGACCTTCTCCCAGAACACCACGGGCTTGGTGTGCGGATTGTCGACGCGGAAGATGCGCACGCCGTGGGCCATCCAGTGCCGCAGCACGCGCAGCGTCTCGCGGACGATGCCCCGCATGTCCTTGTCGAACGCGATCGGATAGATGTCCTGGTACTTCTTGGGCGGGTTCTCGGCGTACGCGATGGTCCCGTCGGGCCGGTGGTGGAACCAGGCCGGGCGCTTCTTCACCCAAGGGTGGTCCGGCGAGCACTGGAGGGCGAAGTCCAGGGCCACCTCCAGGCGCAGTTCGCGCGCCCGTTCGACGAAGGCGTCGAAGTCCTCGATGGTGCCGAGGTCCGGGTGGACCGCGTCGTGGCCGCCCTCGTGAGACCCGATCGCCCACGGCACGCCGACGTCGTCGGGGCCGGCCGTGAGGGTGTTGTTGGGACCCTTGCGGTGGGTGGTGCCGATGGGGTGGATCGGCGGCAGGTATACGACATCGAACCCCATCGCCGCGATGGCCGGAAGCCGCTCGGCGGCCGTGCGGAAGGTCCCGGAGACCGGGCGGCCGTTCTCCACCCTGGCTCCCTCGGAGCGCGGGAACATCTCGTACCACGACCCGAACAGCGCCCGCTCACGCTCCACCAGCAACGGCAACGGCCGTGAGGAGGTGACCAGTTCGCGCAGGGGATGGGCGTCGAGCGCCTGCACCGCCTCGGTGCCGAGGGCGGCGGCGAGCCGGTCCTCGGGGGAGCGCCGCTCGTCGCGCAGCGCGTCCACCACGGCGAGCACGGCCTCACGGCCCTCGCCCTTCGGTACGCCGTCGGCGGCCCGTTCGTGCAGGGAGGCGCCCTCGGCCAGTACCAGGTCGGTGTCGATGCCGGCCGGGATCTTGATGCCGGCGGTGTGGCGCCAGGTGGCGACCGGGTCGCTCCACGCCTCGACGGTGAAAGTCCAGCGTCCTTCGGCCGTAGGGGTGACCTCGGCGCCCCAGCGGTCGGTGCCGGGCGCCAGTTCCCGCATCGGGGTGAACGGGCCCGGGTGTCCGGCCGGGTCCGTCAGGACGACATTGGCGGCCACGGCGTCATGGCCTTCGCGGAACACCGTGGCCGTAATCTGGAAGGTTTCGCCGACCACCGCCTTGGCGGGCCTTCTGCCGCAGTCGACCAGCGGGCGTACATCGAGAACGGGAATGCGACCAATCAGCGAGTTCACGGCATCACCTGAGGGTTGCGTACGGGGTATCGCTCTTTGTACTTGCTCGGTTGACGAGTGGCAGAGCGCAGGCATCACCGCTCCTGTCCGGGTTCACTCGGGTGGGCGGGTACCGGAGGAGCCCTACCCACACCCTTCGGGTGGGCAATCCGGCGCGTTGTTAACTACTCAGGCGTAGCCGGACACGAAAAGAACCGGCCCCGTTCGAGTGGAAAAACGTGGCCGGTTCGTGCTCGGGTGTGTCCAGTGGCGTTCAGGTGAGCGTCTGGGCGTCCTGCTCCTCCGGGTCGCTGGCCCAGACCTGCCACGGCTGGCGCGACACCCACTCGTCGACCGGCGCGGGCGCCACCGACAGGGCCCGGGCCGACAGCCCGTCGTCCCCCGCCATCAGCAGCGGCTCCTGACCCGCCGACATGTAGTGGTAGATGCCGGCCACTCCGGCCGCGGCGGCCGGGCCGATCGCCTCCGCGAGGCCCTGCTCGAAGACCTGCGGCGACAGCGCCCGGTACCGCACCTCGCGCCCCAGCCCCCGGCCGAACGCCTCCGCCAGCTCATCACCCGTCAGGGCCCGCGTGCCGCCGATGTCGTAGGTACGCCCTTCCAGACCGTTCACGGTGAGCGCCGCGTACACCGCCCGCGCCAGGTCCCGGTGCGAGAGCCACGCCGTCGGCACGTCGGCCGGCAGCGGATAGGCGAGGACGCCGTCGTTGACCAGGGCCGGGCCGTTCCACGGGCTGAACAGGTTGTCCAGGTAGACCGGTGGGCGCAGCACCACCAGCGGTACGCCGCTCTCCCGCAGTACCTCCTCGGCGATCCGGCGCGTCTCGAACGCCGCCACGTCGGTGGGCGTACGCGGGACGCGGGTGTTGGCGTTGTACACCAGCCGCCGCACCCCGGCCGCGACGGCCGCCCGCGCGATGTTGCGGGCGTAGGCGCGCACCCGCTTCGCCTCGTACACCAGCGGCATCACCACCGCGGCGTGCGTCGCCCCCGCGAAAAGCTGCCGCACGGCCTCGGCGTCGGCGAGGTCGCCCGTGGCGCACGAGACGCCGGGCAGCGGGGGCCGGTCGCCCTCGGGACGCCGGGAGAGCGTACGCACCCGGTGGTCACGCTCGGTCAGCAGGCGGGCGACCGCTCCGCCCTGGAAACCGGTCGCTCCCACCACGGCGACCCGCATCTGATTGTGCTCGGACTTTGGCTCCGACATATGCCTGATTGGCCCTTCGATAGGGTGTGACTGCTGCCATGACGGCTCCTCACAGGCTGGCGGCGGCGGCTTTGGCCGATCAATTAACAATTCGGGGCGGGGGTTGAAGGATCGTCCATGGACACCGTGCGCACCGAAACCGGGAACGACGACCGCAATGACGACCTCCTCAGTGAGCTGTTGCAACCGTTGCGTCTCACCGGCGTCTTCGACAGCCGCTGGCACGTCCGCGCGCCCTGGGCGATCGAGGGCGACGCCGAGCAGGGCTGTGCCGTCCTCCACTACATCGTCGAGGGCGGCTGCTGGATCACCGCCGACGGCCAGCCGCCGCAGGAACTGCACGCCGGTGACCTGGCCGTCTTCCCCACCGGCACCGCACACCGGCTCGCCGACCGGCCCGACCGGCAGGGCGTGCCGCTCAAGGCGGTCCTGCCCGAGCGCCAGCCCGGCACCTCCGGCGAGATCCGCATCGGCGGCACCGGGCCGGAGAGCCGGCTGCTGTGCGCCGGGCTGCACTACGACTCCAGCGCCGCCACTGGTCTGTACAAGGCGCTGCCCTGGGCGCTGGTCCTGGACCGCTCGCAGGTCGACCGGGAGCCGCTGCTGCGCGACACCCTGCGCCTGCTCGCCGCCCCCGACCGGCCCGTCGGCCCCGGTGACCGCCTGATCACCCTGCGGGCCTTCGAGATGGCCCTGGTGCTCGCGCTGCGCCCGCTGCTGCGGGAGTTCGCCGAGAACCCGGCCTCCCTGCCGGTCCTGCGCCACCCGGGGGTGAGCCGCGCCCTGGTGATGATCGCGACCCGGTTCGCCGAGCCGTGGACCATCGAGTCGCTCGCCCGGGAGGTCGGTATGTCCCGCTCCGCGTTCACGGCCGCGTTCCGCGCGCTGGTCGGCGAGGCGCCGGCGCGCCACCTGACCGGGCGGCGCATGCAGGAGGCGGCGCGGCTGCTCGGCGAGACGTCACTGCCGCAGTCGGCGGTACCGCAGCGGGTCGGTTACCAGAGCGCGGTCGGTTTCCACCTTGCCTTCCGCAAATGGTTCGGCGTCACTCCGGGTGAGTACCGGGCAGGTGCGGCGAGCGCCGCCTAATGGTTTTTGGACGCTGACTGGCCGGTTCTTAAGGACCATTGGACGGACGTTCATTGCCGAAGGCATGGACCAACGGACAGGCTCTCCTGCGGCAATGGCACCCGCAGGAGGAGAAACGGTGACGAGGTCCGGTCAGGAGTACCTGGCGTCGCTGCGCGACGGCCGGGAGATATGGCTCGACGGGGAGCGGGTGGAGGACGTCACCTCGCACCCGGCGTTCCGCAACACCGCGGCCTCGATCGCCCGCCTGTACGACCTGGCGCACGACTCCGAGCACACCCCGGTCCTCACCCAGGGTGGCGTCCACCGCGCGTACGCGATCCCGCGGTCGTACGAGGACCTCGTCGCCCGTCGTGAGGCGTACAAGGTGTGGGCGGAGGCGAGCTTCGGCTTCCTGGGCCGCACACCCGACTACATGGCCGGCGGCGCGGCCGGCTTCGCGGCGCTGCCGTCCCTGTTCCGGACGGAGGGCTACGACGGCTCCGCCGCCGCACTCGCCTACCACCGGCGGCTCGCCGAGGGTGACCTGTACCCGACCTTCACCATCACCAACCCGCAGAACGACCGCACCAGGTCCGCCTCCGAACAGGAGGAGGACGACCTGGTGGTTCGGGTGGTCGCCGAGAAGGACGGCGGGATCGTGGTGCGCGGCGCCAAGATGATCGGCACCGCGGCGGTGTTCGGCAACGAGGTGATCGTCGGCACGATCGAGCCGCTCGCCCCGCAGGACGTCGAACACGCGGTGTGCTTCTCGGTCCCGATCGACACACCGGGGCTGAAGTTCCTCTCCCGCACGTCGTACGAGGCCCAGGCGCGCAGCGTCTTCGACAACCCGCTCTCCTCGCGCTTCGACGAGAACGACGCGCTGCTCGTGTGCGACGACGTGTTCGTGCCGTGGGAACGGGTGCTGGCGTACCGGAACGTCGACGTGTCGTTCCGGATGTGGTGGCAGACCCCCGCGTACCTGAACTTCGTGCACCAGGCCGCCACCCGGTTCTGGACGAAGCTGGAGTTCCTCACCGGCGTCGCGATCCTGGTCACCAAGGCCAACAACACCTACGAACTGCCGCCGGTCACCCAGGCCATCGGCCGGCTCCTCGGCCGTGTCGCCCAGGCCAAGGCGTTCGTGCTGGCGGCGGAGGCGTCGTACGAGGAGGTGGACGGCGGCCGCGGCGGGGTCGCGCCCGGCAAGGACATCTCCTTCGCGCAGCGCATCATGGCGGGCGAGCTGTACCCGCAGGCCGTCCAGGAGATCAAACTCCTCGCGGGCGGCGGGCTCATCCAGCTGCCAGCGTCGGGCGAGGACCTGCTGCACCCGGAGCTGGGCCCGCTGGTCCGCAAGTACATCCGCTCGCCCGGCACTCCGGCCGAGGACCGCGTGAAGCTGCTGAAACTGGCCTGGGACGCGCTCGGCTCGGAGTTCGCCGGCCGCCACGAGCAGTACGAACGCTTCTACCACGGCGCCCCGCACGTCTACCTCACCCAGCAGGCATGGGAGGGCGGCGCCCCCGCCTGCGAGGCCCTCGCCCAGGCCTGCCTGGACGGCTACGACCTGGGACGTACCCGATGACCGCGTGTGTCCCGGGCTCGGCGCGCGGACGCCGCCCCGCCGTCGCGGACCGCGCGGGCCCGGCGGCCCGGCTCACCTCCGCCGCCCTCTGCGCCCCCGCCCGGCTGCGCGCCGACGACCCCGGCCGGTGCGCCCGTGGTGGCCGCGCGGTCCGACCGCCACGGCACGCCCACGGCACGGCGCTGCCCCACCCGGCGGCCGACCCCGGATGGCACCGCCGTCCGGGCGCCCCGCGCCCCGACGCCCCGGCGTGGCGCGGAATCCGTCCGGGGGGACCGGCGTGGCGCGGAATCCGTCCAGGGGATCCGGTGCGGCATCAGGTCACCGGCCTTGTGGCCGACCCCGGGTGGCATCGGGGCAGCGGCGGTGCGGGCGCCCCTGGACGGCACCCCGTCGCCGGGTGGCCGGGCGGCCGCGTGCGGCTGCGCCGCACGGCGCGCGGGAGCCGGCGATGAGGGGAACGCCCGGGAACCGGCGCGGCGCGCTGGGGCTGCTGGCGGCCACCCAGCTTCTGATGATCATGGATACGGCGATCGTCAACGTCGCCCTCCCGTCCGTGGACGCGGACCTCGGGGCCGGGTCCGCCGGCCTGTCCTGGGTGGCCAACGCCTACCTCATCACCTTCGGCGGGCTGCTCCTCCTCGGAGGCCGCACCGCCGACCTGTTCGGCCACCGGCGGCTCTTCACCGGCGGGCTCGCGCTCCTCGCGGCCGCCTCCGCCGCCGGGGGCCTCGCCCAGTCCACCGGCGCGCTGATCGCCGCCCGCGCCGTGCAGGGCGTCGGGGCGGCACTGGCGGCGGCCGCCGCGTTCGCCCTGCTGCTGATCCTCTTCCCGGACGGCCCCGACCGGCACCGGGCGCTCGGCGCGTTCGCCGCGATGGGCGGCCTCGGCGGCGTCCTCGGAACCGTTCTCGGCGGCGTCCTCACCGACCTGCTCGGCTGGCGCTCCACGTTCTGGCTGAACGTCGCCGTCGCCGCCGTACTCGCCCTGCTCGCCCTCCGGCTCCTGGACGGCGGCACCCGGGGCGCCGAGCCCGGCTTCGACCTGGCGGGCGCGCTCACCGCCACCGGCGGGCTCGGCCTCGTCGCGTACGCCCTCGTCGGGCGCAGCCTCCTCGCGGGCGCCGCCGGGCTCTGCCTGCTCGCCGCGTTCGCCGTCGTACAGACCCGCGCCGACCGGCCCCTCGTACCTCCCGCCGTGATGAAGCGGCCCGCGCTGCGCCTCGCCAACCTCCTCGGCGCCCTCGCCCAAATGGCGTTGTTCCCCATGTTCTTCCTGGTCAGCCTCTACCTCCAGAGCGTCCTGGGACAGTCCCCGCTCACCGGCGGCCTCGGCCTGCTCCCACTCTCCCTGGTCGTCGTCGCCACCGCCCCGCTGACCGGCCGCCTGATCCTCCGCCTCGGCCTTCGCCGGACCATGACCCTCGGTTTCTGGCTGCTGCTCGCGGGGATGGTCTGGCTCGCCCTGTCCCTGCGTGCCGACGGCACCTTCGCCACCACCGTCCTCGCGCCCAGCCTCCTGCTGGGTGCCGCCCTGCCGCTGGTCATGGTCACCACCAATGTGGCCGCCACGGCAGAGGCCACGAAAATGGAGACCGGCCTCGCCTCCGGGCTGATCAACACCAGCCAGCAGTTCGGATCCGTCCTGGGCCTGGCCGTCCTCGTGGCCGTGGCCACCACCCGTACCGGCACGGCCACACCCCAGGCCGAAACCGCGGGCTTCCAGGCGGCGCTGCTCGTCGGCGCCGCGTTCGCCGCCACGGCAGCACTGCTGTCCGTACGGCTGAGCCTGCCCGCGCCCGTACCGGCGCCGCCACGCCGAGGCCGGGTGGGCGACCCGCGGTGACCGCCTGACCAGCGAACACCGCGCCACTCCCGAACCCACACTGCCCGAGGGGGGCATCCCGTTGACCCTGTACGACCTTGTCGCGCCCGGTCTCGATACCTGTGCCGAACCGCGCTACCGCATCACCGAGATACGCGACGCCGACCCGCTCGGCGCCGACGCGCTGCTCGCCGCGCTCCCCGCGATGAACCGTGACGCCGACGTCGCCGCGCTCACCGTCGCCCTGCGCACCCTCGTACCCGACCTCGACCGGGTCGCCGAGTGGTGCGTCATCGAGGCGCTCGCCGCGATGCGCGACCTCGGCATGCTGCTCGGCTCCCTCAAACGGCACGGTGTCCAGCCGGTCACCGCCGTCCCCGAGGTCCTGCCCGTCCTGGAGGAGCTGGCCCGCCGCACCGACATGGTGCCCCGTGACACCGTGCACCACTACACCACCTGGAACCCGCTCGGCCACCGGCAGCGCATGTACACCGGCCACGAGATGGAGGCCCACCTCCAGGAAGCCGTCCGGATGGTCTTCCCCAGCCTCGTCGCCGCCCTGGACACCTGCGGCAAGCTTGCCCGCCTCGAACCGTACGACCCCGGCTTCGCCCTCGCGCTGGACCGTACCGCCCAGCACGTCCAGGCGATGGTCGACTCCATCGACTTCACCATCGACCACGTCTCACCGTCCTACTTCGCCCGCACGCTGCGCCCCTACTTCGAGGAGGTCGACGTCGCCGGCCGCGACTACCTCGGCCCGGCCGCCGCGCAGGTGCCGCTCTGGCTGGTCGACCTGACGGTCTGGCAGTGCGACCGCCCGCACCCCGGCTACGACGCCTTCCTCGCCGAGTCGGTCGAGTACAGCCTCCCGTCGTGGCGCGCCTTCCACGCGGCCCACAGAAGCGGCGTCTCCGCCGTCAGCAAGCTGTCCGCCGCGCTGAGCTGGGAGACCGTCCACCGGCTGCCGCCCCAGCTCGTCGCGTCCGCCCACTCCCTGGCGCGGGTGCTGCGCATCCTCAAGACGTTCCGCGCCCGCCATGTGGGCATCGCCCGCAAGGCCTACAGCGACGAGCTCCGGCTGTACGACGAGGGCAGCGGCGGGGCGCCGGTCGCGCTGCTGCGCTCGGTGCTCGACCTGACCAGGGACAACGAGACGCTGGTGCGCCAGGCCACCCAGCGGCCGCGCCCCACGGCCGCGTGAGGGGAGCGCCCGCATGACCCCGCACATACTCGTCGCCGGCGGCGGAGTCGCCGGACTGACCGCCGCACTCGCCCTGCACGCCGCCGGGTTCCACCACGTCACCGTCGTCGAGGCGGCACGCGAGATCCGGCCGCTCGGCGCCGGGCTGAACCTCATGCCCAACGCCGTGCGCGAACTCGACGCGCTCGGACTCCTCGACGACCTGGAGGCCGACGCCGTACGCACCCGGGAGCTGCGCTACTACCACCGCTCCGGCGGGCTGATCTCCCGTGAACCGCGGGGCGTGCGCGCCGGCTACCACTGGCCCCAGCTCTCCGTCCACCGCGGCCGGCTCCAGCAGGTCCTCGCCGACGCGGTACGCGGCCGGCTCGGCCCTTCCGCGATCGTCACCGGTGTCCGGGTGACGGGCCTGGAACAACTGCCCGACGGGCGCCCACGCGTGCGCCTGGAGCACCGCGAGGGTGCCGTGCGCGGCCGGGCGTCGCTGGAGCCGGACGTCCTGATCGGCGCCGACGGCATCCGTTCGGCGGTCCGCGCCGCCCTCAACCCCGGCGAGGGCGAGCCGCCCTGGAACGGCATGCTGGTGTGGCGCGGGGTGTCGTGGATGGACGCCCGCCGGGCGGGCACGTTCATGCTCGTCGCCGGCGACGACCGGCAGAAGGCCGTCGTGTACCCGATGGCCGAGCGCCCCACCGGGGACGTCCTCGTCAACTGGGCGCTCGCGATGCCCGCCGACAGCACCGCGAGCACCGTCCGGGACTCCCCCCGGGGCGACTGGAACCGGGCCGCGGTGGTGGCGGACTTCCTCCACCACTACGAAGGCTGGGAGTTCGGCGGGGTGAGCGTCCCCGACGTGCTGCGCGCCGCCGACGCGGCCCACGAGTACCCCATGGTCGACCGCGAACCCCTGCCGCGCTGGAGCCACGGCCGCACCACGCTCATCGGGGACGCCGCCCACGCCATGTACCCCATCGGCTCCAACGGCGCCACCCAGTCGATCGTCGACGCCCGGGCCCTCGCCCACGCCCTGGCCCTGCACCCCGACCCGGCCGAGGCCCTGGCCGCCTACGAGGCGGACCGGCGCCCCGCGATGACGGAGCTCCAGCGCGCCAACCGGCGCCTGGGCCCGGAGGCCGTCATCAATCTGGCCCATGAACGGGCCCCCGGGGGCTTCGCACACATCGACGACGTGATCCCCCCGCACGAGCGGCGCGAGATCGCCGCCCGGTACGCCGCGACCGGCGCGTTCGACCCGGAAACGGTCAACGCGGGCTCCCCGTACGAGGTCCCGGTGAGTACGCGGTGAACGCGCCCCCCTGAGTGCGCCGTGGTTGCGGAGGGCGGGGTGCCGATAACGTCGAAGGGTGAAGGCGGACGCACAACGCCCGTGCGTCCGCCCCGATACGTACCTGCCCTGCGAAGGTGGAACACGTGAAGGCAATCCGTCGATTCACCGTGCGCCCCGTCCTCCCCGACCCGCTCCGGCCGCTCAGCGACCTCGCGCGCAACCTGCGCTGGTCCTGGCACGCCGAGACCCGTGAACTGTTCCAGACCGTCGACCCCGAGGGGTGGCGGACCGTCGGCGGTGATCCCGTCCGGCTGCTGGGTTCCGTGTCGGCGGCCAGACTCGCCGAGCTGGCCCGCGACCGGCGGTTCCTGCGCCGCCTGTCCGCCGCCGCCGACGACCTCGACGACTATCTGCGCGGCCGCCGCTGGTACCAGAACCACACGCTCCCGGACGGTGACCTGCCCGCCGCCGTCGCCTACTTCTCGCCCGAGTTCGGTGTCACCGCCGCCCTGCCCCAGTACTCCGGCGGCCTCGGCATCCTCGCCGGTGACCACCTGAAGGCCGCCTCCGACCTGGGCGTACCGCTCATCGGCGTGGGGCTGCTCTACCGGCACGGCTACTTCCGCCAGTCGCTGTCCCGGGACGGCTGGCAGCAGGAGCACTATCCGCTCCTGGACCCCAACGAGATGCCCGTCAGCCTGCTGCGGCGGACGGACGGCTCCCCCGTGCGGGTCTCCCTCGCCCTGCCGGGCGGCCGCTGTCTGCACGCCCACATCTGGGTGGCCCAGGTCGGCCGCGTACCGCTGCTGATGCTCGACTCGGACGTGGAGGAGAACGGCCCCTCCGAGCGGGACGTCACCGACCGGCTCTACGGCGGGGGCAGCGAACACCGGCTGTTGCAGGAGATGCTGCTGGGAATAGGAGGTGTCCGGGCGGTACGCGCGTACTGCGAGCTCACCGGCCACCCCGCGCCCGAGGTGTTCCACACCAACGAGGGACACGCCGGATTCCTCGGCCTGGAGCGCATCCGGGAACTGAGCGAGGAGGGCGTCGAGTTCGACGCCGCCCTGGAGGCCGTCCGCGCCGGGACGGTCTTCACCACGCACACCCCCGTCCCGGCCGGCATCGACCGGTTCGACCGCGAGCTCGTCGCCCGCCACTTCGGTGACGGCGCGGAACTGCCCGGCGTCGACGTCGAACGCGTCCTCCAGCTCGGCATGGAGACCTACCCGGGCGGCGAGCCGAACCTCTTCAACATGGCCGTCATGGGGCTGCGCCTCGCCCAGCGCGCCAACGGCGTCTCCACCCTCCACGGCGCCGTCAGCCGGGGGATGTTCGCCGGCCTGTGGCCCGGGTTCGACGCCGACGAGGTGCCCATCACCTCCATCACCAACGGCGTCCACGCCCCCACCTGGGTGGCGCCCGAGGTGTTCCGGCTCGGCGCCCGCAAGATCGGCACCCAGCGCGCGGAGGACGCCCTGAGCGTCGGCGGCTCCCAGCGGTGGGACGCCGTCGGCGAGATCGCCGACTCCGAGATCTGGGACCTCCGCCGCGAGCTGCGCGAACAGCTGGTGACGGAGGTACGCACCCGGCTGCGGGCCTCCTGGCGGCAGCGGGGCGCGGGCTCGGCCGAGCTGGGGTGGATCGACGGGGTCCTCGACCCCGACATCCTCACCATCGGGTTCGCCCGCCGGGTCCCCTCGTACAAACGTCTGACGCTGATGCTGCGGGACCGGGACCGGCTGATGGAGATGCTGCTGCACCCGGAGCGGCCGGTGCAGATCGTCGTCGCGGGCAAGGCCCACCCGGCGGACGACGGCGGCAAGCGGCTGGTGCGGGAACTGGTGCGGTTCGCCGACGACCCGCGCGTACGCCACCGGATCGTGTTCCTGCCCGACTACGGCATGGGCATGGCCCAGAAGCTGTACCCGGGCTGCGACGTGTGGCTCAACAACCCCCTGCGGCCCCTGGAGGCGTGCGGCACCTCCGGCATGAAGGCGGCCCTCAACGGCTGCCTCAACCTGTCCGTCCTGGACGGCTGGTGGGACGAGTGGTACGAGCCGGACTTCGGCTGGGCCATCCCGACCGCCGACGGCCCGACCATGGACGAGGACCGGCGCGACGACCTGGAGGCCAACGCGCTGTACGAGCTGATCGAGAAGCGCGTCGCGCCCCGCTTCTACGACCGGAGCGCGAACGGGCTGCCCGAACGGTGGATCGAGATGGTCCGCCGGACGCTCGCCAACCTGGGCCCCAAGGTGCTGGCGGGACGGATGGTGCGGGAGTACGTGGAGCGGCTGTACGCCCCGGCCGCCCTCGCCCACCGGTCGCTGACCACCGACGCAGCTCGTGAACTCGCCGTCTGGAAGGCCAGGGTGCGCGCCGCGTGGCCGCGCGTGGCGGTCGACCACGTCGAAGTGGACGAGGCCAACGGCGTCGCCGAGCTCGGCTCCACCCTGGCGCTGCGGGTGCGGGTCGCCCTCGGGGACCTCCAGCCGGAGGACGTCGAGGTCCAGGCGGTCGCGGGCCGTGTCGACACCGACGACCGGCTCCGGGACGCCCAGACGGTGCCGCTGAAACCGGCGGGCGGACCGGACCAGCAGGGGCGCTGGGTCTACGAGGGCCCCCTCACCCTCGACCGGACGGGCCCGTTCGGCTACACGGTCCGGATACTGCCCACCCACCGGCTGCTGGCGGCGGGTGCCGACCTCGGGCTGGTCGCCCTGCCCACCGAGACGACGGGGGAGGGCGCGGGCGTCCTGATGCGCTGACCCCCTCCGCTGCCACCGCGGCTCGTCGCCCCTTCCCGCGCGGGGAGGGGCGGCGGGCCGCGCCGGTGTCCGCACTCGACGACCCCATGGTTCCGGCGCCGCCGCGGCGGCCGGCCGGCTCGCACCCGGGCGTGTGGCGCCCCGCGCTCGTCGCCCTGGACGTGAACGGCACGCTCCTGGAGGCCGGACCGCTCCGTCGCCCCGCCGGTGACGGCCGCCGTACGCCGCGCCGTTCCGGCCGGCGCCCACGTCGTGCTCGCCACCGGCCGTTCCGCGGCCGGGATCTCACCGGTGATCTCCTCGCCGTGCTGGAGCGCCGCGCCTCCGGCCGCACGTACGACCGCCCGGCGGCACTCGGGGTGCCACCGGGCGGTGCGTCAGCCGTTCAGCGTGCTTCCCGGATCACGGGAAGGTCAGCTTGAAGCTGTTGATGTAGCCGGTGTCCTGGGCGGCCCTGTCCTGCACGCGGAGCTTCCAGCTGCCGTTGGCGACCTCGCTGGAGGCGTTGACCGTGTAGGTGGCCTTGACGTTGTCGGCCGAGTCGGAGGAGCTGAACGGCTTCAGGTTGTAGACCGAGCCGTCCGGTGCGACCAGATCGACGACCAGGTCACCGCGCCAGGTGTGGACGATGTCCACGTCCACCTTCAGCGCGGAGGGGGCGTTGCCGGTGATGCCGGTGACGCTGACGGCGGAGGTGACGGCGGCACCGTTGTCCGGGATGGCGACGTCGGCCGTGTTCTCGAAGATCTTGCCGGTGCCGGGGTCGCCGCCACCGGGGCGGGACCCGACGTTGACGCCGGCCCACGCGTGCTCGACGGCCTTCACCTCGGCGCTGCCGGCGCCGTACAGCTCCGTGGCGACCGCGACGGTCCCGGTGCGGGCGGCGGCGTAGTTGGTCGTCGAGGTGAACTTGGTGGTGAGCGCCTTGTACCAGATCAGCGCGGCCTTGTCCCGGCCGATGCCGGTGACGGGCAGGCCGTCGGAGGTCGGCGAGTCGTAGTTGACGCCGTTGACGGTCTTGGCGCCGCTGCCCTCGGAGAGCAGGTAGAACCAGTGGTTCGCCGGGCCCGAGGAGTAGTGGACGTCGATGCCGCCGATACCGGAGTACCAGGCGTCCTTCGACGAGCCGTCCTTGCTCGGCTTGTCCATGTAGCGCAGCGGAGTGCCGTTGCCCCGGATGTCGATCTTCTCGCCGACCAGGTAGTCGCCCTTGTCCTGGGCGTTGTTGGCATGGAACTCGACCGCGGCGGCGAAGATGTCGGAGGTCGCCTCGTTCAGACCGCCGGACTCGCCGCTGTAGACCAGCTTGGCGGTCGCGGAGGTGATGCCGTGGGTCATCTCGTGGGCGGCCACGTCGATGGACGTGAGCGGCTTGGCGTTGCCGGCGCCGTCGCCGTACGTCATGCAGAAGCAGCTGTCGGTCCAGAAGGCGTTGACGTAGGCGTTGCCGTAGTGGACGCGGGAGTACGCGCCGACGCCGTCGCCCTTGATGCCGGAGCGGCCGTGGACGTTCTTGTAATAGTCCCAGGTGAGCGCGGCGCCGTAGTGGGCGTCGGCGCCGGCCGTCTCCAGGTTCTGCGGGGTGCCGTCGCCCCAGACGTCGTCGGCCCCGGAGAACAGCGTCCCGGTGCCGGAGGTGCCGCGGTTGAGGTTGTACGTCTTGTGGTTGCCGCGGCCGGTGTCGGTCAGCGTGTACGAGGGCGCGGTGCCGAGCGTGACCTGGCCGCTGTACTGGGTGTTGCCGGTGCCGTTGTGGACGGCCTGCCACTCGTAGAGCTTGGCGCCCGTGGTGGCGTCGGTGACGACGTGCAGCTCGTTCGGGGTGCCGTCGTGCTGGAGACCGCCGACGACCGTCTCGTACGCGAGGACCGGCTTGCCCTGTGCGAGCCACACCACCTTGCGCGGGGCGCGCTCGGGGGCGGTGGCCTTGGAACCCTCGGCGCGGGCCGCGCTCAGCGCCTGCTTCTGCGCGGCGGCCGGGGCGACGTCCGCGGTGGTGTCCACGCCCTTGAGTTCCGCCCGGGAGGCCTTGGCCACCGCCTCGGTGCGCCCGGCCTTGGTCTCGGTGACGACGAGGTCGCCGCCGAGGACCGGGAGCCCGGCGTAGGTGCGCTCGTAACGCGTGTGGGTGGTGCCGTCGCGGTCCTGGACGACGTCACGGACGGCGAGCTTCTCCTGGGCGCCGAGGCCGAGTTCCCTGGCCGTCTGCGCCTTGTCGGCGTCGGCCGCGCGTATCAGCGCGGTGCGCTGGGCGGGGGAGAGGTCGGCGGGCAGGGCGCCGGGGTCGGCCTTCCCGGCCGCCTGGGCCTTGGGGGCGGCGGTCCACGGGTCGTCGGCGGCGGTGGCGGCACCGGTCTGCACGCCCACGGCGAGCATGGCGGCGGCGGCGATCAGAGCACCGGTCGCGGTGGCGCGACGGCTTGGCGTGGGTCTCACGCGAACTCCTTTTGCGAGGGGGGTACCGGACGGCTGGGTGGGCCGGCCGGGCGGAGCAGCCTGCACAAGCGCGGAACACATGCGGAACGAACGTGAGAACGTCCGTCGAACAGGTGATGCGGAGAACGGGGTAAGAGTGACGTCCGCGACGGCTTCCTGTCAGGAGCGCGTCAACAGATTGGCCGGAATTCGTCCGTTGCCCGAAAAGCCGTGTTCGTTAAGCGGACGTTTCACCGTTGCGTACGGCCTCGCCGGCCGGTGTCCCGCTCCGCCCCGCACCGACGGGCGCGCCGCGGCCGAGCGCGCACCGCGCCCGTGTGAACGGCATGTTGAGCACGCGATACACGCCCCCGCGGCGGGCGCCCGGAGCCGGTGCGCGCTTCCGGCCACCCGGTCGCGCCCCCTCGCGGGCCGGTCCCGGGCGCACACCCCGGCGCGGCGGCCGGGTCGGCTACCGCTCCTCGTGGGGGAAGCGGGCGAGCGGGGCCTCACGCTGGAAGAAGCTCTTGGCGCGGATCATCGCCCGCTCGTCGTTCCGCACCTGGCCAGGACGGGACCCGTTGCCCAACAGCACCCCGCCGAACCGCATCCCCATGTACGCCGCCGAGTTGTTGAGGGAGGTCACGAGCCCGTCGGCGACGGCCTCCTCGCGGTCCGCCATCACCGTCACCCCCCACAGGGTCCGGCCCGCCATCCGCTCCTTGAAGTCCGAGCCGGGCACCGTCAGCCAGCCCGACCAGTAGTCGAGGTAACGCTTCATCTGCGCGGAAAGGGTGTACCAGTACAAGGGTGAGACGAGGACGACGTCGGTGGCGGCCAGAGTCGCCCGCCGAAGCGTCTCCTCGCTCTCGCCCGGCGCCCAGGACAGGCTCTCGTGCCGGCCGTCCTGGAAGTCGGGCAGCGACACCCGGCTCAGGTCGACCCATTCCTGGGAGACACCGGTGGGCAACTGCTCGGCGGCGGCACGAGCCAGGATCTCGCTGTTGCCGTCGGAACGGGAACTGCCGAGGACGAAGAGGAACGAGCGGTCGGTGACAGGTATGGAGTCGGTGGTCATGTCCGTTCCCAACTCCCCCAGCCGCCGCCGGTATTCCGCGTGACCCGGCCGCTGACCGGTCATCCCACCAGGCTCTCCCGCCACGCCCGGTGCAGACCGGCGAACCGGCCCCTGCCCTCGATCAGCTCGGTCGGCGACCCGTCCTCCACGATCCTGCCGCCCTCCATCACCAGCACCCGGTCCGCGATCTCGACCGTCGACAGCCGGTGGGCGATCACCACCGCGGTGCGGCCGTGCAGCACCGTGTCCATGGCCCGCTGCACGGCCCGCTCGCCTGGGATGTCGAGGGAGCTGGTCGCCTCGTCGAGGATCAGCACCGCCGGGTCCGCCAGCAGGGCCCTGGCGAAGGCCACGAGCTGACGCTGACCGGCCGAGATACGACCGCCACGCTTGCGTACGTCGGTGTCGTAACCCTCCGGGAGGCCCGCGACGAAGTCATGGGCGCCGATGGCCTTCGCGGCCTGCTCGATCTCCTCCCGGGTCGCGTCCGGCCGCCCGAGCGCGATGTTCTCCGCCACCGTCCCGGAGAACAGGAACGCCTCCTGGGTCACCATCACCACCCCGCGCCGCAACTCCGGCGTGGCCAGCTCCCGGAGGTCGACCCCGTCGAGCAGGACCCGGCCCCCGGTGGGGTCGTAGAACCGGGCCAGCAGCTTGGCGAGCGTCGACTTGCCCGCCCCCGTCGAACCGACCACCGCCACGGTCTGCCCGGCCGGGATGGTCAGCCCGAAGCGCGGCAGCACCTCACCGCCCGTGCGGTACCCGAAGCACACGTCCTCGAAGACGACCTCACGGCCCGGACTCCCGGCACGGGCAGGCGGCAGGGGACGGGGCGCCACGGGCTCCCGGACCGTCGGGGTCTGCGCCAGCAGTCCCGCGATCTTCTCCAGCGAGGCGGCGGCCGACTGGTACGAGTTGAGGAACATCGCCAGCCGGTCGATCGGGTCGTACAACCGCCGCATGTACAGCACGGCCGCCGCCAGCACCCCGAGCGCCAGCGTCCCGGACGCGACCCGGTAGGCGCCCCACAGGACCATGCCGGCCACCGCCGTGTTCGCCACCAGGCGGGAGCCGACGACATAGCGGGCCATCTCCAGAATCGCGTCGCCGTTGCGGCGTTCGTGGCGGCGGTTGAGCGTGCCGAACACCGCGTCATTGGCCCGTTCCCGCCGGAACGCCCGCACCGGCCGGATGCCGTTCATCGTCTCGGCGAACTTCACGATGACGGCGGCGATGGCCGTCGACCGTGCACTGAACGCGACGGCGGCACGCCGCCGGTAGAGCCGTACGAGCAGGTACAGCGGCAGGAACGAGGCCACCGCGACCACGCCGATGCCCAGGTCCAGCCAGAGCAGGAGCACGGAGATGAACGCGAAGGAGAGGAAGACCCCGACCAGCTCCTGCAGCCCCTCGCCGAGCAGCTCGCGCAACGACTCGACGTCGGTGGTGGAGCGGGAGATCAACCGGCCCGAGGTGTACCGCTCGTGGAAGTCGATGCTCAGTGCCTGGGCGTGCCGGAAGATCCGCCCGCGAAGATCGAGCAGGACGTCCTGGTTGACCCGGGCGGAGGTACGGATGAACGCGTAGTGGAAGAAACCGGCGCCAGCCGCGCACAGCGCGTACGCGACGCCCACCGCGACCAGCGGCCCGTGGTCCCCGCGCCGGAGTGCGGGCACGGCCCGGTCGATGGCGTACGCGACGACGAGCGGACCGGCCTGCACGGCGGCCTGCTGGAGCAGCAGCAACACCGCGGACAGCACCACCCGCCCGCGCCGCGGCGCCAGCAGCGCCCGCAGCAACGTCCGCGTGGCCCCCTGCGCGACCGGCAGATCGTCCCGATCGAACGCGTCCGTCCCACCGGCACCAGGCTCCACGTCCGCGCCGTGCCCCCCACCGGCCCCGTGCCCCCCACCGGCCCCGGGCTCCCCACCGGCCCCGGGCTCCCCACCGGCCCCGGGTTTCGCGCCTGCGCCGGGCAGCTCACCAGCCCCGTTCCCCCCACCGGCCCCGGGCCTCCCGCCCGTGCCCGGCGGGCCGTCGAGTGGGGGTGTCGGGGGCGTTCCACCGACCGTGTCCGTCATCGCGCACCGCCCGTCTTCTCGGCGCCCGACATGAGCCAGGCGTACTCCGCGCTGTCCCGCAGCAGTTGCTGATGGGTGCCCACCGCCGCGATGCGGCCCGCCGAGAGGAGGGCGACGCGGTCGGCCAGCATGACCGTGGACGGGCGATGGGCCACGACCAGGGCGGTGGTGTCCCGCAGCACGTCCCGCAGCGCCGCTTCGACCAGCGCCTCCGTGTGGACGTCCAGCGCCGACAGCGGGTCGTCCAGCACCAGGAACCGCGGCCGGCCCACCACCGCCCGTGCCAGGGCGAGGCGCTGACGCTGGCCGCCCGAGAGGCTCAGGCCCTGCTCGCCGACCTGCGTCTCGGTGCCCTGCGGCAGACGGCGTACGAACCCGGCCTGGGCGACCTCCAGGGCGCGCCGCAGCTCGGGCTCGCCCGCGCCCGCGGGACCGGCGCCCATCAGTACGTTCTCGCCGACGCTCGCCGAGAACAGCGTGGGCTCCTCGAACGCCACGGACACCAGTTCCCGCAGCCGCTCCCGGGGCATCGTCGCCACATCGACCCCGTCCAGCAGGATGCGCCCGCCCGTCACCTCGTGCAGTCGCGGCACGAGTGCCGTCAGCGTCGTCTTGCCCGAGCCGGTGGCGCCGACCAGTGCCATGGTCTCGCCGGGGCGCACGACCAGATCGACCCCGTCCAGCACCGGCGGCGCGTCCTCCGGCGCGTCCGGATACCGGAACGACACGTTCTCGAAGCGCAGCCCGCCCGACGGCACCGCGGCCGCGCCGCTCCCGCCCGCGTCCTCCTCCGCCTCGTCCATCACCTCGAAGTACCGCTCCACCGACGTCGCCGCCTCCTGGCTCATCGCCAGCAGGAACCCGATCGACTCGACCGGCCACCGCAGCGCCAGCGCCGTCGACAGGAACGCCACCAGCGTTCCGGCGGACAGCACACCGTCGGCGACCTGGACCGTGCCCAGCACCAGCGCGGCCCCGATGGCCAGCTCGGGCACGATCGTGATGACCGCCCAGATGCCCGCCAGCAGCCGCGCCTTGACCAGCTCCGTGCCCCGCAGCCGCTCCGCCAGCCCGTGGAACGCCTCCGCCTGGCTGCGGTGGCGGCCGAAGCCCTTGATGATCCGGATGCCGAGCACGCTCTCCTCGACGACCGTCGTCAGGTCGCCGACCTGGTCCTGCGCGCGGCGCGCCACCAGCGAGTACCGCGACTCGAACAGCGAGCAGACCACGATCAGCGGCGCCACCGGCACCAGCAGGACCAGCCCCAGTGTCCAGTCCTGCACCAGCAGCACTCCGCAACCGACCACCACCGTGACGCCGTTGACGAACAGGAACGTCATCGGGAAGGCCAGGAACATCCGAATCAGCGACAGGTCCGTCGTCGCCCGGGACAGCAGCTGCCCCGACGCCCACCGGTCGTGGAACGCGATCGGCAGCCGCTGCAGACGCCGGTACAGGCCGGCCCGCATCGCCGCCTCGACGCCCGCCAGCGGCCGGGCCACCAGCCACCGCCGCAGCCCGAACAGCGCCGCCTCCGCGATCCCCAGCCCCAGCACCACGAGCGCGCCGAACCACACTCCGCCCGGGTCCCGCCCGGCCACCGGCCCGTCCACGATCCACTTCAGTACGAGCGGGATGACCAGGCCCAGACAGGACGCCACGACCGCGACGGCCGCCGCGCTTCCGACCCGCGCGCGCACCGGACGCACATACGGCCACAGCCGCAACAAGGTACGAACGACTGAGCGGTCCTTGGGCGTTGCATCCGATTTCGACATCAGGAGCGAGCCTAGGGTTCGGCACTGACATCGCTCACGCGGTTTTCCCCGCGGCATGTCGGGGTCCGCCGCCGAGGTGACGCACTCTCCGCCAGTCTCAACGTATAGCGCACCGGGGGGCTTGCGGCAAGGCCCCCGTCGTCCTGCAGAATCCCCAGCTCAAGCCCAGAACTTGCGGAAGATGGGGGAATCAAGGGATGCGTGTACTGCTGTCCACGTACGGATCGCGCGGCGACGTTCAGCCTCTGGCGGGGCTCGCGGTGCGGCTGAGGGAACTCGGCGTGGAGGTACGGGTGTGTGCGCCGCCGGACGAGGAGTTCGCGGAGCGGCTGGCCGCCGTCGGTGTGCCGATGGTGCCGGTGAGTGATCCGGTGCGCGCCCTGGTGACCGGGACGCCTCCGACGGCGTCGGACTTCGACCTGCGGGTGGCCTCATTGGTCTCCGCCTACTACGACGCGATCATGGCGGAGGCCGAGGCCGGCGACGTGGTGGTGGCGACCGGTCTGTTCCCGAGCACGGCCGGTGTGCGGTCGGCGGCCGAGAAGCTGGGCCTCGAGTACGTGTACCTGGGCCTCCAGCCGACCGTCCTGCCGTCTCCGCACCGCCCGCCGTTCCAGTACCCCAGCCACCCGCACCCGCCGGAGGTCACCGACAACCGGGAGCTGTGGGACCTCAACATCCGGACAATGAACGCGTTGTTCGGCGGGGCGGTCAACACCCACCGGGCGTCGGTGGGCCTTGTGCCGGTGGACAACGTCCGCGACCACGTCATCACCGACCGCCCGTGGCTGGCGACGGACCCGGTCCTCGACCCGTGGCAGTCGGCCGACCTCGACGTCGTGCAGACCGGCGCGTGGATCCTGCCGGACGAGCGCCCGCTCCCGGACGGGTTGGAGGCCTTCCTGGCGGCCGGCGCACCGCCCGTGTACGTGGGCTTCGGCAGCATGGCTCTGCGCGGGGCGGGGGACATCGCGGGGGTCGCCGTCGAGGCGGTCCGCGCACAGGGCCGACGTGTCGTCATCGCCCGTGGCTGGGCGGACCTGGGCCCGGTCGACGACAAGGACGACTGCTTCGTCGTCGGCGAGGTCAATCACCAGGCGCTGTTCGGCCGCGTGGCCGCCGTCGTGCACCACGGTGGCGCGGGCACGACGACGGCGGCGGCCCGGGCCGGTACGCCCCAGGTGGTCGTACCGCAGTTGGTGGACCAGCCGTACTGGGCCGAGCGGGTGGCCGAGCTGGGCATCGGCGCGGCGCACGACGGTCCGGCTCCGACCGTCGGATCCCTGTCGGCCGGGCTCCGGACGGCACTGCGCCCGGAGACCCGCGAACGGGCCGCCGCCGTGGCCGCCTCGATGAGCGCCGACGGGACGGAGGTGGCGGCGAAGCTGCTGCTCGACACGGCCGGCCGGGCAAGGCCGTCGACGTCCGGGTGACGCGACCGCGCACCCACCCAGACCCGCCCGGACGCGCCTCAGTCCCGCACTCTCAGCAGCCACACCGAACGCGCCGGCACGGTCACCGCCTCCCCGCCCGGGAGGACCGTGCCCGGCGCCTCGGCCTGGTCCTCCCGCGAGGTGTCCACCACCAGCTCGTACGCCTGCGCCCACGGCGCGCCCGGCAGGCGGAAGTCGACCGGCTCGGCGCCCGCGTGGAGGACCGCCAGGAAGCTGTCGTCCGTGATGGGCTCCCCCCGCGTGTCGCGGCCCGGGATGTCCCGGCCCGACAGGTACATCCCGATCGTCGCGGTCCGGGCGTACCAGTCCCCCTCCGTCATCTCCGCGCCCGCCGCCGTGAACCACGCCAGGTCCCGCAGCCCGTCCACACCCTGCGGGCGGCCCGAGAAGAACGCCCGGCGCCGTAGCACCGGGTGGGCGTGGCGCAGCGCCAGCAGCCGGGCGGTCAGGTCCAGCAGGCCCTTGGGGCCGGGCCGCTCCGGCAGGGACCAGTCGACCCAGCCGATCTCGTTGTCCTGGCAGTACGCGTTGTTGTTGCCGCCCTGGGTGCGGCCCATCTCGTCACCCGCCACGAGCATCGGCACGCCCGTCGACAGCAGCAGGGTGGTGAGCAGGTTGCGCACCTGGCGCCGGCGCAGCGCGTTGACGCCGGGGTCGTCGGTCTCGCCCTCGGCGCCACAGTTCCAGGCCCGGTTGTCGTTCGTGCCGTCCCGGTTGCCCTCGCCATTGGCCTCGTTGTGCTTGTGCTCGTACGACACCAGGTCGCGCAGGGTGAAGCCGTCGTGGGCGGTGATGAAGTTGACGGAGGCGTACGGCCGCCGTCCGCCCCACGCGTACAGGTCGCTCGACCCCGACAGCCGGTAGCCGAGGTCCCGTACGTCGGGCAGGGCGCCGCGCCAGAAGTCGCGTACCGCGTCGCGGTAGCGGTCGTTCCACTCCGTCCACAGGGGCGGGAAGGCGCCCACCTGGTACCCGCCGTTGCCCACGTCCCACGGCTCGGCGATCAGCTTCACGCGCCGCAGCACCGGGTCCTGGGCGATGGTGGCGAGGAACGGCGACAGCATGTCGACGTCGTGCATCGAGCGGGCCAGCGCCGCCGCCAGGTCGAAGCGGAAGCCGTCGACGCCCATCTCGGTGACCCAGTAGCGCAGCGAGTCGGTGATCAGCCGCAGCACGTGCGGCTGGACGACGTGCAGGGTGTTGCCGCAGCCGGTGTAGTCGGCGTACCGGCGGGGGTCGGCGGCCAGCCGGTAGTAGCCGCGGTTGTCGATGCCGCGCAGCGACAGCATCGGGCCCAGCTCGCTCGCCTCGGCCGTGTGGTTGTAGACCACGTCGAGGATCACCTCGATGCCGGCCGCGTGCAGCGCCTTCACCATCCGCTTGAACTCGCCGACCTGCTGCCCGGTCGTGCCCGACGCGCTGTACGCGGCATGCGGCGCGAAGTAGCCGATGGAGTTGTAGCCCCAGTAGTTCTTCAGCCCGCGCCGCAGCAGATGGTCCTCGTGCGCGAACTGGTGCACCGGCAGCAGCTCCACCGCCGTCACCCCCAGCGACACCAGGTGCTCGATCGCGGCGGGGTGGGCGAGCCCCGCGTAGGTGCCGCGCAGCTCCTCCGGGATGCCGGGGTGGCGCCGGGTGAAGCCGCGCACATGGACCTCGTAGATGACGGAGTCCGCCCACGGGGTCTTGGGCCGCCGGTCGTCGGACCAGTCGTCGTCGTCGTGGACGACGACGCCCTTGGGCACGTACGGGGCGGAGTCGCGGGTGTCCCGGACGGTGTCGGCGACGTGCTGCTCGGGCCAGTCCCGCACATGGCCGTACACCTCGGGCGGCAGGGTGAAGTCGCCGTCGACCGCCCGCGCGTACGGGTCGAGGAGCAGCTTCGCCGGGTTCCAGCGGGCGCCCGTCCACGGGTCCCAGCGGCCGTGCACCCGGTAGCCGTACCGCTGCCCGGGCCGTACGCCCGGGACGAAGCCGTGCCAGATCTCGTGCGTCAGCTCGGTGAGGGGCAGCCGGGTCTCGGTGCCGTCCTCGTCGAACAGGCACAGGTCGACCGCTTCCGCCCCGCCCGCCCAGAGGGCGAAGTTCGTCCCTGTCGCCCCGCCCGGCCCGGCCCTGAAGCGGGCGCCCAGCGGTGTGGGCGCGCCCGGCCATACGGGTGGGGCGGGCGCGTCGGGGTCCCGGGGGAGCCCGTTCAGCCCGTGCCGCCGCGCCCCGGCGGGGGCGGGCCTCCCGTCCAGCAGTGCGTCACCCACCGCACGCTGCACTGCCTGCTGCTCGGCTGCGCTCGACACCTGCCGGCCTCCTGCGGCTCGTCGGGCTCCATGCGGTGCGGGGCGCGCGGCGTCCCGGCCGCGGCCCCGCACATGGTCCTCCACCTGTTCTGCCCGGACTGCCCGGCTCCCAACATGACCCGCACTCACGTTTCCCCTGGAGGGGGGCCGTCGTTGGTCGCATCGTGAGACACGTACTGAAGCGGGCAGGGCTCGGCATCGCCGCTGCCGTGACATGTGCAGGGCTGATGGCGGGGCCGGTGGGGTGCACCAGCGACGGCGGTCTGGACATCGGCATGGGCGACAAGGGGCCGTCGCCGGAGGACACCATCCGGGTGATGCCGGACGACGGCGCCAAGGGCGTGGCCCCGGACGGCAGGTTGGAGGTGCAAGTGCCCAGCGGGCGGCTGGAGCGGGTCAAGGTGGTCAAGGTCGAGGACGACCAACCGGTCCGGGTGCCGGGCGAGATCTCGGAGGACGGGCTGCGCTGGCGCCCCACCCCCGGTACGCGGCTCGCGCTGGCGGCCAAGTACAGCGTGGACGCGGTCGCGCTGGACGCGCACGGCCGGCGCTCGGCCCGGCACACGACGTTCACCACCGCGGTCCCCGAGCACCGGTTCATCGGCTACTTCAAGCCGGAGAACCGCTCCACCGTCGGCACCGGGATGATCGTTTCCTTCGGTTTCAACCGGCCGATCGAGAACCGCGCGGCCGTCGAGCGCGCCATCCGCGTCACGTCCCGGCCGCCGGTGGAGGTGGTGGGCCACTGGTTCGGCAAGGAGCGCCTGGACTTCCGCCCGCGCGAGTACTGGAAGCCGGGTACCAAGGTCACCGTCGACCTGCGGCTGCGTGACGTGGAGGGGGCGCCGGGCGTGTACGGCATCCAGCGGAAGACCGTGGGCTTCACGGTCGGCCGCTCGCAGGTCTCCCGGGTGGACGCGGAGGAGCACACCATGGAGGTACGGCGCGACGGCCGGCTCGTCACCACGCTGCCGATCACGGCGGGGGCTCCGAAGACCACCACGTACAACGGGCGGATGGTGGTGACGGAGTTGTTCGACGTGACACGGATGAACGGTGCCACGGTGGGGTTCAAGGACAAGGACGGCAAGGGCGAGTACGACATCAAGGACGTCCCGCACGCGATGCGGCTGACCGATTCGGGGACGTTCCTGCACGGGAACTACTGGGCGCCGGAGTCCACCTTCGGCACGGCCAACGTCAGCCACGGGTGCGTGGGGCTGCGCGACGTGAAGGGCGGCAGCGCGGACTCCCCGGCGGGCTGGTTCTTCGACCGGACGCTGATCGGGGACGTCGTGGAGGTGGTCAACTCGAACGACCGGAAGGTCTCTCCCGACAACGGCCTGGGCGGCTGGAACATGGACTGGAACCGCTGGAAGGCGGGTTCCGCCCTGCGGTGACCCTGGCCGACTCTCGCCGTCCCGGCACGATCCGGCATGGCGCGCCCCGGTCCTGGACACGTTGGGACTGAACGGTGACATTCGCGGGCGCTCGGGGGCGCCCGCGGTGTGATTATCTATCGCGGTGCACGCGCGTGTGGCGTGCGGGGGTGCGGGCCGTGGCGGGGCCAGGCCGTGCGAGGGGAGAACAGCGAAGTGAACGTAGAGCCGATATCGGGGGCATCGGCCGGGGCGGGCAGGCGCGGATCCGGTGCCGGCAAGGGTCTGCTGGCTGTGGTGCTGGGGGCGTTGTTGCTGCTGGTGACGGCGTGCGGGGGGTCGGGCTCCGGCGACAGCGGCGGCAAGGGCGGCGAGAAGGCCAAGGACGGCGGAAAGGTGGAGAACGCGGCGTCGCAGGCCGTCGTGACCATCGCGCCCAAGGACGGTGCCGCGTCGGTCGCCACGAGCGGCGCACTGAAGGTCACCGCCGAGAAGGGCAAGCTGACCACGGTCACGGTCGCCGACCCCAAGGGCAACCAGGTCGAGGGCAAGCTGACCGCCGACGGCACGAGCTGGGAGCCGGTACGGCACCTGGCCGCCGCCACCAAGTACAAGGTGCACGCGGTCGCCAAGGACGCCGAGGGACGCGAGTCGGCCAAGGACACCACCTTCACCACCCTCGTACCGAAGAACACCTTCATCGGCCACTACACGCCGGAGGACGGTTCCACCGTCGGCGTCGGCATGCCGGTGTCCATCAACTTCACCCGCGGCATCACCAACCCGGAGGCCGTGGAGAAGGCCATCAAGGTGACCGCCGAGCCGTCGGTCCCGATCGAGGGCCACTGGTTCGGCAACGACCGCCTCGACTTCCGTCCCGAGAAGTACTGGGCCGCGGGCACCAAGGTGACCGTGCAGCTGCACCTGGACGGCGTGGAGGGCCGCCCGGGTGTGTACGGCAAGCAGTCCAAGACGGTGAAGTTCACCATCGGCCGCAGCCAGGTCTCCACGGTCGACGCGAGCGAGAAGACCATGAAGGTCGTCCGTGACGGCAAGCTGATCAAGACCATCCCGATCACCGCCGGCGCACCGTCCACGACGACGTACAACGGCCAGATGGTCATCAGCGAGAAGTACAAGGTGACCCGGATGAACGGCGCCACCGTGGGCTTCGGCGGCGAGTACGACATCAAGGACGTGCCGCACGCGATGCGCCTGTCCACCTCGGGCACCTTCGTGCACGGCAACTACTGGGCATCCAGCGGCACGTTCGGCTCCGCCAACGTCAGCCACGGCTGCGTCGGTCTGCGCGACGTACGCGGCGCCTACGACGGCTCGACCCCGGCGGCCTGGTTCTACAACCAGTCGATCATCGGCGACGTGGTGATCGTGAAGAACTCAAAGGACAAGCAGATCCAGCCGGAGAACGGCCTCAACGGGTGGAACATGCCCTGGTCGGAGTGGATCGAGTAGCGCTCCCACGGACGGGCCCGGTGCTGTGACGGACAGCACCGGGCCCGTTGTCGTTAACGACGACTAACCTTCCGCCTATGACAGTCACTCTCGAAGTCTCCGAAGGCGTCGGCACCATCCGCCTGGACCGCCCGCCGATGAACGCGCTGGACATCGCCACCCAGGACCGGCTGCGCGAGCTCGCCGAGGAGGCGGCCCGTCGCGACGACGTCCGTGCCGTGGTGCTGTACGGCGGCGAGAAGGTGTTCGCGGCCGGCGCGGACATCAAGGAGATGCAGGCGATGGACCACACGGCCATGGTGCTGCGCTCCAAGGCCCTCCAGGACTCGTTCACCGCCGTCGCCCGCATCCCCAAGCCCGTCGTCGCCGCCGTCACCGGGTACGCGCTGGGCGGCGGCTGCGAGCTGGCGCTGTGCGCCGACTTCCGGATCGCCGGTGACAACGCCAAGCTGGGCCAGCCCGAGATCCTGCTGGGCCTCATCCCCGGCGCGGGAGGCACGCAGCGCCTCGCCCGCCTCGTCGGCCCGTCCAAGGCCAAGGACCTCATCTTCACGGGCCGTCATGTGAAGGCCGACGAGGCCCTCACGATCGGGCTCGTCGACCGGGTCGTACCGGCTGCCGAGGTGTACGAGCAGGCGCACGCGTGGGCGGCCAGGCTGGCCCAGGGGCCCGCACTGGCGCTGCGCGCGGCGAAGGAGTCCGTGGACGCGGGTCTGGAGACCGACATCGACACGGGCCTGACCGTCGAACGCAACTGGTTCGCCGGGCTGTTCGCCACCGAGGACCGGGAGCGGGGCATGCGCAGCTTTGTGGAGGAAGGGCCGGGCAAGGCCAAGTTCCTGTAGGCGTACGCGAGTTGTCAGCCGTGTGGGTGGTTTAGGGCAGTCTTAACGGGGCCTTAAGCGCTTCGCGTCGTCCGGCCGCGCCACTCTTTCGTGTCGGCCGTGTCATCGCAGGTCAACACCGCTTTTCCGGGCCCCGTGTGCCCCTGTCATATGCCGGGCGATGCCCCGGGAACGGTTCATTCCGGGGCATCGATTCCACGGGAACGGCCACGCGGAGGCCGCCGGACGGCCATCATGGTGGGCATGGCGGGGCTGGAAGGTGTGGAGCAACCGGGGCAGCGCGGCAGCGCTACCGCCGCGCGGTGGGTACCCCCCGCGGATGACGAACAGGCGCTCAAGGCGCTCGAACTGTTCGGCAACCCGACGGAGGAGGAAGTGCGGCTTCCGTCCCGCCCCGAATCCGCCGCGACCGCCCGCCGGCTCACCCAGTGCGTGGTGCTGCGCCAGTGGGGGCTCACCCCGCAGATCGCCGAGCACGCGGTCCTGCTCGTCTCCGAGCTCGTCGGCAACGCGGTCCGGCACACCGGGGCGCGCGTCTTCGGTCTGCGGATGCTGCGCCGCCGGGGCTGGATCCGGATCGAGGTGCGTGACCCGTCGCGGGGCCTGCCCTGCCTGATGCCGGTGCACGAGCTGGACACCAGTGGCCGTGGGCTCTTCCTCGTCGACAAGCTCTCCGACCGCTGGGGCGTGGACCTGCTCCCGCGTGGCAAGACCACCTGGTTCGAGATGCGGGTCTCCGACCGCTGACGGACGCGACGACCGCTGACGGACGCGACGACCCCTGGCGGTCACGACGACCCCTGGCGGTCGCGACGACCGCTGACGCACATGGCCCGGGTGGCCCACAGGACGCACGGAAGCCCCCTCGCGCCGTGATGGGGCGCCGCGGGGGCTTCCGGGAAGTGCGTCGTGGACTGGGGTGGGGTGTGTCCACGACCGTGGGAACGACCTGGCCCGGGTCAATGGGGGTCGCGTGTTCCCGACTATGGCAGACGGGGGGCCATGCCACCAAAAGACCAAACCGGGCGAATTTCAGCAAAACGGTCCAGCTGGGGAATGAATCGTAGGTGAGATGGGCCACTGGCCTCATAAACCATGAATAACTATGGGATCTGGTGGGTGAATCCTCGACTTCCCTCGATGCTCCCGCCGGGCCGCGGAGATCCATGGCGGGCGGACCGGAGGACCCGGATCCTCAATGGGGTCCGTGACGATGCTGCGCCTGACGAAGCGATCCAAGAGCCTCCTCGCGGCCACCGCCCTGCTCGCCGCCGCGGCGGCGCTCCCCGGGTGCGGCGGCGGGGAGGACCGGCCCTCGGCGCGCGGCACCGCCGTACCGGTCTCCGTACCGAAGAAGGCCGCCCCGGCCGGGCTGCCGGGCATGCCGCCCGTCCTCGACCCGAAGGACGTCTACGCGGCCGACCGGCCCGGACGGCTGTCCCCCGTGGTCAAGGGCTTCCCGTCCCGGGTGTACGTCCCCAACACCCTGTCCAACACCGTCTCCGTCATCGACCCGAAGACGTACAAGGTCATCGAGACCATCCCGGTCGGCGTACAGCCGCAGCACGTCGTGCCGTCCTGGGACCTCAAGACGCTCTGGGTCAACAACAACCGGGGCCACACGCTCACCCCCATCGACCCCGCCACCGGAACCCGGGGCAAGGACGTCGACGTCCACGACCCGTACAACCTGTACTTCACGCCCAACGGCAAGTACGCCGTGGTGATGGCCTCCCTCGACCGGGAGCTGGTCTTCCGCGACCCCCACACCATGGAACGGCGCCACACCGAGCCCGTCGCCTGCTACGGCGTCAACCACGCCGACTTCTCCGCCGACGGCCGTTACTTCATCGTGAGCTGCGAGTTCTCCGGCGAGCTGCTCAAGGTCGACACCGAGCGGATGAGGGTCGTCGCCCAGCAGAAGCTCCCCTTCCAGGGTGCGATGCCGCAGGACGTGAAGGTCTCGCCGGACGGGAAGACCTTCTACGTCGCCGACATGATGGCGCACGGCGTGTGGGTCCTGGACGGCGACTCCTTCGCGACCCCCCGGCTCCTGCCCACCGGCAAGGGCGCCCACGGCCTGTACGTCTCCCGCGACTCCAAGGAGATGTACATCCCCAACCGGGGCGAGGGCTCCGTCTCCGTGTTCGACTTCGCGCGGAACGAGCTCACCAAGAAGTGGTGGCTGCCGGACGGCGGTTCACCGGACATGGGCGGCGTGTCGGCCGACGGCAAGGTGCTGTGGCTCTCCGGGCGGTACGACTCCGAGGTGTACGCGATCGACACCACGACCGGCAAGCAGCTCGCCCGCATCCCGGTCGGCGGCGGCCCTCACGGCCTCGCCGTCTACCCCCAGCCCGGCCGCTACTCGCTCGGCCACACCGGCGTCTTCCGCTGACGCCACTCCTGGAGCGACTCCCGCACGCCCCCTGACACGCCGCCGATCGGGTGAAGATCCACGGCGGCGCGGGATGCGGCGGTCATCGTGATCGCCGTGATCACTTCTCGCCCGCAGCGCCGCGCCGCCGCGCTCGCCGTGTCCCTCGCCGCCCTCCTCGTACCCGCCGCCTCCACCGAGGCCTCCCCGGCCGCCGCCACCCCGGCCGCCGGGGCCCCCGCCGCCGCTCCCGCCTTCGCCCCGAAGGCCGCGGCGAAGTGTCCCGTGGTCGAGGACCGGCTGTATCCGGCGGCCGACCGCCGGGTCGACCCCGACCGCATCACCCCCGCCCCCGCCTGGCGCAAGGACTGCAAGCAGCTCTACCGCGCCGACAACCGGCCGCCGGCCGTGATCTTCAAGGAGGGCTTCCACCCGAAGGCACCGCTGGACGGCCAGTACGACATCGAGAAGTACGTCCTGGTCAACCAGCCTTCGCCGTACGTCTCGACGACCTACGACCACGACCTGTACAAGAAGTGGAAGAGCGGCTTCAACTACTACGTGGACGCCCCGAAGGGCGTGGACGTCAACGGGACCATCGGCGACACGCACAAGTACGCCGACCAGGAAGAGGTTGCCTTCCCCGGTGGTATCGCCCGCAAGCACATCGTCGGCGTCTGCCCGGTCGACCTGGTGAAGAAGATCGAAATCATGAAGGAGTGCGAGGACAACCCGTACTACGAGCCCTGGCGCGGCTGACCCGGCACCGGGCCCGTCACCCCGCGATGAACAGCGCCTCCGAGCCGACCGGGCGGTAACCGGCGGACTGGAAGGTGCGGACGCTGCGGGCGTTGCCCGGGGACTGCTGGGCCCACACCACCGGGCCCGGCACCAGGTGACGGGCCGCGACCGCCAGATCCCTGCCCAGCCCCCGCCCCCGGGCGTCCTCGTCGACCTCGACGGCCGCCTCCCAGCGGCCCGCGACGCCCCGCCCGAGCACGACCACGCCGCCGTCGGCCGCCCAGACCCGTACGTCGTCACGGAACTTCACGGCCCGGGCGACCCGCGGGTGCGCCGGGTCGGCGATCTCGCGCAGGGCGACGGGCGGGGCGCCGGGCAGGGCGTCGGCGACGGTCAGCAGGTCGATGGTGTTCATGTACCGGCCGCAACGGGCCAGCAGCCGGGCCAGGAACACCGGGTTCATCGCGGCGGCCAGCGCGTCGCTCGCCGTGGCCGCCAGCTCGGCCCGGACCCGGTCCGGGTCCTCGTCCGTGAAGATCACCGAGTGCGCGGTGAAGGCCAGCACCCCGGCGTCGCGCGCGTTCGGCTGCGCCACCACCGTGACCGTGCCGTCCGCCGGCGGGAAGTCCCCCCGGGAAGCCGCCGTGAGGATCCGCGCCACTTCGTCACCCATGCCCCCATGGTGGACCATGGCCCCCGAACTCGGCCCACGCTCCCTGCCGATAATCTGACCGGCGTCAGTTATGCACCAAGAAGGGGTGGACCAGTGGCGGACATCGAGGCGGCGCGCAAGGCGTTCGAGCGGTACGACGTGAACGGGGACGGGCTCATCACGGCCGCCGAGTACAAGAGCGTCATGGCGCAGCTCGGCGACTTCAACGTCACCGAGACCGTCGCCCAGGCCGTGATCAACGCGCAGGACGGCAACGGCGACGGGCTGCTCACCTTCGACGAGTTCTGGGCGCACCTCAGCAAGGCGTGACCACAGGGACGAACGGCGCCGCCCGGCGATCCGGGCGGCGCCGTACGCGTACCGCGCTCGCGGTCGGCGCGCTCGTGGCGGTGGCGGTCGCGCTCTTCGGCGCGGGCATCGCCGGGCGAGGCACCGGGGAGCTCCGCATCCCGGCCGCCGGGACGACGACCCTGCTGCGCGTCGCGGTGTTCACCGCCCTCGCCCTGCACCTCGGCGAACTGGCCGGCGTCCGGCTCGCGGGCCCCGGACGCACGCCCCGCTCCTGGGCCGTGTGGGCCGCCCTCGGCGGGGCCGCCGCGTCCGCCGGGCAGATCGTGCTGCTGGCGCGGGTCAGCGACCTGGACCTCACCGCCACGTACGGGACGAGGGACGGCGGGCTGCTGCTGGCCATGGCCAACGGCTTCGCCCTGGCGGCCGGCTGCGCCGCGCTCGGGCGCCCCGGCTGGGCTGTCGCCCCACTGGCCCTGGTGGTCGGCGCGGAGGCGCTGCGCGCGCATCCCGAGCCGTACACCCCGGAACTGGGCACCGCCCTCACGGTGGTCCACCTGACGGCCGCCTCCCTGTGGGCGGGCGGGCTGGGGCACGTCCTGCGGACGATGTGGCTGCGCGGTGGCGGCCGGGACGTGCTGGCCCGGTACGCCCGGCTCGCCGTCTGGCTGTACGCCGCGCTCGCCGTCACCGGTACCTGCTCGGCGCTGCGCCGCCTCCCCGCCGAGGCGGTGTTCGCGTCGGCGTACGGCAGGGTCCTGATCGGCAAGCTGGTGCTGGTGGCCGTGGTGAGCGTCCTGGCGCTGGCCGCCCGCCGGCGGCTGCGCGGCGACGGCGACACGACGCGGCCCGTCGCTGCCGAAGTGGCCGCTCTGGCGGGGGTCGTGCTGGTCTCGGCGATCCTCACCGTGGTGCCCGACCCCCACTGGCTGAGCGTGCACTCGGCGGTCCTCAGGTGACGGCCGCGGCCAGCACCGAGGCCGCGTCGCGGACGAGCGGGTGGTCCGCCGGGGCGTCCTGCTTCGGCTTGGTCGTGAGGACGGCGAGGACGACCGGGGTGCCGTCGGGCGTCCAGGCGACGCCGACGTCGTTGTTGGTGCCGTACGCGCCGCCGCCCGTCTTGTCGGCCAGGCGCCAGTCCTCCGGCAGCCCGGCGCGGAACCGCTCCTTGCTGGTGGTGTTGGCCAGCAGCCAGCCGGTCAGCCGCTCGCGGTCGGGCCGGTTCAACGCGGTGCCGAGCACCAGCCGCTCGTAGTCCCCGGCGATGGCGGCGGGCGTGGTGGTGTCCTCGGCGCGCCACGGCTCGCAGGTGTTCAGCTCGGGCTCCCAGCGGTCGAGCCGGGTCGTACCGTCCCCGAGGGAGCGGCAGAACCGGGTGATGGCGGTGGGGCCGCCGAGTTCGCGCATGAGCAGGTTGGCCGCCGTGTTGTCGCTGAAGCAGATGGCGGCCCAGCACAGCTCCGCGACCGTCATGCCCGTGGCCAGGTACTCCTCCGCCTTGTCGGAGTTCTCCACAAGGTCGTCCTTGGTGTACCGGACGCGCTTGGCGAGCACCTCGCCGTGCCGGTCGAGGTCCCGCAGCACGGCCGCCGCCGCGAGCGTCTTGAACGTCGAGCACATGGGGAAGCGCTCGTCGGCCCGGTACAGCACGGTGGCGCCGGTGACCGTGTTGCGGGCCACCGCGCCCAGCCGCGCCCCGTGCCGCCGCTCCAGCGCCCGCAGCTTCCCGATGGCGGCCGCACGGTGCGAGGCACGCCTCGGGGCCCCGGCGCCGGCAGTGGCGGCCGGGGCGGCCGCGCCGGCGGTCAGCAGTGTGGCGGCACCCGCCGCGGCGGTCAGGAGGGCGCGGCGGGAGGTCCCGCCCCGTAACGTCGCGATCTTGTCGTTCTCCGTCATGGGACGAGCCCATCACGGGCGGCTACCGGAAGAAAATGTTCCGGCGGCGTGTCAGCACTCGATGATGTTCACCGCAAGACCGCCGCGCGCGGTCTCCTTGTACTTCACGCTCATGTCGGCGCCCGTCTCCTTCATGGTCTTGATGACCTTGTCCAGGGAGACCTTGTGGCTGCCGTCGCCGCGCATCGCCATGCGGGCCGCCGTGACGGCCTTGACCGCCGCCATGCCGTTGCGCTCGATGCACGGGATCTGGACCAGGCCGCCCACCGGGTCGCAGGTCAGGCCCAGGTTGTGCTCCATGCCGATCTCGGCGGCGTTCTCCACCTGCTCCGGGCTGCCGCCCAGCACCTCGGCGAGCGCGCCCGCCGCCATGGAGCAGGCCGAGCCGACCTCGCCCTGGCAGCCGACCTCGGCGCCGGAGATGGACGCGTTCTCCTTGAAGAGCATGCCGATCGCTCCCGCGGCGAGCAGGAAGCGGACCACGCCCTCCTCGTCCGCGCCGGGCACGAAGTTCATGTAGTAGTGCAGGACGGCCGGGATGATGCCGGCGGCGCCGTTGGTGGGGGCGGTGACGACCCGGCCGCCCGCGGCGTTCTCCTCGTTCACGGCCATCGCGTAGAGCGTGATCCACTCCATGGCCAGGGCCTGCGGGTCGCCCTCGGAGCGCAGCTTGCGCGCGGTGTTCGCGGCGCGGCGGCGGACCTTCAGGCCGCCCGGCAGGATGCCCTCACGGGACATGCCGCGGTCCACGCACGCCTGCATCACGCGCCAGATGTCGAGGAGGCCCGCACGGATCTCGTCCTCCGTGCGCCAGGCCTTCTCGTTCTCCAGCATCAGCGCGGAGATCGACAGGCCGGTCTCCTTGGTGAGCCGCAGCAGCTCGTCACCGGTGCGGAAGGGGTACTTCAGCACGGTGTCGTCGGGGACGATCGGGTTCTCGCCCTGGACCGCGGCCTCGTCCACCACGAACCCGCCGCCGACCGAGTAGTACGTCTTCTCCAGCAGGGTGGCGCCGTCGGCGTCGTACGCCCACAGGGTCATGCCGTTGGCGTGGTACGGCAGCGCCTTGCGGCGGTGCAGGACCAGGTCCTCGTCGAAGTCGAAGCCGATCTCGTGGGCGCCCAGCAGGTTGATGCGCTTGGTGCTCCTGATCCGCTCGACCTGCTCGTCGGCGGTCTCGACGTCGACCGTGCGGGGCGAGTTGCCCTCCAGGCCCAGGAGGACCGCCTTGGGGGTGCCGTGGCCGTGGCCGGTCGCGCCCAGCGAGCCGTAGAGCTCGGCGCGTATCGAGGCGGTCGGGGCCAGCAGGCCCTCGTTCTTCAGCCGGCGGGCGAACATCCGGGCGGCGCGCATGGGGCCGACCGTGTGGGAGCTGGACGGGCCGATGCCGATCGAGAACAGGTCGAAGACCGAGATGGCCACGGGGGAACTCCTTGGTTGGTAGACGTCGCTGTCTGCCGGGGTGGTGCAGGGGCGCAACGGGTGGTGCTCGGGTGGGGCAAGAGACGGGGCACCGCACTCACTGTTCAGTGTGCGCGGTGCCCCGCAGTCCAGTCTGTTACGTACGTAACGTCTATGAATGTTACAGACTGGGGTAAAGCGGGTGCTTCGCGGCGAGGGCCGACACCCGGGCCTTGAGCGCGTCCGCGTCGTAGGACGGCTTCAGCGCCTCGGCGATGATGTCGGCGACCTCGGTGAAGTCCTCGGCCTGGAAGCCACGGGTGGCCAGCGCCGGGGTGCCGATCCGCAGGCCCGAGGTGACCATCGGGGGCCGCGGGTCGTTCGGGATCGCGTTGCGGTTGACGGTGATGCCGACCTCGTGGAGCCGGTCCTCGGCCTGCTGGCCGTCAAGCTCGCTGTTGCGGAGGTCGACCAGCACCAGGTGCACGTCGGTGCCGCCGGTCAGGACCGACACACCGTGCTCGGTGACGTCCGGCTGGACCAGCCGCTCGGCCAGGATGCGGGCGCCGTCCAGGGTGCGCTGCTGGCGCTCCTTGAAGTCCTCGCTCGCGGCGACCTTGAACGCCACGGCCTTGGCGGCGATCACGTGCTCCAGCGGGCCGCCCTGCTGACCGGGGAAGACCGCGGAGTTGATCTTCTTGGCGAGCTCGGCGGTGGACAGGATCACACCACCGCGCGGGCCGCCCAGCGTCTTGTGGGTCGTGGTGGTGACCACGTGGGCGTGCGGCACCGGGTTGGGGTGCAGACCCGCCGCGACCAGGCCCGCGAAGTGCGCCATGTCGACCATCAGGTACGCGCCGACCTCGTCCGCGATCCGGCGGAACGCGGCGAAGTCCAACTGGCGGGGGTAGGCGGACCAGCCGGCGACGATCAGCTTCGGCTTGGACTCCTTGGCCAGGCGCTCGACCTCGGCCATGTCGACCTGACCGGTCGCGTCGTCGACGTGGTAGGCGACGACGTTGTAGAGCTTGCCGGAGAAGTTGATCTTCATGCCGTGGGTCAGGTGACCACCGTGGGCCAGGTTCAGACCCATGATCGTGTCGCCCGGCTTCAGCAGCGCGAACATCGCGGCGGCGTTGGCCTGGGCACCCGAGTGCGGCTGGACGTTGGCGTGCTCGGCACCGAAGAGGGCCTTGATGCGGTCGATGGCGATCTGCTCGACGACATCGACGTGCTCACAGCCGCCGTAGTAGCGGCGGCCGGGGTAGCCCTCGGCGTACTTGTTGGTCAGGACGGAGCCCTGGGCCTCCATGACCGCGACCGGAGCGAAGTTCTCCGAGGCGATCATCTCGAGGGTGGACTGCTGACGGTGGAGCTCGGCGTCGACGGCGGCGGCGACGTCCGGGTCCAGCTCGTGAAGAGGGGTGTTCAGAAGCGACATCGGGGAGGGGTCCTTAGCTGCCGGAGAACTCGGTGTACTCGTCGGCGGAGAGCAGGTCCTTCGGCTCGTCCGCGACGCGTACCTTGAACAGCCAGCCGCCCTCGAACGGGGCGGTGTTCACCAGCGAGGGGTCGTCGACGACGTCCTGGTTCGCCTCGACGACCTCGCCGGTCACCGGGGAGTACAGGTCGCTGACGGACTTGGTCGACTCCAGCTCACCACAGGTCTCGCCCGCGGTGACCGTGTCGCCGACCGCGGGGAGCTGGACGTACACCACGTCGCCGAGCGCGTTCGCCGCGTGCTCCGTGATGCCGACCGTCGACACGCCGTCCTCGGCGGCCGACAGCCACTCGTGCTCCTTGCTGTAGCGCAGCTGCTGGGGGTTGCTCATGACTGGAATTCTCCTGTACGCGGGGGAGTGCTGGTGAACGGGGTGGTGGTGCGGGGGGTCACTTCTGGCGCTTGTAGAACGGCAGCGCCACGACCTCGTACGGCTCATGGGTACCGCGGATGTCGACGCCGACCCCTCCGGTGCCCGGCGCGGCGTGCGCGGCGTCCACGTATGCCATGGCGATCGGCTTGCCCAGCGTCGGCGACGGGGCGCCCGAGGTGACCTCGCCGATCACCTTGCCGTCCGCCACCACGGACATCCCGGCGCGCGGGACCCGTCGGCCCTCGGCGATCAGGCCCACGAGCTTGCGCGGCGGGGCGATCTGCGCCCGCTCGGCGGCGGCGGCCAACGCCTCGCGGCCCACGAAGTCGCCCTCCTTCTCGAACTTGACCACCCGGCCCAGGCCCGCGTCGAACGGGGTCAGGGACGTCGTCAGCTCGTGCCCGTACAGCGGCATGCCCGCCTCCAGGCGCAGCGTGTCGCGGCAGGACAGCCCGCACGGGATCAGACCCACCGGGGCTCCGGCCTCCAGCAGCGCCTGCCACAGCTTCTCGGCGTGCTGCGGCTCCACGAACAGCTCGAAGCCGTCCTCACCGGTGTAGCCGGTGCGGGCGATCAGCGCGGGGACGCCCGCGACGGTGCCCGGCAGGCCCGCGTAGTACTTCAGCCCGTCCAGGTCGGCGTCGGTCAGGGACTTCAGGATGCCGGGGGACTGCGGCCCCTGGACGGCGAGCAGCGCGTAGGCGTCCCGGTCGTCGCGCACCTCGGCGTCGAACCCGGCGGCGCGGGCGGTCAGCGCCTCCAGCACGACCTGCGCGTTCGAGGCGTTGGCGACGACCATGTACTCCTGCTCCTGGAGCCGGTACACGATCAGGTCGTCGAGGATGCCGCCGTCCTCCTGGCAGATCATCGTGTAGCGGGCGCGGCCGGTACCGACGCTGCCGATGTTGCCGACGAGCGCGTAGTCCAGCAGGTCGGCGGCCTGCGAGCCGGTGACGGTGATCTCACCCATGTGGGAGAGGTCGAACAGTCCGGCATGCGTACGGACGGCGTTGTGCTCGTCACGCTCGCTCCCGTACCGCAGCGGCATGTCCCAGCCCGCGAAGTCGGTCATGGTCGCGCCGAGCGCACGATGCACGGCATCGAGGGCGGTCAGGCGGGGGGCAGTGCTCATGGATGTGGCTCCCAGGGCATGGCTCGAAGACGATCCTCCCCATCTGTCATCGGAACCTGAGAGGTTCACCGTGACCGTACGGGGACGGCCTTCGGCTTGCACCTTGGGTGGAGCCGCCGTGGCGGCCCGCTTTTCAGATCTGCCTCATCCACGCGGTACGGGGCCTGAGAGATTCAAGGGAGGAACTTGCTCCTTCGGCGCCCGGGCGGGACCCGGAACTCTCCCGCGCGGATTCAAGCGGCCGGTATGCGGTTGTGTACGCACGTGTGTGCGTCGGCGCGCACATCATTGCACGCGGGGTCTCCTCGGCAAATCGCTTGTGCCTTATTACCCTTTCTTTACACTTCATGGGCAAGGGTCGTCAGAAGCCGACCCAGCTGGGGGAGTAGCGATGACGTTGCAGCGGACCGGGGCGTACCCGACGACCGCCGGCGTGCCCGGGCAGCCGGGCCTGCCCGCGGGCGGGCGGGCGGTGGCCGGTGCGCCCGCCCTCCCGGTCGTGCGCGACCTGCGGGACCGGCGCGGGTGCGGACCCCGGGCGCTGATCTTCCCGGCCGGTGACCTGGTGGTCGTGTCGGGCCTGCCCGGCAGCGGCAAGTCGACCCTGATCGCCCGGGCGGCCCAGGGACGCGGCATCGACTCGCAGGACGCCCGGGAGCGGTGGGAGCACCGGGTGCCCGGCCTCCTGCCGTACGCCGTCTACCGGCCCCTCGTCCGGCTGGCGCACTACGCGGGGCTGCGGCGGGCCCTGCGCTCCGGCGAGAGCGTCGTCGTCCACGACTGCGGCACCCAGGCCTGGGTGCGGCGCTGGCTCGCCCGGGAGGCCCGGCGGCGCGGCACGGCCCTGCACCTGTTCCTGCTGGACGTCCCGCCCGGCACGGCCCGGGAGGGCCAGCGCGAGCGGGGCCGCGGTGTGTCGGGGTACGCCTTCGGGCGGCACCGCAGGGCGGTGGGGCGGCTGGTGCGGGGCGCGGAGCGGGGCGTCGTGCCGCGCGGGTGCGCGTCCGCCGTGCTGCTGGACCGTCCGGCGGCGTCCGCGCTGACCCGGATCGCGTTCGGCTGACCCGGGCGGCGACCCGGGCGGCGGAGCCCGCGTTAGGGTGCTGCGGCAGCGACAGGCACGCGCGGGGAAGGACCAGGAGCACCAGTGGACACTGCATGGCCGGGCAATGAGCTCGAAGAGGTGCTCGCCGCCTCCCTGGGGAACCCCGCGGCCGGGGGCCGTCTCGTCGAGGTGCTGGGCCGCAGCCACGTCTGGGTGCCCCTCCCCAACGGCGGCGCCCCCGACAGCCCGGACCTGGACCTGCCCACCCTGGAGATCGGCGGGCAGGCGTACGTCCCCGTCTTCAGCTCCGAGGCCCAGTTCCTCCAGTGCGCGGGCGCCCACATGCCGTACGCCGTCGCCCCGGCCGTCGAGTTCGCACGCGGCCTGCCGCCACAGCTCGGCATCGCCGTCAACCCCGGCGGTGCCGTCGGCGCCCCGCTGCCCCCGCTCGCCGTCGCCGAGCTGTGCCGGGCCGGCCGCACCCCGCTGGACGGGCCCGCGAGCGGCGCCCGGGTGCGGCTGTTCGAGCCGGACTGGCAGGAGGACCCGGTCGACTTCCTGTCCGCCGCGGCCGCCGAGTTCGACGCCACCGCCACCGTTCTGACGGCCCGCCGCTGCCTGGCGAGCATCGAGGGGGACAGCCCCACCCTTTTCATCGGCGTGCAGCTCTCGTCCTGGGAGGGCGCCGACCGTAACGTACCGATGGACGCCCTGGGCCGGGCGCTGGGCCGCGTACAGGTGCCGTGGCCGGTCAACCTGGTCCTGCTGGACGTCGCGCAGGACCAGGTGGGGGACTGGATGCTGGAGAAGGTACGGCCCTTCTACCAGCGCGGGCACGCATAAGCTGGTCGGGTGGACGGAAGAGGGGCGGGACCCAGGGTGAGCGCGTCAGGCGCCGCGGCGGCCGGAGCGGCGGCCGGGCACGCGGCAGGGCAGGTCGAGCACATGCTGAGTCAGGTGACTCCCGGCCGCTACGACACGTACGAGGCACTCCTGCACGCCCTCGCCGAAGGCCGGCTGTGGATGCTGCTCTGGTACGGCCAGGCCGGCTCGCCCGACGCCCAGTACGGGAACATGGAGGTCGACGGCCTCGGGTACGCCCCGTGCGTCACCTCCGCGCAGGAGCTCGCCGCCTCCGGCTGGAACCGCGCCCACGAGGTCATCAGTGGCCGTGACATCGCCCGCGCCCTCTACCCCGACCGCTGGGGCATCTGGCTCAATCCACACGCTCCGGGCGGTGGCGTCGGCATCCCCTGGCCGGACCTGCGCCGCATCGCCACCGGCCTCGACCGAATGCCCGCCGGACCGCTCAAACTGTCCGAACCGGGCATCCAGCTACCGCAGTTCTACGCCCTGCTCACCCAGAACGCCCACCGCACCCCCGCCGTCCGGTCGCTGCGCCGTGCCTGGGTCCAGCCGGCCCTCGGCACCCCGTACCTCGCCATCGGCCTGGACCTGTACGACACCGGCCAGGCGTCCGTCGACGCCGTGCGCGCGATGATGCAGCAGTCCGTCGGGGCCGTCCCGGACGGCCTGCCCGTGTCCACGGTCGCGATGTCCGACGAGTACGACCCGGTGACCATGTGGATGCGGGCCAACGCCCGCCCCTTCTACGACCGCGAGGCCCACGCCACCGCACCCGTCGTGCCCGGTACGGGGTACGGATACCCGCCTCGCGGCTGACGCTCCCGCTTGTCCGTTTTCGCTTGTCCGTTTCGATGGAATACCGGCCGAGTTGGTCCGCTGAGGCGGCCGACCCGTCCGGATAACGGAAGCCGACGACCCGCATCACGGTTGCGCAAACATTCCCGGTGAGGTCTGGCGGGTGATCGTGAACCCATTGAAGACTCCCCCCAACCAGGGGTGGTCGCACATGCGTGCAGCGCATTCGCGCATCCCCTGAACGGACCGCGCCGCAGACCCGGGTGGTCCGTCGAGCACTGTCGGCGACCGTCGGCACGGGCGAGCACGAGGGACGATGACCGCACCCATTGAGACCACCGGATCGCAGGCCGAGGCAGCGCCTGAGGCCGTACTTGAAGGCGTCAAGTCCAAGCAGATCGAAGGTCGTTCACTCGGTCAGATCGCCTGGACCCGCTTCAAGCGGGACAAGCTGGCCGTGACCGGCGGAGTGATCGTCGTTCTGCTCGTCCTGATCGCCGCGCTCTCCCGGCCGCTCCAGGCGATGCTGGGTCTCGACCCCAACGCCTTCCAGCAGGACCTGGTCGATCCCAACACCTCGCTCCCCAAGGGCGGATTCGGCGGGATGAGCTGGGACCACCCGCTGGGCGTCGATCCGAAGTTCGGCCGCGACATCCTCGCCCGCATTCTGGAGGGCTCCTGGGTCTCGCTGGTCGTCGCCTTCGGCGCGACGATCCTGTCCAACGTCATCGGTGTGGTGCTCGGCCTGATCGCCGGGTACTACGGCGGCCGTGTGGACACCGTGATCAGCCGGCTCATGGACACGTTCCTCGCCTTCCCGCTGCTGCTGTTCGCCATCGCCATCTCGGCGACCTTGCAGGGCGGTGCCTTCGGCCTGGAGGGCCTGCCCCTGCACATCAGCGTGCTCATCTTCGTCATCGGGTTCTTCAACTGGCCCTACATGGCCCGTATCGTGCGCGGTCAGACCCTGGCCCTGCGGGAACGGGAGTTCATCGACGCCTCGCGCGGGATGGGGGCCCGCGGCCCGTACATCCTCTTCCGCGAGCTGCTGCCGAACCTCGTGGGACCGATCACCGTCTACGCGACACTGCTCATTCCGACCAACATCATCTTCGAGGCATCGCTCAGCTTCCTCGGCGTCGGAATCCAGCCACCGCAGGCCTCATGGGGCGGCATGCTGAGGGAGGCGGTCGACTTCTTCGAGGTCGATCCGCAGTACATGCTCGTCCCCGGCCTCGCGATCTTCATCACCGTACTGGCCTTCAACCTGCTCGGTGATGGCCTTCGGGACGCTCTGGACCCGCGCAGCCGCTGACGTCTGCCACGTCATCCGCGGCGGCCGCACCACCGGGCCCGGACCGTACCGACAAGTTTCCGAAAACAAAGGGGAGTTCGACGAAAATGCGAAGGTCAGCAGTGGCCGCAATCGCGGTCGTCAGCAGTGCCAGCCTGCTCCTCGCGGGCTGCAGCAAGGCGGACGACGGCGACTCGAGTGCCAAGGGCAATGCCAAGGCGAACGCCGCGACGACCGGTGTCGTCAACGCCTCGGACAAGAAGGGCGGCACGGTCACCTACGCGATGGCCGACGCCCCCGAGTCCTTCGACCCGGGCAACACGTACTACTCGTTCATCTACAACTTCAGCCGGCTGTACGCCCGCCCGCTGACGACCTTCAAGCCGGGCCCCGGCGAGAAGGGCAACGAGCTCGTCGCCGACCTCGCCGAGGGCATGGGTACCCCCAGCGACGGTGGCAAGACCTGGACGTACAAGATCCGCCAGGGCGTCAAGTACAGCGACGGCACGCCGGTCACGGCCAAGGACGTCAAGTACGCCATCGAGCGCTCGAACTTCGCGCGTGACGTGCTGTCCAACGGCCCGAACTACTTCCAGCAGCTCCTGGACGACCCGGCCAAGTACAAGGGCCCGTACAAGGACAAGAGCGAGAAGGGCCTGGCGTCCATCCAGACGCCGGACGACCACACCATCGTCTTCAAGCTCAACAAGCCCTTCGCGGACTTCGACTACCTGGTCAGCGCCCCGCAGACCGCCCCGGTGCCGAGGGCCAAGGACAAGGGCGCGGACTACACCAAGTCGATCCTGTCCTCCGGCTCGTACAAGTTCGAGACCTACAAGGACGGCCAGCAGGTCGTCCTCGTCCGCAACGAGCACTGGGACGCCAAGACCGACCCGCTGCGCAAGCAGTACCCGGACAAGATCGTCCTGAACCTCAAGGTCAACCAGGCCACCATCGACAAGGACCTGATGTCGGGCGACATCATCGCCGACCTCAAGGGCGGCGGCGTCGACGCCCAGACACAGGCGAAGGTCATGTCCAAGGCGGACCTCAAGGCCAACACCGACAACACCTACGGTGGCCGGCTCGTCTACACGGCGATCAACACCAAGGTGAAGCCGTTCGACAACGTCGAGTGCCGCAAGGCCGTGCAGTACGCCATCGACAAGGTCTCCGTGCAGACCGCGATGGGCGGCCCGATCCGCGGTGACATCGCCACCACCGTGATGCCGAACGACCTGCCGGGCCACGAGAAGTTCGACCTGTACCCCAGCAAGGACAACAAGGGCGACGAGGCCAAGGCCAAGCAGCATCTGAAGGCCTGCGGCCAGGAGAAGATCTCCACCTTCATCTCCGCCCGCAGCGAGCGCAAGCCCGAGATCGACGCCGCCACCGCCGTCGTCGCGTCGCTGAAGAAGGTCGGCATCGACGCCAAGATCAAGCAGTACCCGGGCAGCAAGTACTTCAGCGACTACGCCGGTGTCCCGTCCTTCACCAAGAAGGAGAACATCGGCCTGATCATGATGCAGTGGGGTGCCGACTGGCCGACCGGCTACGGCTACCTCCAGCAGATCGTCCACGGCAAGGCCATCGGCCAGTCCGGCAACACCAACCTGTCCGAGCTGAACGACCCGGCGATCAACAAGCTGCTGGACGACGCCATCGCCAACACGGACGAGAACGCGCGCAACGCCGCGTACGTCCAGGTCGACAAGAAGGTCATGGAGCAGGCGGCCATCGTCCCGCTGTCGTACTTCAAGGTCCTGAACTACCGCTCGCCGCACGGCACCAACATGGTGGCTTCCGCGGCCTGGAGCGGGCAGTACGACTACCTCAACATCGGCACCACGAAGAAGTAGCCCCGGAAGGCAGGTGAAGGCATTGGTGCCCGCGGGCCCCCGCATCCACGGTGCGGCCCGCGGGCACCGGCGCCGGTCCCCGTGATCTCGTACATCATCCGCCGACTGATCGCGGCAGTGATCCTGCTGCTGGTCGTCACGGCGGTCACCTTCGGCATCTTCTTCATCCTGCCGAAGCTGGCCGGCCAGACGGTCGATCAGCTGGCCCAGCAGTACATCGGCAAGAACCCCACGCCCGCGGACATCGAAGCGGTCAAGCGGAATCTTGGCCTCGATGAACCGGTCTACGTCCAGTACTGGGACTTCATCAGGGGGATCGTCACCGGCGCCACCTATGAGCGGGGCCCCACCGTCGTGCAGTGCGACGCGCCCTGCTTCGGTTACTCCTTCAAGACCAACCTGGAGGTCTGGCCGGAGCTCGTCGACCGGCTGCCGGTCACCATCTCCCTCGCCATCGGCGCGGCCGTGCTGTGGCTGGTCTCCGGCATCGTCGTCGGCGTCATCTCCGCGCTCAAGCCCGGCTCGTTCTTCGACCGTGCCGCCATGGGCGGCGCGCTCGCCGGCGTCTCGCTGCCGATCTTCTTCACCGCCCAGCTCTTCCTGCTGCTCTTCAGCTACAAGCTGGAGATCTTCGGCCGGACGTACGTGCCGTTCGCCGAGAATCCCTCGCAGTGGGCCAACACGCTCTTCCTGCCGTGGTGTTCGCTCGCCCTGCTGTACGCGGCCATCTACGCCCGCCTCACCCGCTCCGGGATGCTGGAGGCGATGAGCGAGGACTTCATCCGTACCGCCCGCGCCAAGGGCATGCGGGAGCGGCGGGTCGTCGCCAAGCACGGCCTGCGGGCCGCGCTCACCCCGATCGTCACCGTCTTCGGGATGGACATCGGCCTGCTGCTCGGCGGCGCCGTCATCACCGAGACCGTGTACTCGCTCCACGGCATCGGTGAGTACGCGGTGCAGTCGATCGTCGCCAACGACCTGCCGCCGATCCTCGGCGTCACTCTGCTCGCGGCGTTCTTCGTCGTCTTCCTCAACCTCGTGGTTGACCTTCTGTACGCCGTCGTCGACCCGCGCGTGAGGGTGTCATGACCGAACTGTCCAAGACCGGCGCCGTGGTGGAGGACCGCCCCGGCACCTCCGAACCGCGCGCCTTCCTCGACGTACGCGACCTCAAGGTCCACTTCCCCACCGACGACGGCCTGGTCAAGTCCGTCGACGGGCTCTCCTTCCAGCTGGAGAAGGGCAAGACCCTCGGCGTCGTCGGCGAGTCCGGCTCCGGCAAGTCCGTCACCTCACTCGCCATCATGGGCCTGCACCGGCTCGGCGCGCGGGGCAAGAACGTACGGATGAGCGGCGAGATCTGGCTCGACGGCAAGGAGCTGGTGAACGCCGACCCGGACGAGGTGCGGCGGCTCCGCGGCCGTGAGATGGCGATGATCTTCCAGGACCCGCTGTCCGCGATGCACCCGTACTACACAGTCGGCAACCAGATCGTGGAGGCGTACCGCATCCACAACAAGGTCACGAAGAAGGTCGCCCGCACCCGGGCCATCGAACTGCTGGACCGCGTCGGCATCCCCGAGCCCGGCAAGCGCGTCGACTCCTACCCGCACGAGTTCTCCGGCGGTATGCGCCAGCGCGCGATGATCGCCATGGCGCTGGTCAACAACCCCGAGCTGCTGATCGCCGACGAGCCGACGACCGCGCTGGACGTCACCGTCCAGGCGCAGATCCTCGACCTCATCCGGGACCTGCAGAAGGAGTTCGGCTCGGCGGTCGTCATCATCACGCACGACCTCGGCGTGGTGGCCGAGATCGCCGACGACATCCTGGTGATGTACGGCGGCCGGTGCGTGGAGCGCGGCCCCGTCGACAAGATCTTCTACGAGCCGCAGCACCCCTACACCTGGGGCCTGCTCGGCTCGATGCCCCGCATCGACCGGGAGCAGACCGACCGGCTCATCCCGGTCAAGGGCCAGCCGCCGTCCCTCATCAACGTACCGAGCGGCTGCGCCTTCAACCCGCGCTGCCCGTACGCGGATGTGCCCAAGGGCGGGATCACCCGCACCGAGCGCCCGGAACTGCGTGAAGTGGGCTCCGGCCACTTCTCGGCCTGCCACATGGACCAGGCGGAGCGCACGCGGATCTGGACCGAAGAGATTGCGCCGAAGCTGTGACCAACGAACCGACGCGTACCGATGCCGGCCCCCTGCTCAAGGTCGAGGGCCTGGTCAAACACTTCCCCATCAAGAAGGGGCTGCTCCAGCGGCAGGTCGGCGCCGTCAAGGCGGTCGACGGCATCGACTTCGAGGTGCGCCGCGGTGAGACCCTCGGCGTGGTCGGCGAGTCGGGCTGCGGCAAGTCGACGATGGGCCGGCTGATCACCCGGCTGCTGGAGCCCAGCGGTGGCAAGGTCGAGTTCGACGGTACCGACATCACGCACCTGAGCACGGGCGGGATGCGGCCGTTCCGGCGCGACATCCAGATGATCTTCCAGGACCCGTACGGGTCGCTGAACCCGCGGCACACCATCGGTTCGATCGTCTCCGCGCCGTTCCGGCTCCAGGGTGTGGAGCCGGAGGGCGGGGTCAAGAAGGAGGTCCAGGGCCTCCTGGAGCGGGTGGGCCTGAGCCCCGAGCACTACAACCGCTACCCGCACGAGTTCTCGGGCGGCCAGCGCCAGCGCATTGGCATCGCGCGGGCGCTCGCCCTGAAGCCGCGGCTCGTCGTCGCCGACGAGCCGGTCTCGGCGCTGGACGTGTCGATCCAGGCGCAGGTGGTGAACCTGCTGGACGACCTCCAGGAGGAGCTGGGCCTGACGTACGTGATCATCGCCCACGACCTGTCGGTCATCCGGCACGTCTCCGACCGGATCGCGGTGATGTACCTCGGCAAGATCGTGGAGCTGGCGGACCGTACGTCGCTGTACGAGGCGCCGATGCACCCGTACACCAAGGCCCTGATGTCGGCGGTCCCGGTACCGGACCCGAGGCGGCGGGGGGCCAAGAGCGAGCGGATCCTGCTCAAGGGTGACGTGCCGTCGCCGATCGCCCCGCCGAGCGGGTGCCGGTTCCACACGCGCTGCTGGAAGGCGACGCAGGTCTGCACGGTCAAGGAGCCCCCGCTGCTGGAGCTGGCCCCCGGCCGGCGGGTGGCGTGCCACCACCCGGAGAACGCCCCGGACCAGGCGCCGGGCGACACGGCGCTGGCCTCGGCGGGCGAGGCGATCGAGATCGTGCCGGCGACGAAGGCCGCCGCGTCGGGCGCGTCCGCCTCGGAGGCGTCCGCCGCGGAAGCGTCCGCTGGGGAGGCGTCCGCCGCGCCGGAGCCGTCGGCCCCGTCGGCCCCGGTGATCCCGGCCCCGTCCAAGGAGCCGTCCCCGGACGACGAGGACCCGAAGAACCCCTGACCCGCGCGGGGTGGCCCCTCGGGACCACCCCGCCCGGGCGTCGGTTGGCGTGAGGTCCGCGCCCCGGGGGTCCCGCCCGTGTCGGTTGGCGTGGGGGCCGCTCCCGGGGGTCCCGCCCGTGTCGGTTGCCGTGGGGGCCGCTCCGTGGGGGGTGTCCCCCTTCCCGGGGCGGGCCGGGGGTGGATTCCGCCGCAGGCCCAGGCACGCGACCCGCACCACCGGCGCAAGCCGGGCCCGCCCGGCACGGTGGTCCGTGTACCGGCGGGGGACGCGCGGGGGTAGCGGTCCGGCGGGGGCGGAGCCCCCGGGGAGAACCGGCACAATTGGGCGGTGCTCCAGGAATTCTTCACCCCCTCCGTGCAACACGCGCTCGACCTCGCCGGGATCTTCGTGTTCGCGATCTCCGGCGCCCTGCTCGCCGTGCGCAAGAACTTCGACGTCTTCGGCATCGCCGTCCTCGCCGAGGTGACCGCCCTGGGCGGAGGGCTGTTCCGGGACCTGGTGATCGGCGCCGTACCGCCCGCCGCGTTCACCGACCTGGGGTACTTCGTCATGCCCCTCGTCGCCACCGTGCTCGTCTTCTTCCTGCACCCGGTGGTCGAGCGGACGCAGGCGGCCGTGAACGTCTTCGACGCCGCGGGGCTGGGGCTGTTCTGCGTCGCGGGCACGACCAAGGCGTACGAGTACGGCCTGGGTCTCACCTTCTCCGCGGTGCTCGGTCTCGCCACCGGTGTCGGCGGTGGCGTCCTCCGCGACGTCCTGGCCAACGAGGTGCCGTCGCTGCTCCGCTGGGACCGGGACCTGTACGCCGTGCCGGCCATCGTGGGCGCCACCATGGTGGCGCTCTGCATCCGCTTCGAGATGCTGAACCCTTTCACCAGCGCCCTCGCCGCCGTGACCACCTTCCTGCTGCGCCTGCTGGCGATGCGCTACCACTGGCGGGCGCCCCGTGCGTGGAACCGGCGGTCGACGGCGAGGGAGGAGGAGCAGCTCCCCGGAAAAGCTACCGCTTAGTAATTTCCTGTTGTACTGTGCCGGACATGGACAGCGAGTTCGACCGCGACACCGCGGTGACCCTCCGCGAGCCGGGCGTCTACGACGCGGAGCTCTCCGCCGGCTGGACGATCATCCAGGCCGTCAACGGCGGCTACCTGCTCGCCCTGCTCGGCCGTGCGCTCGGCGAAGCCCTGCCGCATCCCGACCCGTTCACCATCTCGGCGCACTACCTGACGCCGTCCGCGCCGGGCCCCGCCGTGATCCGGACGGAGACGGTCCGTTCCGGCCGCACCCTCTCCACCGGCCAGGCCTCGCTCTTCCAGTACGCGGAGGACGGCACCGAGGTCGAGCGCATCCGGGTCCTCGCCTCCTACGGCGACCTGGACGCCCTGCCCGACGACGTACGGACGACGGCCAAGCCGCCGGCGATCCCGCCGCGCGAGCACTGCCTCGGCCCGTCCGACGGGCCGGCACCCATCCCCGGCTCCTCCGCCATCACCGAGCGCCTCGACATCAAGCTCGACCCCACCACCCTGGGCTGGGCCGTCGGCGCCCCGTCCGGCAAGGGGGAGATGCGCGGCTGGTTCGGCCTGGCCGACGGCCGCGAGCCGGACCCGCTGTCCCTGCTGCTCACCGTCGACGCCCTGCCCCCGACCTCCTTCGAGCTCGGCCTCACCGGCTGGACGCCCACCGTGGAGCTCACCACCCACATACGGTGCCGCCCCGCCCCCGGCCCGCTGCGCGTCTCCATCACCACCCGCAACCTCGCGGGCGGTTTCCTGGAGGAGGACGCGGAGGTCTGGGACAGCGCCGACCGCCTGGTCGCCCAGTCCCGTCAACTCGCGCGCGCACCCAGGGGCTGATGGCCCAGGGCTGAAGTCCGGCCGGCCGCCTCTGAATCCTCCTGCTCCTCAAGGCGGGGCCTGGTCCCCGCCGCCGAGCTCGCCGAGCGCCTCGACGTCTCCGTACGCACCATCCACCGGGACGCCGAGGCGCTCTTCGCGTCCGGCGCCCCCGGCCACGCCGAGCGCGGCCGGCACGGCGGCGTCGCGCCGCTGCCGGGCTTCATGTCACCGGCCCGGCCGCCGAGTCGACGCATCCTCGTCGGCCGGACCGCCGGTCGGGCGCCCTGGCGCCGGACGTGGACCCGGGCCTCCTCGCATGACTCCGTCTCCGCCGACCGGCGACTGCGGCTGCGCCGCCGCCACGGCGGTACGGAGGCGCCAGGGGCGTACACCGTGGATCCCTACGGGCTCGTCGCCAAGGCCGGTGCCCGGTCGCCGAACGTCGCGCGACGCCCCGGCTCTTCCGGGCGGGCCGTGCCTGCCCACCGGGCGGCCACCACCGACCAGCCGCCGCGGCGGCGGCTCGCCCCGTACGCGGACGTCAGTCCAGCCAGTGCCGGCGCCCCAGGCTGACCAGCCGCAACTGGCGCCGCGCGGTCCGTGCCACCCGGTCCCACTCCCGCGGGGGTGTCGCCAGGAACGCCGAGGCGGTCATCACCATGTGGTCGACGTACAGCCCGGCGAGCATGAGCAGGTCGTCCCGCTCCCACGCCTCGCTCCCGGGGTGCCTGGCCAGCTCGTCGGCCACCTCGTGGGCGAACCGGTCGAGTTGGCCGCCGATGGCCTCGCGCACCGGTGCCACGCCGCCGTGCCGTTCACGGGCGATGAACCGGACGTGAGCGGGGTACCCGCGTACGAGCCCGGCGATCAACTCGACGGTGGCGGCGATCCGTTCGTCGCTGTCGCCGGTCGCCGCCAGGGTCGTACGGATCGTTCCGTGCAGGCTGCCGAGGGCCTCGTCGACGAGGGCGACGCCGAGGTCCGCGGTGTCCCGGAAGTGCCGGTAGAAGGCCGCCGGGGCGACGCCCACCGCGCGGGTCACCTCGCGCAGGCCGAGGCTGCTCAGGCTCTGCTCCTCCAGCAGCCGGAGGGCGGCGTCCAGGAGCGCCTGACGGGTCTTCTGTTTCTGGGCCTGACGGATCCCGGACGTGTGACTCATGCCATTCAGTAAACAACCGTTCTCCGAGCCGTTCCAGACTGAGGGTCGCTAGACTGGGTAGTCAGTGAACAAGTGTTTTCCGATTCAACCCTACTGAGGACCGAGGGAGGTCATCCGATGTTCTTCATCGTCGCCGCCCTGCTGATGCTGGGTGTCGTCCTCGGGACCGTGGCCCACGTGCCCGTCCCGGTCACACTGGTCGCCGCGACCGTCATCGGCGCCTGGCTGCTGATCTTCGCCATCCGGGAACGACAGCACCGCTGAGGAGACAGCCATGGAACTCACCACCTCCACCCCCCGCCCCCGGAGCCGTGTGCGTGACGCCGACGGGATGGCCGTCGCCGCGTTCGTCCTGGGCCTGGTGGGCCTGCTGGTGATGAACATCCTGCTCGGGCCCATCGCCATCGGCCTCGCCGTCCTCGCCCTGCGGCGCGGCACCACACGCCGGGGACGGGCCATGCTCGGCCTCGGCCTCGGCGTCGCCGACCTCGCCGTCCTGGCCACCCTGGTCACCATGGACGGCACGGTCTCCTGGAGCATCGCCTGACACGGCTGAACCGGGTGGCGCCGACCCCGGCGGGGCGGCCGGGGCGGATACGGCCGATACGGCGCTGATCCTCCGACGTCGGAGGGCTCGTAGAATCGTTGCACCATGGCATACCTCGACCACGCCGCGACCACTCCGATGCTGCCGGAGGCGATCGAGGCGATGACCGCCCAGCTCGCCGTCACGGGCAACGCGTCCTCGCTGCACGCCGCCGGCCGCCGGGCCCGCCGTACCGTCGAGGAGGCCCGCGAGGCCCTCGCCGAGGCACTCGGCGCGCGCCCCAGCGAGGTCGTGCTGACCTCCGGCGGCACGGAGGCGGACAACCTCGCCGTCAAGGGCCTGTACTGGGCCCGCCGGGACGCGGACCCGCGCCGCGTGCGGGTGCTGGCCAGCCCGGTCGAGCACCACGCCGTCCTCGACGCCGTGCACTGGCTCGGCGAGCACGAGGACGCCGCCATCGAGTACCTGCCCGTGGACCGGTACGGGCGCGTCCACCCCGACGCCCTCCGGGAAGCCATCGAGCGCGACCCCTCGACCGTCGCCCTCGCCACCGTGATGTGGGCCAACAACGAGATCGGCACCGTCATGCCGGTACGGGAACTGGCCGCCGTCGCGCGGGAGTTCGACGTCCCGCTGCACTCCGACGCCGTCCAGGCCTTCGGCCAGGTCCCGGTGGGCTTCGCCGACTCCGGCCTCGCCGCCATGACGGTTTCCAGCCACAAGATCGGCGGCCCCTACGGCATCGGGGCGTTGCTCCTGGGCCGCGAGTACAGCCCCGTGCCGGTGCTGCACGGCGGCGGGCAGGAGCGCCACGTCCGCTCCGGCACGCTCGACGTCCCGGCCGTCGCCGCCTTCGCGGTGGCGGGACGGCTGGCGGCCGAGCGCCGCGCGGAGTACGCCCGCGAGATCGGCGCCCTGCGCGACGACCTGGTCGACGCCGTCCGTACGGCCGTCCCGGACGCCGTCCTCGGCGGCGACCCCGCCACCGAGGGCCGCCTGCCCGCCAACGCCCACTTCTCCTTCCCCGGCTGCGAGGGCGACTCGCTGCTGCTGCTCCTCGACGCCCAGGGCATCGAGTGCTCCACCGGATCCGCCTGCACGGCCGGCGTGGCCCAGCCCAGCCACGTCCTGCTGGCCACCGGCACCGACCCGGACCTGGCGCGCGGCACGCTCCGCTTCACACTCGGGCACACCTCGACCCGCGCCGACGTCGAAGCGGTCGCCAAGGCCATCGGCCCGGCGGTGGAACGCGCCCGGACCGCCGGCCTCAGCTAGCCGTCGTCCGCGGGGCCCGGGAGGCGTCCCGCACGAGCCTCATGTACCGGTCCCAGTCCCAGTGCGGCCCCGGATCGGTGTGGTCGGTGCCCTCCACCTCCACATGGCCGATGATGTGCTCGCGGTCCACCGGTATCCCGTACCGCGCGCATATCCCGGCCGTCAGCCGCGCCGACGACGCGTACATCGCGGCGGTGAAATCCTGCGGCCGGTCCACGAACCCCTCGTGCTCGATGCCGATGCTGCGCTCGTTCATGTCCCGGTCGCCCGCGTGGAAGGCCACGTCCAGCTCACGGATCATCTGGGCGACGTGCCCGTCCTTCCGTACGACGTAGTGCGTCGCCGCCCCGTGCCCGGGGTCCTTGAACACCTTCAAGGCGGTCGGAAAGCTGCCCTGCACCACATGGATCACGACCCGGTCGATGGTGAAGTCGTCCGGCCGGTCGGCCCGCCGCCAGTTCGCCCGCGAGGCCGCCGTCCATTCCGCCCCCGCGTGGTCCAGCTCGCCCTCGACGCGGTCCTTCTCCACCCCCGGCACCCGGTACCAGGCACTCCGCAGCTCGTCGCGCGCCAGCACCGCCGCGCCCACGACGGCCGCCCCGCCGCCGATCAGCACCGCCCGACGCCCGACGACCGGCCCCCGCTTTTTCCCGTCCATGTGACCGTGAACGCATACTCGGGGGACCATGGTTCCCGGGGCCCGTACCCTGGTAGGGCTATGACTCACACTCCCCAGCGCCCGCTCCGTGTGCTCGCCGCCATGTCGGGCGGCGTGGACTCCGCCGTCGCCGCCGCCCGCGCCGCCGAGGCCGGCCACGACGTCACCGGCGTGCACCTCGCCCTGTCCGCGAACCCGCAGTCCTTCCGTACCGGCGCGCGGGGCTGTTGCACCATCGAGGACTCGCGCGACGCCCGCCGCGCGGCCGACGTCATCGGCATCCCGTTCTACGTGTGGGACCTGGCCGAGCGGTTCCGCGAGGACGTCGTCGACGACTTCATCGCCGAGTACGAGGCCGGGCGCACCCCCAACCCGTGCCTGCGCTGCAACGAGAAGATCAAGTTCGCGGCTCTGCTGGACAAGGCGCTCGCGCTGGGCTTCGACGCGGTCTGCACCGGCCACTACGCCACCGTCGTCACCCGCGAGGACGGCACCCGGGAGCTCCACCGCGCCTCCGACATGGCCAAGGACCAGTCGTACGTCCTCGGGGTCCTGGACGAGAAGCAGCTCGCGCACGCGATGTTCCCGCTGGGCGACACCCTCACCACCAAGGACGAGATCCGCGCGGAGGCGGAGCGGCGGGGCCTGGCCGTGGCGAAGAAGCCCGACAGCCACGACATCTGCTTCATCGCGGACGGTGACACCCAGGGCTTCCTCGCCTCCCGCCTGGGCAAGGCGGAGGGCGACATCGTCGACGAGTCCGGCGCCAAGGTCGGCACCCACGAGGGCGCGTACGGCTTCACCATCGGCCAGCGCAAGGGCCTGCGCATCGGCCACCCCGCCCCGGACGGCAAGCCCCGGTACGTCCTGGACATCTCGCCCGTGAACAACACCGTGACGGTGGGCCCCGCCGAGGCGCTCGACGTCACCGCCCTGACGGCCATCAAGCCCCGCTGGTGCGGCACCGCCCCCTCGGGACCCGGCGCCTACACCGCCCAGCTCCGCGCCCACGGCGACGAGACCCCGGTCACGGCGACCCTCGCGGACGGCGAACTCCACGTGTCCTTCGAGGAGCCCGTCCGCGGCGTCGCCCCCGGCCAGGCGATCGTCCTCTACGACGGCACCCGCGTGGTCGGCTCGGCCACCATCGCCACGACGACCCGCCGGACGCCGGTCAGCGCCTGAGCGAACCCGCGTCAACCGGGGACACCGGTCCGCGGCGGTGCGGTTCACCGGCCCGCCGCCTGCGCTAACGTCACCGCGCGCACAGCGCGTCGCTGTGCGTGACCTTCGACGTGCGGGGGATGGCGTACGTGACGTATACGCAGCGCTGGCAGGAACTGCTCGACCTGGCCCCGGGGCACGGCGGGCTCAAGCACAGCGGCGGGCCCTGGACCGGTGCCTCCGGCGCCGCCGATGAGTTGCGCGTCCGGACCGAGAGCGGCCGCCGCTCGCTCGGCACCGCCCACGAGGGCGTCGGGGCGGCGGGCGCGGGGCTGACGTCGGTGGCCTCCTTACGGGCCGTGCTGACCTCCTGGGAGGAGCGTCTCGCGGCCGTACGGGACGAGTGCGCGTACCTGACCGGCGCCCTCGCGAAGGTCGCCAAGGAGATGGGCGAGACCGACACGGGGGTCGGGCATGCCTTCCACGCCGTCCCGGAGGGCGGCCGGCAGCGGTGAGCGGCACCACCCTGACGTGGCGACTCCTGCGGGACCTGAGGCCGGCCGCGCTGGAGGACGCGGGCGACGCGTGGCACGCGGAGTCCAGCCGGTCGGGCTCGGACCGCGTCCGCGTGGACCGCCTGATGACGGCGCGGCTGCGGGAGACCCAGGACAGCCGGTCCGCGGCGGCGGCCCTCGCGCGCCTCCAGCGGCTGAGCCGCAACTACCAGTACCTGCACACCGAGTGCGGCCTGATCCGTACCACCCTGAACGCCCTGGCGGCGGAACTGGCGGTGCCCCAGAAGCAGTTGCGGCAGGCGCTGGACGAGGCGGCCGAGCTGCGGTTCACCGTCCACGAGGACGGCTCCGTCAGCTTCCCGCCCGGCACCACGGCCACACGTGCGGGTGAGACTCCCACCCCGGGCGGCCAGGCCCGCGGTGACGCCCGCCTGCCCCTGGACCGTGCCCCGGGCCTGGCCGGCCCGCCCCCGACGGTCCGGCCGCTCAACCCGAACGCGGAAAAGGCCCAGGCCCTCGCGGACCGCATCGCCCGCGCGGTCCGCGCGGCCACGGAAATCGACCTCAAGTACGCGGCGACGCTGGACCGCCTCAGGGCGGCGAAAGGCCTGGACGTCACCACGGCCACCCTCGCCGACGCCGCACGCGACACCGCGGACGTCCGCGCCGCGGCGGGGCGCCACCTCGGAGACGGCATCCCCGCCGACAGGTCCCCGGCCGAACTCAAGGCCTGGTGGGACGGCCTCCCCGAAGAGCAGCGCCGCGAGTACATCGACATCGCCCCGGACCTGATCGGCGGCCTGGACGGCATCCCCGCGGCGGTACGTGACGAGGCGAACCGCAACCACCTGCCGGTGCTCATCGACGAACTGGCCCGGCGCCACGATGACGACTCCCGCACAAAGCTGGAGGCGCTCCGCATGATCCAGGGCCGCCTCAGCCAACCGAGCGTCCCGCCGATGTACCTGCTGGGCATCGGCGACGAGGGCAACGGCCGCGCGATCGTCGCCTACGGCAACCCCGACACCTCGCGGAACGTCTCGGCATACGTGCCGGGCCTGGGCACGAAGCTGAACGGGGAGTTCGTCGAGGACACGATGAAACGGGCCGAGGACACGGCGATCGGGGCACGGCGGGTGGATCCCTCCAGCGCCTCCATCATCTGGCTGGGCTACGACGCGCCTCAGCTCGCGGACGTCATGACCGAGAGTGATGCGGAGCGAGGAGCCCCCGCGTACAACCGGTTCATGGCGGGACTGGAAGCGACCAACTCGAACGCCGACCCCCACCTGACGGCGATCGGCCACTCCTACGGCTCGTTCACCGTGGGCACGGCGGCAAAGCAGTCCGGCGGTATTCCGGGAGTCGACGACGTGATTCTGCTGGGAAGTCCGGGAGTGGGTGTGGAAAGGGCGAGAGACCTCGGTGTCGACGAAAGCCACGTCTTCGTCGGAGCGGCCGACAACGACCTGGTCACCAGGGCCCCGACAAAGGGCGAGATGGCCTTCGCCGGCCCCGTCGGCTCACTCTTCTACGGTGACGTCGTCGACCGGGGAAACGACGACAACTACTTCGGCAAGGACCCGGCGAGCGAGGCCTTCGGCGCCCAACGCTTCAAGGTCGACCCCGGCCCTCCGTTCGCCGGTGCCAGCGCGTCGGAGGGGTTGCAGCTGGGGTTGATGGACGCGCACTCGCAGTACTTCGACCCGAAATTGGACCTGGATTCAGCAGAGAGCATCGCCCGGATCGTCGGAGGGAAGCCCAACGAAATCACCAAGGAGGAGCGGCGATGAGATGGGTACGAGGTGCGCGATTGGCGATGTCAACGGCGCTCGTCAGCGTCCTTGTTGCAGGGTGTACAGGTGCGGAAGGCGCGCGTGGAACTGGAGCGACGACCATCATGGACATGCAGGAGGCCGCTGAACGGGCGGATGCGATGCTGGACGCAACCATTTCAGCGGTTGTGCCGGAGATTGAGTGGGCCCATCACGTGACCACAGCCGGATCGTGTCAGGTCAACCGGCGTCGGACTGTTACCACCATCATCTCCAACGAGCGGCGCGGCAACTTCTTGGGTGTCATCGAGCGGTTCTGGAAGGGGAGCGGCTACAAGATCACTTCTGTGAACCAGTCTCGGGAGATGCCCGCCATTTTTGCCAAGTCACGGGACGGGTTCCAGCTCCAGTTGAGCTTCGGCTACAAGGGCCAAGCCTTCTTCGAAGTCGCCACCCCCTGCGTAGCCAAGTCACCCGTCGCCGAGCCCACCTCCGAACCCAACGGCCCTGCCTACCCCCTCGGGCAGGTGCCCACCCCCAATGTCCGTTCCGCGTTCTGGTCCGCCGAGGTGCCCGTCCCGTCTTCCGGGCCGACGGCACGGTGAGCGTGGTGCGTTTCGGGGGGTGAACCACCGCTTCAGTGAGCGGGCCGGGGGCTGGGGGCCACCGCATGGGTCTGGCGCGAGCGCGTCGCCGCGCCGGCCGTCCGCCAGGAGCCGCGTGGGCCGCCCGGTCTGCTCGGCGGATCCCCCGAGGGCCGCCGGGTCGGCGCCGTACGGCGGTTCGTACACCGCCGTCACACCACCTCTGTTTCGTAGAAACAGAGGTGGCCCTTGATCTCCGCGACGTCCGGCTTCGGGTCGGGGTACGCCCACACCGCGTCCTTCGCCCCGTCCAGCGACCAGTAGGACGCCGTGCCCTTGAACGGGCAGTACGTGTGCGTGTCCGACGGGGACAGCAGGTCCATCCGGACGTCCGCCGTGGGCAGGTAGTAGCGCACGGGACAGCCCGTTTCGCGCAGCACCAGCGGCCGTCGGCTCTCGGCGATCACGTGACCGTCGCGGACGACGCGTACGTGCTCGCTGCCTTGCTCGATCGTGATGCGGTGTCCTGTCGTCATGGTCGGTGCAACAGCCGGGCCCGGACCGCGATTCCCCGTACGGTTGCAACATGAACATTTGTGTCTTCCTGTCCGCCGCCGACCTCGACGAGCGGTACACCGTTCCGGCCCGCGAGTTCGCCGGTCTGCTCGGCAAGGGCGGTCACACCCTGGTGTGGGGCGGCAGCGACTGCGGCCTGATGAAGGTCGTGGCGGACGGCGTCCAGGAGGCGGGCGGACGGCTCGTCGGCGTGTCCGTGGAGTTCCTGGCGGCCAAGGCGCGGGCCGGTGCCGACGAGATGGTCTTCGCCGAGGACCTCGCCGAGCGGAAGGCACTGATGCTCGCCAAGTCGGACGCGATCGTCGTCATGGTCGGCGGCACCGGCACCCTCGACGAGGCCACCGAGATCCTGGAGCTGAAGAAGCACGGCAAGCACACCAAGCCCGTGGTGCTGCTCAACGCGGCGGGCTTCTACGACGGGCTCAAGGAGCAGTTCCGGCGCATGGAGGCCGAAGGCTTCCTGCCGGTGCCGCTGACCGACCTGGTGTTCTTCGCGGAGGACGGGGTTTCGGCCCTCGCGTACCTGGAGGAGAGCGCCGGGATCCGGTAGCCCTCGTCCGGATGCGAGCATGGCCCGTATGGCTACACACATGATCACCGGGGCGGGTTCCGGCATCGGCGCGGCCGTCGCCCGCCGCCTGCACGAGCGGGGCGACGAGCTCGTCCTGCTGGCCCGTGACGCCGGACGCGCCAAGGAGCTGGTCGGCGCCTACCCGGGTGCCCGCACGCTCGTCGGCGACCTCGCCAATCCGGACCGGCTCTCCTGGGCCTTCTCCCACCAGTCCCTCCCGGACCGGCTCGACTCGCTGCTGCACATCGCGGGCGTCGTCGACCTCGGGCGGGTCGGCGACCTCACCACCAAGGCCTGGCGCAGCCAGCTCGACGTGAACCTCGTCGCGCCCGCCGAACTGACCCGGCTCCTCCTGCCGCAGCTGCGGGTCTCCCAGGGACACGTGGTGTTCGTCAACTCCGGCGCCGGGCTGAACGCGCACGCCGAGTGGTCCGCGTACGCCGCCTCCAAGCACGGCCTCAAGGCGCTGGCCGACTCGCTGCGCCAGGAGGAGCACGGCAACGGCGTACGCGTCACGTCCGTCTACCCGGGCCGTACGGCCAGCCCGATGCAGGCGAAGGTGCACCAGCAGGAGGGCAAGGAGTACGACGCCTCGCGCTGGATCGACCCCGAGTCGGTCGCCACGGCGATCCTGACGGCCATCGACCTGCCGCGCGACGCGGAGATCAACGACCTGACGGTGCGGCCCGGACGATGAGCGACGACGACTTCAGCTGGGGCCCGGCCACCGGGATCGGGTCCATGCCGGGCGGCGACGCGCGGGAGGCCGCCAGGACCGTCACCGGGACCTTCGAGGACTTCCCCTTCCTCGCGGAGCTGCCCGCGCGCGGCCCGGGTGCCGACATGATCGGGCGGACCATCGGGCTGCTCGTCGAGATGTACGCGCACGTCGAGCCGAGCGGCTGGCGGGTCAGCGACCGGCCGGGCCGGGACACCCGGCGGGCCAGGTCCTGGATGGGGGAGGACCTCGACGCCCTGGAGGAGTTCACCCAGGGGTACGAGGGACTCCTGAAGGTTCAGGCCGTGGGGCCGTGGACGCTGGCCGCCGCCCTGGAGCTGCGGGGCGGCGAGGCGGCACTCGGCGACCCCGGCGCCTGCCGGGACCTGGCGTCCTCGCTGGCGGAGGGGCTGCGCGCCCACCTCGCGGAGGTGCGGCGCAGGATCCCCGGCGCCCGCGTGGTGCTCCAGCTCGACGAGCCGTCGCTGACGGCGGTGCTGCAGGGACGGGTGCGGACCGCGAGCGGCTACCGCACGTACCGGGCGGTGGACCGGCAGGTCGTGGAGAGCGCGCTCAGGGACGTGATGGCCGTGAACGAGGGACACGGGCCCGTGATCGTGCACTCGTGCGCCCCGGACGTGCCGTTCGCGCTGCTGCGGCGCGCGGGCGCGGCGGGCATCTCGTTCGATTTCGGGCTGCTCACCGAGCGTGACGAGGAGCAGATCGGGGAAGCGGTCGAGGGCGGCACGAGGCTGTTGGTGGGCGTCGTCGAGTCGACCGACGTTCCATTGTCAGACCCTGCCGGTAGCGTCATGGGTGTCAGGACGCTGTGGCGCAGGCTGGGGCTGAATCCGGGGACTCTCGCCGAGTCGCTGGTGGTCACCCCGTCGTGCGGACTGGCGGGTGCTTCGCCCGCGTATGCCCGTGCCGCGCTCGCCCACTGCGTCAGGGCGGCGAGATCGCTCGCGGACAACCCTGAGTGACGTCAGTAACGGGAGGAATGACGGTGGCTGTCGAACAGCAGGACGTCGTGCCGGCGGAGGCACGGGACAAGCACGCGCAGCTGGCCGAGCAGGTCGAGGAGCACCGCTTCCGGTACTACGTGAAGGACCAGCCGGTCATCAGCGACGCCGATTTCGACCGGCTGCTGCGCTCGCTGGAGGCCCTGGAGGAGGAGTATCCGGAGCTCCGTACGCCCGATTCGCCGACCCAGAAGGTCGCCGGGTCGTACGCGACGGAGTTCACGGCCGTCCAGCACCGCGAGCGGATGCTGTCGCTGGACAACGCCTTCGACGACGAGGAGCTGGCCGGCTGGGCGGACCGCGTCGCCAAGGAGGTCGGCACCTCGGAGTACCACTTCCTGTGCGAGCTCAAGGTCGACGGCCTCGCCGTCAACCTGACGTACGAGAAGGGGCGCCTCACGCGCGCGGCCACACGTGGCGACGGCCGCACGGGCGAGGACATCACGCCGAACATCCGCACCATCTCCGACGTTCCCGACCGGCTGAAGGGCGACCGGATCCCGGACCTCGTCGAGATCCGTGGCGAGGTCTACTTCCCGATGGAGAAGTTCGAGGAGCTCAACGCCCGCCTGGTGGAGGCCGGTGACAAGCCCTTCGCCAACCCGCGCAACGCGGCGGCGGGTTCGCTGCGCCAGAAGGACCCGAAGGTCACCGCCACCCGCCCGCTGCACATGGTGGTGCACGGTATCGGCGCGCGTGACGGCCTGGAGATCAGCCGTCTGTCGGAAGCGTACGAACTGCTGCGCGAGTGGGGTCTGCCGACGGCCCGGCACAACAAGGTGGTCGACGACATCGCCGGCGTACGGGAGTTCATCGCGTACTTCGGCGAGAACCGCCACTCGGTGGAGCACGAGATCGACGGCGTGGTCGTCAAGCTCGACGAGATCCCGCTCCAGGGCCGGCTCGGCTCCACCTCGCGGGCGCCCCGCTGGGCGATCGCGTGGAAGTACGCGCCGGAGGAGGTCAACACCAAACTGGTCAACATCCGGGTGGGTGTCGGCCGGACGGGCCGGGTGACGCCGTACGCGCAGGTGGAGCCGGTCACGGTCGCGGGCTCGGAGGTCGAGTTCGCCACCCTGCACAACCAGGACGTGGTGAAGGCCAAGGGCGTCCTCATCGGCGACACGGTGGTGCTCCGCAAGGCCGGTGACGTCATCCCGGAGATCCTCGGGCCGGTCGCGGACCTGCGGGACGGCACGGAGCGGGAGTTCGTCATGCCCGCCGAGTGCCCCGAGTGCGGGACGGCGCTGCGGCCGATGAAGGAGGGCGACGTCGACCTGCGCTGTCCGAACGGCCGTACGTGCCCGGCGCAGCTGCGTGAGCGCCTCTTCTACCTGGGCAGCCGCAAGGCCCTCGACATCGAGAACTTCGGCTATGTGGCGGCGGCGGCGCTGACCGCGCCCCTGGAGCCGGCCGAGCCGCCGCTGGTGGACGAGGGCGACCTGTTCGACCTGACCATCGAGCAGTTGCTGCCCATCAAGGCCTATGTCCTGGACCAGGACAGCGGCCTGCCCAAGCGCGATCCGAAGACGGGCGAGGAGAAGATCGTCACGGTCTTCGCCAACCAGCAGGGCGAGCCGAGGAAGAACGCCCTGGCCATGCTGGAGAACATCGCGGAGGCCAAGCAGCGGCCACTGGCCCGGATCATCACCGGGCTGTCGATCCGTCATGTCGGGCCGGTGGCGGCGGAGGCGCTCGCACGCGAGTTCCGCTCCATCGACCGCATCGAGCAGGCGAGCGAGGAGGAGCTGGCGGCCGTCGAGGGAGTGGGGCCGACCATCGCCGCCTCGCTGAAGCAGTGGTTCGAGGTGGACTGGCACCGGGAGATCCTGCGCAAGTGGCGTGCGGCCGGGGTGCGGATGGAGGAGGAGAGCTCGGGCGAGGACCAAGGACCGCGCCCCCTGGAGGGGTTGACCGTCGTCGTCACCGGCACCCTGCAGAACCACACCAGGGATGGCGCAAAAGAGGCCCTCCAGAGCCAGGGAGCGAAAGTGACCGGTTCCGTTTCGAAGAAGACCGCCTTCGTGGTTGTTGGTGACAACCCTGGTTCGAAATACGACAAGGCGATGCAGTTGAAGGTTCCGGTTCTCGATGAGGACGGCTTCCGTGTCCTGCTCGAACAGGGTGCCGACGCGGCGCGCGAGGCGGCGGTACCGCTCGAACAGTAGGCCGGGGAACGCCCGAAAAGAGTCACCCGTTCAGCGCATACCAGATGGATAAGGGTGGCCGGGTCGCATTCGGGCAAGACCAGTAGAGCGCTGCCCGTCGAAGCCTTCTGCGGCCTACTGTTGAGAGGGCGCCTGTCGTGCCCGGCCGGGGGATGATTCCGGCCGTGCCGACATGACAACGGGCCATCGCGTGGCAACGGCACCGCCGGCTGTGAGAGGGACGGAATGAAACCGACCGAGAGTGCCGCCCCGGTCCCACGGCCGCGTGCGTACGCGGCCTGCGCGGGCATCGCCTCCAGGCTCCCGAACATCGTCCTGGCCGTCGCCGCCTTCGTCCTCACCGCCGGGCTGTACGGCGCGGTGAGCGGCGGCCACGCCCTCTTCCCCGGTTCCACGGCGGGCTGGTCGCTCGCCGTGCTCACCGGCATCATCGTCGGCCACCTGGTGGCCCTCGGCCGCGACCGCTGGTGGGGCGGCACGGGCTCCGGTGCCGCGCTCACCCTCGCCGTCCTGCTCCTGTACGGGTGGGTGCCGGCCGGGCTGGTCAGCCTCGCCGTCGTCGTCCTGGTCGGCGCGGCGCGGCGGCACCGCTGGCGGCAGGGGCTGCTGCACGGCGCGGCGGACATCCTCGGCATCGGCGCGGCGGCCCTGGTGCTCGCCGCGTTCGGGGACGTACCGACGGTCGAACAGCCGTGGCGTCCCCTCGAATGGGGTATCGAGGCCGTACCGGAGGTGGCGCTGGCGGCTGCCGCGTATCTGGTGGTGACCCGGCTGCTGTTGTGGTACACGTTGGCCCCGCAGAGCGGCGGGCTGCCCACGGCGGCCCGTACGGCGCTGCTGCGACAGGGGCTCGTGGCGGTCGCACTGCTCGGCATCGCGCCGCTGATCTGCGTCGTCGCCGTCTCCCTGCCGGTGGTGCTGCCGCTGTTCGCCGTACCGCTGATCGCCCTGGACTCCACGCTCTGGATCGCCCGCGCGCGGGCGGAGGAACAATTGCGCGACCCGCTGACCGGCCTGCCCAACCGGCAGTGGCTGCTGGAGCGGACCTGGTCCGCTCTGGAGGAGGCGGAGGGCGAAGGCGTCAGGGCGGCCCTGGTGCTGATCGACCTCGATCGCTTCCGGTCGGTCAACGACACGCTCGGTCACCTGGCGGGCGACCGGCTGCTGCTCCAGATCGCCGACCGGCTGCGGCTCGCGCTGCCGCGCGGTGCGGAGGTCGCCCGGCTCGGCGGCGACGAGTTCGCCGTCCTCCTGCCCGTCGCCGACTCCACCACCAGCGCCCAGCGAGTGGCCCGGCAGCTCGCCGCCGAGCTGTCCTCGCCGCTCGACCTCGACGGCCTCACGCTCGTCCTGGAGGCCAGCGCGGGGGTCGCCGTCTTCCCCGACCACGCGCTGGACGCCGAAGGCCTGCTCCAGCGCGCCGACGTCGCCATGTACCAGGCCAAGCGGGACCGCACGGGCGTCGAGGTGTACGAGTCGAAGCGCGACTCCAACACCCCCGACCGGCTCGGACTCCTCGGCGACCTGCGCCGCGCCCTGGACGCCGGCGACGTCGAGCTGCACTACCAGCCCAAGGTCCGCTTCGACGGACACGTGGCCGGACTGGAGGCGCTGGTGCGCTGGGTGCACCCGGAGCGCGGGAAGGTCCCGCCCGACGAGTTCATCGCCATCGCCGAGTCCTCCGGGCTGATGCCGCACCTCACCGAGTACGTCCTGGAGACGGCACTCGGCCAGGTCGCCAAGTGGCGCGCCCAGGGCCTGAACGTCCCCGTCGCCGTGAACGTCTCGCCCCGCGACGTCCACACCCCCGGCTTCGCGGGCGCCGTCGCCGCGCGGTTGGCCCGCCACGGGGTCCCGGCGGGCGCGCTCCAGTTGGAGATAACGGAGCACGTCCTGCTGGAGGACCCGCAGCGCGCCGCCGACACCCTGGCGGGGCTCACCGGTCACGGCGTGAAGATGTCCCTCGACGACTTCGGCACGGGGTACTCCTCCCTGGTCCACCTGCGGCGCCTGCCCGTGAGCGAACTGAAGATCGACCGCTCCTTCGTGGCCCGCCTGGCCGTCGACAACGAGGACGCCGAGATCGTCCGCTGCACCGTCGACCTGGCCCACTCGCTCGGCCTCCTCGTGGTCGCCGAGGGCGTCGAGGACGACGAGACCTGGGAGCGGCTGCGGGACCTGGGCTGCGACGCGGTCCAGGGGTGGCTGGTGGCCGCCGCGATGCCGCCGGCCGAGACGACGGCCTGGCTCCGCGCACGCGGCGAGTCCGGCTGGCACCGCCCGCCGCGCGAACTCCCCCCGGCGCCGCAGAACGCCGACCAGGTGGTGCAGTAACCCCCGCCGGCCCGGGCACTCCGCCCGGGGCCGGGGCCCTTGTCCGGTGCGCCCCGGGTGGCGCGCTCCCCGTTGTGGGCATTGCGCCCGGGTCGGGCCTCTGCCCGGTGCGCCCCGGGTGGCTCGCCCCCCGTTGTGGGCATTCGTCCCGCTGGGGCGGGACGGGTGGGCACAACGGGCCGGGACGGTGTCCCTCCGGCGACCCCCGGGGCGGTGCCTGTTCGCGCCCGGGTGCGGGCCGGTGGGCGGCGGCCACCCCGGTAGGTGGGGGCGGGGCCCCTCCGGGCTCACCTCCTCGAGGCCGGCGGCCCTGGGTGCCGGCACGGGAGCCGCCCCGAGGCCGCCAACCTCTGCGGGGGCGACCCTGCACGGCCCCACCCGGGCGGGTGGTGTCCGCGGGTCGGTGGGTGGTGGGCGCGGTCCCCTTCCGGGCGGGTGCTGTCCGGGGGTCGGTGGGGGCGGCCCGGGAGGGCTCCGTGGCAAACCGTTTAACGGGTAGCGCGCCCCGCCCCATAGGATTGGGCCAAAACCATCACACTCACCCCTGAGGATCGCTGCATGCCTGGCATCACGCGCGAGGAGGTCGCCCACCTCGCCCGGCTGGCACGTCTTGAGCTGAAGGACGAAGAGCTCGACCACTTCGCCGGACAGCTCGACGACATCATCGGCGCGGTCGCCCGCGTCTCCGAGGTCGCCGACCAAGACGTACCCCCGACCTCTCACCCGCTGCCGCTGACCAACGTCATGCGCGCGGACGAGGTCCGTCCCTCGCTCACCCCCGAGCAGGCGCTCTCCGGCGCGCCCGCGCAGGAGCAGCAGCGTTTCAAGGTGCCGCAGATCCTGGGGGAGGACTGACATGACGGACATCATCAAGCTCACCGCCGCCGAGATCGCCGAGAAGATCGCCTCCGGCGAGCTCACCGCGGTCGAGGTCACCGAGGCCCACCTGGCCCGGATCGAGGCCGTCGACGAGAAGGTGCACGCCTTCCTGCACGTCGACCGCGAGGGCGCCCTCGCCCAGGCGCGTGCCGTGGACGAGAAGCGGGCCAAGGGCGAGAAGCTCGGTCCGCTCGCCGGCGTACCGCTCGCGCTCAAGGACATCTTCACCACCCGGGACATGCCGACGACGGTCGGTTCGAAGATCCTGGAGGGCTGGCTCCCGCCGTACGACGCGACGCTGGTGAAGAAGCTGCGCGGCGCCGACGTCGTCATCCTCGGCAAGACCAACATGGACGAGTTCGCCATGGGGTCCTCGACGGAGAACAGCGCCTACGGGCCGACCGGCAACCCCTGGGACCTCACCCGGATCCCGGGCGGCTCGGGAGGTGGCTCCAGCGCGGCGCTCGCGTCGTACGAGGCGCCGCTCGCCATCGGCACCGACACCGGCGGCTCCATCCGCCAGCCCGCGGCCGTCACCGGCACGGTCGGCGTCAAGCCGACGTACGGCGGTGTCTCCCGCTACGGCATGGTGGCGTTCTCCAGCAGCCTGGACCAGGGCGGGCCCTGCGCGCGGACCGTGCTGGACGCGGCACTGCTGCACGAGGTCGTCGCGGGCCACGACCCGATGGACTCGACGTCCATCGACGCGCCCGTTCCGCCGGTCGTCGAGGCCGCTCGCAACGGCTCGGTGCAGGGGATGCGGGTCGGCGTCGTCAAGCAGTTCCGCGGCGAGGGCTACCAGGCCGGTGTGGTCCAGCGGTTCAACGAGTCCGTCGAGCTCCTGAAGGAGCTGGGCGCCGAGATCGTCGAGCTGGACTGCCCGTCCTTCGACCTGGCGCTGTCGGCGTACTACCTGATCGCCCCGTCGGAGTGCTCCTCGAACCTCGCCCGGTTCGACGGCCTGCGCTACGGCCTGCGCACCGGTGACGACGGCACGAAGTCCGCCGAGGACGTCACCGCGCTCACCCGTGAGGCCGGCTTCGGCGACGAGGTCAAGCGCCGCATCATGCTCGGTACGTACGCGCTCAGCTCCGGCTACTACGACGCGTACTACGGCAGCGCGCAGAAGGTCCGGACGCTCATCACCCGGGACTTCGAGAAGGCGTTCGAGCAGGTCGACGTGATCGTCTCGCCGACGACCCCGACCACCGCCTTCCCGATCGGCGAGCGCGCCGACGACCCGATGGCGATGTACCTCGCCGACCTGTGCACCATCCCGACCAACCTGGCCGGCAACGCCGCCATGTCGCTGCCCTGCGGCCTGGCTCCGGAGGACGGCCTGCCGGTCGGTCTGCAGATCATCGCCCCCGCCATGAAGGACGACCGCCTCTACAAGGTGGGCGCGGCCGTCGAGGCCGCCTTCGTGGCACGCTGGGGCCACCCGCTGCTTGAGGAGGCTCCGTCGCTGTGAGCGCACTGACCAAGGCCAAGGGCTTCAAGAAGTCCCGGGCCGGAACGTATCTGTCCATCGGCACCACCGCCTTCGGCGCGCTCAGCGTGATCAAGCAGGTCCGGAAGGCGCGTGGCGAGAGCGACACGCTTCTGCTGCTGGACGCCGTCGTGTCCGCCGCCGCGATCGCGACCGGCCTCGCCATCCTGGTGCGCGAACTGAAGCGCGTCGGTGACGACGACGTCCTGTTCGGCTGAGAGGGAAAGTTTCACCGTGACCGTCATCACTGAGCTGGTGTCGTACGAGGACGCCCTCGCCGCCTACGACCCCGTCATGGGGCTCGAGGTGCACGTCGAACTCGGCACCAGGACCAAGATGTTCTGCGGCTGCTCGACCGAACTGGGCGCCGAGCCCAACTCGCAGACCTGCCCCACCTGCCTCGGCATGCCCGGCTCGCTCCCGGTCGTCAACGCGGTCGGCGTCGAGTCGGCCATCAAGATCGGCCTCGCTCTCAACTGCGAGATCGCCGAATGGTGCCGCTTCGCCCGGAAGAACTACTTCTATCCGGACATGCCGAAGAACTTCCAGACCTCGCAGTACGACGAGCCGATCGCCTTCAACGGCTATCTGGACGTCCAGCTCGAGGACGGCGAGGTCTTCCGCGTGGAGATCGAGCGCGCCCACATGGAGGAGGACACCGGCAAGTCCACCCACGTGGGCGGTGCGACAGGCCGTATCCACGGCGCCTCGCACTCGCTGCTGGACTACAACCGCGCCGGCATCCCGCTGATCGAGATCGTCACCAAGCCGATCACCGGCGCCGGTGAGCGTGCCCCCGAGGTCGCCAAGGCGTACGTCGCCGAGCTGCGCGAGCTCATCAAGGCGCTCGGCGTCTCCGAGGCCCGCATGGAGATGGGCCAGATGCGCTGCGACGTGAACCTGTCGCTGCGCCCGCACGGCACCGAGAAGTTCGGTACGCGCTCGGAGACGAAGAACGTCAACTCGCTCCGGTCGGTCGAGCGGGCCGTACGGTTCGAGATCAGCCGCCACGCGGGCGTGCTGAACGCGGGCGGTACGGTCATCCAGGAGACCCGCCACTTCCACGAGGAGGACGGCTCCACGACGTCCGGCCGGGTCAAGGAGGAGGCCGAGGACTACCGGTACTTCCCGGAGCCCGACCTCGTCCCCGTCGCCCCGTCCCGTGAGTGGGTGGAGCAGCTCCGCCAGGAGCTGCCCGAGCTGCCGCGGGTGCGCCGCAACCGGCTGCGCGAGGAGTGGGGCGTCTCCGAGCACGACATGCAGTCCATCCTCAACGCGGGCGCGGTCGACCTGATCGTCGCCACCACCGAGGCGGGCGCCCCGGCCGACCAGGCCCGTAAGTGGTGGATGGGCGAACTGGCCCGTAACGCCAACGAGTCGGGTACGTCGCTCGACGCGCTGCCCATCACTCCGGCGCAGGTCGCCCGGGTGACCGAGCTCGTCGCGTCCGGCGACCTCAACGACAAGCTGGCCCGCCAGGTCATCGAGGGCGTGCTGAACGGCGAGGGCGACCCGGACACCGTCGTCGAGAAGCGGGGCCTGAAGGTCGTCTCGGACGAGGGCGCGCTGGGCGCGGCCGTGGACGAGGCGATCGCCGCCAACGCCGCCATCGCGGACAAGATCCGCGGCGGCAAGGTGGCCGCGGCCGGCGCCCTGGTCGGTGCGGTCATGAAGGCCACCCGTGGCCAGGCCGACGCGGCCCGTGTGCGGGAACTGATCCTGGAGAAGCTCGGCGTCGAAGGCTGACATCGGCCCGGTCCGCACGGCTCGGCCCCCGCACGCAGGAAGTCCTGGGTGCGGGGGCCGAGTCATGGACCGATGGCCCCCGCCACCGGGGGGAGGGGAGTGGCGGGGACCGGGTACCGTCCCGTGGGGGGAGCGTTGGTGCTTCTGCCCCCGACTTCGCCGCTCATGCGCATCTGGCGTGTAGTAGCCATGGCACCGGGGCCGCGTTCCAGGGCGAAGTGGAGCGAAGGCGGGCAGAACGCTTGGACTCTTCGCCTCGCCCCTTGGACATTCACCACGGCGTCGTCATGAGGTCTTTCCGCCGACACCCGCTCTCACTACCGTCCGGCCCGTACCACTCAATGGATCGCAGGTGAACCATTGGGCCGTCGACGGGAGGTCGAGCTTGTCACCGGACAATTCGCGGCAGCGGGAATCGCGGGACGTGTCGCGCCGAAGGATGCTCGCGCTGGGTGGAGGCGCCCTGGGCGCCGCCGCGGCCGGGTCGCTGCTGCCGCCCTCGCTACGGGCGGCGATGGCCGCCGCTCCGCCCTCCGGCGGGCTGGGCGCCGTCAGGCATGTGGTGATCCTGATGCAGGAGAATCGTTCCTTCGACCATTACTTCGGCACCTTGCGCGGCGTCCGCGGGTTCGGTGACCGCAACGCCGTCGAACTGCCCTCGGGCAAGCCGGTCTTCGAGCAGCCCGGGCCCCTCGGCCGCACCGTGCTGCCCTTCCCCGTCCGCGACGCCGCCGAGACGCAGCACAAGGACCTCCAGTACATCGGCGACCTCGACCACTCCTGGGGCGGCGGGGCCAAGGCGTGGCGCGACGGGTGGATGGACGGCTGGGTCTCCGCGAAGACGGCCGCGACGATGGCGTACTACGACCGCCGGGACATCCCGCTGCACTACGAGCTCGCGGACACGTTCACCATCTGCGACGCGTACCACTCGTCGATCCACACCTCCACCAGCCCCAACCGGAACCACCTGTGGAGCGGGTGGACGGGGTACGAGGCCGATGGCAGCCGCGCCGTGACCAACGCCGCGTACGCGGAGGGCACCCACCCCGGCTATCCGTGGCCGACCTACGCCGAGCGCCTGGAGAAGGCGGGCCGGACGTGGAAGACGTACACGGAGTGGGAGAACTTCACCGACAACAACATCGAGTTCTTCACCCGCTTCAAGGAGATCGCCCGCAAGGCCCTGGCCAGGACCGGCGGCCACACCTACATGGAGTCCTTCTACGCGGCCGTGCGCGACACCGGCGACGCCGCCGAGCGCTCCCGGCTGCTCGCCGCGCTGGAGGAAGGGGTCGCCACGCTCACGGCCCCGGAGCGGTCGCTCTTCGAGCGGGGGCTGCGGCGGGTGGAGACGGGAACCCTGGCGGACGCGTTCCGGGCCGACGTCGCCGCCGGCACACTGCCGGAGGTCTCCTACCTCGTGCCCTCCGCGATCGACTCCGAGCACCCCGGCTCTTCGTCGCCGATCGCCTCCGCCACCCTCGTCTACAAGGTGCTGGACGCCCTCGGCTCCCACCCGGACGTCTGGCGGCACACCGTCGTACTGATCAACTACGACGAGAACGACGGCTTCTTCGACCACGTCCCGCCGCCCGTCCCGCCCGCCGGCGACACCGACGAGCGGTGGAAGGGGCTGCCCACCGGGCTCGGCATCCGGGTGCCGCTGCTCGTCGTCTCGCCGTGGACCGTCGGCGGCTACGTGTGCTCCGAGGTCTTCGACCACACCTCGGTGATCCGTTTCCTGGAGAAGTGGACCGGCGTCCAGGAGCCCAACATCACGCCGTGGCGGCGGACGGTCACCGGTGACCTGACGTCCGCGTTCGACTTCCGGCGCGGCCGTCCGCAGCCGGAGGTGGAGCGGCCCGGCGCCATCCCGCCGTTCACCGGCCGCTGGCGCCCGCAGCCGCCGCTGGTGCAGCACATGCCCGTCCAGGAGCCCGGTACCCGGCCCGCCCGGCCCCTTCCGTACCAGCCGGACGCGCACGGACGCCTGAAGAACGGCGGCCTGACCGTCACGCTCAGCAACGACGGAAAGGCGAGCGCGCACTTCGCGCTGTATCCGTACGCCGGTGAGTTCACCGTCCCGCAGCACCGGGATGTAAGGGGCACGGCCCAATGGAGGGTGCCCCTTACCGGTGACGCGTACCGCTTCACGATCACCGGCCCCAACGGCTTCCGCCGCGAGTTCACCGGCAAGGCGGCGGGCGGCGCCGAGGTCACCTCGTACATCGATCCGCACGAGCGCGATGTGCACCTGACACTGGCCGCCACCGGAGGCCGGCCGGTCACCTTCACCGTCCGCCCGCTCGGCTACGTCGACGAGGCCGACCTCGGTGACTGGACCCGGCAGGTCACGGTCAAGGCCGGCCGCAGTCGTACGGTCGTGCACTCGGCCGCCGACGCGCACGGCTGGTACGACATCGAGATCACGGGCCCCGACGGGTTCCGGCGCCGGCTGATGGGCCATATCGAGAACGGGCGGGCGAGCGTCTCCGGCTGAGCGGGGGGAGGGAGGGGAGGGTCCGCCGAAGCCCAGAAGCGTTGGCCCGGGCTTCGGCGGGTCGTGACGATGGGGCTGTGAGTATCGCCACGAAACGGACAATCGATCTCTTTAGGCTGCCAGAGTGGCGGTACGTAGGTCATGCGTTCTTTGCGGGCAATCCCCGGTAGAGAGCACGAACCACTCAGGGAGTACACCCGTTGGCAGCCCTCGCCCGATGGTGCGTCACGCATCGCCTCGCAGCCGTCCTGCTCTGGCTCGGAGCCCTGGCCGGCGTCACGGTGGCCTCCGGCATCGCCGGTTCCGCGTACTCCAACGACTACGACGTGCCCGGCACCGAGTCCGGCCGCGCCACGGCGCTCCTCGAAGAGGGCTTCCGCGGCCAGGGCGGCGACAGCGACACCATCGTCTGGCACGCCACCAAGGGAAGCGTCCGCGCGGCCGCCGTCGAGGACCGTATGACGGCGATGCTCGACGACGTCGCCGAGCTGCCGGGTGTCGCCTCCGTCACCAGCCCGTACGACCCGGCCCAGGCCCCCGGCCAGACGCCTGCCCAGGCTCCGGCCCAGGGCGGCGCCAAGAGCCCCGCCCTTGAAACGGCCCCGAACGAGGCCCATGACACCGGCCCGTCGGAGCCCACCTATGAGCCCGGCCGGGTCAGCGAGGACGGACGCACCGCCTACGCCACGGTCTCCTTCGACCGGCACGCCGACGAGATCCCGCCCGCGCAGATCCAGGCCGTCGTCGACACCGCCCGCGCGGCCGCGAGCGACGGCGTGCAGGTGGAACTCGGCGGCAGCGCCGTCGCGGTCACCGAGGCACCGGCCTCCCACACCGCCGAGATCGTCGGCGTCGCCGTCGCCGCCGTGGTCCTCTTCCTCGCCTTCGGCTCCCTCGCCGCCAGCATCCTGCCCATCGCCACCGCACTGGTGAGCGTCGGCACCGCCTACGCGGGCATCGGCCTGCTGGGTCACGTCATGACCGTCGCCGACTTCGCGCCCATGCTGGGCATGCTCATCGGCCTCGGCGTCGGCATCGATTACGCGCTGTTCATCGTCACCCGGCACCGCAAGGGCCTCAAACGCGGACTTCCGGTCGCGCAAGCCGCCCAGAACGCCGTCGCCACCACCGGCCGGGCCGTCGTCTTCGCCGGCGCCACCGTCTGCATCGCCCTGCTGGGCATGCTGATCCTCAGGCTCGGCTTCCTCAACGGCGTCGCCATAGCGGCCTCCCTCACCGTCGTCCTCACCGTCGCCGCCTCCGTGACGCTGCTGCCCGCGCTGCTGTCGTTCATCGGCATGCGCGCCCTGTCGCGCCGCGAACGCGCCCGGCTCGCCGAGCACGGCCCGGAGCCCGAGCTGCCGACCGGCTTCGCCGCGCGCTGGTCCGCGTTCGTCGAGCGCCACCCCAAACTGCTGGGTGCCGTCGCCGCGGTGGTCATGCTGGTCCTCGCGCTGCCCACCTTCGGCCTCCACCTCGGCACCTCCGACCAGGGCAACAACCCCGCCACCTCGACCACCCGCAAGGCCTACGACCTGCTCGCCGAAGGCTTCGGCCCCGGCGTCAACGGCCCCCTCACCCTCGTCGCCGAGCTCGACGGCGCCGACGACCGGCTCGCCCTCACCACGCTCCCCGACGCCCTGCGCGCCACCGACGGCGTCGAAGCGGTCGGCCCGGTCACGTACAGCGGCAGCGGCAACACGGCCGTCCTCACCGTCGTGCCGGACTCGGCACCGCAGTCGCAGCAGACCAGCGACCTCGTCGACCGGCTGCGCGACGACGTCCTGCCGACCGCCGAGCACGGCACCTCCCTCGAGGTGTACGTCGGCGGCGTCACCGCCGGCTACGACGACTTCGCCCAGGTCATCATCGGCAAGCTGCCGCTCTTCGTGGGCGTCGTCATCGCCCTGGGCTGTCTGCTGCTCCTGCTCGCCTTCCGCTCCATCGGCATCCCGCTGAAGGCGGCCCTGATGAACGTGGCCGCGGTCGCCTCCGCCTTCGGCGTCGTCGTCGCGATCTTCCAGTGGGGGATGGGCAGCGAACTGCTCGGCCTCGGCCGCGCGGGACCCATCGAACCCTTCCTGCCCGTGATCATGGTGTCCGTGCTCTTCGGGCTCTCCATGGACTACCAGGTGTTCCTGGTCAGCCGGATGTACGAGGAGTGGCTGGAGACCGGCGACAACCGGCGGGCCGTACGGGTCGGCCTCGCCGAGACGAGCCGGGTGATCAACTCCGCAGCGGTCATCATGATCGCCGTCTTCCTCGCGTTCGTCCTCTCCGGGGACCGCGTCATCGCGATGTTCGGTATCGGACTGGCGGCCGCCGTGGCCCTCGACGCGTTCGTCCTCCGTACGCTCCTGGTCCCGGCACTGATGCACATGCTCGGCGGCGCCAACTGGTGGCTGCCCGGCTGGCTCGACCGCGTCCTGCCGCGCATCAGCATCGAAAACCCCGAGTGCCGCGATTCCGATCATGCGAAGATCCCGTGGCAGCGCGCGAGCGACGACGGACAGCTCGTGCCTTGAGCCACGGAGGACCACGACGGTGTTCGCGATATCCCTGGGTGACGACGGAGCCGAGCTGCGGCCGCTGGAGCCGTGGCAGGCCGAGGAGTACCTGGCCCACATGGACCGGGGCAGGGAGTACATCGGGCAGTACGTCGCCCTTCCGACCGTGTGCACGGACCTGCCGTCGGCGCGGTCCTTCCTCCAGGCGTACGCCGACAAGGCGGCCGCCGACCGGGGCCGCATCCTCGGCATCTGGCTCGACGGCACCCTGGTCGGCGGGGTCCTCCTCCGGGTCATGGACACCGCCGCCGGAACCTGCGAGGCGGGCTGCTGGCTGGAGCCGTCGGCGTCCGGCCGCGGCCTGGTCACCCGCGCGGTCCGCGTCCTGATCGACTGGGCGGTGAACGAGCGCGGTATGCACCGCGTCGAATGGCAGGTCTCCTCGGCGAACACCGCGAGCATCAACGTCGCCAAGAGGCTCGGCATGACCAAGGAGGGCGTCCTCCGCGAGAGCTACCCCTACCGGGGCGTACGGCACGACATGGAGGTCTGGTCCGTCCTGGCACCGGAGTGGCGCGCGGCACGTCACGACGCACGTTAAGGGCCCTCTCAGAAACGGCACCTAGCGTGCCACGCATGAACCCCACGACGACGAAGACCGACACCGGCGCCGACACCACGGTGCCGGAGTCCGGAACCGCTCCCGCCACCGAGCCCGCGCCGGAGCCCGGGACCGCCCCCTCCACGGCCGCCGGCCCGCAGGACCACCGGCCCGAGCACGACGACGAGCACGCCGCCGAGTCCGGGCAGGAGGGGCACGGCTCTCAGGACCCCGCCGAACGGCCCACCGGGCCGGAGAAGGCCACCGGGCTCGCCGCCGCGGCGGCGGCCGTCGTCGCCACGGCACTCGGCATCGCCTCCCTCACCGGCACCTGGCCGGCCCGCGTCGCCTCCGAGCGCGAGACGCTCATCGGGCAGATCACCACCTCCCAGTCCGGGTCACCCGCCCAGCAGATCTCCGAGATCTACGGGGACGCCTGGCACACCACCGCCCTCGTCAACGGCCTGTTCGCCGTCATCGCGCTGATCACCGGCCTCCTCGTGCTCACCCGCACGCGACACCCCCTGTGGATCCGGGCGGTCGCCCTCGCCGGAGCCGTACTCGGCGGACTGGGGCTGCTGCTGTCGGCGGGTATGTACGCCGACCTGTTCCTGCCCCTGCCGAGCACCGGCTCCTGAGGCCCCCTCACACCCGCCTAAGGACCCCGCACCGCCCAAGATGCGGCAGTCTCCCGATGTGACGGAACCCCCTGGGCAACGAGAGTTGAGGCATCACGAAGTGCCCCGACCCACCAGGGAGAAGACGATGTTCCCGTACGAACTCCACGCCCAGGCCCGTCACGCCGAACTCCTCCGCGAGGCCGACGCCCAGCGACTGGTCAACCTCGCCCGGGCCGCCCACAAGGCCCGCCGCGCCCTCGCCCGCCGGTCCGGCCACCACGCCGCCGAAGGGCAGGTGAATACCGACCACGACCGCTTCGCCACCGCCGCCTGACGGACGGGTGGCACCCGAGCCATGGCCGTCGCACCGATATCCAGTGCCACGTCGTCACAGGGCTGTGCGATGCTCGGCGACGTGGAGAACAGGTCCGTCAGCCCCGTATTCGTCGGCAGAGCCGGTGAATTGACCGCACTCACCGAAGCGCTCTCCCGCGCCACCGCGGGAGAGCCGCAGGCGTTGCTCATCGGCGGTGAGGCGGGCGTCGGCAAGACCCGCCTGCTGGAGGAGTTCCTCGGGGAGGCGTGCGCCCAGGGCGCCGTCGTCGCGGTCGGCGGCTGCGTCGAGATCGGCGCGGACGGCCTGCCCTTCGCGCCGTTCTCCACCGCGCTGCGCGCCCTGCGCCGCACGCTGCCGGACGAGCTCGCCGCCGCCGCGAAGGGCCAGGAGGGCGAACTGGCCCGGCTCCTGCCCGAGCTGGGCGACGCGGCCGGCCCCGAGCCGTACAACGAGGACAGCACCGCCCGGCTCTTCGAGCTCACCGTCCGCCTCCTGGAGCGCATCGCCACCGACCGCACGGTCGTGCTCGCCCTGGAGGACCTGCACTGGGCCGACACCTCCACCCGCCACCTCCTCGCCTACCTCTTCCGCACCCTGCACCGCGGCCGGCTCGTCGTCGTCGCCACCTACCGCGCCGACGACATCCACCGCCGGCACCCGCTCCGGCCGCTGCTCGCCGAGCTGGACCGCCTCCGCACCGTGCGCCGCATCGAACTGCCCCGGTTCAACCGCACGGAGGTCCACCGCCAGCTCACCGGCATCCTGGCCGCCGAGCCCGCGGCCGCCCTCGTCGACGACGTCTTCCGCCGCTCCGACGGCAACGCCTTCTTCGTCGAGGAGCTCGTCGTCTGCCAGGAGGGCGGCAGCGAACCCGGCGGCCTCAGCGAGTCCCTCCGCGACCTGCTGCTGGTACGTGTGGAGCGGCTCTCCGAGGACGCCCAGAAGGTCGCCAGGATCGTCGCCGAGGGCGGCTCCACCGTGGAGTACGGCCTGCTCGCCGCCGTCGCCCGGCTGCCCGAGGACGACCTCATCGAGGCACTGCGCGCCGCCGTCAACGCCAACATCATGCTCGCCGTGCCCGACGGCGAGGGCTACCGCTTCCGCCACTCCCTGGTGCGCGAGGCGGTCAGCGACGACCTGCTGCCCGGTGAGCGCTCCCGCCTCAACCGGCGGTACGCCGAAGCACTGGAGGCCGACCCCGGTCTCGTACGGGCCGATGAGCGCACCACCCGGCTCGCCAGCTACTGGTACCACGCGCACGACGCCGCCAAGGCGCTGCCCGTCGTTCTCCGCGCCGCCGTCGAGGCCCGCAAGCGGCACGCCCACGCCGAGCAACTGCGGCTGCTGGAGCGCGCCATGGAGCTGTGGGACGACGTGCCCGCGGACGTCCGCGCCTCCCTCAGGCCCATCGACTACGCCGAGGCGTACCCGGCGTGCGGCTGCCCCGACACGACGCCCCTGCGCTACCTCGACCTGCTGGCCGAGGCCGCCGTCGCCGCGCGGCTGTGCGGCGAGCGCGAGCGGGCGCTGAAGATCGTCAAGCGTGCGCTGCGCCTCCTCGACGAGGACAGTGACCCCGCCGTCGCCTCCGCCGGCAAGGACCCCCAGCGCGCCGCCTGGTTCTGGACCGAGCGGTCCCGGCTCATGTCGAACCTCGGCCGGGGCGACGGCTGGGCCGAGCTGGCCACCGCGCAGGAGCTGGTGCGCGGCCTGCCGCCGTCGGCCGTCCACGCCAAGGTCCTCGCCGTGGCCGCCGGCTGGGGCATGCTGCACGCGCCGGGCCCGGAGAGCCTGGCCGCGGCCGAGCGGGCCGTCGAGTACGCCCGCCTGGTCAAGGCCGAGCCGGTCGAGCTCAACGCCCGCCTCACCCTCGGCGGACTGATGGTCGACGCGGGCGACATCGAGGCCGGTCTCGCGGAGATGTACGCGGTCCTCGACCGCGCCCGCGAACTGTGCGTGCGCACCGAGGCCGGGCGCGCCTACGTCAACATCCCCTCCTGTCTGGAGGCCGTCGGCCGCTCCCGGGACGCCGTCCGGATCGCCCAGGAGGGGCTGGTGTTCTCCCGCGAGACCGGCCTGCGCGACAACAAGGGCTGGGTGCTGAACAACCTCGTCGAGTCACAGATATCGCTGGGGCACTGGGACGAGGCGAGCCAGGGTGCGCGCCGGCTCCAGCGCATCGCCTACAGCGCCAAGCCACGCGCCGGAGCGCACCTCAGGCGCGCCCAGCTCGCCTGGCTGCGCGGTGAACTGTCCGTCGCGGCCGAACACTTGACGCTCGCCCGCGACACCTACGGCACGCACGACCCGATGATGCAGTACCTCCTCCCGCTCGCCCAGGTCGATATGGGCGTCGCCGCCGCGCAGGGCCGCATCGCCGACGTACGGACCGGCCTGGCCGAAGCGGCGCGTGACGGCTTCCCGACCGGCAGCCAGCGGTACGCGTGGCCGCTGCTGCTCGTCGCCGCCACGGCCGAGGCGGAGGCGCGCGGGCTGCCGGCGGCGGAGGAGGGCCGTGCCGAGGCCCTGGAGCTGATCCGTTCCCATACGAAGCGGCTCGCCACCCACGTCCCCGTGTGGCAGGCGCACGCGCTGTTCGTCGCCGCCGAGCTGGCCCGCGCCGAGGGCCGCGACGACGCCGACCGCTGGGCGGAGGTCGTGGTCGCCCTCGGCCCGCTGGAGCGCCCCTACGAGCTGGCCCGCGCCCGGCACCGCTGGGCGGACGCGCTGCTCGTGCGGGGCGGCCACCGCGACCGTGCCGCCGAACTGGTCCGCGCGGCCCATGCCGTCGCCGCGCACCTGGGTGCCCGCCCCCTGCGCGAGGACCTGGAGCTGCTCGCCGCCCGCGCCCGGCTGCCCCTCGTCGCCCCGCCCGCCGCTTCGGCCCCGGAACCGGACGGCGAGGGCTTCGGCCTCACCCCCCGGGAACAGGACGTCCTCCGCCTGGTCGCGGCCGGCCGCACCAACCGGCAGATAGCGGAGGAGCTGTTCATCTCCCCGAAGACGGCGAGCGTGCACGTCTCCAACATCCTCGCCAAGCTCGGCGTCTCCGGGCGGGGCGAAGCCGCCGCCCTGGCCCACCGCCTCCGCCTCCTCCCTCAAGTCCCGGCCTGACGCCCGCCGCCCCTCCGCTCTCCGGCCCGACCGGCGGCCCCCGGGACACGGCCCCGAGCCCGTGACACGGCCCGGCGCCCGGCACAGGCGCCGGGCCGAGGCTCGGCGGGTCCCGTGGCCCTCGCGGGTCCGGCGGTCCGGTCGCCCTCGCGGGCGCCGGGTGGGCCCCGCGGCCCTCACGGGTCCAGTCGGTCCTGCGGCCCTCGCGAGCCGGGCAGGTCCGGTGGCCGCCACGGCCCCCACGGGCCCGGCGGGCCCCGTGGCCCTCGCGGGCCCGGGCGGGCCCCGTCGCCCTCGTGGGCGCCGGGCCGTGTCCCCTACCCCCACGCGCCCGGCAGGCCCGCGGCCCTCGCGGGCCCAGGGCGGATCCCATGGCCCTCACGGGCCCGGCACGTCCCATCGCCCTCACGGGCCCGGCGGGCCCCGCGGCCCTCACTGGCCCGGTCGGTCCTGCGGCCCTCGTGGGCGCCGGGCCGTGTCCCCTGCCCCCGCGCGCCCGGCAGGTCCCGTCGCCCTCGCGGGCCCGGGCGGGGCGGATCCCGTGGCCCTCACGGGCCGGTGGGCAGGGCCCCCACCCGGGAGGGTCAGGCGTCCGGGGCGCGGGGCGTACGGATGGTGACCGTGCCGGAGGCGAGGTCTATCGGGCCGCGGGCCGGGTCGTTGTCGCCCAGGTCCTCCCGGGTGAGCTCCAGGCGCTGACGCTCGTCGTCGGTGTGCTTGCGTCCCGGCGCGAAGAGCTCCTGCATCAGGTTGAACACTGGCTGCCGCCCCTCACGTCACCTCCACCCGGAGGATCCTGTCGTCGCCCGCTTCCGGTGTGCCCCGGCCGTCCGTCTCGCTGGTCACCAGCCAGAGCTCGCCACCGCCCGCCGCCAGGACCGTGCGCAGCCGGCCGTACCGCTCTTCGAGGAACGGCTGGGGGGCCGCCGAGGGTTCCGCACCGGCCAGCGGAATGCGCCACAGCCGCTCGCCCCGCAGCCCCGCCATCCAGACCGAGCCCTCCGCGACGGCGATACCGCTCGGCGAGGCGTCGGCGGTCTTCCACTGGGCGACCGGGTCGACGAAGCCCGGCTCGCCGCCCCTGCCCTCCACCTCCGGCCAGCCGTAGTTCTTGCCGGGCCGGACGAGGTTCAGCTCGTCCCAGGTGTTCTGCCCGAACTCGGCGGCCCACAGGCGCTTCTCCGCGTCCCAGGCCAGCCCCTGCACATTGCGGTGCCCGTACGAGTAGACGACCGAGTCGGCGGAGGGGTTGCCGTGCACGGGCTGCCCGTCCGGGGTCATCCGGAGGATCTTCCCGCCCAGCGAGTCCTTGTCCTGCGCCAGGCCGGTCTCACCCGTCTCGCCGGTGCCCGCGTACAGCATCTTGTCCGGGCCGAACGCGATCCGCCCGCCGTTGTGGACGGTGCCCTTGGGAATGCCCCGCAGCACCGTGTCGGGCGCCCCCAGCTGCTGGCCGGGCGGCTTCTTCTCGTCGTACAGCATGCGGGCGATGCGGTTGTCCGACTCGGTGGTGAAGTACGCGTACACCAAGTGGTCCGAGGCGTACGCCGGTGAGATCGCCAGACCCAGCAGGCCGCCCTCGCCCGCCGGAGCCACCCCCGGCACCGAGCCGATCACGGTCTTGGCGCCGCTCTCCCCGTCGACACGGGTGATGGTCCCCTCGTCGCGCGAGGAGACCAGCAGGTCGCCGTCCGGCAGGGCGGCCAGGCCCCAGGGCGACTTCAGCCCCTCGGTGAGCGTGGACACGACCTTCACCGTGCCCTTCGCTGGTGGCGCGGACGGTGAGGGCCGGGAGGGCGACCCCGACGGCGTGGCGGAGGCGGCGGGCGGGGACCCGGCGCTCCTGTCGTCCGCGGGGCGCGCGCCCCCGTCCGACGAGCACCCGGCCACGAGAAACAGGGCGGCAGCGGCCAACCCGGCCGTCACAGCAGGACGTTGCACAGTTCCGATCCCTTCAACGGCGGTGTGAGCCGCGTGTGCACCCTTGATACACCGCGCGCGCCGGGGAATCAGTCCCACGACCCCCGGGCCGGTGGCAGCGCCGCGATCTCGGCCAGGTCCTCCGCGGTCAGCGACAGCCCGGCCGCCCGCGCGTTCTCCACCGCCCAGCGCTCGTGTTTCGTCCCCGGCACCGGTACGACGTGCCGGCCCCGACCCAGTACCCACGCCAGCGCCACCTGTGCCGGCGTCACCCCGGCCGCCTCGCCGCCGTGCCGCTCCGCCACCCGTCGCAGCCCCACCACGATCGGCTGGTTCGCCGCCATCATCTCGGCCGTGAACCGGGGGTGGCGGGCCCGCAGGTCCTCGGGTTCGAACCCGCCGCCCGGAGTCAGCGTCCCGGTCAGGAATCCATTGCCGAGCGGCATCGCCGCCAGGAACCCCACGCCCCGCGACTCGCACCACGGCAGCAGCCGCCGCAGCGCCTCCGGCGACCACACCGACAGCTCGGCCTGCACCGCGCTCACCGGGAAGACCTGCTGCACCCGCTCCAGTTGCCGAATCGTTCCCTCGTACAGATCCGTCCGGGCCGCCCCCGCCGCGGCCCGGCGCGGGGACCGTACGGCCATCGCGCACAGCCCGAGCGCCCGCACCTTCCCGGCCGTCACCAGTTCCGCCATCGCGCCCCAGGTCTCCTCCACGGGGACCTCCGGATCGGCGCGGTGCAACTGGTACAGGTCGATCACGTCCGTCTGGAGCCGCCGCAGCGAGGCGTCGCACGCCCGCCGCACGTACCCGGGCCGCCCATTGGCCACGATGTGCTGCTCACCGACCAGCAGCCCGCACTTCGTCGACACGAAGGCCTCCGCCCGGCGCTCCTTGAGTACCCGGCCCAGCAGCAGCTCATTGGTGAACGGCCCGTACATGTCGGCCGTGTCGAGCAGCGTCACCCCGGCGTCGAGCGCGGCGTGCACGGTGCGCAAGGAGCGGTCGCCGCGCTGTTGCGAGGCGCTGTACGCCCAGCTCATCGGCATGCAGCCGAGGCCGATAGGACCTACTTCGAGCGCCGTCGCCCCGATTGTCCTGCGCTCCAACTCCCCGTACCCCTCCTCGTGCCGCTCCCCAAACTAACCTCCTGACCATGACTGCTGACGTGTGGCTCCCCCTTCCGGCCGACGACATAGAGGGGCTCCCCGCCCCCGCCGAGTCCGGCCTGACCTACCGCTTCTGGGACGGCGGCCCGGACTTCCCGGCCGACCCGGCGAACTGCGTCTTCTACGTCGTGCCCTACATGAAGGGCAGCGAGATCGCGGTGCGCCCGATGGCCGCCATGACCTCCGTACGCGTCGTCCAGACCCTCTCGGCGGGCATCGACCATGTGACGCCCGGACTCGACCTCCTGCCGTCCGGGGTGACGCTGTGCAACGCCAGGGGCGTCCACGAGGCCAGTACCGCCGAACTGACGATCGCGCTGGTCCTCGCCTCGCTGCGCGGCATCCCCGGTTTCGTGCGCGGCCAGGACGCGGAGGAGTGGCGGGCGGGCTTCTACCCGGCGCTCGCCGACAAAACCGTCCTGATCGTCGGCTACGGATCGATCGGCGCCGCCATCGAGGACCGGCTCGCGCCCTTCGAGTGCGCGCGGGTGGCGCGCGTCGCGCGCTCCGCGCGCACCACCGAGCGCGGTCCGGTGCAGGCGCTCGCCGACTTGCCCGCACTCCTTCCCGAGGCGGACGTCGTCATTCTGTCCACGCCACTGACGCCCGACACCCACCACCTCGCGGACGCCGGCTTCCTGGCCCTGATGAAGGACGGGGCCCTGCTCGTGAACGTCGCCCGCGGCCCCGTCGTCGACACCGAGGCGCTCCTCGCCGAGACCCGCAGCGGCCGGATCACCGCCGCGCTCGACGTGACCGACCCCGAACCGCTGCCGGCGGGCCACCCTCTGTGGCATGTTCCCGGCGTACTGATCAGCCCCCATGTCGGAGGTTCCACATCGGCGTTCATGCCCCGCGCCAAGCGTCTCGTCGCCGGACAAGTCACCCGGTTCGCCGAGCGCGCGCCGATGCGGAACGTCGTCCTCACCACCCCCTGACCACGCTCCGAAGCGATATGGGCGCCCTGTGTACCCATAACACTGATGATCGTCACGGAGCGTAGAGGACCCCTGTCCCTGAGTGACGATCCTGGTGTATCGTCCCGATCTGGGGGCCGCGTCGAGCACGAACCGGCGCAGGGGAGCGACGTGATTGCCGATCAGAATCCGAGGGGGGCGACGGGCGATGCACGGTCGATGGGCAAGCGAGCCGACGCGACGGGGCAGCCGACTGCGACCCGCGACCGCGTCCCGGCCACCGAAGGGGAAGCCGAAGCAGGCGCCGTCGCCGTACCGGCCCGAGCCGCGCACAGGGGTGTCACCGTGAGCGCCCCGGGCGTGCTCATCGAGCGCCGCCCGCCCGTCACGGGCGGCGGCACCGGCGAAGCGGCGAGCCGCGACGAGGGAAGCGGCGGCGCGGGCGGCTCCGGCGGCCTGGTGTGCCAGTTGCTCCTCGCCGTCCTGTGCGGAAGCTATGCCACCGGGGCCGCCGTCGGCTGGGGTTCCGAGGAACTGGCGCTGATCATGGGCGACTTCGGTCTCAGCGCCGCCGCGCTGATCGCCTCCGTCTCGTGCTTCGTCTACGCACGCACGCGTGGCAGCCGCTTCCGGCCCGCCTGGCTGCTGTTCGCCTTCTCCTCGGCGATGGCGGCCGGCGGCAACACCGTCTGGGGGTGGTACGAGGTCGTGCTCGACCGTGACGTGCCACAACTGTCCCTCGCCGACCTGTTCTTCCTGCTCTTCGCACCGCCCGCCATCGTCGGGCTGCTCGTCCTCGCCAAGCGGCCGGTCACCAGGGCCGGATGGATCTGCCTCTGCCTGGACTCCTGGCTGATCGGCGGCTCACTGCTCACGCTGTCCTGGAGCCTCGCCCTCGCCCACACCGCCCGCTTCGAGGGCGAGAGCGTCGCGCGGGCCGCGCTGTCACTCGCGTACCCGCTCCTGGACATCGTGCTGGTGAGCATGGTGCTCGCCCTGCACTTCCGGCGCTCCCATGCCAACCGCTCCGCCGTCCACACGGCGATCGCCGCCCTCGCGCTCACCGTCCTGTGCGACGCGCTGTTCACCTCGCCGCTGCTGCGCGAGCACTACCGCTCGGGCCAGCTCCTCGACGCCGGCTGGTTCGCCGGCTCGCTGCTCCTGGCCTACGCCCCCTGGGGCGCCAACCGCGCCCCCGAGAGCCCCGCGCCGCCGCGCGGGCCCCGCCAGCCCAGTCGTCCCATCGCCGGGTCGCTGGCCGCCCTCACGCCCTACCTGGCGGCCGCGGTCTGCACGCTCGGCATCCTCTACAACGTCATCGAGGACCGCACGGTGGACCGCGTCGTCGTCTTCACCGGTTGCACGGTCGTGCTCGCCCTGGTCGTACGCCAGGGGATCATGCTCCTCGACAACATCGCCCTCACGCACGAGCTGGCCCAGAAGGAGAACCACTTCAGGTCCCTGGTGCAGGGCTCCAGCGACGTCATCATGATCGCCGCTCCCGACGGTGTGCTGCGCTACGTCAGCCCGGCCGCCTCCGGCGTGTACGGACGGGAGGCGGAGGAGCTCATCGGCTCCGAGCTCGCCTCCCTCATCCACCCCGACGACCTGGGCGGTGTCGTCCACGAGGTGCGGCGATTCCTGGCCGCTCCTCCTTCCCAGGAGCCCACGACCCGCATCGAATGCCGCTTCAGGTCGGGCACCGGTGACTGGCTCAACGTCGAATCCACCGTCAACCGCCACCAGGGCGGCCTGATCTTCAACAGCCGGGACGTCACCGAACGGGTGCGTCTCCAGGCGCAGCTCCAGCACAACGCGGAGCACGACCCGCTCACCGACCTGCCCAACCGCGCCCTGTTCACCCGGCGCGTCCGCCAGGCGCTCAGCGGGCGCCGCGCGGGCGACGCCGGCACCGCCGTGCTCTTCATCGACCTGGACGGCTTCAAGGGCGTCAACGACCGGCTGGGCCACCAGGCGGGCGACGAGCTGCTCATCCAGGCCGCCCGCCGGCTCCAGGACTCCGTACGGGCCGGGGACACCGCCGCCCGCCTCGGCGGCGACGAGTTCGCCGCGCTGATCCTCGGCGACGGCAACCCCGACCAGTCCGGGCGCGAGCCGCAGGTCCAGGAGATCGCCGACCGGCTGCGGCTCACGCTCTCGCAGCCGTACCGGATCGAAGGCCAGGAGGTACGGGTCGCCGCGTCCATCGGCGTGGCCTTCGCCGAGGCCGGCATCAGCGCCGGGGACCTCCTCCGCAACGCGGACCTCGCCATGTACCGCGCCAAGGCGGGCGGCAAGAACCGCGTCGAGCTCTACGCGCCGCAGATGCAGACCGACGTCGTGCGCCGCACGGAGGTGACCGCCCGGACGCGTACCACCGCACAGGACGGCGAGTTCGTGCTCCTGCACCAGCCCGTGGTGGACCTCACCACCGGGCGGATCGCCGCCGTCGCGGCCCAGCCGCGCTGGCGGTCCACCCAGGGCATCCTGTTCACGCCGGCCGAGTACCTCCGGGTCGCCGAGGACGCCGAGCGCGCCGCCGAGGTCGGCAGCCGACTCCTCGAAGAGGCCGTCGAGCAGGCCGCCGAGCGCGGCCGGCTCGGCCACCCCGTGCCGGTCTCGGTCCGCTTCCCGGCACGCAAGCTGGTCGACAGGTCCATGCCGCTCGGCACCATCGAAACCTTGCTGACGAAGTACGAACTGCCGTCCGGCTCTCTGGTCATCGAGCTCTCGGACAGTGACCCGCGGATCTCCTTCGACGAGCTGGAGCAGCGCCTGGCCGGGCTGCGCAGGCTCGGTGTTCGTATCGCGCTCGACGGATTCGGCAGCGGATATGCGGCGATCAACGCGCTCCGGCGGCTTCCGGTCGACATACTGAAACTGGACAGAGGCCTGGTCGAGGGTGTCGTCGAATCGGCCCGGCTGCACAAGATCACCAGCGGGCTGCTCCGCATCGCCTGTGACCTCGGCATGCAATCCGTGGCCGACGGTGTCGACGTACCGGAGCAGGTCCTGGCGCTACGCGCGATGGGGTGCACCCATGGGCAGGGCATGGCCTTCTCAGGCCCCCTCGACGAGTACCGGCTCCGCCGCGCCCTCGTCCGGGGCGAGTTCCCCGTGCCCGGCGGAGCCGCACTGCCGGCACGCACCGGAGGCGCCCGTCCGAGCCCCCACCCGAGCCCCCTGCCCGGCGTCTTCCACACCGCCTTCCCCGCCACCGTCCCGAACGGCGTCCCCGCCCCCGGCGCCGCGTCGGCGGGCGCCCCTGGCGGCACCCCGGTCACCGGGCCCGGCGGCAGCGCGGACCCCCGCCCGGGCGACACCCCCGGCGCCCCGCCCGGCACCGCGCGCCCGGGCGAACCACCCGGCGACGCCCACGCCGACCTCCCGATCCCGGCCCCCGGCGCCCTGCCCCGCACCGGCACGCCCGGTCCCGGCCCCCGGCCGCCCGGCGCGGCCCATGGCGGTGGCCCCGCCGGGACGCCGGCCCCTCGCGGTCCGAGCGCCCCGCCAGGCGCCGCCCCCGACCGCTCCGGCACCGAACCGGGCAGCGCCGACGGGCCGCCCAGCACCGCCCATGGCACCGGCCCCCGCGCCGCCCGTGACGACCTGCCCACCGGCCTGTCGCCGGGCACTCAAGGGGACCTCCCGGCCGACCCGCCCAGCACCGCCCACGGCACCGGCCCCGGCGCCGCCCCCGCCGACCCGTCCGGTACCGCCCCCGCCGACCGCCCAGGCGGGCCGGCAGCCGTCCACGACGACCTCCCCGGCGCCCTGCACGGCCTGCCCGGGGGGCTGTCCAGCACCGTGCCGAACGCCGTTCCCGCCGCTTCGCCGAGCGCCCTTCCGGGAATGCGCTCGCCCTCTCCGATTCGCCCACATAGTGAGACTCGCGTCCCACCCACTTGACACTGACGGTGCGCCGGAGGGAGGGTCATTGCCATGCGCACCCGAATTCTCGTACTTGGAAAGCGCGTCGGCTGAGCACGGCCTGATGACGGCCCTGCAGACCCACACCGGCGCGCTCCCCTCGCTTGCCTCACGGCACGAGGGGTTTTTTGTTGCACTGGCTCCCCGCCACACCAGCTAAACCTCGCGAAAACCCTCAGCTTCGAGAAGAGAATGCCGATGACCGAGCAGGCCACCGGGGCCCACCATCCGCAGCCGCGGGCCCGTACCGGCGGACAGCCCTCCGCCACCGTTGAGCACGTCACGGGTGCGCAGTCCCTCATCCGTTCTCTCGAGGAAGTGGGCGCCGAGACGGTATTCGGCATCCCCGGCGGCGCCATCCTCCCCGCGTACGACCCGATGATGGACTCCACCCGGGTCCGTCACATCCTGGTCCGCCACGAGCAGGGCGCGGGTCACGCCGCCACCGGTTACGCCCAGGCGACCGGCAAGGTCGGCGTCTGCATGGCCACCTCCGGCCCCGGTGCCACCAACCTGGTCACCCCGATCGCCGACGCGCACATGGACTCCGTCCCGCTGGTCGCGATCACGGGCCAGGTCGCCTCCAAGGCCATCGGCACGGACGCCTTCCAGGAGGCGGACATCTGCGGCATCACCATGCCGATCACCAAGCACAACTTCCTGGTCACCAAGGCCGAGGACATCCCCAAGACGATCGCCGAGGCGTTCCACATCGCCTCCACCGGCCGCCCCGGCCCGGTCCTGGTCGACATCGCCAAGGACGCCCTCCAGGCCCGTACGACCTTCAGCTGGCCGCCGCAGCTCGACCTGCCCGGCTACCGCCCGGTGACCAAGCCGCACGCCAAGCAGATCCGCGAGGCCGCCAAGCTGATCACCCAGGCCAAGCGACCCGTCCTGTACGTCGGCGGCGGCGTCCTGAAGGCCGGCGCCACCGCCGAGCTGAAGGTGCTGGCCGAGCTGACCCAGGCGCCGGTGACCACCACGCTGATGGCGCTGGGCGCTTTCCCGGACAGCCACCCGCTGCACGTCGGCATGCCCGGCATGCACGGCGCCGTCACGGCCGTCACCGCCCTGCAGAAGGCCGACCTGATCGTCGCCCTCGGTGCCCGCTTCGACGACCGCGTCACCGGCAAGCTGGACAGCTTCGCGCCGTTCGCCAAGGTCGTCCACGCCGACATCGACCCGGCCGAGATCGGCAAGAACCGCGCCGCCGACGTGCCGATCGTCGGTGACGCCCGCGAGGTCATCGCCGACCTGGTCCAGGCGGTCCAGGCCGAGCACAACGAGGGCAACACCGGCGACTACAGCGCCTGGTGGAAGGACCTCAGCCGCTGGCGCGACACCTACCCCCTCGGCTACGACCAGCCCGAGGACGGCAGCCTGTCGCCGCAGCAGGTCATCCAGCGCATCGGGCAGCTCGCCCCCGAGGGCACCATCTACGCGGCCGGTGTCGGCCAGCACCAGATGTGGGCCGCCCACTTCATCGACTACGAGCGGCCCGCCACCTGGCTGAACTCCGGCGGAGCCGGGACGATGGGGTACGCCGTGCCGGCCGCCATGGGCGCCAAGGCGGGCATGCCGGACCGTACGGTCTGGGCCATCGACGGCGACGGCTGCTTCCAGATGACCAACCAGGAACTGGTCACCTGCGCGCTGAACAACATCCCGATCAAGGTCGCGATCATCAACAACGGCGCGCTCGGAATGGTCCGCCAGTGGCAGACCCTCTTCTACAACCAGCGCTACTCCAACACGGTGCTGCACTCCGGCCCCGAGGCGGACGGCAAGCAGCCCAGCGCGGGCACCCGGATCCCGGACTTCGTGAAGCTGTCCGAGGCCATGGGCTGTGTCTCGATGCGCTGCGAGAGCCCCGAGGACCTGGACAAGGTCATCGCCGAGGCCAACGCCATCAACGACCGCCCGGTCGTCATCGACTTCATCGTCCACGAGGACGCCCAGGTGTGGCCCATGGTCGCCGCCGGCACCTCCAACGACGAGGTCATGGCCGCCCGTGGTGTCCGCCCGGACTTCGGCGACAACGAAGACGACTGAGAGAGAGCTGAGTCAAGAACATGTCCAAGCACACGCTCTCCGTCCTGGTGGAGAACACGCCCGGCATCCTCGCCCGGATCGCCGCCCTGTTCTCCCGCCGCGGCTTCAACATCGACTCGCTCGCCGTCGGTGTCACCGAGCACCCCGACATCTCCCGCATCACCATCGTGGTCAATGTCGAGGACCTGCCGCTGGAGCAGGTGACCAAGCAGCTCAACAAGCTGGTCAACGTCCTGAAGATCGTCGAACTGGAGCCCAGCGCCGCGATCCAGCGTGAACTCGTTCTGGTGAAGGTCCGCGCCGACAACGAGACCCGCTCCCAGATCGTCGAGATCGTCCAGCTCTTCCGCGCCAAGACCGTGGACGTCTCGCCCGAGGCGGTCACGATCGAGGCAACAGGTTCGAGTGACAAGCTCGACGCGATGCTGAAGATGCTCGAGCAGTTCGGCATCAAGGAGCTCGTCCAGTCCGGCACGATCGCCATAGGGCGTGGCGCGCGGTCCATCACGGACCGCAGCCTGCGGGCCCTGGACCGTTCCGCGTAGCGAGACCCCTCAGCTTTCACATCCCTCCCCGCCGTACGGTGGGACGCAACATCAGCACACCAAGGAGAAACCCAGTGGCCGAGCTGTTCTACGACGACGACGCCGACCTGTCCATCATCCAGGGCCGCAAGGTCGCGGTGATCGGTTACGGCAGCCAGGGCCACGCCCACGCGCTGTCGCTCCGTGACTCGGGTGTCGACGTCCGCGTCGGTCTGCACGAGGGCTCCAAGTCCAAGGCGAAGGCCGAGGAGCAGGGCCTGCGCGTGGTCACGCCCGCCGAGGCCGCCGCCGAGGCCGACCTGATCATGATCCTGATCCCGGACCCGATCCAGGCCAAGGTCTACGAGGAGTCCATCAAGGACAACCTCAAGGACGGCGACGCGCTGTTCTTCGCCCACGGCTTCAACGTCCGCTTCGGCTTCATCAAGGTCCCGGCCGGTGTCGACGTCGCTCTCGTCGCCCCCAAGGGCCCGGGCCACCTGGTCCGCCGTCAGTACGAGGAGGGCCGCGGCGTTCCGGCGATCGCCGCCGTCGAGCAGGACGCCACGGGCAACGCGTTCCAGCTGGCGCTCTCGTACGCCAAGGCCATCGGCGGCACCCGCGCGGGCGTCATCAAGACGACCTTCACCGAGGAGACCGAGACCGACCTGTTCGGCGAGCAGGCCGTGCTGTGCGGTGGCACCTCGGCGCTGGTCAAGGCGGGCTTCGAGACCCTGGTCGAGGCCGGTTACCAGCCGGAGATCGCGTACTTCGAGTGCCTCCACGAGCTGAAGCTGATCGTGGACCTGATGTACGAGGGCGGCCTGGAGAAGATGCGCTGGTCGGTCTCCGAGACCGCAGAGTGGGGCGACTACGTCACCGGCCCGCGGATCATCACGGACGCCACCAAGGCCGAGATGAAGAAGGTCCTCTCCGAGATCCAGGACGGCACGTTCGCCAAGAACTGGATGGACGAGTACCACGGCGGTCTGAAGAAGTACGACGAGTACAAGACGCAGGACTCCGAGCACCTGCTGGAGACCACCGGCAAGGAGCTGCGCAAGCTCATGAGCTGGGTGGACAACGAAGAGGCGTAAGCCCCGCGCGGCGGGTCCGGACCTGGTGTCCGGGCCCGCCCCTCTTCATTGGACCGGTTGTCCAACCACGGACGGGTGATCCTTCCGCCACGGCGGAAAAGATGGCACCCACCCGCACTACACTTCTCAACACATACGCGTCAGGCCCACAGCGTCGTGCGTCTTCCACGCGGCAAGCCCCCTCCACCGCCTGCGGCCGTCGGGACGGCCGTCCGCACTGGACTTGTGAGGACCCACGTGAGCTCGCATCCCCCCAAAAAGCCGGTAGTACTGATCGCCGAAGAGCTGTCGCCCGCCACCGTCGACGCGCTCGGCCCCGACTTCGAGATCCGGCACTGCAACGGCGCCGACCGAGCCGAACTGCTGCCCGCCATCGTGGACGTGGACGCCGTCCTCGTGCGCTCCGCCACCAAGGTCGACGCCGAGGCGATCGCCGCCGCGACCAAGCTCAAGGTGGTCGCCCGCGCGGGCGTGGGCCTGGACAATGTCGACGTCTCCGCCGCCACCAAGGCCGGTGTGATGGTCGTCAACGCGCCGACGTCCAACATCGTCACCGCCGCCGAGCTGGCCTGCGGTCTGCTGGTCGCCACCGCGCGCAACATCCCGCAGGCCAACACCGCCCTCAAGAACGGCGAGTGGAAGCGGAGCAAGTACACCGGCGTCGAGCTGAGCGAGAAGACCCTCGGTGTCGTCGGTCTCGGCCGTATCGGCGTCCTGGTCGCGCAGCGCATGTCGGCCTTCGGTATGAAGATCGTCGCCTACGACCCCTACGTCCAGCCGGCGCGCGCCGCGCAGATGGGCGTCAAGCTGCTGACGCTGGACGAGCTGCTGGAGGTCTCCGACTTCATCACCGTCCACCTGCCGAAGACCCCCGAGACGCTCGGCCTGATCGGCGACGAGGCGCTGCACAAGGTCAAGCCGACCGTCCGCATCGTCAACGCCGCGCGTGGCGGGATCGTCGACGAGGAGGCGCTGTACTCGGCGCTCAAGGAGGGCCGGGTCGCGGGCGCGGGCCTCGACGTGTACGCGAAGGAGCCCTGCACGGACTCCCCGCTGTTCGAGCTCGACCAGGTGGTCTGCACCCCGCACCTGGGCGCGTCCACGGACGAGGCGCAGGAGAAGGCCGGTATCGCAGTCGCCCGCTCGGTCCGCCTCGCCCTCGCCGGTGAGCTGGTCCCGGACGCGGTCAACGTCCAGGGCGGTGTCATCGCCGAGGACGTCAAGCCGGGTCTGCCGCTCGCCGAGCGCCTGGGCCGGATCTTCACCGCGCTGGCGGGCGAGGTCGCGGTCCGGCTCGACGTCGAGGTGTACGGCGAAATCACCCAGCACGACGTCAAGGTGCTGGAACTGTCCGCGCTGAAGGGCGTGTTCGAGGACGTCGTCGACGAGACGGTCAGCTACGTCAACGCGCCGCTGTTCGCGCAGGAGCGCGGTGTCGAGGTGCGGCTGACGACGTCGAGCGAGTCCCCCGACCACCGCAATGTGGTGACCGTGCGCGGCACGCTGTCGGGCGGCGAGGAGGTGGCGGTGTCCGGCACGCTGGCCGGTCCCAAGCACCTCCAGAAGATCGTCGCCGTCGGCGACTACGACGTGGACCTGGCGCTCGCCGACCACATGATCGTCCTGCGGTACGAGGACCGTCCCGGCGTCGTCGGCACGGTCGGCCGCGTCCTCGGCGAGGCCGGTCTGAACATCGCGGGCATGCAGGTCGCCCGTGCGGCGGAGGGCGGCGAGGCGCTCGCGGTCCTCACCGTCGACGACACGGTCCCGCAGGCGGTGCTAACGGAGGTCGCCGAGGAGATCGGCGCGACGTCCGCCCGCTCGGTCAACCTCGTCTGACCGTTCATACGTTCCTTCCCGGACCGGCCCGGTGCCTCGGCGCACCGGGCCGGTCCCGTTTCACAGCCGGGCCGCCTTCAGGGCCATATGGAGCAGGAGGCGGTCCTCGCCGTCGTCGAGGTCCAGGCCGGTGAGGTTTTCCACGCGCGAAAGGCGGTAGTAGAGCGTCTGGCGGTGGATGCCGAGGGTCGCCGCGGTGCGGCCCGCCTGGCCCGCGCTGTCGAGGAACACCTCGGCGGTGCGGGCCAGTTCCGCATGGGCGGGCGTGAGCAGGGGGCGGACGGCCCGGTCGTGGGGCGGGGCCGCCGGGAGCGCCGCCAGGAGGCGGTACGGGCCGATCGACGCCCAGGGGGCCAGCGGGCCGAACCGGGGCTCGGCCATGGCCGCCCGGGCGGCGGACAGCGCCTCCCGCCAGGCCTCCCCGAGGTCGCCCACCCCTCGCCTCGCGTCGGCCACCCCGGCGACGACCCCGCTCGCCCCGCGCGCCGCCCACGCGGCGGTGGGCGTGGCAGGGGCGCTGCCCGCAGCGTCCATCAGGCGGGTGGCGGCCGTGAACGCCGGGGCGGGGGAGTCGGCCGAGCGGAGCCGCACCAGGGCGGCGAGGCCGTGGGCGGCCCCACCGGGCGCGGCGGGCCCCGGTTCGGGAGCCCCGCGTCCGTCCGCCGCCGGAGCGGCCGACCGGGGCGCCCCCGGAGCACCCGTGTCCGCCGCGCCCGCGTGCGGCTCCCGCGCCGCCCACGGCACCGAGCAGAGGGCCGCGACACCGGGCGCGGTGCGGATGGACGGCGTGTCCGGACCCGGCCAGGGGGCGACGCACACCAGGGCGTGCAGGCCGTCCACGTCCGGTCCCAGCGCCGTGCGGAGGGCGGCGAGGGCCATGTCGTACTGCCAGCCGCGCTCGGCCGTCAGGACCGCCCGCAGCTCGCGCGAGAGGTCCGCGTCCGCCCGCTCCTCGTCCGCCAGCAGCGCCCCGATCCGCTCGGCCACCCGCATGGCCGCCGTCAGCCGGTCGGCCGAAGGGCCCGGGTCGGCGTCGAGGAGCCATACGTACCCGAGTGCGACGCCCCGATGGCGTACCGGCAGGCAGATCCGGCCGCGGAACACGCCGGCGTCCGGGGCGGCCGGGATCCGCACCGGGCCGGTCGCCCGGGTGATGCCGAAGCCCTCGAACCAGGCCCGCACGGCGGGCGTCGACTTGCGGGTGAGGATCGACCGCGTGCGGACCGGGTCCATCGCCGTGTCGTCGTCGCTGTCGTGGGCCCCGAAGGCGATCAGCCCGAAGTCGCGGTTCTCCAGTGTCGCCGGGGCGCCCAGCAGCGCCGAGATCTCATCGACCAGCTCTTGGTAATCGGCCTTCACCCGGACATTCTGCCACTCGTTCAGACATCTGTATGAGATGCCAGGCTCGGATGCGTGACAGCTGTCGATGGCCCAGCATCGGAGCGATCCTTAGGTTTCACGGTGGTTCTCCGTGCCGATACGGATTCGTTCCGTTTCAGCCCCCTTCAACCCGTGTTCCGTGGAGGTGCCCCGTGCTGGGTCCCGTGATCCTTGCCGCGTCGCGCAGTGACAAGATGCGCCGCTTCGTCTCTGCCGCCCCGGGCACCAAGCAGGTCGTCGGCCGGTTCATCGCCGGTGAGACGGTCGAGCAGGTCATCCCGATCGTCCGTGAGACGACGGCCAAGGGCCTCGAGGTCACGCTGGACGTGGTGGGCGAGGACATCACGACCCGCCAGCAGGCCTACGACGCCCGCGACGCCTACATGGAGCTCATCGAGCACCTGGAGGACCTCGGGCTGGGCGCCAGGGCCGAGATGTCGGTGAAGCTCTCGATGTTCGGCCAGGCGCTGGACGGTGGCCATGAGCTGGCCCTCGCCAACGTCCGCCCGGTCGTCGAGGCCGCGGCCTCCATCGGCACCACGGTCACGCTGGACGCGGAGGACCACACCACCCTCGACTCGATGTTCGCCATCCACGAGGAGCTGCGGAAGGACTTCCCGCAGACCGGCTGCGTCATCCAGGCGTACCTCTTCCGCACCGAGGAGGACGCCCGTCGCCTCGCCGCGAACGGCAGCCGCGTCCGGATCGTGAAGGGCGCCTACAAGGAGCCGGCCTCCGTCGCGTACCAGGACAAGGCGGAGATCGACAAGGCGTACGTCCGGATCCTGAAGATCCTGATGGAGGGTGACGGCTACCCGATGATCGGGTCGCACGACCCGCGTCTCATCGCCATCAGCCAGGAGCTCGCGCGCCGTGCCGGGCGCAAACTGGACGAGTACGAGTTCCAGATGCTCTACGGGATCCGCAGCGACGAGCACGTACGGCTCGCCGCCGAGGGTCACCGGATGCGCGTCTACACCGCGTACGGAACCGACTGGTACGGGTACTTCATGCGCCGCCTCGCGGAGAAGCCGGCCAACCTGCTGTTCTTCGTCCGCTCGATGATCACCAAGAACTGAAGGAGTTACGGAACTCATGGACGCTGTGACCCAGGTCCCCGCTCCGGTCAACGAGCCGGTCCACACCTACGCCCCCGGTTCGGCCGAGCGCACCCGCCTCGAGGCCAAGCTCAAGGAGCTGTCCGAGAACCCGATCGACCTGCCGATGACCATCGGCGGCGTCAAGCGGATGGGCGGCGGTGAGCGCGTGAACGTCGTGCAGCCGCACAACCACGCCAAGGTCCTCGGCACCTTCGCCGGCGCCACGCAGGCGGACGCCCAGGACGCCATCGACGCCGCGCTCGCCGCCGCCCCGGCCTGGCGCGCGATGTCCTTCGACGACCGCGCCGCGATCATCCTGCGCGCCGCCGAGCTGCTGGCCGGCCCGTGGCGCGAGACCATGGCCGCCTCGACCATGCTGGGCCAGTCGAAGACGATCCAGCAGGCCGAGATCGACACGCCGTGCGAGCTGGTCGACTTCTGGCGCTTCAACGTCAAGTACGCCCGTGACCTGCTCGCCGAGCAGCCGCCGGCCAACGCCCCGGGTGTGTGGAACCGCCTCGACCACCGCCCGCTGGAGGGCTTCGTCTACGCGATCACGCCCTTCAACTTCACGGCCATCGCGGGCAACCTCCCCACCGCCCCGGCCCTCATGGGCAACGTGGTGGTCTGGAAGCCGTCCCCGACGCAGACCCACGCCGCCGTGCTGCTCATGCAGCTCCTGGAGGAGGCCGGCCTGCCCAAGGGCGTCATCAACCTGGTGACGGGCGACGGCATCGCGGTCTCCGAGGTGGCGCTGAACCACCCGGAGCTCGCGGGCATCCACTTCACCGGCTCGACCAAGACCTTCCAGCACCTGTGGAAGACGGTCGGCAACAACATCGAGAAGTACCGCGGCTACCCGCGCATCGTCGGTGAGACCGGTGGCAAGGACTTCGTCGTCGCCCACCCGAGCGCCGACCGCGCCGTCCTGAAGACCGCGCTGACCCGCGGCTCCTTCGAGTACCAGGGCCAGAAGTGCTCGGCCTCCTCGCGCGCGTACATCCCGGCCTCGATCTGGAACTCCGGCTTCAAGGAGGAGTTCGCGGCCGAGGTCGACGGCATCAGGATGGGTGACGTCACCGACCTGACGAACTTCATCGGCGCCGTCATCGACGAGCGGTCCTTCGCCAAGAACAAGGCCGCCATCGACCGCGCCAAGGCCGACCCGACCTGCACCGTCGTCGCCGGCGGCACGTACGACGACTCGGTCGGCTGGTTCGTGCGCCCGACCGTCATCGAGTGCACGGACCCGGCCAACGAGGTCTTCACGACCGAGTACTTCGGCCCGATCCTCGCGGTGTACGTCTACGAGGACGACGACTACGACGCGATGCTGGAGCAGATGGAGTCGGTGTCCGCGTACGCGCTGACCGGATCGGTCATCGCGAACGACCGCGCCGCCGCCGCGTACACGATGGAGAAGCTGCGGTACGCCGCGGGCAACTTCTACATCAACGACAAGTCGACCGGCGCCGTCGTCGGCCAGCAGCCCTTCGGCGGTGGCCGCGCCTCCGGTACGAACGACAAGGCGGGCGCCCCGCAGAACCTGATGCGGTGGACGCTCACCCGCGCCATCAAGGAGACGCTGGTCCCGCCGACGGACTACACGTACCCGCACATGGGCTGACGCCCACCCCCTGAGCACCGCCCCCCTCCGGCCCCCACGCCGGTCGGGGGCGGTCCCTCGTCCGGGACTCCCCACTCCGGTCGCGGGCGGTCCCCCACCCGGAACATACGAATTCCGAGCGGCCGCGGACCGCTTCGGTGGTGCGATGCTCCGGGATCGTCCGGTTCGCTCCCCCCGGGACCGTTCCGGGATTAGCGTCCCCCCGGTCCACCACAGCCGGGGGGTCTCGCCATGTCCGCCACCACGGGCCTCCGGGCCGTCTTCGCCGTCGCGGGCGTCGGCCTGCCCGTGATCTCCTTCCTCGCGCGGCTCCCCGCCGCGCTCTGTCCCATCGGCACGCTGCTGATGCTGACCGAGCTGAACGGCATCGGGCAGGCGGGACTCGTCGCGGGCCTGCTGTGGACCGGTCAGGCGGCGGGCGGCCCGCCCATCGGGCGGCTGGCCGACCGGTTCGGCCACCGGCCGGTGATCCTGGTCGCCTCACTGGCGAACGCCGCCGCGATCGCCGCCCTGGTGGCCTCGGTGCTCACCGGGGCGGCGGCGGCCGTTCAGGCGGTCCTCGCCGCGCTGGTGGGGATGACCATCCCGCAGGTCGGGCCGCTGTCACGGACCCGGTGGATCGTGCTCACCAGGTCACGGCCGGCCGAACTGACCGGGCGGGCGCTCTCCTTCGACACGATGGTCGACGAGGTCGGCTTCATGGCCGGGCCCGCGCTCGCCGGAACGGTGGTGGTACTGGTCCACCCGGTGGCGGGGATGGTGCTGGCGGGAGCGCTGATCGCGGTGTTCGGCGTGCTGTTCGCGCTGCATCCCACGGCGCCGCCCGGTGGTCCACGGACGCGGACGGCCGGCGTACGCCTGCTGTCGCCGGGGCTCCTGGTGCTGTTCGCCATGGCTCTGCTCCAGGGCATGGTGTGGGGCAGTGCCAACGCGGGCGTCAGCGCGCTGGCGAAGCACCTGGGTGACTCCGGGGCGGCGGGGTTCGTGTGGGGCGCCATGGCGGTGACGAGCGCCCTCGCGGGGCTGGCCACCACCGCGATGCCGGGCCCCTGGGACCTGACCGTACGGCTGCGCCTGGCGATGGTGGCGCAGGCGGCCCTGCTCTTCCCGCTGCTGACGGTGGACGGCTGCACCGGGGCGGCGCTGGCCGTCGCCGGGGTCGGCGTCGCCGTGGCGCCGCACCTGATCGCCCTGTTCGGTCTGGCCGAGCGCGTGGCGCCGCTTTCGCGCATGGGGGAGGCGATGGCGCTGCTCGGCAGCGGGCTCATCGTCGGCCAGGGCGTCGCGGCCCTCGCTTCCGGCCGGCTGGCCGAACGGTGGGGCCACGGGGCGGCGTTCGGGTTCAGCTGCGCGGCGGGCGTGGTGGCGGTCGCCGTGGCGCTGACCTTCGTACGCCGTCCGGCGTTCGCCGTGGCGGAGGCCGGGCCGCGACTCGCGGCCGTACCGCGCGGTTGAGCGGCCGTCAGTTTGCCGGGCCGCTGAGCGGTTACCCGCACACCATGGCTGACACGAACAAGACTTCGACGACCAAGACCGCCTCACGCAACGGCACGGCGACCAAGGACCGGGCGCAGGACGCCGCGAAGTCCGCGTCGCAGACCGCGCGCGGTGGCAAGGAAGCTCTCGCCGGGCTCGGCGGCGCGACGACAGAGAAGGCCAAGTCCGCCGCCAGGACCGTCCAGTCCGCCGTCAGCACGGCGGCCGGGCAGACCGTGGGCAAGGCGGGCGTCGCCTGGACGCTGCTGAAGGCCCGGAAGGCCATCGCCGCCGGCGCGGGCGCGGGTGTGGTGACCGTGGTGGCGTCCTCGTACGCCCTGGGCCGCCGGGCCGGACTGCGTCAGCGCGGGCCGCTGTCCCGGCTCACCGGTGGCCGCCTCTGACGGCGGTCGACGGCGGGGCGGCCGGGGCCGGAACGGGCCGGTGGCGGCGCGGTCGGTGGCGGGGCGCGGAGCGAGGACCCGGGCGCGGGCGGTGGCCGGTTCTTCACCACGCGCCCCGTCGGCGCTGCCAGAGTGAGCCGTATGACCGACTCCTTGCACACGGCTCACACCTACGAGCTCGCCCCCGCCGCCCTCGCCGGGATACGGGCGATGCTGAACGAGGCGTTCGACGGGGACTTCACCGACCAGGACTGGGACCACGGGCTCGGCGGCGTCCACGCGTACGTCGAGGACGAGCACGGTATCGCCGCGCACGGCAGCGTGATCATGCGCCGGGTGGCGCACGCCGGCCGCTCGTACCGCGTCGGTTACGTGGAGGCGGTCGCCGTCCGCGCCGACCGCCGGCGCCAGGGTCTGGGCGGCCGGGTGATGGCGGCGCTGGAGGAGGTCGTCGACGGGGCGTACGCGTTCGGCGCGCTGTCGGCGTCGGACGAGGGGGCGGAGCTGTACCGGGCGCGCGGCTGGCAGCTCTGGAACGGCCGTGTCGAGGTGTACGGGCCCGGCGGTGTGGCGCACCTGCCGGAGGAGGAGGACTCCACGTACCTGCGGCCCGCGGCGGGCCGTCCGCTGCCTGCCGTGGACGCGGGGGCGCTGCTCTTCGACTGGCGAGACGGCGACGTGCTGTAGACCTCGGGTCCCTGTTCGAGCGGGGCTCCACCGCCGCCCGTCTCAGATAGTAGGAAGTCCGAGTAATTGTGGAGACAGATGCTCCGCGACCGCTTAGCTTTGTAGGAGCCGAACGTCTCGCTCCATCAAGCGAACGGCGGACGAGAGCCCCGTGCCCCTGGCAGGCAACCCCTGCGGCCGTGCTCCCCGCCCCTTCCGGCGCCTCGAATCATCTGATCTCAAGGAGTCGATCGTCATGGCCGCTGAGACCGTCGTTCGCCGCGTCCGCCACACCGCCCCCCGCCCCACCGACACCGAGCGCCGCAACGCCGCCGCCGCGCTGCAGCGCGCGCTCGACCGGCGGGACAACGGCGGGGCCACGGGCCACGCCCACTGACGCGCCCCGTCCACATTCCGGAACGCTCATGTCAGGCTCTGGGACGGAGGAGTAGGGTGCGGACATGTCTCGCAGCATCAATCTCGCAGTGGTCCCCGGTGATGGCATCGGCCAGGAGGTCGTGGCCCAGGGCCTGAAGGTCCTTCGCTCCGTTCTCCCGCAGGATGTGAAGCTGGAGACCAAGGAGTACGACCTCGGCGCCCAGCGCTGGCACCGCACCGGGGAGACCCTCCCCGACGCGGAGCTGGAGTCCCTCAAGACGCACGACGCCATCCTGCTCGGCGCGATCGGCGACCCCTCCGTCCCCTCCGGTGTCCTCGAACGCGGGCTGCTGCTCAAGCTGCGCTTCGCCTTCGACCACTACGTCAACCTGCGTCCGTCGAAGCTCTTCCCCAACACCGCCACCCCGCTGGCCGGCCGTCCCGACATCGACTTCGTCGTCGTCCGCGAGGGCACCGAGGGCCCGTACACCGGCAACGGCGGTTCGCTGCGCACCGGAACCCCGGCCGAGGTGGCCACCGAGGTCAGCGTCAACACGGCGTACGGCGTGGAGCGTGTCGTCCGTGACGCGTACGGGCGTGCCAACGCCCGCCCGCGCAAGAAGCTGACGCTGGTGCACAAGAACAACGTCCTGGTCTACGCCGGCCACATGTGGAAGAACATCTTCGACAAGGTCGGCCAGGAGTATCCCGAGGTCACCACCGACTACCTGCACGTCGACGCCGCGACGATCTTCTTCGTCACGCAGCCCGAGCGCTTCGACGTCATCGTCACCGACAACCTCTTCGGCGACATCCTGACCGACCTCGCCGCTGCCGTGACCGGCGGCATCGGCCTGGCCGCGTCCGGCAACATCAACCCGACGGGCGAGTTCCCGTCGATGTTCGAGCCCGTCCACGGGTCCGCGCCCGACATCGCGGGCCAGGGCAAGGCCGACCCCACCGCGACGATCCTCTCCGTCGCGCTGCTCCTGCGCCACCTCGGCTACGAGACCGAGGCCGTCCGCATCGAGGAGACGGTCGCCGCCGACCTGGCGGAACGCGACCCGTCGGCGCCGCGTACGACGGACGAGATCGGCGACGCGCTCGCGGTACGCGTAGCGAGCTGACCCGCCGACTGAGGATCACCAGACACAGCCGCCGGGTCGCACACGGACCCGGCGGCTTCTCCTGTGCGGCCCCGGGTGCCACCATCAACCCTGGACCGCACTCCAGCCGTTTCATTGCACGGGCCACGCGCGCGATAATCGAACGCGGGGCCGCGGCATGCGGGATAGCTCGGACGTCCTAGCAGATGTAGCGGCGTGAGCGCGGTCCGTCACACACAACGGTGAAGGACACAGCACTCATGACGACGACGCCCACGATCGAGCTCAAGCCCTCCTCGAACCCGCTGTCCGACGCGGAGCGCGAGGCGATTCTGGCCAACCCCGGTTTCGGCCGCCACTTCACCGACCACATGGTGACGATCAAGTGGACGGAAGGGCGCGGCTGGCACGACGCCCAGCTCACGCCGTACGCGCCGCTCTCGATCGACCCGGCGAACATGACCCTGCACTACGCGCAGGAGATCTTCGAGGGTCTCAAGGCGTACCGTCGCCCCGACGGCTCGGTCTCGCTGTTCCGGCCCGAGGCCAACGCCGAGCGGTTCCAGAGCTCGGCCAAGCGCCTGGCCATGCCGGAGCTGCCGGTCGAGACGTTCGTCGCCGCGTGCGACGCGCTGGTCCAGCAGGACCAGGCATGGGTGCCGCCGCACGGTGGCGAGGAGTCGCTCTACCTGCGCCCCTTCATGATCGCCAATGAGGTCGGGCTCGGTGTCCGCCCCGCCAACGAGTACCTCTTCATCGTCATCGCCTCGCCGGCCGGCGCGTACTTCCCGGGCGGAGTGAAGCCGGTCTCGATCTGGCTCTCCGAGGACCGCGTCCGCGCCGTCCCGGGCGGCATCGGCTTCGCCAAGACCGGCGGCAACTACGCCGCGTCCCTGCTCGCCCAGGCCGAGGCCGCGGCACGGGGCTGCGACCAGGTCGCCTACCTCGACGCGGTCGAGCACAAGTGGGTCGAGGAGCTCGGCGGCATGAACCTGTACTTCGTGTACGACAAGAAGATCGTCACCCCCGAGCTCACCGGCTCCCTCCTTGCCGGCATCACCCGTGACTCGCTCCTCCGGCTCGCCGTCGACCTCGGGTACGAGGCGGAGGAGAGCCGCATCTCCATCGACCAGTGGCGGCGCGACACCGAGAACGGCACGCTCAAGGAGGTCTTCGCCTGCGGCACCGCGGCCGTCATCACCCCGGTCGGCACGGTCAAGTCGGCCGGCGGTGAGTGGACCCAGGGCGACGGCCGGCCGGGCGAGATCACGCTGAAGCTCCGCAAGGCGCTGCTGGACATCCAGACCGGCGCCGCCGAGGACGTCCACGGCTGGACCCACAAGGTCGGCTGACGCCTTCGTACGTACGAGAGCGCCCGCGCCTCCCGCTCGGAGGCGCGGGCGCCGTCGCGTCGCCGCGCGTCAGGGCGCGGCGGTCTCGGGTTCGGGCGCCGGGAGGGCGACCGGGGCCGAGGTCTCGGAGGTGGCGGTGAGCGCCGCGTACGCCGCACCGCCCACCAGGCCCGACAGGATGAAGCTCACGTCGACGCCGCCGGTCAGCGCCGGCAGCGGACCCTCGTAGAGCGGTGTGGACACGGCCGAGAGGCCCACGGCCGCGCCCAGCGCCCAGGACAGCGTGGCGCGGGGATGCCAGCCGGCGCGGAACCAGTAGATCCCGCCCTTCGCCCGCCGGTTGAAGACCTGGAGCGCCTCCGGGTCGTACCGCCCGCCGCAGCGGCGGTGGCCCATCAGGGTGATGACCGCCCACGGCGTACCGATCGCGGTCAGCAGCAGCACGAACGACGTCATCGCCGATCGCGCGTCCCACGCGAAGTGGCCCACGAACACGAACGCCGTGGCGAGCGCCGCGACGACCAGCGTGGCCGTGGCCCGTGTGGCGCGTGGCACGATCGCGTCCAGGTCGAGGCCCATCGAGTAGAGCATCAGCCCCGCGTTCCCCACCGATCCGGCGCTCGCCGCGACCAGCAGCGGCAGCAGGAACCACGGGGCCGCCGTGTCGACCAGCGGCCCGGCGTAGTCCAGGCCCGCCCGGGCGGCCAGCGCGGTGAACGTGCCGAACAGCTGCGGCAGGAGCAGGCCGGCGAACAGGCCCAGACACGTCGCCCGCAGCACCGCGCGGCCGCTGTGCCGCCGGGGCGAGACGTACCGCGTGTAGTCCCCGAGCAGGGTGATGAAGGCGACCGGCCCGCTCAGCCCCGCCGCCACGGTGGACATCAGCCACGTCGGCCAGAAGGAGCCCAGCAGGTAGGGGGTGGCCGGTGGCGGCGCTGCCGTGAAGTCGCCCGCGTACGCCAGGACGCCGAGCAGCAGGAGCCCCGTCATGCCGACGGCGAGGTACCGGCTGATTCGCAGCAGCAGCCGGTAGCCGTACACGGCGGCGATCACGGTGCAGCCGGCGAGCAGCACGTACACGAGGGTGTGCGCCAGCGGTCCGGTCGGCACGCCGAAGAGCCGGGACAGCGTGCCGAGCATCACGTCACCGCCGATCCACAGCGTCAGCGCGGTGTAGCCCAGCGACAGCAGCAGTCCGACGACCGAGCCGACGAGCCGGCCCCGTACGCCGAAGAAGGCGCCGCTTGACGTCGACAGGTTGGTCGCCGTGCGCAGCGAGACCAGGGCGAGCGGGGCGGTGACGGCGACGCCGACGACCGTCCCCACGACCACGGAGGTGACCGCCGGCCACAGGCCGAGCCCGAAGGACACCGGCAGCCAGCCGAAGACGATCACACCGAGGCACAGGTTCGAGCCCAGCAGGATCGAGACGAGGTCCCGTGGCCCGCTGGTGCGCTCCGCCTCCGGGACGGTGTCGACTCCGCGCTGTTCAATCGGCATGGGCGTCCTCCCTGCTCTGCTCGTCGACCTGTGGGAATGCTTTTAGAGCGACGTTCAATGTGACTCATGCCCAGCTACCACGTCAATGCTTTCATCCCTCGAAGCTTGTGATTAGAGTGTTGCTCAAACAGGAGGTGTGGTGACGTGCGACTGACCCCCACGGAACGCGACCGGCTGCTGATCTTCGGCGCCGCCGAGCTCGCCCGGGCCCGCCGGGCCCGTGGCCTGAAGCTCAATGTCCCCGAGGCGACCGCCCTCATCGCGGACACCGTCTGCGAGGCGGCCCGCGACGGGCGACGGCTCGCCGAGGCGATCGAAGCCGCCCGCTCGGTGCTCGGCCCCGACGACGTCCTGCCGGGCGTCGCGGACGTCGTGACCGAGGTCCATGTCGAGGCCGTCTTCGACGACGGCTCCCGGCTCGCGGTCGTCAGCGACCCGATCGGCGGAGGCAGCCAGGACAGCGACGCCCCCGGCGCGCTGCTGCCGGGGCCGGAGCACTCCGACCCCGAGCCCGTGGTGAGCCTGAGGGTCACCAACACCGCCGGCGTGCCGGTCTCCGTGACCTCGCACTTCCACTTCTTCGAGGCCAACCCGCGGCTCGACTTCCCCCGCGCCCGGGCCTACGGCATGCGCCTCGCCGTCCCCGCCGGATCATCCGTGCGGTTCGGGCCCGGCGAGAGCGAGGAGGTCGGCCTGGTGCCGATCGGCGGCGACCGCGTCGCGATCGGCTTCGCCGGACTGGTCGACGGGCCGCTGGACGCGCCGGGCGCCCGCGAAGAGGCACTGCGCCGCGCCGCCGCCTGCGGCTACCTCGGCGTACCGGAAACGACCGATCAGGAGGCCGAGCGATGAGCCGCCCCGGAGGCCACCCCGCCGAGGCGCGCCGCCTCACCCCCCACGAGTACGCCGCCACCCACGGCCCGCGCGCCGGCGACCGCGTCCGCCTCGGCGACTCCGGCCTCACGGTCCGAGTCGAGTCGGACGGGCAGAAGCCCGGCGACGAGTTCCTCGCCGGCTTCGGCAAGACCGCCCGCGACGGACTGCACCTCAAAGCCGCCGCCGTCCGCGACACCTGCGACGTCGTGATCAGCAACGTCCTCGTCATCGACGCCGTCCAGGGCATCCGCAAGGTGTCCATCGGCATCCGCGAGGGCCGCATCCACGCCATCGGCCGGGCCGGCAACCCCGACACCCTCGACGGCGTCGACGTCGTCGTCGGCACGGGCACCTCGATCGTCTCCGGCGAGGGCCTCATCGCCACCGCCGGAGCGGTCGACACCCACGTACACCTGCTGTCACCCCGCATCATGGAGGCCTCGCTCGCCTCCGGCGTGACCACGATCATCGGCCAGGAGTTCGGCCCGGTGTGGGGCGTCGGCGTCAACTCGCCCTGGGCGCTCCGCCACGCCTTCAACGCCTTCGACGCCTGGCCGGTCAACATCGGATTCCTCGGCCGCGGCTCCTCCTCCCACGAGGCACCGCTGATCGAGGCGCTCGCCGAGGGCGGGGCCTCCGGCTTCAAGGTCCACGAGGACATGGGCGCCCACACCCGGGCCCTCGACACCGCGCTGCGGGTCGCCGAGGAGTACGACGTCCAGGTCGCCCTCCACAGCGACGGCCTGAACGAGTGCCTCTCCGTCGAGGACACCCTCAAGGTGCTGGAGGGCCGGACCATCCACGCCTTCCACATCGAGGGCTGCGGCGGCGGCCACGTCCCCAACGTCCTCAAGATGGCCGGCGTCCCCAACGTCATCGGCTCGTCGACCAACCCCACCCTTCCCTTCGGACGGGACGCGGTCGACGAGCACTACGGAATGATTGTCTCCGTACACGACCTGAAGACCGACCTGCCCGGCGACGCGGCCATGGCCCGCGACCGGATCCGGGCCGGGACGATGGGCGCGGAGGACGTCCTGCACGACCTCGGCGCGATCGGGATCACGTCGTCGGACGCGCAGGGCATGGGAAGGGCCGGCGAGACCGTACGCCGGACCTTCGCCATGGCCGGGAAGATGAAGGCCGAGCTGGGCCCCCTGGAAGGCGACGGGGACGGCGACGACAACGCCCGTGTCCTGCGCTACATGGCCAAGCTCACCATCAACCCGGCGATCGCCCACGGCCTCGCGCACGAGGTCGGCTCGATCGAGGCCGGCAAGCTCGCCGACATCGTGCTGTGGCGCCCCGAGTTCTTCGGCGCCAAGCCACAGCTCGTACTGAAGTCGGGCTTCCCCGCGTACGGGGTCGTGGGCGACCCGAACGCCGCCACCGACACCTGCGAACCGCTCGTCCTGGGACCGCAGTTCGGCGCGTTCGGGGCGACGGCCGCCGACATCTCGGTGGCCTTCGTCTCCGGTGCCGCCGCCCAGGCCGGGAACGACCTGATGCCCACCCGCCGCCGCCGGGTCGCCGTACGCGGCACGCGCGGCATCGGCCCCGGCGACCTGCTGCTCAACTCCCGCATCGGCGAGGTCGCGGTCGACGGCCGCACCGGGCTCGTCACCCTCGACGGCGACCCGGTCCGCTCCGACCCGGCCGACTCCGTCTCCCTCAACCGCCTCTACTTCCTCTGAGGACACGCACCCCATGAGTACCTTCCGCATGCCCGCCGAGTGGGCCCCCCACGAGCGCACCTGGATGGCCTGGCCGGGACCGAACCCGACCTTCACCAACGACGAGGAGCTGCGCGAGGCCCGCGAGGCATGGGCGTCGGTCGCCCGCGCCGTACGCCGCTTCGAGCCGGTGACCGTGGTCCACGCACCCGGCGACGAGGCGTCCGCCCGAGAGCTGCTCGGCCCGGACATCGGCCTGGCCGAGCGGGACCTGGACGACGCGTGGATGCGCGACATCGGCCCCACCTTCGTCACCGACGGCGAGGAACTGGCCGCCGTGGACTGGGTGTTCAACGGCTGGGGCGCGGCCGACTGGGCGCGCTGGGAGCACGACTCGAAGATCGCCCGCCATGTGGCGGATCTCGCCGGGGTGGCCGTACACAGCTCCCCCCTCGTCAACGAGGGCGGCGCCATCCACGTCGACGGCGAGGGCACCGTCCTGCTCACCGACACCGTCCAGCTCGGCCCCGAGCGGAACCCGGAGTGGACGCGCGAGCAGGTCGAGACGGAGATCCACGCCAAGCTCGGCACCACCAAGGCCATCTGGCTGCCCCGCGGCCTGACCGGCGACTACGGCATGTACGGCACGCGCGGCCACGTCGACATCGTCGCCGCCTTCGCCCGCCCGGGCGTCGTGGTCGCCCACACCCAGCCCGACCCGTCCCACCCGGACCACGAGCTGTGCAAGGCCAACGTGGACCTGCTGCGCAAGCAGACGGACGCCAAGGGCCGCCGGCTGGAGGTCGTCGAGGTCCCCGCCCCGACCGTCCTCCAGGAGGACGGCGAGTGGGTCGACTACTCCTACATCAACCACTACATCTGCAACGGCGGCGTGGTGTTGTGCGCCTTCGACGACCCGCGCGACGAGATCGCCGCGGGCATCTTCCGCCGCCTCTTCCCGGACCGCACCGTCACGCTGGTCGACGCGCGGACGATCTTCGCGGGCGGCGGCGGCATCCACTGCATCACCCAGCAGCAGCCGAGGGTCTGACACCCCACGGGACGGCCGGGGGCGGAGCGGCGGCCCCCGGCCCGTCGCGGGCGGACGACCGCCGACCGCGCGCCGGACGGATCAGGTAGAACATACGGGTGAACGTACTGCTTTGCGTGGCGTGCGGCCGACGGCTGACCGAGCCCGTCCGCCTCCTCCCCGAGGTCCCGGAGCGGCCCGGGTACGACGGAATGCCGGGCGACGACGGCCAACGGCACGCGCCCGCCACCCTGCCGCGCGGGACGTACGCCGTCGACCCGGAACCGAGCGGGGCGCCCTTCGTGCCCTGCGAGGACGAGGACGCCTACACCGGTGCCTACCCGGGCGGACCGTGGATGAGCGAGGAGGGGGCGCTCCTCGTCGCCGCCGGGCCGAGGAACTCCTTCGTCCTGCATCCCGACGACGTCCTGCCCCTGGACTTCCACCCCGGCCTCGACCGCCTCGGCGGCTGCTGCGGACCCTCCGGGGACAAGGGCGTCAACCGCGTCTGCGCCTGTGGGGCCGAGGTCGCCACCGTCTTCGGCGACTGCTACGGACCGTACGAGACCCACCTCGACGCGGACGCCGTCCGGGCGGAGGCCGCCGTATGACCCCGGCCGCACGGCGACGCAACAGCGCGCCGCCCCGAGAAGGGGTCCTCGCCGCCGCCATGGCGACCATCGCCGAGCGCGGACTCGACGGACTGACCATGGCCGGGCTCGGCCGTGAGGTCGGGATGAGCAGCGGACACCTGCTCTACTACTTCCGCACCAAGGACGAGCTGCTGCTCCAGACTCTGGAGTGGAGCGAGGGGCGGCTCGGCGCCCAGCGCAGCGCGCTGCTGTCCCGCCCGGCACCCGTGCGGGAGCGGCTCGGCGCCTACGTGGACCTCTACGTCCCCGACGGCCCGCGCGACCCGCACTGGACGCTCTGGCTGGAGGTCTGGAACCGCTCGCAGAACGCCGACGCCGACGCCCGCGCCCGGCAGGCCGCCATCGAGGGCGCGTGGCACCGCGACCTGGTGGCCCTCCTCGCCGAGGGAATCTCGCGCGGCGAACTGCGCCCCGTGGACCCCGACCGCTTCGCGGCCCGCCTGCGCGCCCTGCTCGACGGCTTCAGCGTCCACGTGGCGGTCGGCATACCGGGCACGGGACGCGAGACCGTGCTCGGCCACGTCCACGACTTCCTCGCGGACACGCTCGTGCCCGAGGCGCCCGCAATGTGAGACCCGGGTCCACCGGGGCTCCGGTCTGTGGCAGACTGCCGACGTGCTTGCTTCCACCATGATTATGGGCAGCAGCGCGCCGGTCCGCAGTGACCACTGAATCGCGGCAGAATCCCCGCGGCAGTGGACACCGTGTCTCAGACCCGCGCGCAGACCTCTCGCACCCGCGAGGGGTCTTTTCGTTTTCCGGCCCCACCACGGCCGGCGACGGCGGCGCGCGAGAATGGGGGCAGGTGGATCCAGGGAGTCCGGAGCCACATCCGACAGGAGCCAACACAGTCATGACCACGGAGACCGACCGTCTTCCTACCGCCGCCGGGGCGAGCGGCTTCCCCGCCGCCGACGACAGCTTCCACGTCTTCGACACGACGCTGCGCGACGGCGCCCAGCGTGAGGGCATCAACCTCACCGTCGCCGACAAGCTCACCATCGCCCGGCACCTGGACGACTTCGGCGTCGGATTCATCGAAGGCGGCTGGCCCGGCGCCAACCCGCGCGACACCGAGTTCTTCGCCCGCGCCAAGCAGGAGATCCGCTTCAAGCACGCGCAGCTCGTCGCCTTCGGCGCCACCCGAAGGGCCGGAGCCACCGCGGCCGAGGACCCGCAGGTCAAGGCGCTCCTCGACTCCGGCGCCCCGGTCATCACGCTGGTCGCCAAGTCGCACGACCGCCACGTCGAGCTGGCCCTGCGCACCACGCTCGACGAGAACATCGCCATGGTCCGCGACACCGTCACCCACCTGCGCGAGCAGGGCCGGCGCGTCTTCGTGGACTGCGAGCACTTCTTCGACGGCTACCGGGCCAACCCGGAGTACGCCAAGGCCGTCGTCCGCGCCGCCTCCGAGGCCGGTGCCGACGTCGTCATCCTCTGCGACACCAACGGCGGGATGCTCCCGGCGCAGATCCAGGCCGTGGTCTCCACCGTCCTCGCCGACACCGGCGCCCGCCTCGGCATCCACGCCCAGGACGACACCGGTTGCGCCGTCGCCAATACCCTCGCCGCCGTCGACGCGGGCGCCACCCACGTCCAGTGCACCGCCAACGGCTACGGCGAGCGCGTCGGCAACGCCAACCTCTTCCCGGTCGTGGCCGCCCTGGAACTGAAGTACGGCAAGAAGGTCCTCCCCGAGGGCGCCCTCCAGGAGATGACGCGCATCTCGCACGCCATCGCCGAGGTGGTCAACCTGACGCCCTCCACCCACCAGCCGTACGTGGGTGTCTCCGCGTTCGCCCACAAGGCGGGCCTGCACGCCTCCGCCATCAAGGTCGACCCCGACCTGTACCAGCACATCGACCCCGAGCGCGTCGGCAACACCATGCGGATGCTCGTCTCCGACATGGCCGGCCGCGCCTCCATCGAGCTCAAGGGCAAGGAGCTCGGCGTCGACCTCGGTGGCGACCGCGCCCTGATCTCCCGGGTCGTCGAGCGCGTCAAGGAGCGGGAGCTCAAGGGCTACACGTACGAGGCCGCCGACGCCTCCTTCGAACTGCTCCTGCGCGCCGAGGTGGAGGGCCGCGCCCGCCGCTACTTCCGCACCGAGTCGTGGCGCGCGATCGTCGAGGACCGCCCGGACGGCACCCACGCCAACGAGGCCACCGTGAAGCTGTGGGCCAAGGGTGAGCGGATCGTCGCCACCGCCGAGGGCAACGGTCCGGTCAACGCCCTCGACCTCGCCATGCGGGCCGGTCTGGAACGGATCTACCCCCAGCTCGCCAAGCTGGAGCTGGTGGACTACAAGGTCCGCATCCTGGAGGGCAAGCACGGCACCCAGTCCACGACCCGCGTCCTGATCACCACCACCGACGGCGAGGGCGAGTGGGCCACGGTCGGTGTCGGCGAGAACGTCATCGCCGCCTCCTGGCAGGCGCTGGAGGACGCCTACACCTACGGCCTGCTGCGGGCGGGCGTCGATCCGGCGGAGTAGGCCGCGCCGGGGCGGCTCAGGTGCTGTCCGCCTCGGCCGCCTCGGCCGGCTCGCCCGCCTCGCCCGCCTCCGCCGGCTCGATGGCGAAGACCTGGTCGAGTCCGACGATGCGCAGCACACGGAAGGTGCTCTCCGGCACCGCGGCCAGGGCGACGTCCGCACGGGCCGTCGTGGCGAGGTTGCGGGCGACGAGGAAGGCGGTGATGCCGCTGGAGTCGCAGAACCGGAGACCGGCCAGGTTCAGCACGAGCCGCTGCCCGGGCAGCAGGGTCAGGCCTTCCAGGGTCCTCCGGAACTCGGGGACCGTGTGGAAGTCCAGGTCTCCGTCGACGTCCAGGACGGGGCCTTCGGCGGTGTGGCGTGTCGTGGTGTTCAGCATGGTGGAGGTGTCGGGTTCTCGTGTACGCGGGCGGGGACGCCCAGGGCGAGTATGGCGGTGTCGTCGTCCAGGCCGTTGCCGAAGCTCTCCAGCAGATCGGTGAGCGCCTTGACGGTGGGTTCCGCGCCCGAGGGCGCCAAGCCGGAGACGTGGGCGAGGAGTTCGTCGTCACCGTAGCGTCCGGACGGTGTGCGGGCCTCGGTCAGGCCGTCGGTGTACAGCACCAGGGTGTCCCCGGGCTCCAGCCGGGCCCGGGCGACCGCGATGAGCGGCGTGGGCAGGATCCCGACGAGGACCCCGCCGGGGGTGTGGACGTAGTGGGCGGTGCCGTCGTCACGCAGCAGCAGGGCAGGCGGGTGACCGCCGCCGGCGAGGGTGATGTCGAACCCGGCCCCGTCCGGACCCGACGCTTCGAGGAGCCCGAAGACGACGGTGCAGTAGCGGGGGTCGTCCCCCGTGTACCGCTCGTACAGGACCGCGTTGAGGGTGCGCAGCACGGCCTCGGGGTCGGGGTCGTTCATGGCCGCGGCACGCAGGGTGTAGCGGGCCAGCGAGGTGGCGGCGGCCGCCTCGGGTCCCTTGCCGCACACATCGCCGAGGAAGAAGGCCCAGCGCCCGCCGCCCAGGGAGAACAGGTCGTAGAAGTCGCCGCCGAGGTGGTCGGGGGAGGCCGTGTGGTAGTGGGCGGCGGTCTCCAGGCCGGGCACGGGCGGGAGTGACGGGGGCAGCAGGCTGCGCTGGAGGACGGCGACCACCTGGTGCAGGTGCTCACGGCTGCGCTCCGCCTCCCGGTGGGCCTCCTCGGCGGCGCGGCGGGCGCGGAGGAGTTCCTGTTCGTAGGCGCGGCGGTCGCGGGCGTCGATCACGGTGGTGCGGATCAGCAGCGGCTCTCCGGCGGCGTCGGTCTTGACGGCGGAGGTGACCAGCACGGGCAGCCTGGCGCCGTCCGCCGCCTTCAGCTCCATGGCGATCCCGTGCACCTCGCCCTGCATCCGCAGCAGCGGTGCGAAGTGGGTCTCGTGGTAGAGCCTGCCGCCGACCGTGAGCAGGTCGGCGAAGCGCTTGCGGCCGATCAGCTCCTCCCTGCGGTGCCCGAGCCAGGACAGGAGAGTGCCGTTGACCTTGGCGAGGGTGCCGTTCATCAAGGTGGACAGGTAGCCGCACGGCGCGTTCTCGTAGAGGTCCTCGACGGAGTCCTCCAGCAGCGGGGCGACCGCCGAGGCCTGCTCCTCGAGTTCGTCGAGTTCGTCGAGGGCGCCGGGGGGCGGGTCCGGTTCCTCCCGGCTCATCGTTCCCCGCCCCCGAGGAAGGCGACGATCGCCTCCACGGTCGCCTCCGGGGCGCTGAGCTGCGGGCAGTGTCCCGTGGCGTCCAGGGTGACCAGGCGGCTGCCGGGGATGGCGGCATGGACGTACGCGCCGACCTCGCGCGGCGCGATCATGTCCTCGGCGCACTCCACGACCAGCGTCGGCACCGCCACCCCGGCCAGGTCGTCCCTGCTGTCGCTCAGGAAGGTGGTGCGGGCGAAGACACGGGCGATGGCGGGATCGGTACGGCAGAAGGCGTTGGTGAGCTCCTCGCCCAGCTCCGGACGGTCGGGGTTGCCCATGATCACCGGAGCCATCGCCCCCGACCAGCCGAGGTAGTTCGCGTCCAGGGACTCCAGCAGTTCGTCGATGTCCTCCTTGCTGAATCCGCCCCGGTAGCCGTCGTCGTCGATGTAGCAGGGGGACGGCGTCAGCAGCACGAGCTTGCCGAACCGCTCGGGTTCCCTGGCCGCGGCCACCACCCCGACCATGGCGCTCACGGAGTGACCGACGAACACGACGTCGCGCAGGTCGAGCTCGCGGCAGATGTCGAGAACGTCCTCGGCGTATCCGTCGAGGGACGCATAGCGCTCGGCACTCCATGCCGTCAGATCCGACTGTCCCGACCCCACGTAGTCGAAGAGCACCACGCGGAAGTCCTCCGCGAGCACGGGCGCCACCAGGCGCCACAGGTTCTGGTCGCAGCCGAACCCGTGCGCGAGCACGAGGACGGGACCGTCTTCGCGGCCGATGACCGAAACACTGTTCCTTCGACGAATGTCCATCCGATCATCCTCCCACTCGGCCCGGTTCCACTCTGCCGCACTGTTATGTCTGCTTTACCCCCTTTTGGGGTAGCGTCGATGATATGAGGACCAGGCCGTTCACCTTTCTGTCGGCCTTGGCGGGGCTGACGCTGTTGCTGCTCCTGGCCCTGGCCCCCGGCGCGGGGGCCAAGGCCACGGGGCTCCAGGACGCGGCCGAGGCGCTGAAACAGGGCCCGGTGTACGTCCACCCCGCAGCCGCCGACCAACTGCCGAAGGCGGAGGCCGACGCGCTCGCGGACACGATCAAGGAAGCCGACAAGCCGGTCTTCGTGGCGGTGCTGCCCGCCACCGCGGAGTTCCCGAAGGACGGCCTCCTCCAGAACCTCCGCACGCAGACCGGCATCACCGGCCTGTACGGCGTCCGCCTCGGCGACGACTTCGCCGCGGGCGCCGACCGTGCCGTGATGTCCAACCAGGCCGTGCAGAACATCGTCCGGTCCGTGCACCAGCCCGGAGTGGACGCCACCACCGAGCTCGACAACTTCGTCGACCAGGCCCTGCCCCAGGTGCGCGGCGACGCGCCCGGCACCTGGTCCGGAGTGCCCGGTGACGGCGCCCCGGTCGCCGGACTGGTCATGCTCGGCGCGGTGGCCGCGGCGGGCGGCGCGACCGTCCTCACCGTCTCACGCAGGCGGCGGCAGCGCCGGGAGCAGCAGGAGCAGGCGGCCCTGGACAAGCTGCGGGTCGTCGTCGACGAGGACATCACCGCGTACGGAGAGGAACTCGACCGGCTCGACTTCCACCCCGCGGAGAAGGGCGCCGACGACGCGATGCGCGCCGACTACGAGCGCGCTCTCGACTCGTACGACAAGGCCAAGTCCCTGATGGGCCAGGCCCGGCACCCCCACGACGTGCGGGGCGTGACCGAGGCCATCGAGGACGGCCGGTACGCCCTGGCCGTCCTGTCCGCCCGCCGCGAGGGCCGCCCGCTTCCCGAGCGGCGGGCACCTTGCTTCTTCGACCCGCGCCACGGCCCGGCCGCCACCGAGGTGGAATGGGCCCCGGCCGGCGGCGCGGCGCGCGAGGTGCCGGTCTGCGCGGCGGACGCCGCACGGCTGGCGGAAGGCCAGGACCCGATGGCCCGGACGGTGGAGACCGAGTACGGCCGGCGCCCCTACTGGGAGGCGGGACCGGCGTACGGCCCGTGGGCCGGCGGGTACTACGGCGGCGGTCTCCTGCCCGGCCTGCTGATGGGCACCATGCTCGGCTCGATGCTCGCCACCCCGGCGTACGCGTCCGAGTACGGCGGCGCCGGTTACGAGGGCGGCGACTACTCGGGCGGCGACTTCAACGCCTCGGACTTCGGCGGCGGCGGAGACTTCGGGGGCGGCGACTTCGGCGGAGGCGGGTTCGGCGGAGGCGACTTCGGCGGCGGGTTCTGAGGTGCCCGCCGATCCGGGCGACGAACTGGCCGACGTCGTCGCCGAGTGGGCGGCCGCGATCGTCGCGAACGACGCCGAGCGCATCGGCGCGTACATGGCGGACGACTGGGTCATCGTGTCCGGCACGGGTGTCTCCACGCGCGAGCACTTCCTGACCCTCGTCGCGTCCGGGGACCTGACCCACTCGGCGATGGAGCTGGTCGGCGAACCGCGTGTGCGGATCCACGGCGACACGGCGCTCTTCACCGGGCGGATCACCAACACGGCCCACTACCGGGGCGAGCGGTTCGACGCCGACGAGTGGACGACGGACGTGTTCCTGCGGCGGGGCGGCCGCTGGCGGTGCTCGCTCACTCACATCACGCCGGCGTCACCCGACTGAGGAGCACGCCGCCGACCATCCGGGCGGGCGGGCACAGCGTCTGGCCGTGCGTCGCGAACAGCTCGTCACGGGACGAGTACCGGCCGAGGTCGCGGCGGACCATGGCGGACAGGTCGTAGGACGCGCAGCCGTCCGTGCCGCACACCGAGCCGTCCCAGTCCACGGCGGTGGAGGACAGGGCCTCGAACAGTGTCTGGGAGCCGGTGTTGGTGAAGCCCCCCGGATCACGGGCGCCGAGGACGTCGAGCGGGGCGTACAGCTCCGAGACGTTCACCCACTCCCCGTCGATGCGGAACTCGGGCCACGCCAGGACGACCGCCTCCGGCACCAGGCGGCGCAGGCGCGGGAAGCGCGGGTACCAGAACGCGCCGTCGACCAGCAGACCGCGTACACGGGTGGCGACCCCACCCGCGCGGGCCACGGCCTCCAGGACCGCCAGCCGCTGACTGCACGAACCACGGCCACGGGCCAGGGTGCGCGAGGCCGGCTGGGCGTCGTTCATCGCGTACACGGGCCGCACCCGCTCGCTGATGAGACGGTGGGCGGAGAGCACGAGCGCGCGGTCCCCGGCGCCCTCGGCGGCGGCGTACGCGTCCGTCAGCAGGCGCTGGATCCCGGCGTGACGCCAGTCGAGGATCCGGGTCGCCGACAGGGAGCCGGGATCGTCGGACCCTCCGGGCCGCGGGCGCCGGTTTCGCCACCACGGAGTCAAGACGGTGCTCGTCATGGCCGGATGCTACGGCACCCGCCGTGCGGGAGCGGAGGAGATGTCCGTCACCTGCCCCGGAGCCCCGTCCGGGAACGCGGACGCCCCGCATAATCGCCGGATGCGCCCCACCACTCCCCGCGACCACCTGAGCAGCAGGGACCGCCTCCCCTCCCTCACCGGGCTCCGCTTCTGGGCGGCCCTGCTCGTGGTGCTGTACCACCTGTCCCGGCAGGCGGGGGAGATCGCCGGGGTGAGCGAGGTCGTCCGGTACGGCCGCAGCGGGGTGACGTTCTTCTTCGTCCTGTCGGGCTTCGTGCTGGCGTGGACGTACGACGGGAAACACATCCCGGCCAAGGTGTTCCTCTGGCGGCGCTTCGCCCGCATCTGGCCGCTCCTGGCCGCCACGACGGTGCTGTCGGTGGCGGCCTGGCTCGCCCTCGGCAAGGACGTGTCCGCGAAGGCCGTCGCCGCCTCGCTGTTCCTCGTGAACGCCTGGACACCCGACCCGGTGATCCTCCGGGGCGGCAACCCGGCGGCCTGGTCGCTCAGCGACGAGGCCTGGTTCTACCTGATCTTCCCGCTGCTGATGGCGCTCCCGGCCGTGCGCTCGGCGCGCGGCCGGCGCTGGATCGCGGTCGCGGCCTGCGCGGGTGTGGTGCTGCTGTGGCTGGGCGGCTCATTGATCGCGGACGGCGGTACGCGGGCGTGGGCGCTGGACTACTTCCCGCTGACGCGGACGCTCCAGTTCCTGCTCGGGGCGGTGACGGGCCTGGCGGTGGCGCGGGGATGGCGGCCGCCGATCGGGCTGTGGCCGGCGGTCGCCCTGGTGCTCGGCTGGCACCTTGCCCTGGTGCCGTGGTCGGCCGCCGTACCGGACGCGCTCTGGTACGGCCCGTACCAGGCCTCGCAACTGCTCGCCACGCCCCTGTTCGCCCTGCTGGTGGCGGCTGCCGCACGGGCCGACCTCGACGGCCGGGCGACCGGCCTCGGCGGTACGTGGGCGGTACGGCTGGGGCACTGGTCGTACGCCTGGTACCTCGTGCACGAGATCGTCATCCGCGTCCTCGTGGGCCGCGCCGACGACACGGCGACGGCCTGGGCGCTGGTGCTCGTGACGAGCCTCGCCCTGTCGGCGTGCGCGTACCACTGGCTCGAGCACCCGCTGGAACGGTGGCTGCGGGCGGTGGGGCCGGGGGCCCCGGGGCCGGCCATGAGGCCGGCCCCGGGGCGGTGGTTCAGCGGCCGTCGGTGAGGACCTGGTTCGCGGGGAGCCAGTAGCCCGCGAGCTCGCCGGCCGAGATGCGGCACATCGCCCGGCCGTTGACGACCGCGCGGCGGTCGAACTGGAACAGCTGCGCCGCCTCGGACTTCAGCGTCTTCGTGGTGCCCGTGGCGTTGTTGGTCCCGAAGTTGTACGCCAGGACCTCACGGCCCGCCGGAATCGTCAGCGTGCGCTGCACGCGGTAGGTGAACGGCTGGTGCTCGCCGCGCAGGAACACGTTCGGCCACGCCTCGCCGATCCACATGCCCTTGTAGGCCCCGGCGCTGATCCGGTACCAGATTCCGGCGCCCTGGATGCGGCGCCGCTTGTCCACCGGTGCCTGGGTGGCCTTGGTGAAGGTGACCTTCTTGGTGCCCAGGATCTTGTCGCTCCCGGCGCCGGTCTTGGAGTTCTCGTAGTACTCGCCGGTGTCTTCCTTGGTCCCGTTCGCGAGCGTGACGACCTTCGTGTCCACCCGGTAGAGCGTGTACGTGCCCGGGGCGATGGCGACGACCGATGCCGCCTTCACGCCCGACGCCGGGGCGTCGTCGATGAGCATGTCCAGCTGGTGGGCGAAGACGGAGCTGTTGGTCTGCCAGTGCAGCTGCATCCACAGCGTGATGTGGTGGTGGTGGTACGTGGGCGCCGGGATGCGGTGGGTCTGGCAGTAGTACGAGAACTTGCGCTCGTTGCGCAGCAGCGGGAAGTAGCGGGCCATGGTGGTGCAGGCGCCGTCGTAGAGCTGCGCGGCCAGTTCATTGCCCGTGAGCTGGTAGTAGTCCCACAGGCCGAACATGGCGAAGATCATGCCGTTGTACGTGTAGTCGCCGGTGCCCGGCGTCTTGAACGGGTACTCCTGGATCCACAGGTAGTCCGAACGGTCCTTGTTCACGACCCACGGGTAGGCGTTGTCGGCCCGCAGCAGCGAGGAGAAGGCGCCGTTGGCGGCGGTGGTGTAGAGGGTACGTTCCTGCTCGGTGATGCCGTCCAGCATCGCGAGCTGGGCGAACAGGCTGATCGCCTCGCCCTGCGCCATTCCCGAGTACCACGGTGCCTTGTAGTCGACGCCGCCGTGCTCGGCGTGCTTGTAGTCCCACGGGTAGGGGAAGTACCAGGCGCCCCGGGTCTGCACCCGCTTGGTGATCAGGCGGTTCGCCTGGTCCTTGGCCCGCTTGAGGAACAGGGCCTTGCGGGTGGGGTCCGTCTCGGTGCGGTAGCTGGTGATGCAGCCGAGACCGAACTGGATCTGGCCCACCGGGTGGTCGTAGCCGACCCCGCCCGGCTTGGTGCTGCCGGGGGCGGGCTTCCAGTACATGTACACACCCTGCGTGTTCAGGTGGTACACCGACGACAGGGGAGGCGTCACGTTCGCCCACGCCGTGGGCCGGTTGCGCCACGGCCGCAGGGACTCGGGGAGGTCCTTGATGATCTTGTAGCCGTTCCGCTTGAACTCGAACGGCAGCACGGTCGGTATGTCCTTCTCGACCGCACGGGGGTCCGGACTGCCGTCCGCATACGGAATGCGCCGCGGCGAGCTCGGTATCGAAGCAGTGCCCTCGTCTAGCGGGTCGGGCAATGGCGGCATGTCTATATCATAAACTCCGCCCACCTGACCAGGCACGCTGAGAGCGAGCGAGCGAGGCATGTTCCCGAACGGGTCGGGCGTGGGCTTGTCGAAGACCCCCGTGGCCACCGCGGTGAAGGTCCCGCCCCCCACGACCGCCGCACCGGCGGCGGTGCCGCCCGCCAGGCGTATGAACCGTCTGCGGCCGACAGCGGCGCGCCTCTTACCGGACATGACTGTGTACCCCCCCAAGGGCATGAGCGATGGTGAATGTGGATCGTATGTGAAAGGTGGGAAGATCCCATAGTCGGTATGGCCTCGCACAACTGCGCTGCCCCGATGGGTACCTGACGGTGCCTCCGATGGCGCGCCACCGCCGCCGGCCGGCCGGGCGCACCATGACCGGCCGCGCGGCCGACCTGAGTGCCGTGCCGGCCCTCACCGGCTCAGCGCTGCGAACCCAGCATCTGAGCCGGCCTGAAGGGCGTCGCCCCCTCGTAACCCGCCATAAGAAAAAGCGGGGCAGAACCTGCCCCGCTTCCTTTGTGGCTTTCCTTGCTGCCTAGGTGTGAGATCCAGCGGATGTCGAGTCCCAGACGCCGGGATCGTCCCACTCCACACATGCAGGGCGCTTCCCGCCGGATGCCACGAATTCCTTGACGGCTTGTCGCACCTTATCGATGGGGATCTCTGCAAAGAGCGGAAAGTCGTATACCGATCTGGCCACAGAGTAGTGCACAGGACCTCGGCCGCGTTCGCGGTGGCCGACGGACACGACGTGACCCACGGGATCGCAGTTGGCGTCCATCGAGGACAGGACTCCGGCCTGCCTGTCCTTGCGTACGCCCGCGATGAGCTCATGGTCGGGCCACCCGGAGGGCAAATTTGGCCGATTCAATGAGAACAGTTGCACCGCCGACTCGCCGACTCCGCTTTCCAGAAGGATGTCGAACAGATCGTCGACATCGTCCGGGGTGTCGATGATCCGCGGATTTTCGAAATGCTCGGTCCGGTAGGTTGCTTCGACTCCGCGTCTCGTCATTTCCGGCCCCTCCTGTTTGGATTGCCTTCGACGCCAAGGCGTCGGCCGCGGCACAGATGCGGGCCATCCTCCAGCTCGGCGAGGAACCGTACGTCCACCATCGACAGCCGCACCCGGCTGCGGGAACCGCGTCCTTCTGTGCAGGGTTCGTAGAGTGACGATATGTCACGAACGTTCGAGGAACTTGTCGCCGAGGCCGACGCGGTCGACGTCTCCGGCTGGGACTTCTCCTGGCTGGAGGGCCGGGCCACCGAGGAGCGGCCCTCGTGGGGGTACCAGCGGTTGATGGGTGAGCGCCTGGCCGCCGCGTCCGCCGGGCTGGACATCCAGACGGGCGGTGGGGAGGTCCTGGCGGGAGTGGAGGCGTACCCGCCCGCCATGGTGGCCACCGAGTCCTGGCCGCCGAACATCGCGCGTGCCACCGAGCTGCTGCACCCGCGCGGGGTCGTCGTGGTCGCGGATCCGGACGAGCCGCCGCTGCCGTTCGCGGACGGGGCGTTCGACCTGGTCACCAGTCGTCATCCGGCGACGGTGTGGTGGCCCGAGATCGCCCGGGTGCTCCGGCCGGGTGGGACGTACTTCGCGCAGCACGTGGGGCCGGAGACCGTCTTCGAACTGATCGAGTTCTTTCTCGGGCCGCTGTCCGGCGATCTACGCCGCAAGCGCCACCCGGAAGAGGAGGCGGCGGAGGCGCGGGCGGCCGGCCTGGAGATCGTCGACGTACGCATGGAGCGGCTCCGGATGGAGTTCTTCGACGTCGGCGCGGTCGTCTACTTCCTGCGGAAGGTGATCTGGACCGTGCCGGGCTTCACGGTGGAGGAGCACCGGGAACGACTGAGGGACCTGCATGGCCTCATCGAGGCCGAAGGTCCCTTTGTCGCTCACTCGTGCCGGACGCTCATCGAGGCCCGTAAGCCCCTTACTCAGCGTTCTTGATCGCGGAAATCTCGAACGTCAGCTTGATCTTGTCGCTGACCAGGACGCCGCCGGTCTCCAGCGCGGCGTTCCAGGTCAGGCCCCACTCGGAGCGGAGCAGCTCGGCCTTGCCCTCGAAGCCGACGCGCTCGTTGCCGAAGGGGTCCGTGGCGGCGCCGTTGAACTCCAGGTCGATGGTGATCGGCTTGGTGACGTCCTTGATGGTCAGGTCGCCGGTGATCCGGTAGTCCGTGCCGCCCAGTGCCTCCGCGCTCGTGGAGCGGAAGGTCATCAGCGGGAACCGCTCGGCGTCGAAGAAGTCGGCGCTGCGCAGGTGGCCGTCGCGGTCGGCGCTGCCGGTGTCGATGGAGGCGATCTTGACGTCGATGGAGGCGCCGGAGGCCGCCGGGTCGCTGCCGTCGAGGTCCAGGGTGCCCTCGTACTCGGTGAAGGCGCCCCGCACGTTGGTGACCATGGCGTGACGGGCGGTGAAGCCGATGCCGCTGTGGGACGGGTCGATGGTGTACGTCCCGGTCAGGGCGGCCAGGGCCGGGTCCACGGGGGCGGTGACGGTCGCGGTGGCGGTGCTGGTGCGGCTGAAGAGACCCATGATGACGTGCTCCTTTTGATCGCTTTGGTTGAACCTTCAACGACTCCGACTGTAGCCCTATTCCGTTCAACTTTCAACCATCGCGACGCATGAGCCCGAACGAGGTGGTTGCCGCTCGCCGCAAAACAGCACTGACAGATCACCACCGGCGTGGTTAGGATCTCCGCGATGATGAACAACTCCTCGTACGGATTGGGGGAATCGTTCGCCTCGGGTGAGTGCTGATGGCACACCACTCCGCGAACGGGATTCCGCCCCACCTGTTGATGTGGCAGCGCGTGCGCGAGTACGCCGTGCCACCGTCCATGATCGAGACCGCGACCGCACGACGTGCGGTCGGTGACTGGGCGGGGGCCTGCGCCGCCGCCCGGATCGACGTCGATCTCGATCTGCGCGCCGTGCGCGACCGCCACGGCACCGATCTCGTCACCCGCCTCCGCGCGGACCTGCGCCGACTGGCGCCGGATCTGCTCCGCTGGCACATGCCCCGGATCGCCCCCGACGGGCGGCTCCGCCCCGGCCTCACCCTGACGCTGGCCCGGTATCCGGGTCGCCCCGGCAGCACGGTTCACCTCGTCGTGCGGACGCCGCCCGCCCGGGCGGACGCCGGACAGCGGATGTCCCTGGCCCTGTGGGACGGGTCCGGCGGTGACGCCCCCGGGCAGCACCCCCACCCGCATCCCGACCGGCGTTTCCGGCTCGACCTGCACCGGCACCTCTGGGACGCCGGGCGGAGCGACGAGCTGGCCCAGCGGTGCGGCGGTGACCGCGACGGACCCTGGGCCGTGACGCGTTGGGCCGCCGAGGCCGAGCTGCTGCTACGGGCCGAGGGCCGCCCTCGTGGGGCCTTCGCCGTGCGGCTCGGCGCACGGAACCTCGCCCCGCTGGAGCTCGTCGCCCCCGACGACAGCCACGCCCCGGTGTTCCGGCCGCTGCCCGAGGCACTGCCACCGCAGGACGTCGCCGCGCTCCCGGTGCTGCCGGAGGCGGCGGCCCGGGTCCTCCCGGACCTGGCGCTGCTCCGTGAGGGGCTCCTCACCGCCGGGCGGCTGCATCCGCTCGTCGCCGCGGCGCTGGAGTCGTCCGGTCCGCCACCCGTGGCCGCCCTCGTGCCCGAACCCAATGATCCGCACCGGGTGGAGTGCCGGGGCGAGATCCACCGGATCGCCCTGCGCGACGGCGTACTGACGGCGGTCGACCACGACCCGGACCAGCTACGGCGGGAGGACCTGCTGGTGGCGCTCGGCGGGCCGCCGCTGCCCTGCCTGCGGGCCATCGATGCGGTCCACCGCAGCCCCGAAGCCCTGCCCGCGGTCCGGGAACGGCTCCGCCATGGCGACGTCACCGGCGCGCTGGACGTCGTCGAGGGACTGCTCGGTCCCGGCGCCGTCCTGCGCGACGGGCCGCTCCGGGACGTACTGGAGACGGCCGCGACCCGCCGAGTCGACCACGGGCTGTTCCGCTCCGGGCTGCTCGACGTGCACCCGGGCGCCGGTGGTCACCGTCCGCGGCTCGACCGCCGTACCCCTCTCGTCATCCGCCGCAAGCGCGGCAACCGGTCCCGGCCCCGCAGCGGCCTGAGCACCTGACCGCGTCCGCAGACGCGCGACGGCCGGGGCGGGGCCGTGCAGGGTCGCCCCCGCAGAGGTTGGCGGCGACGCTCGGCTCCCCTGACGGGTCGGGCACCCCGCCGACCTCGAGGAGGCGAGCCCGGAGGGGCCACGCCCACACCCACCGGCTGCCGCGTCCCGCGCCGTCCCGTTCCGTTCCGTCATCCCACACACCCAGGTGATGCTCATGACTTCCCAGACCCAACTCGCCCTCGCCGAGGGCCTGCTCACCCTCCTGCGCACGACCACCACCGAACCGCGCCCCGACGAGCAGCTCGAAGCGCTCACCCTCGCCGTCGCCGCCGACCTGCCCGTACTGCTCTGGGGTGAGCCGGGCATCGGCAAGACCGCGGCCCTCACCCAGCTCGCGACTTCCCTCGACCTGCCGCTGACGACCGTGATCGCCAGCGTTCACGAGCCGTCCGACTTCTCCGGGCTGCCCATCGTGGGCGACGACCCAGCCACGCAGGGCGTACCGATGGCTCCGCCACAGTGGGCCGTGGAGCTGGTTCGGGCCGGGCGGGGCCTGCTGTTCCTCGACGAGCTGTCCACCGCCACCCCGGCCGTCCAGGCCGCACTCCTCCGAGTCGTCCTGGAGCGCAAGGTCGGTGCGCTGCAACTGCCCCCCGGGGTACGGATCGTGGCCGCCGCCAACCCGCGCGCGTCGGCGGCGGACGGGTGGGAGCTGAGCCCGCCGCTGGCCAACCGGTTCGTGCACCTGTACTGGGTGCACGACCGGGAGGTGGTGGTGCGAGGGCTGGGCGGCGTATGGCCCCGGGCGGAGCTGCCCCGGCTGGACCCGGAACGGCTCCCGGACGCGGTCGCCCTCGCCCGGCGCGCGGTCTGCGGCTTCCTGAAGGCCCGGCCGACGCTGATCCACCGGCTGCCGAGCAGTGAGACGCGGCGCGGCGGTGCCTGGCCCTCGCCCCGGAGCTGGGAGGCCGCGCTGACCCTGCTGGCCTTCGGCACGGCGGCCTCCGTCTCCCGGGACGTGCTGGCCCTGCTGGTGCGGGGCGCGGTGGGTGACGGGCCGGGCCTGGAACTCCTCGCCCACCTGGACCGGATGGACCTGCCCGACCCGGAGTCGCTGCTGGCCGACCCGGCCGCCGCCGAGCTGCCGGAGCGGGGCGACCTGCGGCAGGCGGCTCTGGAGGCGGTGGTCGCCGCCGTCGGCGCGCGGCCGGAGCGCGAGCGGTGGGAGGCGGGCTGGGCGGTGCTCATCCGGGCGCTGGAGACCGGCGCCCCCGACCTGCTGGTCGCCCCGGCGACGGCACTGGCCGGGCTGCGGCGCGACGACTGGGAAGTGCCGGAGGCGGTGGAGCGGCTGACCGGAATCGTCGGCCTCGCCCGGCGGGCGGACCGGTCGGTGGGACGGGTCACCGCGGCGGCCGGCGCCGGGCGGACGACGGGAGCGGGCCGATGACGGGAGCCGTACGTCAACCCGCGCCACCACGCCCGGAGCCGAGCCCGCCGCCGGGTACGACGTCCCAGCCGCCGCCGCAGCAGCCCCAGCCGCAGCCGCCGCCGGGCCCGACGCCCAGGCTCGCGCCACCGCGCCCCCTGCCCCGTCCGATGGCCCCGCCCGCGCCGCCGCGCCCGGTGCGGGTCACCCTGCCGGAGCCCCAGGGCGGCACCGGCACCACCCATGGCGCCCACCCCGGCCGCCCCGACAGCGGACCCGCCCACCCCGCCCGCCCCGACAGCGGACCCGCCCACCCCGCCCGCCCCGACAGCGGACCCGCCCACCCCGGCGAGGCGTCCGTCCGTCCCGTACTCCGGCTGGACATGGAGAAGCTGCTGGCCGCCCGGTTGCACGCGGTGAAGGTCCGCCCCTACCTGGCCGACGCCCTCTTCGCGCTGCACGTCGTGGAGGACCGGTCGGTGCCGACGATGGCCGTGGACGCGTACTGGCGCTGTTACGTCTCGCCCGGCTTCGTGGCGCGCATGCCGGTGGAGGAGCTGGCCGGCGTCTGGGTGCACGAGGTCTCCCACCTGCTGCGGGACCACCACGGGCGGGGCGAGCGGTATGCGCGGGAGCACGAGGAGTACGGGCCGGGTCAGAGGCTGCGGCGGAACATCGCCGCCGACTTCGAGATCAACGACGACATCTACGGTGACGGTCTGCCCCGGCCCAAGGGGGTGGTGCTGCCGTCGCTGCTGCGGCTGCCCGAGGGGCTGCTGATGGAGGAGTACCTGCGCAGGGCGTCGATGTCGGGGCTCGCCGCGGAGCTGGCCTGGCTGGACTGCGGCAGCGGCGCCGACGGACAGGAGCGGCCGTGGGAACTGGGGCCCGACGGGGCGCACGGGCTGAGCCGGCAGCAGCGGGACGCGGTCCGTTTCCGGGTGGCGGAGGGGATCAAGGGCCGGCCGGGTGACGCGCCGGACGGGTGGCGTCGCTGGGCGGACGAGGCGTTCCACCCGCCGCAGCCGTGGCGGCAGTTGCTGGGGGCGGCGGTCCGCTCGGCGGCCGGTGCGCCGGGGGAGGGGGAGGACCACAGCTACCGGCGTCCGTCCCGGCGCTCGGCGAGCGTGCCGGGAGTGCTGCTGCCGAGCCTGCGCCGCAATCCGCCCCGGGTCTGCGTGGTGATCGACACCTCGGGGTCGGTGAGCGACGCCGAGCTGGGCAGCGCGCTGCTGGAGGTCGCGGCGATCTCGCGGGCGGTGGGCGGGAGGCGGGACCTGGTCTCGGTGATCTCCTGCGACGCGGCGGCCGGGGTCGCCGTCCCGCTCTGCCGCGCCGAGAACATCGAGCTGCTCGGGGGCGGGGGAACGGATCTGCGTTCGGGTTTCACCCGGGCGCTGCGCTCCCGCCCCCGCCCGGACGTGATCGTCGCCCTGACGGACGGTCAGACCCCGTGGCCCTCCGCCCCACCGCCCTGCCGTACCGTCGTCGGTCTCTTCCCCCGCCCGGCCGGCGGTGTCGACGAGAACGACCCCCACTACGTCCCGGACACCCCGCCGTCCTGGGCGCGGGTCGTCACCATCGGATGAGCGCGCCGGCCTGTGTGGGGGGACCGTAGAGATCGACTCCCGCGTCATCGGGTGTCCCCGCCGGGCGCCTATGCTGCCGTGAGCATTTCAAGATCACGCGTGGAAGCAACGGGGAACATGAACAAGTACACAGTGATGGCCGTCGGCCTCGTCCTGTCACTCGGACTCGTCGCGGGCTGCGGCTCCTCCGACGGCGAGGGTTCCGCCAAGCCGAAGGACGGCAGCGCGGCCGGCCCGGACGGCGGCGCCGCGCCCAAGGGCCCCGCCTACAGCGGCCCCGCGATACCCGGTCTCGCCGCCAAGCCCGCGTGGAGTCTGGCGGGCGCCAAGGCCAACGCCATCGACCTGGGCGACACCTTCCTCTTCGTCAAGCGCGCCGAGGGCACGTACGCCCTGGGTGAGAAGTACGGGACGGATGACCCGGTCGACGGCTCGGTCGGCACGCTCCACTTCACCAATGATCCCGAACCGGCCACCCTGGAGTTCCGGGACGTGAAGACCGGTGAGGTGCGCAAGACCCTCAAGGTGACGACCGACCGTGTCGCCGCCACGACCTGGCACAACGGCGTCCCCGCGGTCGCGGTGTTCGCCGGCGCCACCACGGAGTCCGACGGGCTGAGCGCGGAGAAGACGACCACCACGGTCACCGTCTACGGAAGCGACGGCGCCGAGCTGGGCAAGGCCGAGCGCGAGGGCGACAAGTTCCACGTCCGTGAGGGCCACGTCATCGAGCAGGACGGCGACGAGAGCCTGAAGCTCACGCCCATCGACGGCGGGGCCGCCCGGAAGGTCACCTGCACCGGGCAGTTGGCGAGCTGCTCCTACGACCCGCGCAACCACGACATCGACGGCGGGCAGGCGCACGCTCCCCTGATCACCGGCGCGTACACCTTCCACGTGGAGAACGCGACCACCTACGCACAGGACCCTGAGCAGCTCGTCATGTCCGACCTCGCCACCGGCAAGAAGGTGTGGAGCACCGCCGACGTCACGCCGCCCGCCGGTGTGGAGCTCGACGACGACGGCAAGCGCACCAGCGGTGCCGTTCGCGTGCTCGACGTGCGTGACGGCCGTGTCCTGACCGCCTGGGGGAAGGGCGCCCTCTCGCCGGACACGTGGGTGACGGCGACGTACGACATCGCCTCCGGCAAGCAGGTCGGCGGGTCCACCACCTACGCGTACGCGGACAGCCCCCACGACACCGTCAACACCGAGGGTTCGTCCGTGTTCTCCCCCGACCGCACCCTCGCCGCCGCCGAGACGGAGAAGGGCACCGCCGTGTGGCAGCCCGCCGACGGCAAGGAGGTGTGGGCACAGAAGGAGGAGGAGAACGCGATGAAGCCGCTGCGCTTCTCCCCGAGCGGCGTCCTGTACGGGGTCACCAAGGAGGACGACTTCAGCGAGGACGTGTTCCTCGCCGTCGACGGCCGTACCAAGAAGGTGCTCGCCAAGAGCCTGCCCGAGGAGAACCTGCCCCTCTTCTCGAAGTCGACGGGCTACGCCTACATCAGCACCGAGAAGGGGTTCTTCGTGTTCCCCTCCGCCGGCTGACCGGGCCGGCCGGCCGGGTCACGACCCGACCGACACCGTGAAGCGGCGCGGGTTGCCGTCGTGCGCGGCGCCCGAGACGTCCGGCCGGCCGTCCGGCCGGACGTCGTCGTACGGGAAGGCGTACCCGATCGGTGTGTTCGCGTGGACCACGCGCGAGAAATGGTTGGTCGACGGGTCGCGGTAGTAGTCCGAGGGGGCCGGTCCGTTCGGCTGGTCGGGGTGGGTCAGCAGAGTCGTCCGGTTGAACCCGGCCGCGAGGCGGGCGAGCAGCGCTTTGCGGTCGTCCGAGTCGCCGGGGTTGTTGGCGAACGGGCCGTGGTTGCAGGTGAAGACGTCCCTGGAGGTGGGGCGGGTGAATCTGTGGCCGCCGGTGAAGGTCAGGACGTCTCCGTTGACGCGGCCCACCCGTACGCCGCGTCCGCCCTGGAGGTCGATGCGCAGGTCGGTGGTGCGGTACTTCTGCCAGACGCGGTCGATGTAGCCGGTGAAGGCGTTGCGGAACGGCATCTGGTCGGGGCGGTCGAAGTACGGTGCCATGAGGTTCTGCGGTGAGATCACCCGGAGGACCGAGCCGTTCGAGGCACGGATGACCAGCTTGTCCCACGGCTGGCCGTCCCGCGCCGCCTGGGCGACGAGCCCGTCCGCGATGCGCTGGAGGGCGCCGGCCGGCAGCGGGGCGACGGTGTGGGTGGCGTCCCCGGTGAGCGTCAGGCCGATGGGCAGGGCGGTGACCAGGTCGACGTAGCTGATGTTCGCGTACAACTGCTGCGGGTTGAAGGTGAATTCGGCGAAGGACCAGACGCGGCCGTAGTTGGGGTCGGCGGGCGTGGCGAAGGCGGGCTCGACGAGGGCGGGGCCGGGGTTGAGGAAGAAGTCGAGCTTGTTGTCCCGGACGAAGTACACCCGGGCGCCGTACATCTGAGGCAGCGTCAGTACCACCGGGCCGCTGCCCGCCGGGCGCAGCGGTATCGCGCAGTCGACCGGGAGCCGGGTCATCGGGGCGGCGGGGGATTCGGGGCGGTAGACGCCACCGCCCGGGCGCAGCAGCACCCAGCGGCCGGTGCCCTGCTCGTGGCCGGTGACGTACGCGTGGACGGTGCCGGGCAGGGACCGGTTCACCAGGGCCAGTTCGCAGGTCGCGGGCGCGGCGGAGGCGGTCGTGCCGGTGCGCAGCCCGAGGGCGGTGGCCGCGGCGGCGGCCGCCGTGCCGGTGAGGAGGGCGCGGCGGGAGAAGGAACGTGGAGCGGTGTGGGACGCCATGAGTGTGCACTCCTGGTGTGGGGGGTGGGGTGCCGCTCACTCTCGCGCCGCTCGGGGGAGGCGTCAAGAGATGTGACTGAGAGCGCTCTCAGATTTTTTGTTCCTTCACAACTTGGCGGCACACAACGGCACTTGGATTTCCCGGAGGGCGTTGTTGGACTGGCGTCGCCGCACCGGGTCCGTTTCGTTGACGGTGCCGCGGGGCGACCGTTACGCCAGTGGCCATGTCGCCACGATTCCGCTCCCGGCGTGCGGTGTGCGCCCTCGTCACCGCCTCGGCCGCCGTGTTCGCCCCGGCGGGCCCGGCCACCGCCGGACCGCCACCCGCCGCCACTGCCCAGGACCTGCTCATCGGCTCGCCGCAGCTCTCCGTCGCCGTCGCCCGGGACTTCCCCCGCGTCGTCTCGTACACCGACCGCGCGACCGGGGCGCGGCTCCTCGGCAGTACGCGTCCGGTCACCGCCGTCACCCTCAACGGAACGGCGTACGCGGTCCGGCTCCCTGCCGAGCCGGTCGTCACGGCCACCAGCGCCCGCTACACGCTCGCCTTCCCCGCCCTGCCGGGGGTCGAGGCCGACGCCACGCTCAGTGTGTCCGGGCGGGCCACCACCTTCAGGGTCACGGCCGTCCGCGACACCGAGGCCTTCCGGGTCGGCACCCTCGACATCCCCGGGCACGACCTGGTGTCCGTCGGCTCCGACGAGCCAGGCGCCGCCACCGCGTTCACCCGGCTCGACCCCGACTCGACGCGCACCGCCGACGTCTTCCGTGCGGTGACGGCGGCGACGGCCACCGATCCGGCGCCGGTGGGGGCCTCGTACGCGATACTCAACACCAGCGCGCTCGCCGCCGCCGTCGAGTCGAACTCCAGCTACGACAAGCCCGCCGGACCCACGAACGGTGACGACGCCCGCTTCTGGCACCAGGCCCGCGAGGCGGCGGACGGCAGCGTACGCGTCGGTGTGTGGTCCGGGCAGTGGACCTACCGGGGTGCGGGCGCGCCGCGGCCCGAGAGCGGCGACGGCCTGCCGTGGGCCAAGGTCGTCGTCACGCCCGACGCGAACGGGGACGGGCGGGCCGACTGGCAGGACGGGGCGATCGCCTTCCGTACGATCGGGATCACGGCACCCGGGGCCGCGCAGACGCCCGGCCGGGTCGTCACCCACATCCCGTTCAACTTCGCCAGCCAGGCCACCCACCCCTTCGCCCGGACCCTCGACGACGTGAAGCGCGTGTCGCTGGCCACGGACGGACTCGGCCAGCTGGCGGTGCTGAAGGGGTACGGCTCCGAGGGCCACGACTCCGCCCACCCCGACTACGGCGGCAACCACAACAAGCGGGCGGGCGGCCTCAAGGACCTCAACGCGCTGCTGCGGAGCGGGAAGAAGTGGGGCGCCACCTTCGGCGTGCACGTCAACGCCACCGAGGCGTATCCGGAGGCCCGCAACTTCAGCGAAACCCTCGTCGACCGGACGAAGCCCGGCTGGAACTGGCTCAACCAGAGTTACTCCATCGACCAGCGCCGGGACATCAACAGCGGTGACCTCGCCCGCCGGTTCCGGCAACTGCGGGACGAGACCGACCGCAATCTGAGCTTCCTCTACATCGACGTCTACCACACGCACGGCTGGATCGCCGACAAGACCGTCCAGGCCGTGCGGGCACAGGGCTGGAACGTCGGCACCGAGTGGTCCGACAAGTTCGAGCGTGCCTCCCTCTGGTCCCACTGGGCCAACGACCTCGATTACGGCGGCGCCACCAACAAGGGCCTCAATTCACGGATCATCCGGTTCATCCGCAACGGCGAGAAGGACGTCTGGAACGACCACCCGGTCCTCGGGCAGACCGCCCTGGAGGACTTCGAGGGCTGGACCGGCGAGACCGACTTCACCGCCTTCACGGCGAACATCTGGCAGAAGAACCTGCCGGCCAAGTACCTCCAGCGGCAGAGGATCCTCCGCTGGAACGAAACGGCGGAGGGCGCCGACATCGCCTTCACCGGCGGGGTGCGCGGCACCGTCGAGGACGGCAGGCGGACCTTCTACGCGGGCGGCCGCAAGGTCCTGGACGGCGACCGGTACCTGCTGCCCTGGGACGGCAAGCTGTACCACTACGACAGGAGCGGCGGTACGAGCACCTGGGCGGTGCCCGGCGGCACGTACACCCTCTACCGGCTCACCGACAACGGGCGGGTCGCGGCCGGGACGGTCCGGACCGGGACGGACGGGCGGATCACGCTGACCTCCGCCGCCGGGCAGGCGTACGTCCTGTACCGGAACGGCGCACCCGCCGCCGTGGATCCGGCGTGGGGCGAGGGCACGCCGGTGAAGGACCCGGGCTTCAACGACGCGCGGCTCGGCGCCTGGACCAAGGCCGGGACGGTCGCCCGCGACACCGACGAGCAGGGGCGCAACAGCGCGGTGCTCAGCGGGGCGGCCCGCGCCGGGATCGCCCAGCGGATCACGGGCCTGACCCCGGGCGAGCGGTACAGCGCGTCCGCCTGGATCGAGGTCCTGCCCGGGGCGTCCCGGCGTACGACGCTGGCGGCGGGCGGCGCGTCCGTGACCGTGGAGCGCTCCCCGGTGCCCAACCGGATCGCGGCCTCCGACTGGCACGGCACCTCGATGCAGCGCGCCAAGGTCCACTTCACCGCGCCGGGCAGCGGCGAGGTGACCCTGTCGGTCACGGCCGAGGGCGGCAGCGCGGCGAGGGTGCGGGTGGACGACGTACGCCTCGTCGAGAACGCGCCCACGGTCGAGGCGGGCGTGTACGAGGACTTCGAAGCCGTCGACCAGGGGTGGGGGCCGTTCCTGAAGGGCGACGCGGGCGGCACCAACGACCCGCGCACCCATGTGGGCCAACTGCACGCTCCCTACACGCAGGCGGGCTGGAACGGCAAGCTCGTCGACGACGTGCTGGAGGGCGGCGAGTCCCTCAAGTCCCACGACGAGAACACCGGCCTCGTCTACCGCACCGCGCCCTGGACCGTCCGCATGAAGGACGGGCACGGATACCGGGTGGAGTACGACTACCAGTCCAGTCACGCGGGCGCCTACGAGTGGGTGACCGGATACGACCGGCCGAACGGCACCTCCGCCGAGACCCGCCGCACCCCGATCGGTGAGCGGCGCACCACGGGTCGCTTCAGCGAGACCGTGACAGCCGGCTGCGGCGACACCTGGACCGGGCTGCGCAAGCGCGGCGACGCCCCGGACGGCGCCGACTTCGTGCTCGACCGGTTCACGGTCACCGACCTCGGCCCGGCCCCCGGGCGCCCGGCCTGCGGCACGCTCGCCCTCACCGCCGGTGAGACGCTGGAGCCGGGCCGGGCCGGCGACGTCACGGCGACCTTCACCAACGACGAGACGGCCACCGTGAGCCCGTCCGTCACGCTCGCTCTGCCGGAGGGCTGGACCGCCGAACCCGCCGGTCCCCTGAGCCCGGGCCCGGTGGCCCCCGGTGGCGCGGTGACCGCGACCTGGCGGGTGACGCCGCCGGCGGCCGCCGCGCACCGGGCGTACGAGCTCGGGGCCTCGGCCTCGTACACGGCCGGCGGCGGTCCGAGGACGCTGACCGCCGCCACCTCGGTCCGCACCCTGCCGCCGCCGCCTCTCGCCGACGCCTGGGCGAGCGACCTGGACTGGGCATCGGCCCGCAGCGGCTGGGGCCCCGTCGAGCGGGACATGTCCAACGGCGGGACGGCGGCGGGCGACGGCACCCCGCTGCGGATCGGGGGAGTGGCGTACGCCAAGGGCCTGGGCACCCACGCCCCGGCGGCCGTGCGCTACTACCTGGGCGGCGGGTGCACCTCGTTCACCGCCGAGGTGGGCCTGGACGACGCCCAGGCGACGCGCGGGTCCGTGCGGTTCACCGTCACGGCCGACGGGACCGAGAAGGCCGAGTCCCCGGTCCTGAGGGCGAGCGACACCGCCTGGTCGCTGACCGCCGATGTCACCGGTGCGTCGTACGTCGACCTGGTCGCCGACGACGGCGGCGACGGCAACGGCAACGACCACGCCGACTGGGGCGACGCCCGCTTCCACTGCGGCGGCTGAGCCCTCATGAGCCACCCCGAGCCCTCTTCCCACTGAGGTGAACCGCCCCATGCCGGCGGGGACGTCCGGGGACCCCTCCGTCCAGGTGATGGCGACGGGGGAGTCGCTGAAGCCGAGCGTCCCGCCGGGCACGCTGGGGGCGGTCCACAAGGCGGTGGTTCAGCTCGGGTAGAGCCCTTGTATGTCATGTTCACTACGACCCCCTCCCGGGAGGTTTTCGTGCCATCGACAGTGCCACCCGCCGCTTCCGCCTGGTCCCGCCGCCTCTTCCTCGCCACCACATCCACCGCAGCCCTGGGACTCGCCCTGCCCACACACGCACACGCAACCGCATCCGCCTCGGCGTCCGATGACTTCGAGGCGCTACGGCTCCGCTGGCTCGACCTCCAGCTCGGCACCGGCTACGACCCGGTCGCCGAGCCGTACGCCTCCCGCCTCGCCGAGACCGGCGACCTCGCCGCCCGCTACCGCGCCTCCATGGCCCCCACCGACACCTCCCTGTGGCCGGGTCACGGCTTCAACCCACCCTCCGGGATCACCCAGAGCTACCACCGCCTGTGGACCATGACCCAGGCCTACGCCCAGCACGGCACCGGCCACACCGGCGACCCCGGCCTCCTCGCCGACGTCCTGCGCGGGCTCGACCACCTCTCCGAGCGGATCTACAACCCCTCCACCACCCGCTACGGCAACTGGTGGGAGTGGCAGATCGGCAGCCCCCGCCTCCTCATGGACATCGTCGCCACCCTGTACGACGCCGTCGGCCCCGCCCGGATCGAGGCCGCCTGTGCCGCCGTCGACCACTTCATCCCCGACGCGACGCTCCGCGACTACAGCGGCACGTCCACCGGGGCCAACCGCGTCGACCTGTGCCGCTCCGTCGCGGTGCGCGGAGTCGTCGGCCGGTCGCCGGCCAAGCTCTCACTCGCCCGGGACGCGCTCTCACCGGTCTTCCCGTACGTCACCAAGGGCGACGGGCTCTACGCCGACGGGTCGTTCGTCCAGCACACCTGGGTCGCCTACTCGGGTACGTACGGACAGGTCATGCTCGACGGGCTGGGCCGGCTCTTCGCCCTCCTGGCCGGATCACCGTGGGCGGTCACCGACCCCAACCGGCAGATCGTCCTCGACAGCGTCGAGCACGCCTACGCCCCGCTCCTCCGCAACGGCCTGATGATGGACAGCGTCAACGGCCGCGCGATCAGCCGGGGCATCCTGCGCAACGACCCGCGCGGGACCATGCGCAGCGACCACTTCCACGGCCAGGGCGTCATCGCGGCCATCGCGCTGCTCGCCGGCGGGGCCTCGGCCGCCGAGCGCGACCGGTGGCACGCGCGCGTGAAGGGCTGGATCGAACGGGACACGGTCTCGCCGATCCTCACCGCCCCCCAGTTCGGCGTCGCCGACCTCGCCCGGCTCCACGCGGTGGCCGCCTCACCCGTGCCCGCCGCGCCCGAGCCGGTCGGCCACACCCTGTTCGCTGCCATGGACCGGGCCGTGCACCGCCGTCCGGGGTGGGCGGCCAACATCGCCATGGCGTCGGAGCGAATCTCCTCCTACGAGTGCGGCAACGGCGAGAACCCGCGCGGCTGGCACACCGGTGCCGGAATGCTCTACTGGTGGGGCCCGGGCCCTCGGTCCGACGCCCAGTACACCGACTGGTTCTGGCCGACGGTCGACCCCTACCGGCTGCCCGGCACCACCGTGTCGACCAAGCGGCTGCCCGACCGGGCGGGTGGCGAATGGGGCGCGCCGAAACCGGCCGTGCAGTGGGTCGGGGGAGTGACGGACGGCGAGTTCGCCGCCGTCGGGCAGCACCTGAAGGGCCTCGGCTCCACCCTGGAGGCCCGCAAGTCCTGGTTCTGCGCCGCCGACACGGTCATCTGCCTCGGTGCGGGGATCGACTGCACCGACGGCGTCCCCGTCGAGACGATCGTCGACAACCGGAACCTCGGGGAGGCGGGCGAGGAGCGGTTCACGACCGGGCCCGGCTCGCACTGGGCCCACCTGGAGGGGCACGGCGGCTGGGTGTTCCCGGGCGGCACGGGGCATCTGCGGACCCTGCGCGAGGACCGCACCGGCGCCTGGCGGGACATCAACACCACGTCCAGCGCCGAGCGCCGCACCCGCCGGTACCAGACCCTCTGGCTCGACCACGGCACCGATCCGGCGGACGCCTCGTACGCCTACCTACTGCTGCCGGGCGCCTCGCGCCGGACGGTCGTGGCCCGCGCGTACGACCGCCACTGGCTGGAGATCCTCGACAACACCGCCGCCCGCCAGGCCGTCACCGTGCCCTCGCTGGGCCTGACCGCCGCGAACTTCTGGCAGCCCGGTACGGTGGGCCCGCTCACCACGACCGCCCCTGCATGCGTCCTCGTCCGCAGACGCGGGCGCACGGTGACGGTCTGCGTCGGCGAGCCGCCGCGAACCGGGCGGCCCCTGGAGGTCACCTGGCACCTCCCGGTGCGTCGGGTCATCGCCCGCGATCCGTCCGTCGAGGTCCTCGCGACCGGCCGTACGCTCGGGCTGCGCGTGACACCCGGCACGGCGGGCGCGGCACACCGCTGCACGGTGACCGTCTGACCCCTTGTTCGGTCTCCACAACTCCTGGGGGTCCTGGGCTGGCACTTCGCCTGCACCGCGGAATGGTTCTGTCCAGGGCTCACAGGAGATGGGTCGGGACACTGTACAGAGTCGACGGCCGGTTTTCCTTGGTCGGCTTCGTAGGGTCGATGCATGACCGTTGTGGACGAAACCCAGGGCGAGCCGACCGACGCCCGGGGGCGTGTGGCCGAGCTGCACGCCCTGCGCGAGGAGGCCCTGCGCGGCCCGAGTGACCGTGCGACCGAGGCGCAGCACGCCAAGGGCAAGCTGACCGCCCGCGAGCGCATCGAGCTGCTGCTGGACCCGGGCTCGTTCCAGGAGGTCGAGCAGCTCCGCCGGCACCGGGCGACCGGCTTCGGCCTGGAGGCCAAGCGGCCGTACACCGACGGCGTCATCACCGGCTGGGGCACGGTCGAGGGCCGGACCGTCTTCGTCTACGCGCACGACTTCCGGATCTTCGGCGGCGCGCTCGGTGAAGCCCACGCCACCAAGATCCACAAGATCATGGACATGGCCATCGCGGCCGGGGCGCCGCTGGTCTCGCTGAACGACGGCGCGGGCGCCCGTATCCAGGAGGGCGTCTCCGCGCTCGCCGGTTACGGCGGCATCTTCCAGCGCAACACGCGCGCCTCGGGCGTCATCCCGCAGATCAGCGTGATGCTCGGCCCGTGCGCCGGTGGCGCCGCCTACAGCCCCGCCCTGACGGACTTCGTCTTCATGGTCCGCGAGACCTCGCAGATGTTCATCACCGGCCCGGACGTCGTCAAGGCGGTCACCGGTGAGGAGATCAGCCAGAACGGCCTCGGCGGCGCCGACGTGCACGCCGAGACGTCCGGTGTCGCGCACTTCGCGTACGACGACGAGGAGACCTGCATCGCGGAGGTCCGCTACCTCCTGTCGATGCTGCCCTCCAACAACCGCGAGAACCCGCCCGCCCACCCGAGCGAGGACCCGGCCGACCGGCGCTCGGACGTCCTGCTGGACCTGGTCCCGGCGGACGGCAACCGCCCCTACGACATGGCCAAGGTCATCGAGGAGCTCGTCGACGACGGCGACTACCTGGAGATCCACGAGCGCTGGGCGCGCAACATCATCTGCGCGCTGGCCCGCCTGGACGGCCAGGTCGTCGGCATCGTCGCCAACCAGCCGCAGACGCTGGCGGGTGTGCTGGACATCGAGGCCAGCGAGAAGGCCGCCCGCTTCGTCCAGATGTGCGATGCTTTCAACATCCCGATCGTCACCCTGCTGGACGTGCCCGGCTTCCTGCCGGGCGTCGACCAGGAGCACGGCGGCATCATCCGCCACGGCGCCAAGCTCCTGTACGCGTACTGCAACGCCACGGTGCCGCGCATCTCGCTGATCCTGCGCAAGGCCTACGGAGGCGCGTACATCGTGATGGACAGCCAGTCCATCGGCGCCGACCTCACCTACGCCTGGCCGACGAACGAGATCGCCGTGATGGGCGCCGAGGGCGCCGCCAACGTCATCTTCCGCCGCCAGATCGCCGACGCCGAGGACCCGGAGGCCATGCGCGCCCGCATGGTCAAGGAGTACAAGGCCGAGCTGATGCACCCGTACTACGCCGCGGAGCGCGGCCTGGTCGACGACGTCATCGATCCGTCCGAGACCCGCTCGGTGCTCATCGCGTCCCTGGCGATGCTCCGTACGAAGCACGCCGACCTGCCGTCCCGCAAGCACGGCAACCCGCCCCAGTAACAGGAGCCTCACGTGACCGACTCCCACCTGCTCCGCGTAGAAAAGGGCCAGGCCGACCCCGAGGAGCTCGCGGCCATCACCGCCGTCCTCCTGGCCCGCGCCTCCGCCCGCCCGGCGGCCACCCCGGCCCGCCGCCTCCGCTCCACCGCCGGCTGGCGCCGCCTCGAGCGCCAGCCCGGCTTCCGCGCCCCGCACTCCTGGCAGCGCTGACACACGCCCCGAAGGGCCCCGCACCGGTTCCGGTGCGGGGCCCTTCGCCGTCCTCGGGCCCCCGACTCCACGGTCGGCGGCCTCCGCGCACGACAAAGGCCCGCACACCGTCAGGTGTGCGGGCCTCGATGTCGGGGGGCCTACCGGAGGCGGGCCATCAGCGCGTGCTCCACGAGCGTGATCAGCGCGCTCTTGGCGTCGGCGCGGTGGCGGGCGTCCGTGGTGATGATCGGGGTGTCCGGTCCGATCTGGAGCGCCTCGCGGACCTCGTCCGGCGTGTACGGCTGGTGGCCGTCGAAGCCGTTCAGCGCGATCACGAACGGCAGGCCGCTGTTCTCGAAGTAGTCCACCGCCGGGAAGCAGTCGGCGAGACGGCGGGTGTCCACGAGGACGACGGCGCCGATGGCGCCGCGGACCAGGTCGTCCCACATGAACCAGAAGCGGTCCTGTCCGGGCGTACCGAACAGGTACAGGATGAGGTCCTGGTCCAGGGTGATGCGGCCGAAGTCCATGGCGACCGTGGTGGTCGTCTTGTCGCCGGTGTGGGTGAGGTCGTCGATGCCCGCGGACGCAGACGTCATGACGGCCTCGGTACGCAGCGGGTTGATCTCCGAGACGGCGCCGACGAACGTGGTCTTGCCCACGCCGAATCCGCCCGCCACCACGATCTTCGCGCTGGTGGTTGAGCGGGCTGCACCGCCGCTAGAGCTTGCGAAGTCCACTGAGCACCCTTTCGAGCAGTGTCACGTCTGGCTGGCCGCCGGCGGACTCGTCGCCGCCGGGCTGGTGGATGGCGACAAGTCCGGCCTCCGCCAGGTCGGCGACGAGGATCCGGGCAACGCCGAGGGGGATGGAGAGGAGTGCCGAGATCTCGGCGACCGACTTGATCTCGAAGCACAGCCGGCAGATCCGCTGATGCTCGGGCAACTGCCCTTGCAGCCGAGCCGGATCGGCCGTGGTGGACACCAGCGCCTCGATGGCGAGCTGGTATCGGGGCCTCGTCCGGCCGCCGGTCATGGCGTACGGACGGACCAGCGGATTGTGATTGCCCGACGTGGGCGCAGGCTCCTGACGCCGTCGCTGCTGCACCGGCTGGATGCGCGGCGCCTGCGGCTGGACGTAACTGGGACCCGGCTGCGGCTGCTGGTAGGGCTGCTGCGGCTGGTGCATGCCGCCCTGACCGCTCGGCGCGGAGGGGAAGTTGAAGCGGTTCTGGGCGTTCTCACCCTGTGACTGGTGCGCACCGTCGTATGGATGGTGTCCGCCTGGGGGTGTTGCCACTTTTCCTCCTCGACTGCCGTTCACCGGTTCCATGTCCCTGTGGAGCCGCGCCACCGCACCCTATGGTGCGGTGGCGAGAAACGCACGGTCTGTTTGCTAGTTGAGAAGACTTCCCTGGAGTTCGGCGCGGAGGTCCGGGGTGAGGACGCTGCCCGCGCGGTCCACCAGCAGGGCCATCTCGTAGCCGACCAGACCGATGTCGGCGTCCGGGTGGGCGAGGACGGCGAGCGAGGAGCCGTCCGAGATCGACATGATGAAGAGGAAGCCGCGCTCCATCTCCACCACCGTCTGGTTGACCGCGCCACCCTCGAAGATCCGGGACGCTCCAGCCGTCAGCGACGTCAGACCCGACGCCACCGCCGCGAGCTGGTCGGCACGGTCACGGGGGAAACCCTCGGACATCGCCAGCAGGAGTCCGTCGGCGGAGACCACCACCGTGTGGGACACCCCGGGGGTGTTGTCCACGAAGTTGGTGATCAACCAGTTCAGATTCTGCGCCGCCTGGCTCATCGGGCTCACACTAACGCTCCTGGTTGTAGGTACTACCCGGGCCGAGGCCCGATCCGTTCGTGTCCGTTCCCGCGTTGCGCCCCTGCTGGACGCCGCGTCGCAGGTTGCTCAACCTGCCACGCACGTCCTCCGGGGCGCGGGAGACCTGTGGGCCGCCCTGCGGGGTCTGCTCCGCCGTGCCTTCGACCAGGTTGGCCTTGGGCACGCGCCGCGGGAGTCCGGACGGGGTGACCCCTCCGGCCTTCGGCTCGCGGAGCTTCTCGGCCCGCTGCCAGCGCTCGTCGTTCGTCGAGCGCCAGCCCTCGGAACCGCTGTCCTCGCTGCTGCTCTGCGAGACCCGCTGGACCGGCTGCGTCTGCTCCGCCTGAGGAACCTGCTGCTGCTGCGGGGCCGGAGCCTGCTGCTGGCTGCCGCGGCGCGGCAGACCGGCATCGGTCAGCTCGTGACCGGCGCTCGGGGTGGGGCCCGAGGAGAAGCCTACGCGTTCGCGGCCGTTCGTGGGAGCGCCCTGCGTAGATTCCGATTCCGCCGCGTAGCCGGACTCGTAACCGCCCTCGTACGAGCCCTGATCAGCCCACTCGCCCTGGTGGGACTGGGCCTCGAACTGGTTGTCGTACTGCGGCTGCTGGGTCTCCTGAGCCGGAAAAGCGGATTCCGCATAGGAGGGCTCAGCGTACTCGCCCGTCGCGTAGTCGCCGTTGTACTGGTCATACGCGGGCTGCTGCTGCTCATAGCCCTCGTAACCGTCCTGGGCGTACGCGTTCTGCTGCTCGTACTGCTGCGGCTCGTACTGCTGCGGCTCGTAGCCGTAGTCCTCCTGGCCGCCCTGCTGCTCGTACGCGGAGCCCTGCTGCTCCTGGGCCACCTCGTCGCGGTACATGGGCCGGTCGGCCTCGGAGCCGCCCTGGAGCTGCGCGCCCAGCGCCGCACGGCGCTCCTCGCGCATCCGGGAGCGGTTCACCGGGTCCAGCGTGGTGCCCTCGCCCTCCGGCTGCTCGTAGCGGGAGTCGTCGAAGCCCAGCTCCGCGGCCGTCCGCAGCGGCGCCGCCTCGAACGCCTGCTGCTCCGGGATGATCTGGGAGACGGTGAAGTCGTCCTGCATGGCCGGGTCGCCACCACCACCGTGGGTGATCGCGTCCGGAAGCATGACCAGCGACGTGGTACCGGCCTGCTCGCCCGAGGGACGGAGCTGGACGCGGATGCCGTGCCGGTCGGCGAGGCGGCCGACCACGAACAGGCCCATGCGCTGCGAGATCGCGGCGTCCACGGTCGGTGGGTTGGCCAGCTTGTGGTTGATGTCGGCGAAGTCCTCGGCGGTCAGGCCGATGCCCTTGTCGTGGATCTCGACCATCACGCGGCCGTCGGGGAGACGGGTCGCGGTGACGCGGACCTTGGTCTGCGGCGAGGAGAAGGTGGTGGCGTTCTCCAGCAGCTCGGCCAGCAGGTGCACGAGGTCGGTCACGGCCTGGCCGTGGATCTCCGACTCGGGTACGCCGGTGAGCTCGATGCGCTCGTACTGCTCCACCTCGGAGGAGGCGGCACGCAGCACGTCCACCAGCGGGACCGGCTGGTTCCAGCGGCGGCCGGGCTCCTCGCCCGCGAGGATGAGGAGGTTCTCGCCGTTGCGGCGCATACGGGTGGCCAGGTGGTCCAGGCGGAAGAGGTTCTCCAGCTGGTCCGGGTCGGCCTCGTTGTTCTCCAGCTCGGTGATCAGGGTCAGCTGGCCCTCGATCAGCGACTGGTTGCGCTGCGACAGGTTGGTGAAGATCGCGTTGACGTTGCCCCGCAGCAGGGCCTGCTCGGCGGCGAGCCGGACGGCCTCGCGGTGCACCTGGTCGAAGGCGCGGGCGACCTCGCCGATCTCGTCCTGCGAGTCGATCGGGATGGGCTGTACGCGGGTGTCGACACGGCCCGGGTCGGTACGGGAAAGCTGGTCGACCAGCATCGGCAGGCGCTGCTCGGCGATCCCGAAGGCGGCGGTGCGCAGCCGGCTCATCGAGGTGCTCATCTGCCGGGCCATCATCCCGGCCAGGATGAACGCGGTGAGCAGGGCGACCACGACGATGGCGCCGATCACGATGGCGTCGGTCTTGGCGTCGGAGGAGATCTCGGCGGCCTCGTCCACGGCCTTGTTCACGAGATCGGTGCTGACCTCGCCGTAACCGTCGTACTTGGACGTGGAGGCGCCCAGCCAGGTGTCCTTGGTGATGCCCTTGGCCGCGAGCTCCTTGATCTCGTCGGCGTCGCGGGCGGTGCCGATGTCCTGCGCCATCGGCGCGAGGACCGAGCCGAACTCGTCCTTGCGCAGGGTGATGCCCGCTGCCTGGAGCTGCTTGTCACCCTCGACGGCCCGGCGCAGCATGACCGCCTTGAGCTTCGACACGTCCTCCTCGGTACCACCCGAGTTGTACTCGCCGAGGGCGATCTGCTCCAGGTAGTTGTACGAGTTGAACGCCCGGCTCTGCTCGGCGAACGTCTTGTCGTCCTTGCTCGGCCGCACCAGGAGGTGTGTACCGATCGAACGCTGGAGCGACTGGGCGGCCTGGGCGAGCTGGACGGCGTAGACCATACGGCCGTAGGAGGTGACGTTCCCGGTGCCGAGGCCGAGCTCGTTGGAGAACTCCATCAGGTAGTGCTGGACGCCGGTGTAGTTCTCTTCGGTCTTCACCGGGTCCGCGGCCTTGGCGTAGGCGCTGTCCCGCAGTGCTTCGAGCTTCGGCTCCTCGGCCCGGAACTGCTCCAGCCGGCGCTCCAGGCCCTGCCCGGAGGGCATGTCCTTGACGGCCTCGTCGAACTTCTTCTTGGCGGCCTCGGTCGCGGCGTACGCCTTGGTGACCTTCTCGTCGTCGCGCTTGTTGAGGAGCAGCGGCTCGGCCGTGAGGTCACGCTCGTTGAGCAGCGCCTGGCCGTACTCCGAGGCGGCGCGCACGATGAGCGCCGTCTTCTCGGCGTCCTGCGCCTCCTGCCAGGTGTCGATGGCCGCCTTCACCTGGAAGCCGCCCATGACGAGCCCGACGAGCACGGGTATGAGGAGGATGGCGTTCAGGCGGGTCGCCACGCGCCAGTTGCGCGGGGACAGCTTGCTGGAGCTGCCCGAACCGCCACTGCCGCCGGAGGCGGGTGGTGTTCCGGGCGTATCGGCAGGCGGCACCGCTGTGCGTGCGGGCGGGGTGAAGTTGCCCCGCGCCTGCTGCTCTGCGGCGCTTTTCGTGCTTCGCCTCACTCGACCAACAACCTCTCGGCGCCGGCACCTACGTTGTGCCGTTTTTCTGTTCAGGGCCGTACTACTCGGGAGTTCGTCGCATTGCAGCACGTAAAGCGGCCGCGTTCCAAACCCCTCGATCGGGTCGTTACCAGTGGTTCAGACCTCAGATAAAACGGGCATAAAGAGCGAGCCCCGCCAAAAGGCGGGGCTCATGTGAGCACAGCGGCACCATACGGATGCGTCTCGTGTCCGAGGCCCCGCAATTCTCTGTCGAAACGTTATGAACACCGCGGCCGACCGTGTCAAAGGACACACCCGGCCCCGGTTTCCCGCTACGACAACTGCCGTATGGCCACGTCTACTTGAGGCGGGCCATCAGCGCGTGCTCCACGAGCGTGATCAGCGCGCTCTTGGCGTCGGCGCGGTGGCGGGCGTCCGTGGTGATGATCGGGGTGTCCGGTCCGATCTGGAGCGCCTCGCGAACCTCGTCCGGCGTGTACGGCTGATGTCCCTCGAAACCGTTGAGGGCGACGACGAACGGCAGGCCGCTGTTCTCGAAGTAGTCCACCGCCGGGAAGCAGTCGGCCAGCCTTCTCGTGTCGACCAGCACGACCGCGCCGATGGCGCCGCGGACCAGGTCGTCCCACATGAACCAGAAGCGGTCCTGGCCCGGCGTACCGAACAGGTACAGGATCAGGTCCTGGTCCAGGGTGATACGGCCGAAGTCCATGGCGACCGTGGTGGTCTTCTTGTCGCCGGTGTGCGTGAGGTCGTCGATGCCCGCTGAGGCGGACGTCATGACGGCCTCGGTACGCAGCGGGTTGATCTCCGAGACGGCGCCGACGAACGTGGTCTTGCCCACGCCGAATCCGCCCGCCACCACGATCTTCGCGCTGGTGGTCGAGCGGGCGCCTCCCGCACCGCCGCTAGAGCTTCCGAAGTCCACTGAGCACCCTTTCGAGCAGTGTCACGTCCGGCGTGCCGCCGGCTTCTCCATTGCCCGGCTGGTGGATCGCCACCATGCCCGCCTCCGCCAGGTCGGCGACGAGGATCCGGGCGACGCCCAGCGGCATCGACAGCAGCGCCGACACCTCCGCCACCGACTTCACCTCACGGCACAGGTGGCAGATCCGCTGGTGCTCGGGAAGCAGGCTTCCCAGGTGGGCCGGGTCGGCCGTGGTGCTGACCAGCGCTTCTATGGCGAGCTGGTAGCGCGGCCTCGTCCGGCCGCCGGTCATGGCATAAGGCCGGACCAGCGGCTGGTCGCCTTCAACGCCGTACCCGGCGTCCGTGGGGACGCCGTACGGATCGTGAGAGGCGGGGGGCGGGGTCATTGATCCTCCAGTGACAGCAGGTGGTCTGCCTGTCGTCTGACTGGCCGGTGGGGGGCCGGAGGGGGCGGCCGACGGTGAACAAGGCAAGAGGGGGGAGGTACGGATTGGGGCGTACCGCCTCAGTGGAGCAGGCTGCCCTGCAGTTCCGCGCGCAGGTCAGGGGTGAGGACGCTGCCCGCGCGGTCGACGAGCAGGGCCATCTCGTATCCGACGAGGCCGATGTCGGCATCCGGGTGCGCGAGCACGGCCAGGGAGGAGCCGTCCGAGATGGACATCAGGAAGAGGAAGCCGCGCTCCATCTCCACCACGGTCTGGGCGACGGCGCCGCCCTCGAAGATCCGGGACGCCCCCGCGGTCAGCGAGGTCAGTCCGGACGCCACGGCCGCGAGCTGGTCGGCGCGGTCGCGGGGGAACCCTTCGGACATCGCCAGCAGGAGCCCGTCGGCGGAGACCACCACCGTGTGGGACACCCCGGGGGTGTTGTCCACGAAGTTGGTGATCAGCCAATTCAGGTTCTGGGCCGCTTGGCTCATCGGTCTCAACTAACGCTCCTGCTGGTGAGTGGGGCCGATATGGAAACTGCCCGTGGTGGAGCTGCCTGCCTGACGCCCCTGCTGGATGCCGCGGCGGAGGTTGGTCAGGCGGCCGCGTACGTCATCAGGCGCACGCGAGACCTGCGGACCGGACTGGTGGGTGGACTCCTGAGCGGTTCCCGGCACCAGATTGGCACGCGGGACCCGGCGGGGGAGGCCGGAGGTGGTGACGCCGCCGGCGGCGGGCTTGCGGACCCGCTCGGCCTGGCGTACCAGCTCGTCGTTGGGGGTGGTGCGCCACGATCCGGTCGTGGCGGCCGGGTCGGTGCCCTGACCGGCGTTCCGGTCGGCGCCCTGGCCGTCACGGCGGGGCGCCGGCGACGGTGCGGGTCGCTGCTGCGCGGGCCGGGAGGGCTGCGCCGGCTGCTGCGGTACGGCCGGGGTGGGCATCGTCTGGTCGTGGGCGGGGTACTGACCGGCGCCGCCCCGCTGGGGCTGGGCCTGCTGCTGCGGCTGCTGGGCCTGACCGTTCTGGTGAAACCAGTTGGTCTCCAGCGTGTCGTACAGCGGCGTACGGCCGTCCCCGGCATGGGGCGCGGGAGGCAGCGCCTCGTTCTGCGGGCGCCCGGCGTTGTAGTCCGGGCGGGCGAACTGGGCCGTGGACGCGGGGTCCTGAGGGCTCTGCCGGTCGGCCGACGGACGGGCGTGCTGCCCGGTGGTCTCCGGCTCCTCGTGACCGCGCGGCACGTCGGCGCCCCAGCTCGTGGTCTGGGGGCGCTGGGGGCGCTGCGGCTGAGCGGGCTGCTGCTGTGGTGCCGCCTGCTGCTGCGGCTGGCGCGGCTGCTGCGGGACGCCGCCCGGGAGTTCGGCGCGCGGACCGCCCGAGGGCGGCAACTGCTGCTTGCCGGGCCGGCCCGCCTGGTCGGCGGGGCCGTTCTGCCAGACGTCCGAGCGGGTCGGGATACCGCTGTCGCGCGTACCCCGGCCGCCGCCCGAGCCGCCGAAGGCGCCCGCGACACCGGAACCCTGACGCTGCGGGTCCTGCGGCTGCTGCTGGGGCTGCTGCGGCTGTCCGGCCGGAGCCCCCTGGCCCTGGCCCGGCCGGCCCTGGCGACCGGGCTGACCGCCCTGCGGTCCGCCCTGGAGCCCGCCCTGCCGCGGGGCCGCGTCGTCACGGCCGGGAAGCGCGGCCCGGGGACCGGAGCCCGCGCCGACCTGGCCACGGGCACCGCCGGCACCCGCGCCGAGACCCTGCCGGCCCGCGGGCGCACCGCCCGGGCCGCCCGCGCCACCGGGGCCACCGGCCAGACCGGGACGGCCGCCACCGGCGGCACCGGGGCCACCGGTCAGCCGGCCACCGGGACCCTGCGGCATGGCGCCCTGACCGCCCTGACCGGGCTTGCCGGGAAGCTTCTTGCCGCCCTGGGCGACGTCCACCGGGAGCATGACCAGCGCGGTCGTACCGCCCGAGTCGGAGGGACGAAGCTGGATGCGGATGCCGTGTCGCAGGGACAGGCGGCCGACCACGAACAGACCCATGCGCCGGGAGACCGACACGTCCACGGTGGGCGGCGACGCGAGCCGCTCGTTGATCGCGGCGAGGTCCTCGGGCGACAGACCGATACCGGTGTCGTGGATCTCGACGAGCACGCGCCCGTCGGGCAGCGCGTGACCGGTGACGCGCACCTTGGTCTGCGGCGAGGAGAACGACGTGGCGTTCTCCAGCAGCTCGGCGAGCAGGTGCACGAGGTCGTTGACCACGCGGCCCGCGACCTCGGTCGCAGGCACGGAGGCGAGTTCGATGCGCTCGTACTGCTCCACCTCGGAGGCGGCGGCACGGAGCACGTCGACGAGCGGGACGGGCCTGGTCCACCGGCGGCCCGGCTCCTCACCCGCGAGGACGAGCAGGTTCTCACCGTTACGGCGCATACGCGTGGCGAGGTGGTCGAGCTTGAACAGCGAGGAGAGCTGGTCCGGGTCGGCCTCGCGGGACTCCAGCTCGGAGATCAGCGACAGCTGACGCTGGATGAGACCCTGCGACCGGCGCGAGAGGTTGGTGAACATCGCGTTGACGTTGCCCCGCAGCAGGGCCTGCTCGGCGGCGAGGCGGACCGCCTCGCGGTGCACGTCGTCGAAGGCCGCGGCCACCTGGCCGATCTCGTCCCGGGAGTGCACACCCACCGACTCCACAGACGTGTCCACGTCCTGCGGGTCGGCCTCGGAGAGCTGCTTGACCAGCTCGGGCAGCCGCTCCTGGGCGACCTTGGTGGCCGTGTCCTGGAGACGCCGCAGCGAGCGGATCATGGAGCGGGCCACCACGAAGGCGCCGACGAGCGAGACACCGAGGACGAGCAGGATCAGGGCACCGTTGATGATCGCGTCGCGCTGCTCCTCCTGGCGCAGCTCACGGGCGGTGCTGTCCATGTCGCCCAGCAGCGATGCCTCGATCTTGTTCATCGCCTCCATCTTGGGCTCGAAGGCGTCGGTCCAGTCCAGGTGACCGCGGGGGTCCTGCTGCTCCATGCCCTTGTCGGTACGGAGCACCTGGTCCGCGTAGGTGTCGGCCTGCGCGATGGCCGGGTTGTTCGGGCCCAGGGGCGCCAGCAGCTCGTTCGGGTCTCCGCCCAGGGAGATGTAGATGCGCTCGAAGGAGGCGCGGGCCTGCCGTTCGTTCTCCCGGGCGGCCGCGCCGTACTCGCGGTCGTTCGGGTCCATCGACCGCTGGTCCTGGCTGGTCGTCGGCAGAGCGGCGGCGATGATCGCGCGCTGGATGGAGGCGTACTCCTTGGCCGCCGAGAACGCGGCCAGCGCACGGGTCCGCTTGATCATCTCGGGGTTGGAGGTCGCCTGCGCCATGTCCTGGGAGAGGCTGAGCAGCGAGTTGATCAGACGGCTGTAGCGCTCGACCGTCTGGAAGTCCTGGCGGCCGTCCTTGTACGCGCCGGTGCGGATGCTGCCCAGGGTCACGACCTGGTTGGCGATCTCGTTCACATTGGCGTGGATGCTCTGCAGGGCCTCGTCGCCCTGCGTGTCACCGATGTCGGAGGTGGCGTGGAGGAAGGCGTCCCGCGCCCGGTCCGTCTCCTTCTGCGGCTCGGTGACCTTGAGGTTCTTGGGGCTGATGCCGTTGGACAGCGGACCGGCCGTCAGGTCGCGCTCCTCCTGGAGCGCCTGGGCGAGGTTGGTCGCTTCCTGGGTGAGCTTGGTGAGCAGCTGCATGTGATCCAGCTGCTCCATGTCGTTCATGGACTCGTTGATACGGATGCCGCCCAGGGTGGTCGCCGCGACCACGGGGAGGGCGAGCAGCGACACCAGACGCGTGCTGATGCGCCAGTTGCGTAGGGCTATTCGCGAACCGGCGTCGGTGGGGCTCTTCACCGCCGGTGCGGCCTTGGTGCCCTTCCCGGCCTTCGTGCCCTTCGCAGCCCTGGACTTGCCGGCTGCGGACTTGGCGTCGCCGCCCTGTCCGGCACCCGGACGTCCGGCACGGTCGCCGCCGTCTCCGGCGGCCGCCGGTCCCGGGTTCTGGGCGTGCTGGGGCGAGGAGCCGCGGTCGGTCCCGCCGCGCGGCTCCTGCTCCGCCGCAGCTTCCCCTCGGCCCTGGCGGGCCTGGGGCGACCCGTTGCCATCCCTCTTGAAACGTCCCTGCACTAGCGTCGCAACCTCTGGACCAGGCGTCCCCCCGCGCGAACGGACAGGACGGTGTCGGCGTCGTGGAGCGCGAGCGCGCTCCAGTGGTGGTCGTGAGTGACCGGCGCAGATCCCCCTTCCTCACCGCCGCTCGGCGCTGTGTTGCGCCCCAGCGCGCCGGTCTGGAATAGCGGCGGTGCGTGGAATTCCAGCACAGTGCCGGATCTCCAACAAGGCCGACGGTTCGCACCCCGAAGGGGGTCACGGGCCGTGAGTGACGAGTCACGGCCCGTAGAGGTCGATCAGGGAGGAATCGGGCGTTCTCGTACGAGTCGCTGATGGGGCCCCTAGGGGGAGGGGGTGTCCCAGTCGCGATGATCAGCAGCGGAATGCTGCATTCAGGTACGCAATGTCCGATTCCCCGGCCCGCGATGGGTGCCCTTTATGTCGGGATCGTCCCTGGCTGCGTGAGCAAACTCACATATAGATCGATGCCATCTACCGGCAATCGCGGGGAATCCCATGTTTAGCCTGACGCTTTACATAGTCCGCCGCTCTGTAATGAGGTCTGAACCCACCGATGAAGACGACGATGACCATGCGCAGCATCGCCAACCCCCGCCGCACCACCCTCATGCACCTGGCCGACGCCGGTGAGCTGGACCAGGGCGTGCGGCCGGAGCACTCGGTCGACCTCCCCGCCAGCACCGCCAACCCGCGCCGTACGACCCTGATGGACGCTCCCGTCCCGGCCGCGCGCTGACAACGGCGGGCGGCGTGCGCCTCCCGCGTTAGCCTGGAGCGTCAGACTCCAGCCAGCGGAAGTAAGGGGCACGGCATCCCGTGCGCATCGCCAGGTTCTCCATCGACGGCAATGTCGCCTTCGGCGCGGTCGAGGGCGACAGCGCCCCCGGCGAAGAGGGCGCGCTCGTCCTCGACATCATCAAGGGTATTCCGTACGCCGACTTCGAACTCAGCGGGACCAAGGTCCCGCTGAGCAAGGTCCGGCTGCTGCCGCCCGTCCTGCCCAACAAGGTCGTGGCCATCGGCCGCAACTACGCGGAGCACGCCGCGGAGCTCGGCAACGAGGTCCCCGACGTCCCCGTCGCCTTCTTCAAGCCCACCACCTCGGTGATCGGCTCCGGCGACGCCATCGAATACCCCTCCTTCTCGAACGAGCTGCACCACGAGGCCGAGCTCGCCGTCGTCATCGGCCGTATGTGCCGCGAGGTCCCGCGCGAGCGCGTCAAGGACGTCGTCTTCGGCTACACCTGCGCCAACGACGTCACCGCCCGCGACGTCCAGCAGCGCGAGAAGCAGTGGGCCCGCGCCAAGGGCTTCGACACCTCCTGCCCCCTGGGCCCCTGGGTGGAGACCGACCTCGACCCCTCCGACGTCACGATCCAGTGCACCGTCAACGGAGAACAGCGGCAGCTCGGTCGGACGAGCGACATGGTCCGCTCCATCGAGGACCTGGTCGTCCACATCACCGAGGCCATGACGCTGCTCCCGGGCGACGTCATCCTCACCGGCACCCCGGCCGGAGTCGGACCGCTCAACGTCGGCGACGAGGTCGCCGTCACCATCGAAGGCATCGGCACTCTCACCAACAAGGTGATCAAGCGTGGCTAACGCGATCCGCGTACGTTTCTGTCCCTCGCCGACCGGCAACCCCCACGTGGGTCTGGTCCGCACCGCCCTGTTCAACTGGGCCTTCGCCCGGCACAACCAGGGCACCATGGTCTTCCGCATCGAGGACACCGACGCGGCCCGCGACTCGGAGGAGTCCTACCAGCAGCTCCTCGACTCGATGCGCTGGCTCGGGCTCGACTGGGACGAGGGCCCCGAGGTCGGCGGTCCCCACACCCCGTACCGCCAGTCGCAGCGCATGGACATCTACAAGGACGTCGCCGACAAGCTGCTCGCCGGCGGCTACGCGTACCGCTGCTACTGCACCGCCACCGAGCTGGACGAACGCCGCGAGGCCGCCCGCGCCGCCGGAAAGCCCTCCGGCTACGACGGCACGTGCCGCGACCTGACCGGCGAGCAGAGGGCCGCGTACGAGGCGGAGGGCCGCGAGTCCATCGTCCGCTTCCGCATGCCCGACGAGCCGATCACCTTCACCGACCTGGTCCGCGGCGAGCTCACCTTCACCCCGGACAACGTCCCGGACTACGGCATCGTCCGCGCCAACGGCGCCCCCCTCTACACGCTCGTCAACCCCGTCGACGACGCGCTGATGGAGATCACCCACGTCCTGCGCGGCGAGGACCTGCTGTCCTCCACCCCCCGCCAGATCGCCCTCTACAAGGCGCTGATCGAGCTCGGCATCGCCAAGACGATCCCCGCCTTCGGCCACCTGCCGTACGTCATGGGCGAGGGCAACAAGAAGCTCTCCAAGCGCGACCCCCAGGCGTCCCTCAACCTCTACCGGGAGCGCGGCTTCCTCCCCGAGGGCCTGCTCAACTACCTGTCCCTGCTCGGCTGGTCCTTCTCCGCCGACCAGGACGTCTTCACCATCCCCGAGATGATCGCGAAGTTCGACGTCGCGGACGTCAACGCCAACCCGGCCCGCTTCGACCTGAAGAAGGCCGAGGCGATCAACGCCGACCACATCCGCATGCTGGACGTGAAGGCGTTCGCCACCGCCTGCGAGCCCTGGCTGAAGGCCCCGCACGCCCCCTGGGCGCCGGAGGACTTCGACCAGACCGCCTGGGAGGCCATCGCCCCGCACGCCCAGACCCGCCTGACCGTCCTCTCCGACATCACCGCCAACGTCGACTTCCTGTTCCTCAAGGAGCCGGTCTCCGACGAGGCGTCCTGGCAGAAGGCCATGAAGGAGGGCTCCGACGCCCTGCTGCGCACCGCCCGCGAGAAGCTGTCGGACGCGGACTGGACCAGCCCCGAGTCGCTGAAGAACGCCGTCCTCGCCGCCGGCGAGGAGCACGGCCTCAAGCTCGGCAAGGCCCAGGCCCCGGTCCGCGTCGCGGTCACGGGCCGCACGGTCGGCCTGCCGCTCTTCGAGTCCCTGGAGATCCTGGGCAAGGACCGCGCCCTGGCCCGCATCGACGCCGCGCTGGCGAAGCTCGCCGCGTAACCGCGCACGTCCCGCGCAGGGGGCGGCCACCGGACTTCCGGTGGCCGCCCCCTGCGGCGTTGTCGGTGCCCCGCACTAGGCTCCGGCGCGACACAGCCACTCGCTCACGCCCTGGGGGACCAGCACCATGCCCATGACCGCTCCCGACCTGTCCCGGTACTTCACGCCGGGGCACTCCTTCCCGTACGAGTCGGGCGAGACCGGGACCGTCTCCGTCACGTCCGGCGGCAAGCTGTGGCTCCCCAGCGGCCGCCTGGTGGCCTGCGACCCGTTCGTCTGCCTGGGCAGCGGGGACGCCCAGCCCTTCGCCACCGAGGTCCCGCCGGGCCGGTACGCCGTGGAGGCCGCCGTCGTCACGATCACCGTGCCCGGTGAGCCGCCCTCGGACCGCCCCCACACGCGCGTGGCCGCCGCGCGCCTGGTGATCCAGGACGCGCCCACCGTGTCCTGGGAGCTCGCCCTCCAGCCCGGCCAGGACCTCGTGGAACTGGGTGAGGACGAGTTCTTCGGCTACGGCGTGGACGCCGGCACCGGCTGCTTCTACGACGCGGCGTGCGACGGATCCTTCCCCGCCTGTGAGGACGACGAGGGTCCGCTGTGGGACGCCTTCGAGACGACCGACTGGTCCCCGGGCCCGCACCTGATCACCGACCCGGACACCGGCCACACCATCGCCGCCTTCACCTCCGGCTGGGGCGACGGCGCCTACCCCACCTGGGTCGGCAGGGACGCCACCGGTGCCGTCACCTGCTTCGTCACCGACTTCTTCGTCGTACCGGACGAACCGCGAACAGCCGCCGCGTAGGCTCGGCACATGCCGATCCGCGCCGTCCTGTGGGACATCGACGCTGCATTCTTCGGGGGATGACCCCCGAACCCCCAGCAAGGGGCCCCGCGGCGGTACCGTCGGCACATGCCGATCCGCGCCGTCCTGTGGGACATCGACGACACGATCTTCGACTACGCGAGCGCCGACCGCGCCGGCATGCGGAACCACCTGCGGGCCGAGGGCCTCGTGGACGGGTACGAATCCGTCGACCAGGCCCTCACGCGGTGGAAGGAACTCACCGGCATCCACTGGCGGCGTTTCGAGGCCGGTGGTGTCGGGTTCGAGGAGCAGCGGCGCGACCGGGTGCGGGACTTCCTGGGGACGGCACTGACCGACGCGGAGGCGGACGCCTGGTTCCGGCGCTACCTGAGGCACTACGAGGCGGCCTGGGAGCTCTTCCCCGACACCCTGCCCGCCCTGGAGCTGCTGGCCGCCGACTACCGGCACGCCGCCCTGTCGAACTCGTCCGTCCACAACCAGGAGCACAAGCTGCGCGTCCTGGGCGTGCGCGACCGCTTCGAGGTGCTGCTCTGCGCGGCCGAGCTGGGCGTGGCCAAGCCCGACCCCGCGGCCTTCCACGCCGCCTGCGACGCCCTCCGGCTTCCTCCGGCGGACGTCGCGTACGTCGGTGATCACCCGGACATCGATGCCCGCGGTGCCGTGGAGGCCGGGCTCACCGGCATCTGGCTGGACCGCGACGGCAGGGGCGGGCGGCCCGAGCTCACCCGGATCACGGGCCTCGACCAGCTCCCCGCGCTGCTGCGCCGCGATACCCGTTTTGGAGCCCCGGACTCCTTCGGGTAATGTTCTTCCTGCGCCGAGGGGAGCGGGCCGAAAGGCCGGAACCCGGAAGCGTAACCCGAACAAAATCCCCACCGGGGGTTGCGTTTTGGTGGCCTATGGTGTAATTGGCAGCACGACTGATTCTGGTTCAGTTAGTCTAGGTTCGAGTCCTGGTAGGCCAGCTCGCAGAGCTTATCTGCATCGCGGATGGCATCCGCAAAGCCCCCGTTGTGTAGCGGCCTAGCACGCCGCCCTCTCAAGGCGGTAGCGCCGGTTCGAATCCGGTCGGGGGTACAGATCCTTCCCGCGTGACCGCCTGGGTAGCTCCCATGGTCACGATGCAGGATCGCTAGGGCCCCCGTTGTGTAGCGGCCTAGCACGCCGCCCTCTCAAGGCGGTAGCGCCGGTTCGAATCCGGTCGGGGGTACCAACTGGTCTAAGCCACCAGTGGCCTATGGTGTAATTGGCAGCACGACTGATTCTGGTTCAGTTAGTCTAGGTTCGAGTCCTGGTAGGCCAGCGGATCATCACTGATCTTGCCCCCGTTGTGTAGCGGCCTAGCACGCCGCCCTCTCAAGGCGGTAGCGCCGGTTCGAATCCGGTCGGGGGTACGCATGGAAGAAGCCCTCCCCAGCAGGGGAGGGCTTCTTCGCGTTCACGGCCGGGAAGACTCGTGGAGGAACAACTCCGGCCCACCGCTGCGGCGTTGAAGCGGTGAGCCGGGAGTCGGCAGCAGGGACGAAGGGGTCAGCCGGAGCGGCGCAGCGCGTCGGACAGGCGGGCGGCGGCGTCGATGACCGCCTGGGCGTGCATCCGGCCCGGGTGGCGGGTCAGGCGCTCGATCGGCCCGGAGACCGACACGGCGGCCACCACGCGGTTCGAGGGGCCCCGCACGGGCGCGGAGACGGAGGCCACGCCCGGCTCGCGCTCACCGATCGACTGGGCCCAGCCACGGCGCCGTACGCCCGACAGGGCGGTCGCCGTGAAGCGGGCCCCCTGGAGGCCCCGGTGCAGCCGCTCCGGCTCCTCCCAGGCCATCAGGATCTGGGCCGACGAGCCGGCCTTCATGGTGAGCGTGGAGCCGACCGGCACGGTGTCCCGAAGACCGGACAGCCGTTCCGCCGCGGCGACGCAGATGCGCATGTCGCCCTGGCGCCGGTAGAGCTGCGCGCTCTCCCCGGTCACGTCACGCAGATGAGTCAGTACCGGTCCGGCCGTGGCCAGCAGGCGGTCCTCACCGGCCGCGGCGGCGAGCTCCGCCAGCCGCGGACCCAGGATGAACCGGCCCTGCATGTCCCTCGCCACCATCCGGTGGTGTTCCAGTGCCACGGCAAGGCGATGTGCCGTGGGTCGTGCGAGCCCTGTCGCCGCGACCAGCCCGGCGAGGGTGGCCGGACCGGACTCCAGGGCGCTCAATACCAGAGCTGCCTTGTCGAGAACGCCGACGCCGCTAGAGTTGTCCATGCAACGATATTCACGTCTCACTCTGTGAAACGCAAGTTCAATTTTTCCGGGAACTTGCCACCCTGTACGTACGGCCCCAGGACCAACGGGTCCGTTGTCGACGTCCAGCACGTGAAACGTGGGATCACGGACGTGGGCCCACAGATCTCTAGAAGAGCCGGCACACCACGCCGGTCGGAGGGAAAGCGATGGGTAGGACTCTCGCGGAGAAGGTCTGGGACGACCATGTCGTCCGGCGCGCCGAAGGCGAGCCCGACCTGCTCTTCATCGATCTGCACCTGCTGCACGAGGTGACCAGCCCCCAGGCCTTCGACGGTCTGCGCAAGAGCCGCCGCCAGGTGCGGCGCCTCGACCTCACCATCGCGACCGAGGACCACAACACCCCCACGCTCGACATCGACAAGCCGATCGCCGACCCGGTCTCCCGGGTCCAGCTGGAGACGCTGCGCAAGAACTGCGCCGATTTCGGAGTCCGCCTGCACCCGCTGGGCGACGTCGAGCAGGGCGTCGTCCACGTCGTGGGACCGCAGCTGGGCCTGACCCAGCCGGGCACCACCGTGGTCTGCGGCGACTCGCACACCTCCACGCACGGCGCCTTCGGCGCGCTCGCCTTCGGCATCGGCACCTCCCAGGTCGAGCACGTCCTGGCCACCCAGACGCTGCCCATGGCCCGCCCCAAGACCATGGCCATCACGGTCGACGGCGAGCTGCCCGAGGACGTCACCGCCAAGGACCTGATCCTGGCGATCATCGCGAAGATCGGCACCGGCGGCGGCCAGGGATACGTCCTGGAGTACCGCGGCTCCGCCATCGAGAAGCTCTCGATGGAAGCCCGGATGACCATCTGCAACATGTCGATCGAGGCCGGTGCCCGCGCGGGCATGATCGCCCCGGACGAGACCACTTTCGCCTACCTCAAGGGCCGCGCCCACGCGCCCGAGGGCGAGGACTGGGACGCGGCGGTCGCCTACTGGAAGACCCTGAAGACGGACGAGGACGCGGTCTTCGACGCCGAGGTCGTCATCGACGCCTCCGAGCTGGCCCCCTTCGTCACCTGGGGCACCAACCCCGGCCAGGGAGCGCCGCTTTCGGCGTCCGTCCCCGACCCGGCTTCGTACGAAGACGCTTCGGAGCGCCTGGCCGCCGAAAACGCCCTGAAGTACATGGGGTTGACCGCCGGACAGCCGCTGCGCGACATCAAGGTCGACACCGTCTTCGTAGGCTCCTGCACCAACGGCCGCATCGAGGACCTGCGCTCCGCCGCCGGCATCCTGGGTGGCCGCAAAGTCGCCGACGGCGTACGGATGCTGGTCGTCCCCGGCTCGGTCCGGGTCGCCCTGCAGGCGGTCGAGGAGGGCCTGGACAAGGTCTTCAAGGAGGCCGGGGCCGAATGGCGGCACGCCGGCTGCTCGATGTGCCTGGGCATGAACCCCGACCAACTGGCGCCCGGCGAGCGTTCCGCCTCCACCTCCAACCGCAACTTCGAGGGCAGGCAGGGCAAGGGCGGCCGCACCCACCTGGTGTCGCCCCAGGTCGCCGCCGCCACCGCCGTGCTGGGCCACCTGGCCTCGCCCGCCGACCTGTCCGAAGCCCCCGCGACCGCCGGAGTCTGAGCAACCATGGAAGCTTTCACCACCCACACCGGCCGGGCCGTCCCGCTGCGCCGCAGCAACGTCGACACCGACCAGATCATCCCGGCCCACTGGCTGAAGAAGGTCACCCGCGACGGCTTCGAGGACGGCCTGTTCGAGGCCTGGCGCAAGGACCCCGAGTTCGTCCTCAACCGTCCCGAGCGCCAGGGCGCCACGGTCCTGGTCGCCGGCCCCGACTTCGGCACCGGCTCCTCGCGCGAGCACGCCGTCTGGGCGCTGCAGAACTACGGCTTCAAGGCCGTCATCTCCTCCCGCTTCGCCGACATCTTCCGCGGCAACTCGCTGAAGAACGGCCTGCTCACCGTGGTCCTCGACCAGCCGACGGTGGACGCGCTGTGGGAGCTGACCGAGGCCGACCCGCAGGCGGAGATCACCGTCGACCTGGAAGCGCGCGAAGTGCGTGCCGAGGGCATCACCGCCGCCTTCGAACTCGACGAGAACGCCCGCTGGCGGCTGCTGAACGGCCTGGACGACATCAGCATCACGCTGCAGAACGAGGCGGACATCGCCGCGTACGAGGCGAAGCGCCCGGCGTACAAGCCCCGCACCCTGCAGGTCTGACCCCTCCGGCGCCCCCCGCGCCACCCCCCGGTGCCCCCGGCCGATCCACGGCCGGGGGCACCGTCGTGTACGCGTACTCAACTTCGCCGTGAGAGCCCTGGAGACGATGGCCGAAAGTGCCCTTGTCCGTCGCCGTGAGAGCACCCGAGGGGCCATCCGGCTGACACCGTTCACATGCTGTGGTCCACCCCTCCGGAGGCCTGCGGACAGGGGTCTCGGGCACCCCAACTGACGTGATGGCCTGGGGATTTGTGGTTTGAGGACCCGTCGGCGGGTGAAGCTGTACGGAGGTCCTGAAACGCCGCCGCAGTACGCCAGTTACCCCCTACGGAGGCGACAACTCGCCCCAGATGGCACAATCGGTGCATGGAACGCGACAGCCAACTCGAGCTCTATCAGGCCGTCGCAGCCCGACTGAAAGAAGCGCACACCCGAGTGCGCGAACTGCAAGTCCCGGAGGGCGTAAGGATGACGCTGTCCCGGAAGCTGCTGGCCGTCACGGCCGTGGCGAAGCACGATCTCGCAGGCGCGGCACGGCGGCTGGACCGGTTGATGAAGGACCTCGACGAGGGCCGATTCCCTGAAGGGGACTGACACTCGAACTCCGCGGCGGCCGACTTCGTTGCGGCACTAGGGTGATTAGCCCGTTTCGTGTTTGATTTGCGGTATATATCTGCCTAACGTGCGAAAAGCTTGAACACTTTCGTTCCGGCAATGTCTCCGAAGGGGAAGACGTGAACAAGGCGCAGCTCGTAGAAGCGATTGCCGACAAGATGGGCGGCCGCCAGCAGGCCGCCGATGCTGTCGACGCGGTACTCGACGCGATCGTCCGTGCCGTGGTCGCCGGTGACCGGGTCTCGGTCACCGGCTTCGGCTCGTTCGAGAAGGTCGACCGTCCGGCCCGCTACGCCCGTAACCCGCAGACGGGCGAGCGCGTGCGGGTCAAGAAGACCTCCGTTCCGCGCTTCCGTGCAGGTCAGGGCTTCAAGGACCTGGTCAGCGGCTCGAAGAAGCTCCCCAAGGGCGGCGAGGTCGCCGTCAAGAAGGCGCCCAAGGGCAGCCTTTCGGGCCCGCCGCCCACCATCGCCAAGGCGGCGGGCAAGAAGGCGGCCGCCAAGAAGACCACCGCCGCGGCGGCGAAGAAGGCCACCGCCAAGAAGGCCACGCCGGCGAAGAAGACCACCACCGCGGCGGCCAAGAAGACCACCGCCAAGAAGGCCACGCCGGCCAAGAAGACCACGGCCACGAAGGCCACCCCGGCCAAGAAGACCACCACCGCGGCGGCCAAGAAGACCACCGCGAAGAAGACCGCGCCGGCGAAGAAGGCCACGGCGAAGAAGGCGCCCGCCAAGAAGACCACGGCGCGGAAGACCACCGCCAAGAAGACCGCCTCGCGCAGCAAGTAAGCGGCACGAGGCCCCAGGGCCACTCACACGCCGGGCCGGGCTCCCGAGAGGGAGCCCGGCCCGCGGTGCGTACGCGCGACCGACCGCTAGAACGTCTGGAGCGTCACCAGCGTGATGCGCAGGGCGTCGCCCTGCCCCTCCGTCTCGATCCGGACCCGCTGCCCCGGCCGCAGCAGCCGCAGCCCGCCCGCCTCGAAGGCCGCGGCGGAGAAGTCCACCGGGGTGCCGTCGTCGAGCAGCACACTCCCGCTGCGGGATTCTGGGTCGTACGTGTACGCGGTCGCCTGCATGAGCGGCAGCTTATCCGGCCGCCCCGCCCACCGCTCGGGCGTCCACCGCCCACCTCTCGGCCGTCCGCGGCCCCACCCCCAGGCCCAGGGCGGCCCGCAGATCGTCACCCGTGTCCACGTCCTGCCGTACGGAGCGGACGTCGTCCAGCAGGATTTCCACCGCGCCCGACAACAAATGACGGCGCCGTGACGCCCCGCCGAAAGCCGGACGCAATTCCACGCCGGGGGCCGCCGACAGCAATGTCGTGCCGATTTCGGCGGCATCCGCCAGAAAAGCCCGCGGGAATTCCGAGGCGACGGCCAATACCCGGGACAGTTCCGCCGGCCGCAGCGCCGGCAGGTCGGCGTTGAGCGTCGCCACGGGTGCGTCCGGGCGCCGCGCCCGTACGGCCCCGGCCCCGTGCGCGAGTGCGGCGTTCAGTCCGGCGGCCGGAGCGTCCGGCACGATACGGGCCCCCAGCGCGCCCAGCGTCAGCGCCGCCACCGGATCGTCCGTGACGACGGACACATCCCGCACCGCCGGGCAGGCCAGCGCCGCCGCCACCGTGTCCTGCGCGAAAGCCAGCGCCAGCCGTGGCCGCACCAGCGGGCCGGCGGCGCCGGCGAGCCTGCTCTTCGCCCGGACAAGGGGCTTCAGCGGGACGACCAGGGACCAGAGGCCGGTCGGGTCGGCGTTCGTGGCGTGCTCTCCTTCCGTGCGGCGGCCCCGTGGTGGCCGCGCCGGGGCCGCGCTGCGGCTCGTGCCGGACCCGCCCCATTGTGGCGCGGCACCGGCGTGACCCGGAGCGAAGGTGTCCGAGGCGGGGCGTACGGTGTTCTCGACAGACCAGGGGCCTGGGGCGACACTTGACCCCCGGCAAGCCCAGTCCCAGAGGAAGGTGTCCGAGTGTCCCGCCGCAGAATCGGCTTCTGGTACCGCCTTGCGGCGGTCATCGCAAAACCACCACTGGTGGTTCTGTTCAAGCGGGACTGGCGGGGAATGGAGCACATCCCGGCCGACGGCGGATTCATCACCGCGGTCAACCACAACTCGTACCTCGACCCGTTGTCGTACGCGCACTTCCAGTACAACACCGGACGAGTTCCTCGCTTCCTGGCGAAAGCGGCCCTGTTCAAGGGGTCGTTCGTCGGAATGATGCTGCGGGGCACCGGACAGATCCCCGTCTACCGGGAGACGACCAACGCGCTGGACGCCTTCCGTGCCGCCGTCGCCGCCATCGAACGGGGCGAATGCGTCGCCTTCTACCCCGAGGGGACCCTCACCCGGGACCCCGACATGTGGCCCATGGCGGGCAAGACCGGCGCCGCGCGCGTCGCCCTCCTCACCAAGGTGCCGGTCATCCCGGTCGCCCAGTGGGGCGCCAACTTGGCGATGCCGCCGTACGCCAAGGAGAACAAGATCCGCCTCTTCCCGCGCAAGACCCTGATCGTGCAGGCCGGCCCGCCCGTCGACCTCAGCCGGTTCTACGACAAGGAACCCACGCCCGAGGTGCTGCGCGAGGCGACCGAGGTCATCATGGCCGCGATCACCTCCCTCCTGGAGGAGGTCCGGGACGAGAAGGCCCCCGCCACGCCGTACGACCACCGCAAGGCCCGCCTGGAACAGCGGCGCAAGGCCGCAGGGGAGGAAGCGAAGTGACACGCCCCGACACGGCAGGCCCCGCGGGCCGCCCCGTCAAGGCAGCCGTCTTCGGCACCGGATCCTGGGGTACGGCCTTCGGCATGGTGCTCGCCGACGCCGGCTGCCAGGTGACCCTCTGGGGCCGCCGCCAGGAGCTCGCCGACGCCATCAACACCAGCCGCACCAACCCCGACTACTTCCCGGGCACCGAACTGCCCGAGTCGGTACGCGCCACCACCGACCCCGCCGAAGCCGCGCACGACGCCGACTTCACCGTGCTGGCCGTCCCCTCCCAGACGCTCCGCGGCAACCTCGCCGAATGGGCACCGAAGCTGGCCCCGGGCACCGTCCTCGTCTCCCTGATGAAGGGCATCGAACTGGGCAGCGCCAAGCGGATGAGCGAAGTCGTCCGGGAGGTCGCCGACGTCCCCGAGGACCGGGTCGCCGTGGTCACCGGCCCCAACCTCGCCAAGGAGATCGTCGCCCGCATGCCCGCCGCGGCCGTCGTCGCCTGCCGGGACGAGGCCGTCGCCCAGCGCCTCCAGGCCGCCTGCCACACCCCGTACTTCCGCCCCTACACCAACACCGACGTGGTGGGCTGCGAACTCGGCGGCGCGGTGAAGAACGTCATCGGGCTGGCCGTCGGCATCGCGGACGGCATGGGCCTCGGCGACAACGCCAAGGGCTCGCTGATCACCCGCGGCCTGGCCGAAACCACCCGCCTCGGACTGGCGATGGGCGCCGATCCGCTGACCTTCTCGGGGCTCGCCGGCCTCGGTGACCTGGTCGCGACCTGCTCCTCGCCGCTCTCCCGCAACCACACCTTCGGTTTCAACCTCGGCAAGGGCATGACTCTCCAGGAGACCATCGCGGTCACCAAGCAGACCGCCGAGGGCGTCAAGTCCTGTGAATCCGTACTCGATCTGGCCCGCCGCCACGGCGTCGACATGCCCATCACGGAGACCGTCGTCGGCATCGTCCACGAGGGCAAGCCGCCGATGGTCGCGCTCAAGGAGTTGATGTCGCGCGCCGCCAAGCCCGAGCGGCGCTGACACCGAACAGGCGGCCACGTGGTCGCTGACGCAACCGGAGGGAGCAGGTACGCTCATCGCGATATGAGCAGCGAGAACCTCCCCACCAGCACCGGGCGCAAGCCGCGCGTGGCCGTCGTCTTCGGCGGCCGCAGCTCCGAGCACGCCATCTCCGTCGTCACGGCCGGCGCCGTCCTGCGCGCCATCGACCGGGACAAGTACGACGTGCTGCCGATCGGCATCACCACCGACGGCCGCTGGGCGCTGACCGCCGACGAACCGGAGCGGATGGCCATCGCCGACCGCACGCTGCCGAGCGTCGCCGACCTCGCCGAGTCCGACGAGGGCAGCGTCGTGCTCTCCGTCGACCCCGGCAGCCGCGAGGTCGTCTACAGCGAGCCCGGCTCGGTCCCCAAGGTCCTCGGCGACGTCGACGTCGTCTTCCCGATGCTGCACGGCCCCTACGGCGAGGACGGCACCCTCCAGGGGCTGCTGGAGCTCGCCGGGGTGCCGTACGTGGGCGCCGGTGTGCTCTCCTCGGCCGTCGGCCAGGACAAGGAGTACATGAAGCGGGTCTTCGTCTCCTTCGGGCTGCCGGTCGGCCCGTACGAGGTGATCCGCCCCCGCGAGTGGGAGCAGGATCCTTCCTCCGCCCGCGAGAAGGTCGTCCACTTCGCCGCCGAGCACGGCTGGCCGCTGTTCGTGAAGCCCGCCCGCGGCGGCTCCTCGATGGGCATCACCAAGGTCGACGACCTCTCCGGACTGGACGCCGCGATCGCCGAGGCCCGGCGCCACGACCCCAAGGTCATCGTCGAGTCGCTGCTCAGCGGCCGGGAGATCGAGTGCGGGGTGCTGGAGTTCGAGGACGGCCCGCGCGCGTCCGTACCCGCCTGGATCCCGCCCGTCACCGACCACGACTTCTACGACTTCGAGGCCAAGTACATCGACTCGGCCTCCGGTGTCGTCCCCGCCCCCATCACCCCCGAGCAGACGGCCGAGATCCAGCGGCTCGCCATCGCCGCGTTCGAGGCGGCGTCCTGCGAGGGCCTGGTCCGCGCGGACTTCTTCCTCACGGACGACGGCGAATTCGTCATCAACGAGATCAACACCATGCCGGGCTTCACGCCGATCTCCATGTACCCGCGCATGTGGCAGGAGAGCGGCGTCAGCTACCCGGAGCTCGTCGACCGGCTGATCCAGGCGGCCCTCCGCCGCCCGACCGGCCTCCGCTAGCACCACCCCCGCCCACGGGCGGGGAGAACAGGCGCTACAGGCTCGGGGGGACCGTCTTCTTCACCGCGTCGGCGAGGGCGGCGAGCGGGGTGGCGTCGTGCGCGAAGCGCTTGCCCATCGTCACCTCCACGTACGTCTTGCGGTACGTGGAGGTGAAGCGCGGACCGTCGCCCTCGCGCTGCTCCAGCATCCAGTTCACACCGCCCGCCTCGATGGCCTTCGCGCGGGGATCGCTCATCCTGGCGGGCCGGGGGACGCCGCAGCGCAGTACGATCGCCCCGTCCCCCCACCCGGCGGTCAGATCGGAACCCGGCTCCGGATCATTCCGGTCGAGTCCCGCGACGGTCTCCGGGAGCTCCTCGTGCAGCGCGCCGCAGAGGGCGGCCTCTTCCGACGGCGGACTGGGAACCGCGACGGATGCCTTCGCGTCCGTCGAGGAACAGCCCGCGGCCGCCATCAGGACGGTGGCGGCCACGGCGGCGACGGGCAGGGCGGGCAGGCGGCGAAGCCGGGGCGAAGATGTCACCGGCCCAGGGTAGACGGGGGCTACAGGTGTACGACCGGGCAGGTCAGGGTCCGTGTGATTCCGTCCACTTGCTGGACCTTCGCGACCACCATGCGGCCGAGCTCGTCGACCGTGTCGGCCTGGGCGCGCACGATCACGTCGTACGGACCCGTGACGTCCTCGGCCTGGATCACCCCCGGGATCTTGGAGATGGTCTCGGCGACCGTCGACGCCTTGCCCACCTCGGTCTGAATAAGGATGTACGCCTGTACCACGGAACCTCCAGGGCGGCCACGAGGATCTTGTGGAGAAGAAAGGGACGCCACGGTACCGCGTCGCCGCGGGCAGCGGGGAGACCCGCGCGGCCGGTGGCGCGCGAGGCCGCCGCACGAAGCACCGAGTTGACGGTCTACTTGACGGTACCTACAGCAGTGACGGGTCGCGACCGCAACCGCACTGGGGCAGAAGGGGCACAGCGATGAAGGGCACTGTCGGCGAGTTGGGGGAGTTCGGGCTGATCAGGGAGCTCACCTCCCGCCTCACCTCCACCCCGGCGGTACGGATCGGGCCCGGCGACGACGCCGCGGTCGTGGCCGCACCCGACCGGCGCGTGGTGGCCAGCACGGACATCCTGCTGGAGGGACGGCACTTCCGCCGCGACTGGTCCACCGCGTACGACGTCGGCCGCAAGGCCGCCGCGCAGAACCTCGCGGACATCGCCGCCATGGGCGCCGTACCGACCGCGCTGCTGCTCGGCCTGGTCGTCCCCGCCGAACTCCCGGTCACCTGGCCGACCGAGCTGATGGACGGGCTGCGCGACGAGTGCCAGGTCGCGGGCGCGGCCGTCGTCGGCGGCGACGTCGTACGCGGCGACACGATCACCGTGTCCATCACGGCACTGGGCGACCTGCGCAACCACGAACCGGTCACCCGGGGCGGGGCGCAGCCCGGCGACGTGGTCGCGTACACCGGCTGGCTGGGCTGGTCGGCGGCCGGCTACGCGGTCCTCTCGCGCGGGTTCCGCTCGCCGCGCGCCTTCGTCGAGGCCCACCGGCGGCCCGAACCGCCCTACCACGCGGGCCCCGCCGCCGCCGGGCTCGGCGCGACCGCCATGTGCGACGTCAGCGACGGCCTGATCGCCGACCTCGGGCACATCGCCGAGGCCAGCAAGGTCCGCATCGACCTGCGCTCCGGCCTCATCGACATCCCGACCCAAATGAACGACATCGGCCAGGCCGTCGGCGTCGACCCGATGCAGTGGGTCCTCACCGGGGGCGAGGACCACGCGATCGTCGCGACCTTCCCGCCGGACGTGAAGCTGCCGGCCCGGTGGAAGGTCATCGGCGAGGTCCTCAACCCCTCCGCGCTGCCGCAGGTGACCGTCGACGGGGCCCCCTGGCACTCCACGGGCGGCTGGGACCACTTCGGGGAGGCGGAGTGAGCCGGGGCGCGCCACCGAACGTCCTGACCGTCGCCGGGTCCGACTCCGGCGGCGGCGCCGGCATCCAGGCGGACCTGAAGACCATGCTGGCGCTGGGCGTGCACGGCATGAGCGTGATCACCGCCGTCACCGCCCAGAACTCGCTGGGCGTCCAAGGGGCCTGGGAGCTGCCCGTGGAGGCGGTGCGGGCCCAGTACCGCAGCGTCGTCGACGACATCGGCGTACAGGCCGTGAAGACCGGCATGCTGGCGTCGGCGCCGCTCGTGGAGGCGGTCGCCGAACTGCTGGCCGGGACGGACGCCCCCGTGGTCGTCGACCCGGTCGGGGTGTCCAAACACGGCGACCCGCTGCTGGCCGCCTCGGCGCTCGACTCCGTACGGGAGCGGCTGCTGCCGGTCGCCACCGTGGCGACGCCGAACCTGGACGAGGTGGCCCAGCTCACCGGCGTGACCGTGGAGGACGAGGCGGACCTGCGGCGGGCCGCCGACGCGGTGCTGGAGTACGGGCCGCGCTGGGCGCTCGTCAAGGGCGGGCACCTGGCCGGGGACGCGGTGGACCTGCTGACCGACGGGACCGAGGAGCACTGGCTGCGGGCCCCCCGGCACGACAACCGGCACACCCACGGGACGGGCTGCACGCTCGCCTCGGCGGTCGCAGCGGGCCTCGCCAAGGGCCTGGCGGTGCCGGAGGCGGTACGGGAGGCCAAGGAGTACGTCACGGGCGCGATCGCGGCCGGCTTCTCGCTGGGCGACGGGATCGGGCCCGTGGATCACGGCTGGCGCTTCCGCTGACGCGGGAGCGGGCGCGTACACGGGCCCTGGCCGGGTCCGGGTACGGCAAAAAGCCGGTCCACCGAGGTGGACCGGCTTTCAAGGCAACCGCAGAGGCTGCGCTACGACGAACCGTCGTCGGCGTTAGCGCGAGACCTTGCCGGCCTTGATGCACGAGGTGCAAGCGTTGAGCCGCTTCGGCGTCCCACTGACCACGGCACGCACGCGCTGGATGTTCGGGTTCCAGCGACGAGACGTACGGCGGTGCGAGTGCGAGATGTTGTTGCCGAAGCCCGGCCCCTTGCCGCAGACGTCGCAGTTGGCAGCCACGGGTCACTCCAAAGACTTCAGATGCACTTACAGTGAAATCCGGCGAGCCGGAATCAGATCTGGTGACTGAAGTGGCGTTGCCGGGGGAATGGCCCGACTTTCATCGGGCAACCGGAGCAGCATACAACGACTGCTTCGGTTCAACGAAACTACCACGGTTCGCCCGGCCCCCGCCCGGGGCCCCGGTCCCGCCCGGGGTCTACGCTGCGGTGCAGTCAGCGCTGCTCGAGGAGGACACCAGGTGCCGCAGACCCTGCCGCAGGCGCTCGATTCCGCAGTGGTCCGTAGCTGGTGCTCACTGGCGCTGGAGGCGCTCGGCCGGGAGCGCGAGGAGATCGACGCGATCAACGTCTACCCGGTCGCGGACGGGGACACCGGCACCAACCTGTACCTGACGGTCGAGTCCGCGTCCCAGGCGGTGGAGGCCGTCTTCGCGGCCATCGCCGCTCCCGACTTCGCCGACGCCGTACGGGCCATGGCGCACGGCGCCCTGCTCGGCGCCCGCGGGAACTCGGGCACGATCCTGTCCCAGCTGCTCCGGGGCATGAGCGAGGTCCTCGCCGAAGGGCGTGACGGAGACCACCTCGCCAAGGCACTGCGCAGGGCGTCCGTGTCCGCCCGGGAGGCGGTCGCGCACCCCGTCGAGGGCACGATCCTGACCGTCGCGGCAGCGGCCGCGTCCGCCGCCGCGGGCGGCGAGGACGTGGTGACCGTCGCCCGCGCCGCGTACGCGGGCGCCCGCGCCGCCCTGGAGGCGACGCCCGCCCAGCTCCCCGTCCTGGAACGGGCGGGCGTCGTGGACGCGGGCGGGCGAGGACTCGTCACGATGCTGGGCGCTCTGGTCGAGGCGGTCTGCGGAGAGGCGCCCGCGCGGGCCCCGCGTGCCCCCAGAGCGAGCGTCGTCCCCTCGGCGGACCCCTGCTCGGAGGACGGGCCCGCCTACGAGGTCATCTACCTGCTGGAGGCGGACCACGCCGCCGTGGCCCGGCTCCGCGACCGGCTCGACGCGCTCGGCGACTCCCTGGTCGTGGTCGGCGGCGACGGGTTGTGGAACGTCCACGTCCACGTCGACGACGCCGGTGCGGCGGTGGAGGCGGGCATCGAGGCGGGGCGCCCGTACCGGATCCGGATCACGCACTTCGGTACGGAGACAGCTCCCGAGGAACGCGCGGGGCGCGCCGTGGTGGCGGTCCTGCCCGGGGAGGGACTCGCCCGCCTGTGCGCCGAGGCGGGTGCCACGACGGTGCTGACCCGGCCCGGCGAGCCCCCGGCCAGCGGCGAGCTCGTCGACGCCATCCGGCGGGCCCACGCGCGCGAGGTCGTCCTCCTGCCGAACGACGCCGCCCTGCGCCACACCGCGGCCGCCGCCGCCGAACAGGCGCGTGCGGAGGGCATCCGCGTCGCCCTCGTCCCCACGCGCGCCGCCGTCCAGGGCATCGCCGCCCTGGCCGTCCACGAACCGGACCGGCGCTTCGACGAGGACGTCGTCGCCATGACCGCCGCCGCGGGCGCCACCCGCTACGGCGAACTGGCCGTCGCCGAGCACCAGTCGTTCACCTCCGCGGGCGTGTGCCAGGCCGGTGACGTCCTCGGCCTGATCGACGGCGACGTCGCGGTGATCGGTCACGACGTGGCCACCACGGCCGAGACGGTCCTGGACCGCATGCTCTCGGCGGGCGGCGAACTGGTCACCCTCGTCCTCGCAGACGACGCCCCCGACGCCCTCGCGGAGCGCCTGGAGACCCACGTGCGCGAGACCCACCTCGCGGTCGACACGGTCACCTACCCCGGCGGCCCCCAGGCCCCTCTCCTGCTGATCGGCGTCGAGTAGCGCGTCGAGCGGCGCGCTGGACAACGGGTCGAGCGGCGCGCGCTGAACGCGTCGAACGGCGCGTCCCCGGCGCGCGTCGTCCACAGCTGCGCACGCCTGTCAGTGCCGTGGTGTGCAATGGAAGACGTGTCAGCTCTCGACGAACCACTGAAGAAGCAGCTCGGCGCCGCCACCGCCAAGGTGATGGCCGAGCACCTCGACCTGCACACCGTCGGTGACCTGCTCCACCACTACCCGCGGCGGTACGCCGAGCGCGGCGAGCTCACCACCCTCGCCGACCTGCCGCTGGACGAGCACGTCACCGTGGTGGCCCGGGTGGCGGACGCGCGCGTGCTGACGTTCAACGGCGCCAAGGGGCGAGGCCAGCGGCTGGAGGTGACCATCACCGACGGCAGCGGGCGGCTGCAACTGGTCTTCTTCGGCAAGGGCGTCCACAAGCCGCACAAGGACCTCCTGCCCGGCACCCGCGCGATGTTCGCCGGCAAGGTCTCCGTCTTCAACCGCAAGACGCAGCTCGCCCACCCCGCGTACGAGCTGCTGCGCGGCGAGGACGGCGAGAGCGCCGTGGACACCTGGGCCGGGGCCCTCATCCCGATCTACCCGGCCACCACCAAGCTGGAGTCCTGGAAGATCGCCAAGGCGGTCGACGCCGTGCTCCCCAGCGCCGCGGACGCCGTCGATCCGCTGCCCCCCGCCCTCCGTGAGGGCCGCGGGCTGACCGACCTCCCCGACGCCCTGCGCAAGATCCACCGCCCGCGCACCAAGGCCGACATCGCCGACGCCCGCGACCGGCTCAAGTGGGACGAGGCGTTCGTCCTCCAGGTCGCCCTCGCCCGCCGCCGGTACGCCGAGACCCAACTGCCCGCCGTGGCACGCAAACCCGTCCCCGGCGGCCTGCTCGACGCCTTCGACGCGAAGCTGCCCTTCACCCTCACCGAAGGGCAGCAAAAGGTCTCCGGGGAGATCTTCGACGACCTCGCCACCGAGCACCCGATGCACCGCCTCCTCCAGGGCGAGGTCGGCTCCGGCAAGACCATGGTGGCCCTGCGGGCGATGCTCGCCGTGGTCGACGCGGGCGGGCAGGCCGCGATGCTCGCCCCCACCGAGGTCCTCGCCCAGCAGCACCACCGGTCGATCACCGAGATGATGGGCGAGCTCGCCGAGGGAGGCATGCTCGGCGGCGCCGAGCACGCCACCAAGGTCGTCCTCCTCACCGGCTCCATGAGCACCGCCGCCCGCCGCCAGGCACTGCTCGACCTGGTCACCGGCGAGGCGGGCATCGTCATCGGCACACACGCGCTGATCGAGGACAAGGTCCAGTTCCACGACCTGGGTCTGGTCGTCGTCGACGAGCAGCACCGCTTCGGCGTCGAGCAGCGCGACGCCCTGCGGGGCAAGGGCAAACAGCCGCCGCACCTGCTGGTCATGACCGCCACGCCCATCCCGCGCACGGTCGCCATGACCGTCTTCGGCGACCTGGAGACCTCCGTCCTCGACCAGCTGCCCGCCGGCCGCTCACCGATCGCCAGCCATGTGGTCCCGGCCGCCGACAAGCCGCACTTCCTGGCCCGCGCCTGGGAGCGGGTCCGCGAGGAGGTGGAGAACGGCCACCAGGCGTACGTGGTCTGCCCCCGCATCGGCGACGACGAGGACGAGCCCAAGAAGAAGTCCCCGGAGGACGAGGCCGAGAAGCGCCCCCCGCTCGCCGTGCTGGACGTGGCCGACCAGCTCGCCAAGGGCCCGCTCGCCGGTCTGCGCGTCGAGGTGCTCCACGGCAGGATGGCCCCCGACGACAAGGACGCCGTCATGCGCCGCTTCGCCGCCGGCGACGCCGACGTCCTGGTCGCGACGACCGTCATCGAGGTCGGCGTGAACGTTCCCAACGCCACCGCCATGGTCATCATGGACGCGGACCGGTTCGGCGTCTCCCAGCTCCACCAGCTACGCGGCCGCGTGGGCCGGGGCTCCGCCCCCGGCCTGTGCCTGCTGGTCACCGAGATGCCCGAGGCGAGCCCCGCCCGGCAGCGGCTGTCCGCCGTCGCCTCCACCCTCGACGGCTTCGAGCTCTCCCGCATCGACCTCGAACAGCGCCGCGAGGGCGATGTCCTCGGCCAGGCCCAGTCCGGCGTCCGCTCCAGCCTCCGCATGCTCGCCGTCATCGACGACGAGGAGATCATCGCCGCCGCCCGCGAGGAGGCGGTGGCCGTCGTCAGCGCCGACCCCGAGCTGGAGCGCCACCCGGAGCTGCGCACCGCACTGGACGCCCTGCTCGACAAGGAGCGCGAGCAGTACCTGGAGAAGGGCTGACCGGTACCGGGAGAAGGGCTGACCGGTACCGGGTGCAGGGCTGACCCGTGCACATCCTGGTGGAGCCCATATCGTGGAGTCACCAGCATCCACAGGACGGCAAGGACCTCAGATGACCCGCGTGATCGCCGGCGCGGCCGGCGGACGCCGCCTGGCCGTGCCACCGGGCAACGGCACCCGCCCCACCTCCGACCGGGCACGTGAGGGGCTGTTCTCCACCTGGGAGGCGCTCCTCGGGACGCTCGACGGCATCCGGATCGCCGATCTGTACGCCGGCTCCGGCGCCGTCGGCCTTGAGGCGCTCTCCCGGGGCGCCTCCCACGCCCTGCTCGTCGAGGCGGACCAGCGGGCCGCCCGCACGGTCCGGGAGAACGTCCGGGCGCTCGGCCTGCCCGGCGCCGAGATCCGCGCCGGCAAAGCCGAACAGATCGTGACAGGACCGGCGCCGGCCGACCCGTACGACGTGGTCTTCCTCGACCCGCCGTACGCCGTCTCCGACGACGATCTTGGCGAGATCCTCCTCACACTCCGCACCAAAGGCTGGCTCGCCGACGATGCGCTCGTCACCGTGGAGCGCAGCACCAGGGGCGGAGAATTCGCCTGGCCGGACGGTTTCGCACCACTGAGGGCCCGTCGCTACGGCGAGGGAACGTTTTGGTACGGTCGCGCCGCCTCTACGTGCGAAGACGCACGATGACCGGTTCGGAGAGCGAGGGAATCCAGTTGCGCCGCGCAGTCTGTCCGGGGTCGTTCGACCCCATCACCAACGGACACCTCGACATCATCGCCCGCGCCTCCAAGCTGTACGACGTCGTCCACGTCGCGGTGATGATCAACCAGTCCAAGAAGGGTCTGTTCACCGTCGAGGAGCGGATGGAACTCATCCGCCAGGTCACGGTCGACTACGGCAACGTGAAGGTGGAGTCCCACCACGGTCTGCTCGTCGACTTCTGCAAGGAGCGCGACATCCCCGCCATCGTGAAGGGGCTGCGCGCCGTCAGCGACTTCGACTACGAGCTCCAGATGGCCCAGATGAACAACGGGCTCTCCGGTGTCGAGACGCTCTTCGTCCCCACCAACCCCACCTACAGCTTCCTGTCCTCCTCCCTGGTCAAGGAGGTCGCCGCCTGGGGCGGTGACGTCTCCCACCTCCTGCCGCCCGTCGTCCACGAGGCCCTCGTCAAGCGCCTCGGCGAGAAGTGACCGGCTGACAGTCCGTCACCCGGTGTCGGGCCGCCACCGACTGGCCTTACAGTCGTCCCGTCCGTCTCCAATCCGGCTGTAGAGAGTGGCGAGCACACGGTGGACGTGCAGAAGAAGCTCGACGAGATCGTCGAGACGGTCGCGAGCGCCCGTTCCATGCCCATGTCGGCCTCCTGCGTGGTCAACCGCGCCGAGCTGCTCGCGATGCTCGACGAGCTGCGCCACGCCCTGCCCGGCTCGCTCGCCCAGGCCCAAGAGCTGATCGGCGGCCGTGAGCAGCTCGTCGAGCAGGCCCGCCAGGAGGCCGAGCGGATCATCGAGGCGGCCCACGCCGAACGCGGCTCGCTGATCTCCGACACCCAGGTCGCCCGGCAGTCCCAGGAGGAGGCCGACCGCATCCTCGCCGAGGCCCGCCGGGAGGCCGAGGAGATCCGCGCGGAGGCCGACGACTACGTCGACTCCAAGCTCGCCAATTTCGAGGTCGTCCTCACCAAGACCATCGGCTCGGTCGACCGCGGCCGCGAGAAGCTCCTCGGCCGGGGCCCGGGGCTGGACGACCAGGGGTACGCGGACGAGGACGCCCCCGAGTACAGCGCCGACCCGCAGACCCTGATCCGGCGCGCGGACGAGTACGTCGACGCCAAGATCAGCGCCTTCGAGGCGGTGCTGACCAAGACCCTGGAGGCGGTCGGGCGCGGCCGTCAGAAGCTGCACGGCCGGATCGCCACCGACGACCTCGGCGCCCACATGGCCGCCCAGGACGCGGCGGGCGGCTCCCGGCAGCACACCAGCGACGCCGACTACCTGGCGGGCCTCGCCGAGCTGGCGGACCCGGAGCCGGGCCGGCAGCCCGCGGCGGCCTACATCCCCGACCAGCAGCAGCCCGACCCGTACGCCTACCAGCCCCAGCACCAGGCGCAGTCCCAGCCCCAGCACCAGCCCCAGGACGGCTACGGCTACCAGCAGGACCCGTACGCGTACCAGGGCTACGACCAGAGCGGGCAGCACGTCCAGGGCTATGGCCAGCAGCCGTACGCGTACGAACAGCAGCCCCAGCAGCCCCAGCCCGGGGCGCTCGACGAGACCAGCTTCTTCGACACGAGCATGATCGACCTGGACCAGCTCCGTCAGTACGAGCAGGGTCACGGGCAGGGGCGCTGACCGGTCCGGATTGGGCTGTGGGCGAAGCGTCCAGTATCCTGGCTCTTCGGTCGCGAGTACGTCCGCGATCTCGCGTGCCCGCGTCGGCCTCACTTCTGACGCCGGGCCGCCCCGAACGATTCCGAAAGCAGGAAGAGCCCTGAGTACGCGCCTCGACCACCGCAACCCCCTCGTGTTCGACACGCACGAGCTGGGTCGGCGTCCCGGTGCCCTCCAGCGGCTGTCCCGCACGGTCGAGGCCCCCGCGGACCTCGGCATCGACGGAGTCATCGGCGTACCCCAGGGCTCGCCCGTCGAGCTGGAACTCCGCCTCGAGTCGGTCATGGAAGGGGTGCTTGTCACAGGCACCGCCCGTGCGGCGGCCGAGGGGGAGTGCGTAAGGTGTCTGGAGCCGCTGCGCCAGGATGTCGCGGCGGACTTCCAGGAGATGTTCTCGTACCCCGACACCGACGACCGGGGCCACCGCAAGGCGGCCGCGGACGACGATGCCGAGGACGACGAGGACATGACCCCCCTCGAGGACGGCATGTTCGACCTCGAGCCCGTGCTGCGTGATGCGGTGGTGCTCGCACTGCCGATGCAGCCGGTGTGCCGGGAGGACTGTGCCGGGTTGTGCGCCGAGTGCGGCGCCAACCTGAACGAGAACCCGGACCACCACCATGACGCCGTCGACATCCGTTGGGCGGCACTGCAGGGACTCGCCGATTCACTCGGGACCGGCGAGAAGGACAACATGGGCGGCGCCGAAGCGGGCGTCGACGAGAAGCAGGAGAAGTAGCCGTGGCTGTTCCGAAGCGGAAGATGTCGCGCAGCAACACGCGCCACCGCCGGTCGCAGTGGAAGGCTGCGGTCCCCACCCTGGTTTCGTGTGAGCGTTGCCAGGAGCCGAAGCAGCAGCACATCGCGTGCCCGAGCTGCGGCACGTACAACAAGCGCCAGGTCCTCTCGGTCTGAGCGGGCTGGTGAGAGGCACCGTGTCTAGCCACAAAATGGCGGATGACGCCAAGAAGCAGGCGGAAAACACGGCCTCGTCCCACACGCTTCTGGAAGGGCGGCTCGGGTACCACCTCGAGTCCGCCCTTCTGGTGCGTGCGCTGACCCACCGTTCGTACGCGTACGAGAACGGCGGCCTGCCCACCAACGAGCGCCTGGAGTTCCTCGGGGACTCCGTGCTCGGCCTGGTGGTCACGGACACGCTGTACCGCACCCACCCCGACCTGCCCGAAGGCCAACTGGCCAAGTTGCGGGCCGCGGTGGTCAACTCGCGTGCGCTGGCGGAGGTCGGCCGCGGCCTCGACCTGGGCTCCTTCATCCGGCTGGGCCGGGGAGAAGAAGGCACCGGAGGCCGGGACAAGGCGTCCATCCTCGCCGACACCCTTGAAGCGGTGATCGGCGCGGTCTATCTCGACCAGGGCCTCGAAGCGGCGTCCGAGCTGGTGCACCGGCTCTTCGACCCGCTGATCGAGAAGTCCTCGAACCTCGGTGCCGGCCTGGACTGGAAGACCAGCCTCCAGGAACTGACCGCGGCCGAGGGCCTCGGCGTTCCGGAGTACCTGGTCACCGAGACCGGACCGGACCACGAGAAGACCTTCACTGCTGCTGCCCGCGTCGGTGGTGTCTCGTACGGCACCGGCACCGGCCGCAGCAAGAAGGAAGCGGAACAGCAGGCGGCGGAGTCCGCCTGGCGGGCCATCCGGGCCGCCGCGGACGAGCGTGAGGCGGCGGCGAAGGCCGCGGCCGAAGTCGGCGCGGACACCGGCACGGGCATCGGTGACGACACCGCTTCCGGTGACGGTTCCGGTCCCGCTCCGGGTTCCGCTTCCGCTCCCGAAGAGGTCGCCGACACCTCTTCGGTCTCCGAAGCCCCACAGGCCACGGCCTGAGCTGTTCGCTTCCACCCCGTCGCACCTCCAGTGCGGCGGGGTTTTCCCCATGACTCCACGACCCACGACCGCGCGTCCCGCGACCCGGCGACTCACGACCCCGCGACCCGAACCCGCGACACCCCAAGTGCCGCGAACCGTGACCGCGAGACCCGTGACCGTGTGACCCGCGAACCCCGCGACCCCGCGAACCCCCGCGAAGGAGAGCCGTGCCCGAGCTGCCCGAGGTGGAAGTCGTACGGCGCGGCCTGGAGCGCTGGGTCAGCGGCCGGACCGTCTCCGACGTCCAGGTCCTGCACCCGCGCGCCGTACGGCGCCACCTCGCGGGCGGCGAGGACTTCGCCGCCCGGCTGAAGGGGCACCGCTTCGGCGTCGCACGGCGGCGCGGGAAGTACCTCTGGCTGCCGCTGGAGGACACCGACGCGTCCGTGCTCGGGCACCTGGGCATGAGCGGGCAGCTGCTCGTGCAGCCCGAGGACGCGGCGGACGAGAAGCACCTGCGGATCCGTGTCCGCTTCGACGACGAGCTCGGCACCGAGCTCCGTTTCGTCGACCAGCGGACCTTCGGCGGGCTCTCCCTCCACGAGAACACCCCTGACGGGCTTCCCCTGGCCATCGCGCACATCGCCCGTGATCCGCTGGACCCCGACTTCGACGAGGTCGCCTTCCACACGGCACTGCGCCTGCGCCGGACGACCGTCAAACGGGCCCTGCTCGACCAGTCGCTGATCAGCGGCGTCGGCAACATCTACGCGGACGAGGCGCTGTGGCGCGCCCGCCTCCACTACGACCGGCCCACCGCCGGCCTCACCCGTCCCCGGTCGGCCGAGTTGCTCGGCCACGTACGGGACGTGATGACGGCCGCGCTCGCGGTCGGCGGCACCAGCTTCGACAGCCTGTACGTCAACGTCAATGGCGAGTCCGGCTACTTCGACCGGTCCCTGGACGCCTATGGCCGTGAGGGCGAGCCCTGCCGGCGGTGCGGCACTCCGATGCGCCGCCGCCCCTGGATGAACCGGTCCAGCTACTTCTGCCCGCGCTGTCAGCGCCCGCCGCGCACGTCGCCGCCGCGCACCTCGTCGTAACGCTCCCTGGCCGCGAGCACCTCCGGCATCCGGCCCTCGACGAGCTGGATCAGCCCGAGGAGCCGCTCGGCGACGTCCCGGCCGAGCGGCGTCAGCCCGTAGTCGACGCGGGGCGGGTTCGTCGGCCGGGCCTCGCGGTGGACCAGGCCGTCCCGCTCCAGGGCGTGCAGCGTCCGGGAAAGCATCTTCTCGCTCACCCCGTGACCCGCCGCCGCAGCTCGTTGAAGCGGCAGCCGCTCTCGTACAGGGCGCCCAGCGTCAGGCTGCCCCACCGTCCCGTCACATGCTCCAGCGTGCCGCGCGAGGGGCACTGCCGGGAGAAGACGTCGAACGCCGGACGATCATCCATGCTGGCCGGCGTACTGCGGACGCACTTCGCGTCGGCCTCGAATGATCAGAAGCCGAAAAAGTGAGAAACCGGTGCCGTGACCTGCGGTTGAGTAACGGATCAACGCTGTGACCTGCGACCTAGCCGTTGACCCTGGTCAACGCTGGTAGCCGTTGCACGGCCCAGAGACGGCCCGTGGGGAAAACCCGTGCGCTTCCACCACACCGTTCGGCATAGTCCTTCTATGTCCCGCGACCGTGCCGAAGAGAAGTGGGCGGCAGCTTGCCTCCGCCAGGCATTGCCAGGTGTGCAGGTGAATCCTTATGACGACGGCAGCCGACCAGGCATGCATGACTTCAACTTGATTCGCGATGGGCACAGGTTTGCTGCCCTGGAGGTCACGTCGGCGTCCGACGCCGAATCGGTAACCCTCTGGAAGATCATGCATCGCGAGAGGCGCTGGATTCACGACAGCCTGGTCGGTGGTCGGTGGTTGGATGGTAGGGCTGCTGCCGTCAGCGAGGGTTAAGCGGGTTCGCGCCGAGTTGCCGCGCTTGCTGGCTACGCTCGAAGATCTAGGTGTCACACACCTGAGTGAGTTCGATGGTCCCTCAGCGGAGTTTGTCGAGTCGGCGGAACGTCTCGGGGTGGTGTCGGCACATCAGTCAGCGACAGACTTCCCTGGCAGCATCTACTGCACTATCACTCTGCCGCCCGAACAAGCAGGCGGATGGGTGGCGGACACCGGAGACGCGCTTGCGACCTGGATCAGCGCATGGATATGTGAACCGCCTCAGGCGGACAACCTTGGCAAGCTGAGACGGTCCCAGGCGGAGGAAAGGCATCTGTTTGTGCTCCTCCCAGGCTTCACCACTGCTCCCTTCGAGGCTTTCGAACCTCTGATGAGGCATAACGGCCCACTTCCTACCGTGGCCCCTGAGCTGCCAGACGAGATCACGCATCTATGGGTCATGAGCCAGTGGGCCTCGGGTGACGGTTTTGCCTGGGCGCCGGATGCCGGGTGGCGCCGTTTCCGGAAGCTAGTGTGAGGTCGGCGGAGCGGCTTTGGGCGGGAGCTGCCATGGGGCGAGTGATCATGGACCCGTCCACCACGACGGGGCCCATGCCCTGTGTGGTTACTTCTTGCCCTGGGTCTTGCCGGGGATCTCGGTGAGCTGGGTATTTGCTGGTCAGGTGCCGTGGGCTCGTGCGCCTGGTGGTCGCCGTTGGTCGTCATTGGCCACTGTTGAGCGACCTCGGACGGCCCAGGCAACGGCCCGTTCGGCGGCCTACGAGCTGATGGGCAACTCTCGTGCTCGCTGGCGTGCTTGGGCTCGAACCTCCTTCAGGCGACTGTGGAACGCGTTGTGGCGGTTCTGGTCGAGGTTCAGCGGGAGATCGAGCTGGGAGATGAGCTGTGACTCCAGGTCCCATGGTTCGCTCTGCTCAATCCAGCACACCCGCGCGCTGTCCGCCATCCACTGGCTCAGGGTGGCTTCGCCGGCCTTGCCGAAGGTCATCCGCTTGCCGCTGCCCACGCGGCGCAGCTCAAGGCCGAGCAGGCATCCGAGGGTGAGCCGCAGTGTCGAGCCGGCCGCGTTGCCCCGATAGTGGTAGCGCACCCGCTTGCGAAGGTTCTGCGTGCTGGTCCGGTTCGCCATGAACCGCGGGGCTATACCGACGTACAGCAGGCGCCCAGCGTCCAGGTCGGGGTGGGGCGGCTGCTCGAAGTGCCACCCGTAGACCCCTGCCGCCGCCGGTACAGGACTCGGACGAACCAAGACCTCCTGCGCCGACCACAACTGATCGGGACTGACGAGAGCGGTAGCTTCCACGGCATCTCCAGGCGCGCGACGGCTGATCGTCGCGGGCTACTGGTCGCCGCTGACAGCGTCCCTCGCCTACGTAGCTGCGTGACATCAGCTTGGGAAGCTTAGGTCTTCTGGAGGCAGGCTCTCCACTGACCTGCGGCGGAGCGGTGTTCCATGGCTGGTGGTCTGTGGTTGAGTCCCCGCTGTTCCCCGGGAGTCCCCACAGGATCTGGCACGCGTATGGCACGCTCCGTGCCTTCCTTCACACCAACGTCCCAGGCGGCATCCGCTAGCGGATGCCGGAAGGAATGCTAAAGGAGTTCGCCCTCGACCCGGCGTCGGCGCAGCACACCCCGCCCACGGGCGCCGTATGGGGCGCGGATGGAAGCGCGTCAGCTCGCGCACCACGCTGGCGCTCTCCTGTGCCTCGATTGGCCGCTGCTGGCTTGAGGCGTGTGCCGGCTCGGCGGATGCTCGCGAGTGAGGGCTTGCGATTTCTTAGGAGCGGGTTTGTGGTGACGCGGAAGCGCGGAGGTGAGTCGGCGGCTGGGGGGTGCCGCGCTGCGGCGGGTCTGGGCTCGATGTTCGGTCGAACAAATCGCTCGGGGCGTGCCAGCGAGGCCGGGGAGGGGCCGCTCACGACTGAGGTCAGGCTTGCGTTGGTGATGAATGGCGGGGTGAGCCTTGCTGTATGGATGGGTGGTGTCACGCACGAGCTTGACCTGATTCGTCGGGCGTCACGTGTGGCGCGCGAGCGCAGGGAGCCCCAGGAGGCGGATTACCGCGGCGTCGCTGATGCCGACCGGGAGGTATTCGAGTTCTGGAAGAAGCTGCTCTGGGACGCACGCAAACATGTGCGGATCGATGTCATATCTGGGACCTCGGCTGGTGGTCTGAACGGTCTACTCCTCGCGACGGCAATCGCGCGAGAAGCGCCCTTGCCGAATCTGCGGAAGATGTGGGCTGACGAGGCGTCCCTTGAGAAGCTTCTTAACCGGGATCGCCCACCGAAGAGCGTCCTCGATGGAACGAAGTTCAGCAAGCTGATCCGCGACGCGCTCAACGAGATACCTACGGGGGCGGTTCCGTCCGAGGAGACCATTACGCTGTTTGTGACTGCCACGGCGCTGGATGGACGGTCCCGCCGGTATGCAGATGGTTTCGGCAGGCAGTTCGACGTCCGGGACCACAGGCGGATGTACCGCTTCAAAAACCAGCCGCGGGGGACCACGCCGGATGATATCCGCTCTTGGAAGTACGTCACCAAAGGTGAGGGCTGGGTTTTTGAGCCGGTGGAACGCCGTCAGTTCACTCCAATCTGGCAGGATGCGCTGTTGCACGCAGCTCGCGCAACCGCGAGTTTCCCCGTCGCATTTACGCCTGTCAGCGAGTTCCCGATGCTCCGCAAGCGGAACCGGCCCGAGCCGAAGTTTGACTACCCGGCCAGCAGCGTCATGGACGGTGGAGTACTCAACAACGCTCCCTTTGCTCCCGTTTTGGAGGAGATTACAAAACGCCGGGTTCATGTACAGCCGGTAGAGCGCGTGGTCGTCTACGTCGTCCCCTCCTCAGGCTTGTTGCCCGAAGAGAAGGTGAAGTCGCAAGAGCCGCAGGATATCTCCCCTATCACCACCGCGATGAGTGCGGTGAATTTTCCTACTGAGGCCGACTTCCGCGCGGGGACCGAGGAACTCACCCGATACATAGAAAGTGCGGGACGCGGAAACACAGATGACCTTTTCAAGCGTCTGGTCAAGGGTGGCCGCAAGCAGAACGTGGAGAGTCTCCGGGCGGCAGAATCAGTCTTCGACGAGTATCAGCGGTCGCGCATCAAGGGAGCGATCTGGGAGGTACTGACCAAGCATGTGAGGCTGCAGGAAGTGACCCCGCTAGTCACCCCACATGAGCTGGACGATAGGGACATCGAGAACATCCTCAAGTGCGGGGACTTCAATCATTGCTGGTTCCCCGCTTCGAAACAGGCCCTGGGCACTGTGGATTTCGAGGAATGGACCTGGGGTGTGGTACCTGCCGAGCGCGTCCTGCAGGTGCTCGGCGACCATCTGCACGACCGTGTGCTACGGGCAAGTGAACAGCAAGAACACGAAGACTTGTTGACGGACGCTCAGAAGCATCGCTGCATGGAGGGCGCCCAGGCGATCAATAGGTACCTGCGCAAGCTGCAGGCCGTCAGAGCAGCCCTTCATGCGAAGCTGGACCCTCAGCGCGGCGCTGGGCCAGGAATTGGGCCCCGTGACGTAGTGGATCTTCTGGACAGAGCCTTCACCAGCCTCACTCTACCTAAGACGGTTGGAGCGCTCGTGAAGGGCGCAGCGGAGGCTTATCTCGAGACGGTGCGAGCGACTGGACCCTCAGTTGCCTGGACGAGTGCGGAAGAGGTCGTTTCGGCCTGCCTGGTGGTGGAGGTGCTCACGCGGGCGTTTGCGCCTTTGGCGGAGCTCTACGCGCCACTGATTCCTCGCTTCCATTTCCTGCGTCTAGGCCCAGATCAAATGGGTCCGCTATTCGATATGGATTGGTTGGCCGACATCGGCGCCCAGAAGCTGTACGGGGTGCGGTTCCGGCACTTCGGCGCTTTCTTCGATGGTGACTGGCGGCGGTCGGATTTCGCCTGGGGGCGGCTTGACGCGGCCCATCACTTGCTGCCGCTGTTGCTGCTTGATGATGTCGACCACCTTGTCGAGACCGAGCTGCATGAGATGATCCTGAAGGCGGAATTTGGCGACTCGGCTGTGGAGCTCATGCGCGAGCGTGTTCAGAAGCTTGCCAGTACTTCGGACAGCCTTCTGTTGAGGAGCGGGGGCAGGCGTGTGGTTCAGCCAGTCAGGGAGGCGGGGAGGGTGGCCATCCGGCTGGCGCCGGCGACTCTGCGGTTGCCGCTTCGTCTGCTGTGGCTCTTGACGTGGTGGATGTGGCTCCGCGCCCCGTTGTCATCAACGGTGAGAGTCTTCTTGTCGGAGCTGAGGAATCAGTGGCGGAAACTGCGGCACCGAAGGATTCCTGTCGCAGGTCCGAATATCGAGCCGGTGCAAGCGCTGACCCTGGCAAGGGCGGCGAAGATTTCGCTGCGGGTTGTAGTGGCCCTCGCTGCACTCGCACCTCTGGGTTTGGGGTTGTGGGTCGGCTACTTCCTCCTGCCCAGATAGAGGTCGGTCCGGTCCAGGAGATACGCAGGGTGCCGCCGGGACTGAGGAAGGTGTCGGCTGCTGAGGGTTATAGTGGGAGGACGGGCGGCCCCGGTCCCGTTGCGGATTGGCCCGTGACTAGCTTTCGAGGCGCTGAAGTAGCGCCGCACCTGGGCGGGACGGCGCTGAAACGCGGAATCTGCGTGCACGGCGCCCCGGGATAAAGCAGCGGAGCCGGTCGTCGGGGCACTGGCAGCGTCGATGGGGACATGCTGTCTTAGCTAAGGCGCGTCGAAAGCCGCAACGCTCGCGTGCTGTGTGCCTCTCGCGGTGCAAAGCACTAGACGCTGGGTCGCACCAAGGAGTAAGCAGCGTTACTCATCGCAGTTAGGTTCTGGGTCGATGACCGCCTTCCGCCTATCTGTAATGAAATCCGTGTCGAGTACTGCACCCAGCGCTCGCGAGCGTTTGAGGTAAGAGTTGGGCGGCTGATCATTGGTTCGGAGTGGCTAGCGGCCAGACGCATTACTGTAGGTCGGGGGAGCGGCTTTGGGCCGGAGCTGCTTTGGCGCCAGTGATCATGGCCCCGTAAGCTTCTCGCGCGTCGGGCAGTCTGTGGACCTGCCCGGTAAAGCACGACGTTGGGGCCATGATCTTCGAGGCTCGCGCCAAAGTGGCTGCCTAAAGCCGCGGAACCGACCGCCCCAGCAACGACGTACCCCTTCTCTGGCATCAGGCGGCTGCATGCTTTGAGCGCGGCACGGGCGTCGGCCGGGCTGGAGCGGGACGGAGGCAGGAGCGCAGGCCCGGCCGGCGTCCGGGCCGCGCGCGGTGAGCGGAGCGAGCCGCCTTTAGCTGCGGTGGGGAACCCAAGTCGACGTTCAGCCCATCGGCGGCCTGGTCGATGATGAACTGACCGAGCAGGCCGTAGCCGCCTACGTGGCCAAGTACGCCACCAAGGCCGCCGAGACCACCGGCACGGTAGACCGTCGCATCGGCGAGCTGGCCGAGCTGGACCGGATCGACCTGCCCGACCACACCCGACGCCTAATCGAAGCCTGCTGGCACCTCAACGACACCTACCCCGACCGGCTGCTCGCCAACTGGTCCCACATGCTTGGCTTCCGCGGCCACTTCTCCACCAAGTCCCGCGCGTACTCCACCACCCTCGGCGCTCTCCGCCAGGTCCGCGCCGACTACCGCGCCCGCCAAGAGCGCCAGGCACGAGGGCTGCCCGAGGACCTCGATGACGCGGATTGCTCCACGCTCGTGCTCGCCCACTCGACCTACGCCGGACACGGCCACACCCCCGGCGAATCCTGGCTCGCACAGACCATCGCCCGGGACATCAGGGAAGGCCGTGAGATCGCGCGCGAAGTGAAAGCCGAACTGGACACCGAGGGGGAGTGGTGACTATGAAGCGACCGCTGCCCGAGCGCTATCTGACGCCCACCGATCTCGCCGATCTGCTCGGCGTGCCGATCGAGACCGTGTACCAGTGGCGCCGTAAGCGCACCGGTCCGCGCGGCTTTCGCGTCGGTCGGCACCTCCGCTACGACCCCGAAGACGTTCGCGCCTGGGTCGAGTCGCTCATGGAAAGGGCCGCCTGATGGCCGGACACGTTCAAGATCGCTGGTACAAGACGACAACCGGCCCTGACGGCAAGTCCGTCAAGGTCAAGAGCGACCGCTTCGGCGTCGGCATGCGCTACCGCGCCCGCTACATCGGGCCGGACGGCACGGAGAAGAGTAAGAGCTTCCCGGACAAGCAGAAGCGCAAGGCCGAGACGTGGCTGGCCAGCATTGAAGCCGACATGTCGCGTGGCGACTACATCGCGCCCGAAGCAGGCAAGGTGACCTTCGAGCAGTACGCCACCCAGTGGATGGGAACCCAAATCACGGACCCTGCCACACGCGAATCCGTCGAGATGCGGTTACGGCTCCAGGCCATACCGCACCTCGGGAAGCGGCCCTTGAGCTCGTTCAACCCGACGCACCTTCGCCTCTGGATGCGAACGCTCGAAGAAGCTGGCCTCTCGGCCTACCGGCGGAGTATCTTCGCGCACGTCTCGACCGTGTTCACCGCTGCCGTTGAGGACCGGATCATCAGGGCGAACCCATGCAGCGCCCGGTCCGTCAAGGCCCCGCGGCTCGATCCCCGCAAGGTCAAGCCCTGGCCCGCCGAGCGCGTGATGGCGGTCCGCGCGGCCCTGCCCGAGAGGTACCAGGCACTGGTGGACCCGGCCGCTGGCTGCGGCCTCCGTCAGGGTGAGGTGTTCGGCCTGGCGTCGAGGACGTCGACTTCCTCGGCGGCCTGGTCCATGTGGTCCGGCAAGTGAAGCTGCTGCGCAATCGACCGGTGTTCGCGCCGCCGAAGGGTGGCAAGGAGCGGGACGTCCCTCTGCCCGAGTCGATAGCCTTCGCGCTCGCCGCTCACCTGACAGGTTTCCCGGCCGCTGAGGTGACGTTGCCCCGGAAGACTTTGGACGGTCCTCCGGTAACGGCCGCCCTTATCTTCCGCAGCCCAGAAGGACTGGCTCTCAACCGGAACCGGTTCAACGACCGCCAGTGGCGTCCAGCTCTCCGCGCCGCCGGCCTACCCACGGGGCGGGACAACGGCATGCACGCCCTACGGCACTTCTACGCATCCGTGCTGCTCGACGCGGGCGAGAGCATCAAGGCCCTCAGCGAATACCTCGGTCACCACGATCCCGGCTTCACGCTGCGGACGTACACGCACTTGATGCCGTCCAGCCAGACCCGGACGCGGGCCGCCGTGGATGCGGTCTTCGGGGCCGCCAGGCTACGGATGACGGCCCCGAGACGGCTCAGCAGGGCTGATAGCGCTCTGACCAGCGCTTATCTCAAAAGCCGAAGTTCTGCGTCCACCAAGGCCCGCCCTCGGCGAAGTGGACGCCCACGCCGAGCCGCGTGTAGTCGCAGTTGAGGATGTTGGCGCGGTGCCCGTCGCTGTTCATCCAGGACTCCATCACGGCCTGGGCGTCCGCCTGGCCGCGGGCGATGTTCTCCGCCGCCAGGCCCTCGACGCCCGCCTTCGCGCCGCGGTCCCAGGGCGTCGCCCCGTCGGGGTCGGTGTGCGAGAAGAAGCCGCGTTCGGCCATGTCCTTGCTGTACGCGCCGGCCAGCGCCGCCAGTGAGCGGGAGGCCTGCACCGGGCTGCAGCCCACCTTGGCGCGCTCGGCGTTGACCAGGCTCACCACCGTGGCCTCGGCGACCGCCTCGCGCGTGGTGTCGGTGGCGGCCGCGGCGGAGGACGGGACGGAAGAGGGAACCGAGGAGGGGACCGGAGGAGCCTTCGGCCGCTCCACGGTCCGCTCGGGTGCGGGCGCGGAGCTCTTGGCGGCCGGTTCGGAGGCGGTCTTCTTCGGCGCCGGGGCCTTCGTCTGCTTCGGCGGCGCGGAGGAGGCCGGCTTGGACGGCGTCGGCGCGGGGGCCTTGGAGGGGGCGAGGGTCCGCTCGGCGCTCCGGCTGGCGGCGGTCGAGGGGCGCTCGGGCGTGGCGCTGGATCCGCCCTGCGTGTTCAGCTCGGGGGCGCCCCCGGCGTGTACGCGCTCGTCCGAGCCGCTGCCGCCGATGGTGAAGGTGTCGCCACCGGGGAGCAGGCCGGATGCCACGGCGACGGCGCCTACCGCCATCGCGGCGGAGGCGCCGAGCAGCCCGGTGCGTACGGGTACGACGGCCCGCTTCTTCCGGTGGCGTCCCATCTCCTGTGCCTTCCTGCTTCGACGTCCCGTCCGTACGTCAAGGTCATTCGGTCACTCGTCCGAACGGGTGAGGCTCATTTCGTCGGGACTGTACGCCATGACGCGTGGGGGAGAAGTGCTCCGAGTGCAATTGGCCGGTTAGCGTGCAGCCATGAACGAAGACGCACGGCTCACCGCCTGGGTACGCGGCCGAGTACAGGGAGTGGGCTTCCGCTGGTTCACCAGGGCAAACGCTCTGGAGATCGGCGGCCTTACCGGTTTCGCCCTCAATCTGGAGGACGGCCGGGTGCAGGTCGTGGCCGAGGGTCCGAGTGAGAATTGCCACCGTTTGCTGGAATGGCTTCGCTCCGGCGACACACCCGGGCATGTGGACGGAGTCACTGAGATCTGGGACACCCCGCGCGGCGGCTACGACGGCTTCGCCATTCGTTGATGATCTTGCCCTCGCTTTCGCTCCGGTGAGCGCGCCGGGGATCCGCCGGAGCTGCCGTCGGCATGTGCGTACGGCAGAAATGGCCTGGTGGTTGCCAAGAACCGCTTGTCATGCCAGGCTGCGCGGGTAAGGATGATCCAAAGGTCCTCGAAGGATCGTCCACACGCCCCTGGACACCGCTGTGAGAGGCGCCGCCGCACCATCCGCGGCCGCAGGCCCCCGGTCGTCCCGCGATGCGGGGTGTGATCGTGTTGACCGTCAAACTTTTTGGTGAGACTCTGGAAGCCCCGCGCACCCTAGCTGTTTGGCAGTGAGAACCGCAGCGGCACCAAGCACTGCCGGACACCGCGGGTGCGAATCCCTCACGACCCACACCGCTTCGGTCGGTCACTCAGTGTGGAGGACCAAAAGTCATGGCAAAGGCGCTTCTCGGTTATGTCGGCGGTTCCGACCCGCGACTTCTCGCCGAGATGCGACGGCTTCAGCAGCGCGTCCAGGACCTCGAGTCCGAGCTCGTACGGATTCAGTCCGAGAACGATGCGCTGAACGCCGCCGCACACAGCGAGTCGCTGCTCGACGGCATCGACATCGACGTACCCAAGGCGGAGCCTGCGCTCACCTGATCCCAGCCCCCGTCGGCAAGGCCCGTATCGGCACGTGGCGGTATCGGGCAGGGTGAGAAACACTCTCGCGAGACATGCAAGGGACGCTTCGGCGTCCCTTCTTTCTTTGTCCTCCCCCCGCCGTCACCGGCGTCCCACTGATCCTTGACCTCTGATCTGCCCTGCCCATTCATGGGTCAAACGGGAAGCGGCAGGTAGAGTCCGGGGGCGTGCACCTCAAGGCTCTGACCCTGCGTGGTTTCAAGTCGTTCGCCTCCGCCACCACCCTCCGGTTCGAACCGGGAATCACGTGTGTCGTGGGGCCGAACGGGTCGGGCAAGTCCAATGTGGTGGACGCGCTCTCCTGGGTCATGGGGGAACAGGGAGCCAAGTCGCTGCGCGGCGGCAAGATGGAGGACGTCATCTTCGCCGGGACGACCGGCCGGCCGCCTCTCGGCCGCGCCGAGGTATCCCTCACGATCGACAACTCCGACGGCGCGCTCCCCATCGACTACGCCGAAGTCACCATCACCCGGATCATGTTCCGGGGCGGCAGCAGCGAATACCAGATCAATGGCGACACCTGCCGGCTGCTCGATATCCAGGATCTTCTCAGTGACTCCGGTATCGGCCGGGAAATGCACGTCATCGTCGGGCAGGGCCAGCTCGACTCCGTCCTGCACGCCGACCCCATGGGCCGCCGGGCGTTCATCGAGGAGGCCGCCGGTGTCCTGAAGCACCGCAAGCGCAAGGAAAAGGCGCTGCGGAAACTGGACGCGATGCAGGCCAACCTCGCCCGCGTACAGGACCTGACCGACGAGCTGCGCCGCCAGCTCAAGCCGCTGGGCAGGCAGGCCGCCGTGGCGCGGCGGGCCGCCGTCATCCAGGCCGACCTGCGTGACGCCCGGCTCCGGCTGCTCGCCGACGACCTCGTACGCCTCCGGGAGGCGCTGAAGGCCGAGATCGCCGACGAGGCCGCGCTCAAGGAGCGCAAGGAGCGGGCCGAGGCCGAACTGAAGGCGGCTCTCGCACGGGAGGCGGAGCTGGAGGACGAGGTACGGCGCCTCGCGCCCAGGCTCCAGCGCGCCCAGCAGACCTGGTACGAGCTGTCGCAGCTGGCCGAGCGGGTGCGCGGCACGATCTCGCTGGCCGACGCCCGGGTGAAGAGCGCCACCGCGCCGCCCGTGGAGGAGCGGCGCGGCCGCGACCCCGAGGACCTGGAGCGGGAGGCCGCCCGGATCCGCGAGCAGGAGGCGGAGCTGGAAGCCGCGCTGGAGGCGGCCGAGCGTGCCCTGGAGGACACCGTCGCCCACCGCGCCGAGCTGGAGCGGGAGCTGGCGCTGGAGGAGCGGCGCCTGAAGGACGTCGCACGGGCCATCGCCGACCGGCGAGAGGGCCTGGCCCGGCTGAACGGACAGGTGGGCGCCGCCCGCTCGCGCGCCGCCTCCGCCCAGGCCGAGATCGACCGGCTGGCCGCCGCCCGTGACGAGGCACAGGAGCGGGCGGTCGCCGCGCAGGAGGAGTACGAGGCGCTCAAGGCGGAAGTCGACGGGCTGGACGCCGGCGACGCCGAGCTCGCCGAGCGGCACGAGGCGGCCAGGCGGGAGCTGGCCGACGCCGAGGCCGCCCTGGCCACGGCGCGGGAGGACGCCACCGCGGCGGAACGGAAACGGGCCGCTCTGGCCGCGCGGCACGAGGCCCTGGCGCTGGGCCTGCGCCGCAAGGACGGGACGGGCGCGCTGCTGGGCGCCGCCGACCAGCTCGCCGGCCTGCTGGGCCCGGCCGCCGAGCTGCTGACGGTGACGCCCGGGTACGAGGTGCCGGTCGCCGCGGCCCTGGGTGCGGCCGCCGACGCGATCGCGGTACGGGACCCGGCGACGGCCGCGGAGGCGATCCGGCGCTTGCGCAAGCAGGACGCCGGGCGCGCCGCGCTGCTGCTGGGCGGCCTGCCGGGCGGGGACGAGGACGGCGTACGGGAAGAGGGGCACGTCCACGCGGCCGACCTGGTGCGCGGGCCGGAGGAGCTGATGCCCGCCGTGCGGCGACTGCTGCGGGACGTCGTGGTCGTCGCGACCCTGGAGGACGCCGAGGACCTGGTGTACGCGCGCCCCGGGCTGGTCGCCGTCACCGCCGAGGGGGACGTCCTCGGGGCGCACTTCGCGCAGGGCGGGTCGGCCGGGGCGCCCAGCCTCCTGGAGGTGCAGGCGTCGGTGGACGAGGCGGCCGCCGAGCTCGCCGAGCTGGCCGTACGGTGCGAGGAACTCGCCGCCGCGCAGGCCGGGGCGACCGAGCGGCGCCGTGCCTCGGCGGCGCGGGTCGAGGAGCTGGCCGAGCGGCGCAGGGCGGCCGACCGGGAGAAGTCCTCCGTCGCCCAGGCGCTCGGACGGCTCGCCGGGCAGGCGCGGGGCGCCGCGGGCGAGGCCGAGCGGACCGCCGCGGCAGCCGCCCGCGCCCAGGAGTCCCTGGAGAAGGCCACCGCGGAGGCCGAGGAGCTGGCCGAGCGGCTCGCGGTGGCCGAGGAGGCGGCGCACTCCGGGGACGGAGCGGAGGAGGAGCCCGACACCTCCGTGCGCGACCGGCTCGCTGCCGACGGCGCGAACGCCCGGCAGACCGAGATGGAGGCCCGCCTCCAGGTCCGCACGCACGAGGAGCGGGTCAAGGGCCTGGCCGGCCGGGCCGACTCCCTGGACCGGGCGGCCCGCGCGGAGCGGGAGGCACGCGCGCGTGCCGAGCAGCGCCGCGCCCGGCTGCGTCACGAGGCCGAGGTCGCCGCGGCCGTCGCCGCCGGGGCCCGCGGGCTCCTCGCGCACGTCGAGGTGTCCCTCGTACGGGCCGAGCGGGAACGCGCGGCGGCCGAGGCGGCGAAGGCGGCGCGCGAGCAGGAGCTGTCGGCGGCCCGCGCCCAGGGGCGGGACCTGAAGGGCGAGCTGGACAAGCTCACCGACTCGGTGCACCGGGGCGAGGTGCTGGGCGCGGAGAAGCGACTGCGGATCGAGCAACTGGAGACCCGGGCGCTGGAGGAGCTCGGTGTGGAGCCCACCGCGCTCATCGCCGAGTACGGCCCCGACCAGCCGGTGCCGCCGTCCTTGCCCGCCGAGGGCGAGGAGCTGCCGGACGACCCGGAGCATCCGCGCAATCAGCCGAGACGTTTCGTCCGTGCCGAACAGGAAAAACGCCTGAAGTCGGCCGAACGGGCGTACCAACAGCTCGGGAAGGTGAACCCGCTGGCGCTGGAGGAGTTCGCGGCGCTGGAGGAGCGTCACCAGTTCCTGTCCGAGCAGCTCGAGGACCTGAAGAAGACGCGGGCCGACCTCCTTCAGGTGGTCAAGGAGGTGGACGAACGCGTCGAGCAGGTCTTCACGGAGGCGTACCGCGACACGGCCCGGGAGTTCGAGGGGGTCTTCTCGCGGCTCTTCCCGGGCGGCGAGGGACGGCTCGTGCTGACCGACCCGGACAACATGCTCACCACGGGCGTGGACGTCGAGGCCCGCCCGCCGGGGAAGAAGGTCAAGCGGCTGTCGCTGCTGTCCGGCGGGGAGCGGTCGCTGACAGCCGTGGCCATGCTGGTGTCGATCTTCAAGGCGCGGCCGAGTCCGTTCTACGTGATGGACGAGGTCGAGGCGGCGCTGGACGACACCAACCTCCAGCGGCTGATCCGGATCATGCAGGAGCTCCAGGAGAGCTCGCAGCTGATCGTGATCACGCACCAGAAGCGGACCATGGAGGTCGCCGACGCGCTCTACGGCGTGTCGATGCAGGGGGACGGCGTCTCCAAGGTCATCAGTCAGCGGCTCCGCTGAGCCCTCCTGCCCAAAACTCTTCAAGTCCTGAAGGCAAGGCGACACGCCGTGCGCTCAGATTCACAGACCACAGACTCTTGACTTCGAAACTTGAAGGCATAGTCTCTGCAACGTTGCTTTTACCTTCAAGTGGTGGGCGGCGTGAAGTTGTGCGCCACTGGAAGGGCTCGCCCCCCATGCCCGGCGACGGCGCCGGGTACCAGGAGTTCACGTGACCAGCACAGCGCAGCCGCCGGCGTCGGGTGCCCGACAGGCCCATCCCGACCACCTCGGCCACGTCATCTTCATCACGGCCGCCGCCGCGATGGGCGGATTCCTCTTCGGCTACGACAGCTCTGTCATCAACGGCGCCGTCGAGGCCATCCGCGACCGGTACGAGATCGGCTCCGGCACCCTCGCCCAGGTCATCGCCATCGCCCTGATCGGCTGCGCCGTCGGCGCCGCGACCGCCGGCCGGATCGCCGACCGCATCGGCCGCATCCGGTGCATGCAGATCGCCGCCGTCCTGTTCACCATCAGCGCCGTCGGTTCCGCCCTGCCGTTCGCCCTCTGGGACCTCGCCATGTGGCGTGTGGTCGGCGGCTTCGCCATCGGCATGGCGTCGGTGATCGGCCCCGCGTACATCGCCGAGGTCGCCCCCGCCGCCTACCGCGGCCGGCTCGGCTCCTTCCAGCAGGCCGCGATCGTCGTGGGCATCGCCGTCTCCCAGCTCGTCAACTGGGCGATCCTCAACATGGCCGACGGCGACCAGCGCGGTGAGATCGCCGGCCTGGAGGCCTGGCAGTGGATGCTGGGCGTCATGGTCGTCCCGGCCGTGCTCTACGGCCTGCTGTCCTTCGCGATCCCCGAGTCGCCCCGGTTCCTGATCTCCGTGGGCCGCAAGGACAAGGCCAAGGAGGTCCTCTCCGAGGTCGAGGGCAAGGGTGTCGACCTGGACGCGCGCGTACTCGAGATCGAGAACGCCATGCGCCGTGAGCACAAGTCGACCTTCCGTGACCTGCTCGGCAGCCGCTTCGGCTTCCTGCCGATCGTCTGGGTCGGTATCGGCCTGTCCGTCTTCCAGCAGCTCGTCGGCATCAACGTCGCGTTCTACTACTCCTCGACGCTGTGGCAGTCGGTCGGCGTCAACCCGTCGAGCTCGTTCTTCTACTCGTTCACCACGTCGATCATCAACATCATCGGCACCGTGATCGCGATGGTCCTGGTGGACCGCGTCGGCCGCAAGCCGCTCGCCCTCGTCGGCTCCGCCGGTATGGCGATCGCCCTCGCCTTCGAGGCCTGGGCCTTCTCCGCCGACCTCGTCGACGGCAAGCTGCCGGAGACCCAGGGCGTCGTCGCCCTGATCGCGGCCCACCTCTTCGTCCTCTTCTTCGCCCTGTCCTGGGGCGTGGTGGTCTGGGTCTTCCTCGGCGAGATGTTCCCCAACCGGATCCGCGCCGCCGCCCTCGGTGTCGCCGCCTCCGCGCAGTGGATCGCCAACTGGGCCATCACCGCGAGCTTCCCGTCCCTGGCGGACTGGAACCTGTCCGGCACCTACATCATCTACACGGTCTTCGCCGTGCTCTCCATCCCCTTCGTGCTCAAGTACGTGAAGGAGACCAAGGGCAAGGCGTTGGAGGAGATGGGCTAATCCCCGCTGCCCCTCTCCTCGCTACGAGAACTGCCCCGGTTCAGGCCCCGACGGCCTTGAGCCGGGGCAGTACGTGTTCCCCGAGCAAGTGCAGGGAGCGCCACCCCTCGTCGAGGGGCATCCCCCCGCACAGCGGGTGCAGGACGAGGCTGCCGGCGTCCAGCGCCAGGCACTCCTCGGGCGTCACCACCCGGTACACGCCCTCCGCCCGCAGCTCCTGAACCGTCGACGCCCGCGACCGCACCGCCGAGCGGATGTCCTCCGACTGCCAGGAGGCGTAGGTCCGCGCCTCGTGCAGGAAGTGCTCCCCGTGCAGCGCCCACGTACGGTCCGGGTCCTGAGACAGGTGCAGCAGCGGCGTCACCGCGGCCGGCATCATGCAGAAGCCCTCCGTCCCGTGGGCGGCGCACTGCTCGTGGTAGTACGCCTCCAGCTCCGGCAGGTGCGCGCTCGGGAAGAGCGGCAGCCCCAGGCGGGCCGCACGCCGGGCCGCCGGCCGCGACGAACCGCCCACCAGCAGCAGCGGACGCGGCTGCGTGTACGGGCGCGGGGTGACCCGGACCGTACGGCCCCGGTACGTGAACTCCTCGCCCGTCCACGCCTTCAGCACCGTCTCCAGCAGCAGGTCCTGGAGCTGCCCGCGCCGCCCCCAGTCGACGCCGTGCGCCGCGTACTCCTCCGGCCGGTAGCCGATCCCCGCGACCGTGATCAGCCGTCCCCTGGACAGCAGGTCCAGTACGGCGACCTCCTCCGCCAGCCGCAGTGGGTCGTACAGCGGGCCGATCACCGCGGAGACGGTGACGGCGATCCGGCGGGTCGCGCCGAAGACCGCGCCGGCGAAGACGAAGGGGGAGGGCAGCCAGTTGTCGGCGGCGCCGTGGTGCTCCTCCGTCTGGACGGTGTCCACGCCGATGCCGTCGGCGTACGCGGCCATCTCCAGCGCAGCGCGGTAACGGTCCGCGAGCGCCTCGGGGGTCGCGCCCGGCGCGACGAGGTTGAACCGGACCACTGTGAAGGCCATGGGAAATCCCCCTCCGCCGGACGGTGAGCGCGGCGAAGGGGGAGAGTAGCTGACGTGGCGTCAGATGGAAACAGTGGCGGCTTCCGGCTCGGCGTCCACCGCCGCCCCGGGGCGGGCGGTCCGCGGCAGCACCGCGTACAGCGCCGCCGCCACCACGATCGTCACCAGCCAGCCCAGCCCGTTCGCACCGATCCACGAACCGGCCAGCGGCCCGGCGAACCAGTCGACCCTGGTGAACAGCAGACCCACCACCAGCGCCGCGCCCCAGGCGGCCATGGCCTGCCACGCGAAACCGCCCCGGTACCAGTAGGCGCTCGTCCGCCCGGTGTCCATCAGCGCCTCACCGTCGTACGACGGCCGGCGCAGCATGTCGACGCCGAAGACACCGATCCACGCCGAGAACGCCACCGCCAGCAGCGTCAGGAACGAGATGAACGACCCGATGAAGCTGGTCGCCACCACCATCAGCAGGAACCCGAACACCAGAGAGATCACCGCGTTCACGCTCACCGCCCAGGTGCGCGGCACCTTGATGCCCAGCGTCTGCGCGGTGAATCCGGCCGAGTACATCGACATCGAGTTGATCAGCAGCATGCCGATCAGCGCGATCACCAGGTACGGCACCGAGATCCACGCCGGCAGCAGCTCACCGATGAACGACACCGGGTCCTGCGCGGACGCCAGGCTCGGCGTCGACACCGCCATCACCGCACCCATCAGCACCATCGGCAGCACCACGATCCCGGCACCCCCGACCGTCGAGGCGACCATGGCCCTCGACGACGCCGTACGCGGCAGATAGCGGGTGAAGTCCGGGCCGGAGGGCACCCAGCTGATGCCGCCCGCCGCGATCGTGCCGATTCCCGCGATCATCATCGCCGTCGAACCGGCCGGCCTGGCGAAGACGGCACTCCAGTCGGTGCCGATGACCAGGTGGACCAGTACGAGGACGGAGAAGGCGCCGAAGAGGTACGTCGACCAGGTGCTGCACACGCGCAGCGCGGTGATGCCGAGCCCGGAGACCAGGAAGGTCGCCGCCACGAACAGCAGCAGCGTGACGACGATCAGCGGGGTGTTGCTCTTGATGCCGAAGAGCAGGTCGAGAACGGTGAGGACGGCGTACGCCCCCGTGACCGCGTTGATCGTCTCCCAGCCCCAGCGGGCCACCCAGATCAGCGCCCCGGGGAAGAGGTTCCCCCGCTGCCCGAACACCGCGCGGGACAGCGCCATGCCGGGGGAGCCGCCGCGCTTGCCCGCGATCGAGATCAGACCGACGATCCCGTACGACAGGACGGGGGCGGCGATCGCGACGATCAGCACCTGCCAGAAGTTCAGGCCGTTGAAGACGACCAGTCCGGCGCCCATGGTGAGCAGCAGCACACTGATGTTCGCCGCCACCCACGTGGGGAACAGCTCCCGGATGTGACCGGTGCGCTCGGCATCGGGGACGGGCTCGAGACCGCGGGTCTCTATCGCGCCTTCGGACTCGGAGGCGTGGGGCATGGATCAGCTCCGTGCGGGAGGAGGGGGGACTTCCCGCATCGTACGTTCCTCCCCAAAGAGGTCCAAACAGGGGCCTTGGGCCCGGGTGCATGCTCCGAGACCGCTCGCCGGGGCGGTCGTGGCCGATACTGGACGGGTTATGGAAATCCTCATCCTTGCTGTAGTCATCGCTCTGGTCGCGGTCGGCGCGATCAGCGGCCTCGTGGTCAGCAGCCGTAAGAAGAAGCAGCTGCCGCCGCCCCAGGCGCCGTCGAGCACGCCGACCATCACCGCTCCGCCCGCCGAGCCGCACGTCGGCGAGGAGGCGGAGACACCGCGGGAGGAACCGCGCCGCACGATCGAGGAGGTGGACCTCCCGACGGCCGAAGAGGCCCTGGAGGCCCCCGCCGCCGTCGAGGACCCGCTCGTCGCGGCCCCGCCCGCACCCGAGATCGAGATCCCGGAGCCGACCGCCGGCCGGCTGGTCCGGCTGCGCGCCCGGCTCGCCCGTTCGCAGAACACGCTCGGCAAGGGCCTGCTCACCCTGCTGTCGCGCGAGCACCTCGACGAAGACACCTGGGAGGAGATCGAGGAGACCCTCCTCACCGCCGACGTCGGCGTCATGCCGACCCAGGAGCTGGTGGAGCGGCTGCGCGAGCGCGTGAAGGTGCTCGGCACGCGTACGCCCGAGGAGCTGCGCGGCCTGCTGCGCGAGGAGCTGCTCGCCCTGGTCGGTACGGACCTCGACCGCACCGTCCACACCGAGAGCGACCTGGACACCCCGGGCATCGTCATGGTCGTCGGCGTCAACGGCACCGGGAAGACGACGACCACCGGCAAGCTGGCCCGCGTGCTCGTCGCCGACGGCAAGTCCGTCGTGCTCGGCGCGGCGGACACCTTCCGCGCGGCCGCCGCGGACCAGCTCCAGACCTGGGGCGAGCGCGTCGGCGCCCGGACCGTGCGCGGACCGGAGGCGGGCGACCCGGCGTCGGTCGCCTACGACGCGGTGAAGGAAGGTATCGCCGAGGGTGCCGACGTGGTCCTCATCGACACGGCGGGCCGGCTGCACACCAAGACCGGTCTGATGGACGAGCTGGGCAAGGTCAAGCGCGTCGTGGAGAAGCACGGCCCGCTGGACGAGATCCTGCTCGTTCTGGACGCCACGACCGGCCAGAACGGTCTCGTCCAGGCGAGGGTCTTCGCCGAGGTCGTCGACATCACCGGCATCGTGCTCACCAAGCTGGACGGCACGGCCAAGGGCGGCATCGTCGTCGCGGTCCAGCGCGAGCTGGGCGTCCCGGTGAAGCTGGTCGGCCTGGGCGAGGGTCCGGACGACCTCGCGCCCTTCGAGCCGGAGGCCTTCGTCGACGCCCTGATCGGGGACTGACCCCGCGGCGTCCGGCACGGAAACACCGACCGGGGCGGCCCCTCCCGCGCGGAGGGGCCGCCCCGGTCGTGTCGTGTCCGGGCCGCCCGGCTCACACCCCCGACCGGTGGCAGATGTACGCCAGCGTGCCCAGCAGCAGGCGGGCCTGGGGCGGGGCACCCGCGTCGAGGGACGGGGGACGCAGCCAGCGGGCGGGGCCCAGGCCCGCGTGGTCCGACGCGGGAGCCGTGATGTGGGTGCCCGGGCCGAGGCACCGCAGGTCCAGGTCCGCGTCGTCCCAGCCCATCCGGTACAGCAGCTGCGGCAGCTCCGCCGCCGCCCCGGGCGCCACGAAGAACTGCGCCCGGCCCGTCGGCGTGACGCACACCGGGCCCAGCGGCAGGCCCATCCGCTCCAGCCGGACCAGCGCCCGGTGGCCTGCCCGCTCCCCGACCTCCAGCACGTCGAAGGCGCGGCCCACGGGGAGCATCAGCGCCGCGCCCGGGAACTCCGACCACACCCGGGTGACCGCGTCGAGCGTCGAGCCCGCCGGCACCTCGGGCGCGAAGCCCAGCGGGTGCGCCCCGGGAGCCGTACAGGCCGGGTCGCCGCAGGAGCACCGGCCGGACACGGCCCGGGCACCCGGGACCACGTCCCAGCCCCACAGGCCCGTGTACTCAGCCACCACGGTGCACTCCGTGGCGCGGGCGCCGCGCCGCCGCGTGCCGGACAGGATGCGGGTGCCGCCGATCGTGAAGCCCATGTCCCCTCCAACGGTGGAAATCCCCGGTGGTTACGACCCGGAGTGTCACCGTGACGCTCCGTCGCGACCGCTCTCCAATGGGCGGCGCGCGGTGGTGCGTGGGGTGGTGCGTCCCGTGGCGCACGCCATGGCGCGCCACCGTCCGCCGACTCCCGATCGTCGTAGTGTCAAGTGAATCGCGCCTGGCCGCAGGGGAGTTCATTCGAAGGGGTGGCGAATGGTGGCGTTTATGGAAACAACCTCGCCGCACGGGTGATCGTAGGATTACTTTCAGTGCACGAACCCCGAGGGTAGTGACCGCGCAGGTGGGTATGCCGGAGGCAAGCCGGTTCCCTGTTCGAAGGGTGCAACCTCCGGACGGGCGGCCACATTTCACGGCATTCTGATACGGGTTCGCGCAACAGTGATTCGGCGGATGGGGGCCTTCCAGTGGGCGGCAGTGGCGCAGACGGTACGAATGCCGGGAAGCGCCCGAACGAGCAGCTGAGCTCGTGGTTCGTACGCAGCGGCTGGTCCAAGGGCGAGCTGGCGCGTCAAGTGAACCGCCGGGCGCGCCAGATGGGCGCACACCACATCAGCACCGACACCTCGCGTGTACGGCGCTGGCTCGACGGCGAACAACCGCGCGAGCCCATCCCGCGCATCCTCTCCGAACTGTTCTCCGAGCGGTTCGGCAGCGTCGTCGCCATCGAGGACCTCGGCCTGCGCACGGCACACCAGTCACCCTCGGTGTCCGGCGTCGACCTCCCCTGGGCGGGCCCCCAGACCGTGGCCCTGCTCAGTGACTTCTCCCGCAGCGACCTGATGCTCGCCCGGCGCGGCTTCCTCGGCACCTCCCTCGCCCTGGCCGCCGGACCCGCGCTCATCGAGCCCATGCAGCGCTGGCTCGTCCCCACGCCGGCCGCCGAACCGGCCCGCGCCGAACCGACCGCCCTGCGCCGCCCCACCCGGCTGTCGCGCGCCGAGCTGGACCTGCTGGAATCCACCACCGTGATGTTCCGCCAGTGGGACGCCCAGTGCGGCGGAGGGCTGCGGCGCAAGGCGGTTGTCGGCCAACTTCACGAGGTCACCGACCTGTTGCAGGAGCCGCAGCCCGGCTCGACCGCGAAGCGCCTGTTCAAGTGCGCCGCCGAACTGGCCGAGCTCGCCGGCTGGATGAGCTACGACGTGGGACTCCAGCCCACCGCGCAGAAGTACTTCGTCCTCGCCCTGCACGCCGCCAAGGAGGCCGGTGACAAGCCGCTGGGCTCGTACATCCTGTCCTCCATGAGCCGCCAGATGATCCACCTCGGCCGGCCCGACGACGCCCTGGAGCTCATCCACCTCGCCCAGTACGGAAGCCGCGACTGCGCCACCGCCCGCACCCAGGCCATGCTGTATGCGATGGAGGCCCGGGCGTACGCCAACATGGGCCAGCCCAGCAAGTGCAAGCGGGCCGTGCGGATGGCCGAGGACACCTTCGCCGACGTCGGCCTCGACGGCGAGCCCGAGCCCGACTGGATCCGCTTCTTCTCCGAGGCCGAGCTCAACGGCGAGAACGCCCACTCCTACCGCGACCTCGCCTATGTGGCCGGCCGCAGCCCCACGTACGCCTCGCTCGCCGAACCCGTGATGCAGCAGGCCGTCGACCTGTTCTCCAAGGACGAGGACCACCAGCGGTCGTACGCGCTCAACCTGGTCGGCATGGCCACCGTGCACCTGCTCAAGCGCGAGCCCGAGGAAGCCACCAAGCTGGCCGAGTCCGCCCTCTCCGTCGCCCGGCGGATCCGCTCCGAGCGCGTCAACACCCGACTGCGCAAGACCGTCGACACGGCGGCCCGCGACTTCGGGGACGTGCCCGAGGTGGCCAGGCTCACCGACATCCTCACCGCCCAGCTGCCCGAAACCGCCGAAGCGGTCTGAAGGACAACCGGCCCCGACTCCGGCCGCGACCGTCACCCCGTACAGCCCGACTCGGCTCCCCCATTGCCAGGTCAACAGGGTGACTGTCGCGGCCGGTCCCACGTTGTGCGCAGAGGGTACGCCCGTTACATTCCCGTGACTCTGCGCTTCACGGCCCCGTAACACACGGAGCCTCTTCGTCACTGCGGCGAAACATCGTGCGGCATCGACCGAAACCGTGCTGCGTAAATCTCGGGCTCATAACCGGCCACCCCTCATAGCCGGCGCAACCCCGGCTTCGCCCCGCACAGGCCGACCGACGACGAGGAGACGCCGATGCCCCCAGGCATCACGACCCTTGCCGCAGACGCACCCACGCTGTCTGCAGCCAACACCGGGTTCATGCTCATCTGTTCCGCCATGGTGATGCTGATGACACCGGCCCTCGCCTTCTTCTACGGAGGCATGGTCCGCGTCAAGTCCACCCTCAACATGCTGATGATGAGCTTCATCAGCCTCGGGATCGTCACGATCCTGTGGGTGCTCTACGGCTTCAGCATCGCCTTCGGCACCGACTCGGGCTCCATCGTCGGATGGTCGTCCGACTACGTCGGGCTCAGCGGCATCGGAATCACCGAACTGTGGGACGGCTACACCATCCCGGTGTACGTCTTCGCCGTCTTCCAGCTCATGTTCGCGATCATCACGCCCGCCCTGATCAGCGGCGCCCTCGCCGACCGGGTCAAGTTCACCGCCTGGGCGCTGTTCATCGCCCTGTGGGTCACCGTCGTCTACTTCCCCGTCGCCCACTGGGTGTGGGGGGCCGGCGGCTGGCTCTTCGAGATGGGCGTCATCGACTTCGCGGGCGGCACCGCCGTCCACATCAACGCCGGCGCCGCCGCCCTGGGCGTGATCCTGGTCATCGGCAAGCGCGTCGGTTTCAAGAAGGACCCGATGCGCCCGCACAGCCTCCCGCTGGTCATGCTGGGTGCCGGTCTGCTGTGGTTCGGCTGGTTCGGCTTCAACGCCGGCTCGTGGCTCGGCAACGACGACGGCGTCGGCGCGGTGATGTTCGTCAACACCCAGGTCGCCACCGCCGCCGCCATGCTTGCCTGGCTCGCGTACGAGAAGATCCGCCACGGCGCCTTCACCACCCTCGGCGCCGCCTCCGGCGCGGTCGCGGGCCTCGTCGCCATCACCCCGGCCGGCGGCTCCTGCTCGCCGCTCGGCGCGATCGCCATCGGCGCCGTCGCCGGTCTGCTGTGCGCCATGGCCGTCGGCCTGAAGTACAAGTTCGGCTACGACGACTCCCTCGACGTCATCGGCGTCCACCTCGTCGGCGGTGTGGTGGGCTCCCTGCTGGTCGGCTTCTTCGCCACCGGCGGCGTCCAGTCCGACGCCAAGGGCCTCTTCTACGGCGGCGGCCTGGAGCAGCTCGGCAAGCAGGCCACCGGAGTCTTCGCCGTACTCGCCTACTCCCTGATCGTCTCCGCCCTGCTCGCCTTCGTCATCGACAAGGTGATGGGCATGCGCGTCAGCGAGGATGACGAGGTCCGGGGCATCGACCAGGTCGAGCACGCCGAGACGGCGTACGACTTCAGCGGGGCCGGCGGTGGCGCCGGTTCGCGGAAGACCCTGACCGACGCCCTGCCCGCAGCGGAGAACAAGAAGGTGGACGCATGAAGCTCATCACCGCGGTCGTCAAGCCCCACCGGCTGGACGAGATCAAGGAGGCCCTCCAGGCCTTCGGCATCCAGGGCCTGACCGTCACCGAGGCCAGCGGCTACGGACGGCAGCGCGGCCACACCGAGGTCTACCGGGGCGCCGAGTACACCGTCGACCTCGTCCCGAAGATCCGCATCGAGGTGCTGGTCGAGGACGAGGACGCCGAACAGCTCATCGACGTGGTGGTGAAGGCGGCCCGTACCGGCAAGATCGGTGACGGGAAGGTGTGGAGCGTCCCCGTCGAGACGGCGGTACGCGTCCGCACCGGCGAACGCGGCCCCGACGCACTCTAAGGAGCCCCACGGGTGACGAGTACCGAAGTGACCGACGAAGACTCGGGACCCAGCGGCTACGCGGCGGCCCGGCTGCGCCTCCTCACCGAGGAGGCGCGGTCCGGGCCGCCGCGCCGTGCCGCCCTGGCACGGCTCACCGACGACTGGCTCACCGCCCTCCACACGGCCGCCGCCCCGCCCCGGGGCACCGCCCTCGTCGCCGTTGGCGGCTACGGACGCGGCGAGCTCTCCCCCCGCAGCGACCTCGACGTGCTCCTCCTCCACGACGGCACCGCCGACCCGGCCACCGTCGCGGCGCTCGCCGACCGCATCTGGTACCCGGTGTGGGACCTGGGCCTGGCCCTCGACCACTCCGTCCGCACCCCCGCCGAGGCCCGCAAGACCGCCGCCGAGGACCTCAAGGTCCAGCTCGGCCTGCTCGACGCCCGCCCCATCGCGGGTGACCTCGGACTGGTCGCCGGATTGCGTACCACCGTCCTCGCCGACTGGCGCAACCAGGCCCCCAAGCGGCTCCCCGAGCTCGACGAGCTGTGCCGGGAACGCGCCGAACGCCAGGGGGAGCTCCAGTTCCTCCTCGAACCCGACCTCAAGGAGGCCCGGGGCGGCCTGCGCGACGCCACCGCGCTGCGGGCGGTCGCCGCCTCCTGGCTCGCCGACGCCCCGCGCGAAGGGCTCGCCGAAGCGCGCCGCACCCTCCTCGACACCCGCGACGCGCTCCACCTCGTCACCGGACGGGCCACCGACAGGCTCGCCCTCCAGGAGCAGGACCAGGTCGCCGCCGCCCTGGACCTGCTCGACTCCGACATCCTGCTCCGCCAGGTCTACGAGGCCGCCAGGACCATCTCGTACGCCGGTGACGTCACCTGGCGCGAGGTCAACCGGGTGCTGCGCGCCCGCTCCGTACGCCCCAGGCTGCGCAAGATGCTGGGCGGCAAACCGCCCGTCCCACGCACCCCGCTCGCCGAGGGGGTCGTCGAGATGGACGGCGAGGTCGTCCTCGCCCGCACCGCACGACCCGAACGCGACCCTGTCCTGCCACTGCGGGCCGCCGCGGCGGCCGCCCAGTCCGGCCTGGCCCTCTCCCTGCACGCGGTACGCCACCTCGCCGCCACCGCCAAACCGCTGCCCGAGCCATGGCCCGCCGACGCCCGCGAGCAGCTCGTCACCCTCCTCGGCGCGGGCGAACCCACGGTGCCCGTCTGGGAGGCGCTGGAGGCCGAAGGGCTGATCAGCCGCCTGATCCCCGACTGGGAGCGGGTCCGCTGCCGCCCGCAGCGCAACCCCGTCCACACCTGGACCGTCGACCGCCACCTGGTCGAGACCGCCGTACGCGCCTCCGCGCTCACCCGCCGCGTCGGCCGCCCCGACCTCCTCCTGGTCGCCGCGCTCCTCCACGACATCGGCAAGGGCTGGCCCGGCGACCACTCCGTGGCGGGCGAGACCATCGCCCGGGACGTGGCCGGCCGGATCGGCTTCGACAAGGCCGACGCGGGCGTGCTGGCCACCCTCGTACGCCACCACCTCCTCCTCGTCGAGACCGCCACCCGTCGCGACCTGGACGACCCGGCCACCATCCAGTCCGTCGCCGCGGCCATCGGGTCACCCTCGACCCTTGAGCTCCTGCACGCCCTCACCGAGGCCGACGCCCTGGCCACCGGCCCCGCCGCCTGGTCCTCCTGGCGCGCCTCGCTCGTCGCCGACCTCGTCAAGCGGGTCGCGGGCGTCCTCGCGGGCGACACCCCGCCGGCCCCGGCGCCCGTCGCACCCGGCGCCGAGGAGGAACGCCTCGCCGTCGAGGCCCTCCGCACGGGCGAACCCGTGCTGACCCTCCACGCCGAGCACCCCTCCGACCACACCGAACCCGAACCGGTCGGGGTCGAGCTCCTCATCGCCCTGCCGGACCAGCCGGGTGTCCTGCCCGCCGTCGCCGGGGTCCTCGCCCTGCACCGCCTGACCGTCCGCTCCGCCGACCTCCGGGCCATCGAGCTGCCCACCGAGCTCGGCCCTGCCGCCGTCCTCGTACTGAACTGGCGTGTCGCGGCCGAGTACGGCTCCCTCCCGCAGGCCACCCGGCTGCGCGCCGACCTGGTCCGTGTCCTCGACGGCTCCCTGGACATCGCCGCCCGCCTGGCCGAGCGCGAAGCGGCCTACCCGCGCCGCCGCGGCGTCACGGCGCCGCCACCCCGAGTCACGGTCGCGGCGGCGGGCTCGACCCTGGCCACGGTCATCGAGGTCCGCGCCCATGACGCGCCCGGCCTGCTGCACCGCATCGGCCACGCCCTCGAAACGGCCGCAGTCCGCGTCCGCAGCGCCCACGTCTCGACGCTGGGCGCCAACGCGGTCGACGCGTTCTACGTCACGGACGCGGCCGGCGCCCCACTCCCTTCGGAAGAGGCCGCGGAGGTGGCCCGCGCCCTGGAGGCCGATCTCCGGAACCGGTAGCCCCGGGACCGCTTCCGGGCGGGGCTGATGCTCAGCCGCGCGAGGCGGATACCCTGGGGGACGACCATCCGCCTTCCCCCTCGTTCTCGGCTCCGCTCGAACAGGGGGGACCCCCACCGACACCTGAGGATCCGCGACCACCGTGTTCGATACCCTCTCCGACCGCCTTGCAGCGACCTTCAAGAACCTCCGGGGCAAGGGGCGCCTGTCCGAGGCGGACATCGACGCCACCGCCCGCGAGATCCGTATCGCACTGCTGGAAGCCGACGTGGCGCTGCCCGTCGTGCGTGCCTTCATCAAGCAGGTCAAGGAGCGGGCGCTCGGTGCCGAGGTCTCCCAGGCGCTCAACCCCGCCCAGCAGGTCATCAAGATCGTCAACGAGGAGCTCATCGGCATCCTCGGTGGCGAGACCCGCCGTCTGAGGTTCGCCAAGAACCCGCCGACCGTGATCATGCTGGCGGGTCTCCAGGGTGCCGGTAAGACCACCCTCGCCGGAAAGCTCGGCAAGTGGCTCCAGGGCCAGGGACACGCGCCGCTCCTCGTCGCCTGTGACCTCCAGCGCCCGAACGCCGTCAACCAGCTCTCCGTCGTCGCGGAGCGCGCCGGTGTCGGCATCTACGCCCCCGAGCCCGGCAATGGCGTCGGCGACCCGGTCCAGGTCGCCAAGGACTCGGTCGAGTACGCCAGGACCAAGCAGTACGACGTGGTCATCGTCGACACCGCCGGCCGTCTCGGTATCGACCAGGAGCTGATGCAGCAGGCCGCGGACATCCGCGACGCCGTCAGCCCCGACGAGGTCCTCTTCGTCGTCGACGCCATGATCGGTCAGGACGCGGTCAACACGGCCGAGGCCTTCCGCGACGGTGTCGGCTTCGACGGGGTCGTGCTGTCCAAGCTCGACGGTGATGCCCGTGGTGGTGCCGCCCTGTCGATCGCGCACGTCACGGGCCGCCAGATCATGTTCGCCTCCAACGGCGAGAAGCTGGACGACTTCGACGCGTTCCACCCGGACCGCATGGCGTCCCGCATCCTCGGCATGGGCGACGTGCTCTCGCTGATCGAGAAGGCCGAGCAGACCTTCAGCCAGGAAGAGGCCGCCAAGATGGCCTCCAAGCTGGCGAGCAGCAAGGGCAAGGACTTCACGCTCGACGACTTCCTGGCCCAGATGGAGCAGGTCAGGAAGATGGGCTCCATCTCCAAGCTGCTCGGCATGCTCCCGGGCATGGCCCAGATGAAGGAGCAGATCAACAACATCGACGAGCGTGACGTGGACCGTACGGCCGCGATCATCAAGTCGATGACCCCGGGCGAGCGCCACGATCCGACGATCATCAACGGCTCCCGCCGTGCGCGCATCGCCCGCGGTTCCGGTGTCGACGTCAGCGCGGTCAAGTCGCTGGTCGAGCGGTTCTTCGAGGCCCGCAAGATGATGTCGCGCATGGCCCAGGGCGGCGGCATGCCGGGCATGCCCGGGATCCCCGGCATGGGCGGCGGTCCGGGTCGGCAGAAGAAGCAGCAGAAGCAGGCCAAGGGCAAGCGCAAGAGCGGCAACCCGATGAAGCGGAAGGCCGAGGAGCAGGCCGCGGCGGCGCGCCGCGAACAGGCTCAGCAGGGTGGCGCGTTCGGCCTCCCGGCCGGGCAGCCCGGGCAGGACTTCGAGCTGCCGGACGAGTTCAAGAAGTTCATGGGCTGATCAGCGGCCTTGAGGGGGCGTCCACCCGGGGGGTGGGCGCCCCTTCGTCCGTCCGGGGTACCACCCTTCGACGTCCAGGTGTGGGTATGCCCGTAATGCCGCTTTCGCTCGCCTCTCGCATCATGGCTGCGTGGCCAATTCCGTACCCCCGCGCGACCGCACCGACCAGCCCTGGCGCTCCGAGGGCGCACCGCCCCCGACCCCGCCCCGCAGGAAGACCCCGGGATGGGTCTGGCTGCTGCTCGCCGCGGTGGCCGTCTTCGTCCTCACCAATCTGGCCCTGTCCTTCTTCGGCGACGGCGACGAGCGGACCATCTCGTACACCGAATTCAGCAGGCAGGTTTCGGACGGGAACGTCACCAAGATCTACTCAAAGGGCGACGCCATTGAGGGTGAGCTGAAGAACGAGCAGCGCTTCACCACCCAGCGGCCGGCGTTCGCCGACGACAACCTCTGGGCCGAGCTGACGAGGCAGAAGGTCACCGTCACGGCCGAGCCGGTCGTCGACAGGCCGAGCTTCCTCGCCAACCTGCTGTTCTCGCTGGCGCCGATCCTGCTGCTCGTCGTGCTGTGGCTGTTCCTCGCCCGGCGGATGAGGGGCGCCGGGCTGGGGGCGGGCGGCATGCTCGGCCGCAAGGCCCCGCCCAGGCCGGTCGAACTGGAGGTGGGGCGGCGGACCACCTTCGCCGACGTCGCGGGGATCGACGAGGTGGAGGGCGAGCTCAACGACGTCGTCGACTTCCTGAGGAACCCGCAGGCCTACCGGAGGATGGGCGCCAAGATGCCGCGCGGCGTGCTGCTGTCCGGCCTGCCCGGCACCGGCAAGACGCTGCTGGCCCGGGCGGTGGCGGGCGAGGCGGGCGTGCCGTTCTTCTCCGCGTCCGCCTCCGAGTTCATCGAGATGATCGTGGGCGTCGGCGCGTCCCGCGTCCGGGAACTGTTCAACGAGGCCCGCAAGGTCGCGCCCGCGATCATCTTCATCGACGAGATCGACACCATCGGCCGTATCCGGGGCGGCGGCGCGGCCATGGGCGGCCACGACGAACGGGAACAGACGCTGAACCAGATCCTCACCGAGATGGACGGCTTCTCCGGCTCCGAGGGCGTCATCGTCATCGCCGCCACCAACCGCGCCGACGTCCTGGACCCGGCACTGACGCGCCCCGGCCGGTTCGACCGGATCGTCCATGTCAGCCCGCCCGACCGGGGCGGCCGTGAGGCCATCCTCCGGATCCACACCCGCGACATCCCGCTGGCCGAGGACGTCGACCTCACCCAGGTCGCCCGCACCACACCCGGCATGACCGGTGCCGAGCTGGCCAACCTCGCCAACGAGGCCGCCCTCCTCGCGGTCAAACGCCGCCAGCACCAGGTCACCCGCTCCGACCTGTCCGACGCGCTGGAGAAGGTACAGCTCGGCGCCGAACGCGCCCTGGTCATGCCCCTGGAGGAGCGCCGCCGCACCGCGTACCACGAGAGCGGGCACGCGCTGCTCGGCATGCTGCAACCCGGCGCCGACCCCGTCCGCAAGGTCACCATCGTCCCGCGCGGACGTGCCCTGGGTGTCACCCTGTCGACGCCGGACGCCGACAAGTACGCGTACACCGAGGAGTACCTGCGCGGCAGGATCATCGGCGCCCTCGGCGGAATGGCGGCCGAGCACGTCGTCTTCGGCGTCGTCACCACGGGCTCGGAGAGCGACCTGGAGCAGGTCACCAACATCGCCCGTGGCATGGCGGGCCGCTGGGGCATGAGCGAACGGGTCGGCCGGCTCAGCGCCATCCCCGGCGACGCGCAGCAGGCCTACGGGCTGTCGGCGGCCCCCGCGACGCTGGACGCCGTGGCCCACGAGATGCGCCGCATCGTCGACGAGTGCTACGAGAGCGCCTGCCGGCAGCTCCAGGAGCACCGCGCCCGACTGGACGCGCTGGCGGCGGCGCTCCTGGAGAACGAGACGCTGGAGGAGGAAGCGGCCTACCGGGCGGCCGGCATCCCCCGTACCACCAAGGACTGATCCGTCGGCGTCAGGGCGTCCCGTGACGCGGGGCGTCCTTGCTCAGGGCGTCCTGGCGACGAGGTAGCGGAACACGTTGGGCATCCAGACGGTCCCGTCGGCGCGCACATGCGGATGGAGGGCCTCGGTGACCTCCTTCTCGACCGTCGCCTGGTCCGAGGCCGCCACCGCCGGGTCGAACAGGCCGGTCGAGAACAGCCCGCGCACGGCGCTGTCCATGTCCGCGTACCCGAACGGGCACGCCACCCGTCCCGAGCCGTCCGGCCTGAGCCCGGCCCGCGCGGCCACCTCCTCCAGGTCGTCCCGGAGGGCCGGGCGCCACGTCGCGCCCGTGCGCAGCCGCTCGGTCAGCCGGCCCGCCACCCGGAGCACCGCCGAGGTGGCGCACCGCTCCGGCGGGCCCCAGCCCGCCAGCACCACCGCGCTGCCCCGCTCCGCCAGCCGCACGGCCGCGGAGAGCGCGGGCGCCAGCCCCTCGGAGTCCCCCGCGGTGCAGCCGATCGGCTGGAAGGCGGTGATCAGGTTGTACTCCGGACGGGTGGGATCGGCGGCATCGGCCGACCCGCCGTACAGCAGCCTCGTCTCGCCGCAGCCGTGGGTCTGCCGCCCACTCGCGTCGGGGAGCAACCGCTGGCGGGCCAGGTCCACGCGCGCGTGGTCCGTGTCGACGCCCGTGACCTGAGCGCCGCGCGCGGCGGCCATCAGCAGGGCGAGGCCCGAGCCGCATCCGAGACCGAGCAGCCGCGTTCCGGTACCGACCTCCAGGTGCTCGTACACCGCTTCGTAGAGCGGGACCAGCATCCGTTCCTGGATCTCCGCCCAGTCGCGGGCACGGCCGGGCGCATCCGAAGCCGGAGGGGCCGAGGCCGGGTGGGGGTGGTGCTGGACGAGCATAGGTGTCATCGAAAGCGCCCCAATCCGCCGAGAGGTCCATCTGTGCGTCTGTGCCCTGATTGACAGCCCCCGTGTACGTGCGCTCGCACTCCCCGTAGCCAGGGAACTCCGCATCCGCCCCCAAGTCCAGGGGTCGGGGCGCAATGCTTGCGTGCCCCGGTCGTGCGCCCCCGAGTGCGGCACGAACCACCTCCCATAGTGGAGGCGGTCGGTGATTCCCGCCATGCCAGGACGGTGACCCGGCTCCTTGCGCCCGTCCTGGCCTGCGGGGGAACCGGCCGCGGGCCGTGGGGGGACGGGGCGGCGCCGAGCCGTGCGGACAGCCCCGGTACTGTCGCCTGTGCACGGGCGGGCGCCCTGCTCCGTGCGCCCCCTTGACCGGGGCGGCGACCGGCGCCCGAAAATGGTCTGCGCGCCGGGGCGTACGCGCCGCTACGTACCACCTTGTTGGGAGCTGCGCGGCTTCTCCGCAGATCAGCGCACTGGCCCTCGTCAGGACGCATCAACGGCAACTGACTGGTACGTGCAAATTATTTGAGATGCCCCGGAATGGAACCCGGGGGCACTCCGGCTCGTTGTCACGACGTGAGCACGACACCACCTGTTCTCGCCGCAGAGCTGGCACAGGCGTGGGCCGACATTCAGCGGCACCACCCCGAGCTGCCCGATCTAGCCGCGCCCGAATCCCTGATCGGAGAGTCGTCGTCCGCGTGTGGCGCCGAGCTCTCCTTCGAACGACTGCTCCACGAGGCAGTCCACGGCATCGCCGCCGCGCGAGGCGTCCGCGACACTTCGCGCGCCGGTCGCTACCACAACCGCAGATTCCTGGCGATCGCCGAGGAGATGGGCCTGGACCATTCCGAGGAGCCGCACCCCAGCAGCGGCTTCTCCCTGGTCACGCTCAGCCCCGAGGCCAAGCGCCGGTACCGGCCGACGATCGAGCGGCTGCAGCGCGCCCTCAAGGCGCACACGGTCGCCACGGCGGCGGACACCAAGCGCTCCTTCCGCGGGCCGGCCGCCCGGCACGGCTCCTCCGGTGGCGGCGTGCGGGTCAAGGCCGTGTGCGACTGCGGTCGCAACGTACGCGTCGTGCCCTCGGTCCTCGCGCAGGCGCCCATCGTGTGCGGCGGCTGCGGGAAGCCCTTCCGCATCCCGGAAGCCGTGGGCGCGGCGAGCTGACCCCGCGTGATGTGGCACAATGGCTAGCTGTACTCGACAGTCGAACAGGACCCCTCTCTCCTCCGGCTGACGCGTCCATCGGGCACTCGAGTACCGCAACCCCACGCGGCATCCCGTTGTGCCCAACCACGTCAAGACCAGGAGACACCACACCCGTGGCAGTCAAGATCAAGCTGAAGCGTCTGGGCAAGATCCGTTCGCCTCACTACCGCATCGTCGTCGCCGACTCCCGTACCCGCCGTGACGGCCGGGCCATCGAGGAGATCGGCCTGTACCACCCGGTGCAGAACCCGTCGCGCATCGAGGTCGACTCGGAGCGTGCGCAGTACTGGCTGTCCGTCGGCGCCCAGCCGACCGAGCCGGTCCTCGCGATCCTGAAGCTCACCGGCGACTGGCAGAAGGCGAAGGGCCTCCCGGCCCCGGAGAAGCCCCTGCTCGCCCCGGCGACCAAGGAAGACAAGCGCGCCTCCTTCGACGCCTTCGCCAAGGCGCTCGAGGGCGACGAGACCAAGGGTGAGGCCATCACCCCGAAGGCGAAGAAGGCCGACAAGAAGGCGGACGAGGCCGAGGCCGCGTCCACCGAGTCGACCGAGGCCTGAGCATGCTCGAGGAGGCTCTCGAGCACCTCGTGAAGGGCATCGTCGACAACCCCGACGACGTGCAGGTCGCCTCGCGCAACCTGCGCCGGGGGCGCGTGCTGGAGGTCCGGGTCCACCCCGACGACCTCGGCAAGGTGATCGGCCGCAATGGCCGCACCGCCCGCGCCCTGCGAACCGTCGTGGGCGCCATCGGCGGCCGGGGCATCCGCGTCGACCTCGTCGACGTGGACCAGGTCCGCTGAACACGTTGGCTGTTTTACCTTGAAATGCGCCGGCACGGGCCGGGGAGGGCTACGGCCCACCCCGGCCCGTTGTCGTACGACAGGAGAGATGAAGACGTGCAGCTGGTAGTCGCACGGATCGGCCGCGCCCACGGCATCAAGGGCGAGGTCACCGTCGAGGTGCGTACGGACGAGCCCGAACTGCGGCTCGCGCCCGGTGCCGTACTGGCCACCGACCCGGCCTCCGCCGGGCCGCTGACCATCGAGACCGGCCGCGTCCACAGCGGCCGGCTGCTGCTGCGCTTCGAAGGCGTACGCGACCGCAACGCCGCCGAGGCGCTGCGCAACACCCTCCTCATCGCCGACGTCGACCCGGACGAGCGTCCGGACGAGCCCGACGAGTACTACGACCACCAGCTCATCGACCTGGACGTCGTCCTCGCCGACGGCACCGAGGTCGGCAGGATCACCGAGATCTCCCACCTGCCCTCGCAGGACCTGTTCGTGGTGGAACGGCCGGACGGCACCGAGGTCATGATCCCGTTCGTCGAGGAGATCGTCACCGACATCGACCTCGACGAGCAGAAGGCGGTCATCACCCCGCCGCCAGGACTCATCGACGACCGCGCGGAGATCGCCTCCTCCAGGGACGCGGAGGACTCCTCCGAGGCCGCGAAGGACGAAGCCTGATGCGGCTCGACGTCGTCACGATCTTCCCCGAGTACCTGGAACCGCTGAACGTCTCCCTCGTCGGCAAGGCACGCGCGCGTGGCCGGCTCGACGTCCATGTGCACGACCTCCGCCGGTGGACCTACGACCGGCACAACACGGTCGACGACACCCCCTACGGCGGCGGCCCCGGCATGGTCATGAAGACCGAGCCCTGGGGCGACGCCCTGGACGACGTACTGGCCTCCGGCTACGACGCCGGCGCCCACGGGCCGGTGCTCGTCGTCCCCACACCCAGCGGGCGGCCCTTCACCCAGGAACTCGCCGTCGAACTCTCCCAGCGCCCGTGGCTGATTTTCACCCCCGCGCGGTACGAAGGCATCGACCGCCGCGTCATGGACGAGTACGCCACCCGGATACCGGTGTACGAGGTGTCCATCGGCGACTACGTCCTCGCCGGCGGGGAAGCCGCCGTCCTGGTCGTCACCGAAGCCGTGGCGCGCCTGCTGCCCGGCGTCCTCGGCAACGCCGAGTCCCACCGGGACGACTCCTTCGCCCCCGGCGCGATGGCCAACCTGCTGGAAGGCCCCGTCTACACCAAGCCGCCCGAGTGGCGCGGCCGTGGCATCCCCGACGTGCTGCTCAGCGGGCACCACGGCAAGATCGCCCGGTGGCGCAGGGACGAGGCGCTGCGGCGGACCGCCCGCAACAGGCCCGACCTGATCGAGCGCTGCGACGCCTCCGCGTTCGACAAGAAGGACCGCGAAACCCTGTCCCTGCTGGGCTGGGCACCCGAACCCGGTGGCCGATTTTGGCGCAGGCCCCAGGACGTGGAAGAATAGGCAGCTGCTGTCCGTCCGGCGTGCGCCCCTGCCACAGGGGGACACGACGCCCGTCCGACGCGATCAGCTCCCCTTTTCTCATCTCGATGTTCCGTTGATGACCTGTGGCATCAGCGAGGAAGCAGACACACATGGCTCACGTGCTCGACGCCGTCAACTCCGCGTCCCTGCGGACCGACGTCCCGGCGTTCCGTCCCGGTGACACCGTGAACGTCCACGTTCGCGTCATCGAGGGCAACCGCTCGCGTATCCAGCAGTTCAAGGGTGTCGTCATCCGCCGCCAGGGCGCGGGCGTCAGCGAGACGTTCACCGTCCGCAAGGTCTCCTTCTCCGTCGGCGTCGAGCGCACCTTCCCGGTGCACAGCCCGATCTTCGAGAAGATCGAGCTCGTGACCCGCGGTGACGTCCGTCGCGCCAAGCTCTACTACCTGCGCGAGCTGCGCGGCAAGGCCGCGAAGATCAAGGAGAAGCGCGACAACTGAGCTCCGGCTCACCCCCGTCGCGCCTCGGTTCCGGACTGAGCGTCACAGGAGGGCCGGATACCATCTGGCTCCGATGGACACCGAAGCACAGCACACAGAGCGCGACCGGTCCTCCGACACGGAGGAGCGGTCGCGCTCCGTGCTTTTCCGGCGGCGGGCCGGGCTGACCGGCCTCGCCTGCGCGGTCTTCCTGCTGCTGGTCAGCCACTTCGTCATGCAGCCCTTCCAGATCCCCAGCGGGTCCATGGAACCCACCCTCCGGATCGGGGACCGGGTGCTCGTGAACAAGTTGGCGTACCGTTTCGGTTCCGAGCCCGGGCGCGGGGACGTGGTCGTCTTCGACGGCACCGGGTCCTTCGTCCGGGAGGCGCCGGAGCGGAATCCGGTCGCCGGACTGCTGCACGGGGCGGCTGCGGCACTCGGCCTCGCCGAGCCCGCCGACACCGACTTCGTGAAGCGCGTCGTGGGGGTGGGAGGCGACCGCGTGAAGTGCTGCGACAAGGGGGGAAGAGTCGAGGTGAACGGCGTACCCGTGAGCGAGGGCTACCTTTACCCCGGTGACGCGCCCTCGCAGGTGCCCTTCGACATCGTCGTGCCCCAGGGCACCCTGTGGGTCATGGGGGACCACCGCAGCCACTCGCGCGACTCCCGCGACCACCTCGGCTCCCCGGGCGGCGGCATGGTCCCCGTGGACCATGTGATCGGGCGCGCCGACTGGATCGGCTGGCCGTTCGGGCGCTGGTCGGAGGTGGGGCCGACGGGCGCCTTCCGCGACGTACCGGAGGCGGGAGCCGTTGGCGGGGGCCATGGGTAACCGCGGCAAGCAGGGGAGCCACCGGGCCGACACCCGGCTGCCCACCGGCTCACGGCCCACGGACGGTGCCCGGCCCCTGCCCGGACGTGCGGAGCGGCGCAAGCTGGCCCGCAAGGTCAAGCGACGCAGGCGCCGTTCGGCCGTCAAGGAGATTCCCCTCCTCATCACCGTGGCGCTGCTCATCGCGCTCGTCCTGAAGACCTTCCTGGTGCAGGCCTTCGTCATCCCATCGGGCTCCATGGAGCAGACGATCCAGATCGACGACCGGGTACTGGTGGACAAGCTCACCCCGTGGTTCGGCTCCAAGCCGCAGCGCGGGGACGTCGTCGTCTTCAAGGACCCGGGCGGATGGCTCCAGCAGGAGCAGACACCCAAGAAGGACGACCCGGTGGGCGTCAAGCAGGTCAAGCAGGCGCTGACCTTCATCGGTCTGCTGCCGTCCGAGGACGAACAGGACCTGATCAAACGGGTCGTGGCGGTCGGCGGGGACACCGTCAAGTGCTGTGACGCGGACCGAAGGGTCACCGTCAACGGCGTACCGCTCACCGAGCCGTATCTGAACCCGGGGGACGTCCCCTCCACCATCCCGTTCGAGGTGAAGGTGCCGGCGGGGCGGATCTTCGTGCTGGGTGACCACCGGTCGAACTCGGCGGACTCACGCTTTCACCTGAACGAGGCGTTTCAGGGAACGGTCTCGGAAGAGGAGGTCGTCGGGCGGGCGGTCGTCATCGCCTGGCCCTTCGACCACTGGCGCAGACTGGAGGAACCGGACACCTTCGCGTCCGTTCCGGACTCGCGGACCGGGACTGCGCCCGCGTTCGGCGCGTCGCATAGTGTGTCCTCTCGGAATGTGAACGGATTGACCGGGCTCCCGACCCCTGCGGAACTCCCGCTCGTTATGGGAGTGGTGGGCCTGCCCCTGCTGTGGGGCCGGCGGTTGCACGGAGTGAGGAGTGGATGTGGGGGATTTGGCGGTCGGCGCACGATCCGGACACGACGAGCCCGAGGAGAGGCCCGATCAGTTCGGACGGCCTTCCTCTTCAGGCCCCGTCGAGGAGCCCCCGTCCACGACCGGTCCGGCTGAGGGCGACAGCGCCGACGACGGCGGTCCCCAGGAGCCCAGGAGGCCGCGTTCCTTCTGGAAGGAACTGCCCCTGCTGATCGGTATCGCGCTGCTGCTGGCGCTGCTGATCAAGACGTTCCTGGTACAGGCGTTCTCGATCCCCTCGGACTCGATGATGAACACGCTCCAGCGTGGCGACCGGGTGCTGGTCGACAAGCTGACCCCGTGGTTCGGGTCCGAACCGGAGCGCGGCGAGGTCGTCGTCTTCCACGACCCGGGCGGCTGGCTGGAGGGCGAGCCCACCCCCGAACCCAACGCGGTGCAGAAGTTCCTGAGCTTCATCGGCCTGATGCCGTCCGCCGAGGAGAAGGACCTGATCAAGCGGGTCATCGCGGTCGGCGGTGACACCGTGAGCTGCAAGAAGGGCGGCAAGGTCGTCGTCAACGGCAAGCCGCTGGACGAGACCTCGTACATCCACCCCGGCTCCACGCCGTGCGACGACGAGCCGTTCGGGCCGATCAAGGTGCCCGAGGGCCGCATCTGGGTGATGGGCGACAACCGCCAGAACTCCCTGGACTCCCGCTACCACCAGGAGCTGCCCGGCAGCGGCACGGTCGCCAACGACCAGGTCGTGGGTCGCGCGGTCGTGGTGGCCTGGCCGGTCACCCGCTGGTCCACGCTGCCGGTGCCGGACACGTTCGACCAGCCGGGGCTGAACGCGGCGGCGGTGGCGTCGAGCGCCGCCACGCAGATGGCCGGGCCGGGTGCGCTGGGCCTCGCCGCGGCGCTGCCGGTCGTCCTGTGGCTGCGGAAGCGGCGGGACGGCTGATCCACCGCACGCCCCCCGGTCCGCCCGTTGGGCATACCGCCGAGTAGGGAACCGCGGGTAGGGTGCCGTTCCAGATCGTCGATCTCCGAACGTGGGGAGCGCTGGGATGGGCAAGAACGACACGACGGACGACGGCCGCGGCCGTCTCGGCAGCGCGCTGTCGGGGCTGGCCGTGGCCGTCGGCTGTGTGCTCTTCCTCGGCGGATTCATCTGGGGTGCGCTCGAGTACCAGCCGTACACCGTGCCGACGGACTCCATGTCCCCGACCGTCGACGCCGGTGAGCGGGTGCTGGCGCAGCGGATAGACGGTGCCGACGTGCGGCGCGGTGACGTCGTGGTGTTCAAGGACGCGGCCTGGGGCGACCTGCCGATGGTCAAGCGGGTCGTCGGCGTGGGCGGTGACAAGGTCGCCTGCTGCGACAGCGCCGGCCGCCTCACCATCAACGGCGACGCGGTCGAGGAACCGTATCTGCGCTCCGAGGGGCCCGCTTCCTCGGCGCCGTTCTCGGCGTCGGTGCCCGACGGGCAGCTGTTCCTGCTCGGTGACGAGCGCGGCTCCTCGCAGGACTCCCGCGTCCACCTCCAGGACCCCGGGCACGGCTCGGTGCCGCGCGCGGCGGTGAGCGCCCGGGTGGACGCCGTGGCATGGCCCCCGGCCGAGATGGTGGACCGGCCGCAGAGCTTCGCAGAGCTGCCCGGCGGCGTGTCGCGGCCCGGTCCGGTCAAGCTGGTGGCCGGGTCGGTGGCGGCCGGAGCGGTGCTGATCCTGTCCGGCGCGGCGTACGGCCCGATCGCGGGCCGGCTGTCCCGTGCGGGCCGGGGCCGGGCGGGGGTGGCCGCGCATGGCTGAGGAGACGCCGCTGCGACAGGTGGCCCGGGTGGTGCTGCTGGACCCGCAGGACCGGATCCTGCTACTGAACGGCTATGAGCCGGACGACCCCTCCGACACCTGGTGGTTCACGCCCGGTGGAGGGGTGGAGGGCGACGAGACCCGCGAGCAGGCGGCGCTGCGCGAGCTCGCCGAGGAGACCGGCCTCACCGACGTGGAGCTCGGGCCGGTGGTGTGGCAGCGGGTCTGCTCCTTCCCCTTCGCGGGGCGGCGCTGGCATCAGGACGAGTGGTACTACCTGGCCCGTACGACCCGGACCACGGTGGCCCTCGGCGCGCTGACGGAGCTGGAGACCCGCAGTGTCGCGGGGCTGAGGTGGTGGACCTCCGCCGAACTGTCGGCGGCCCGTGAGACGGTGTACCCGACACGACTCGCCGAGCTGCTGCGCACGCTGCTCGACGAGGGACCCCCTGCTACGCCCGTGGTCCTGGCCCCCGAAATCGTTTAGGGGCCCAGGACACTGGAGCACAATGGGGGCACGCACGGCTGAAGGGGAACATGCCATGAGCGCCGAGGACCTCGAGAAGTACGAGACCGAGATGGAGCTGAAGCTCTACCGGGAGTACCGCGATGTCGTCGGTCTGTTCAAATACGTGATCGAGACCGAGCGTCGCTTCTACCTCACCAATGACTACGAGATGCAGGTCCACTCGGTGCAGGGCGAGGTGTTCTTCGAAGTGTCCATGGCGGACGCGTGGGTCTGGGACATGTACCGGCCGGCACGGTTCGTCAAACAGGTGCGGGTCCTGACCTTCAAGGACGTGAACATCGAGGAGCTCAACAAGAGCGATCTGGAGCTGCCCGGCAGCTGAGGCGCTCGGCATCGTTCACCGGTGTGGGTGACCGAGTTTTCCACAACCGGCCGGTTGTCCACCAAGATCCACAAGTCCGGCACCGACGCGTCACAGTCGGTGACGGAGGTGGTGCCGGATGAACGCGACGGGGGCACTGGGGCGGTACGGCGAGGAGCTTGCGGTCCGCCGGCTCGGCGCGGCGGGGATGGTCACCCTCGCCCGCAACTGGCGGTGCGGGCGGGCCGGGGAGATCGACATCGTCGCCCGGGACGGCGACACGTTGGTGATCTGCGAGGTCAAGACCCGCAGAGGCGGCGGTTTCGAACACCCCATGGCGGCGGTGACGCCCGCCAAGGCCGAGCGGCTGCGGCGGCTGGCCGCCTGCTGGCTGGAGCGGCACGGTGGGCCGCCGGCGGGCGGGGTGCGCGTCGATCTGATCGGGGTGCTGCTGCCCCTGCGCGGCGCGCCCGTCTTGGAGCACGTGCGGGGGGTGGCCTGAATGGGGTTCGCACGGACGTGCTCGGTGGCCCTGGTGGGCGTCGAAGGCGTGGTCGTCGAGGTCCAGGCCGACCTGGAGCCCGGTGTCGCGGCGTTCGCGCTGGTCGGTCTGCCGGACAAGAGCCTCACCGAGAGCCGGGACCGGGTGCGGGCGGCCATCGTCAATTCGGACGCCGAGTGGCCGCAGAAGAAGCTGACGGTCGGGCTCAGCCCGGCCTCCGTACCCAAGGGCGGGTCGGGATTCGACCTCGCCGTCGCGGCGGCCGTGCTGGGCGCCGCCGAGCGCGTCGATCCCCGGACGATCGCCGACCTCGTCCTCATCGGAGAGCTGGGCCTCGACGGGCGCGTCAGACCCGTGCGGGGCGTGCTGCCCGCGGTCCTCGCCGCCGCGGAGGCCGGCTACCGGCAGGTCGTCGTCCCGGAGCAGACGGCGGGGGAGGCCGCGCTGGTGCCCGGGGTCTCCGTCCTCGGCGTCCGCACGCTGCGGCAACTGATCGCCGTGCTCGCGGACGAGGCGGTACCGGAGGAGGAGCCCGACGAGCCGGGACGACCCGACGCGATGCTGGCCGGACTTCTGGTCCCGGGCGCCGGAGTGGGCACCGGACTCAGCCCCGACCCGGCCGACGGGCCCGACCTGGCGGACGTCGCCGGGCAGCGGACGGCGCGCGTCGCCCTGGAGGTCGCGGCAGCCGGCGGACACCACCTGATGCTGTCCGGGCCGCCGGGCGCGGGCAAGACCATGCTGGCCGAGCGGCTGCCGAGCGTCCTGCCGTCGCTGACCCGCCAGGAGGCCCTGGAAGTCACCGCGGTCCACTCCGTGGCCGGTCTCCTGCCACCGGGCGAACCACTGGTGCACCGGCCGCCGTACTGCGCGCCCCACCACTCCGCGACCATGCAGTCCCTTGTCGGAGGCGGCAACGGGTTGCCGAGACCGGGCGCCGTCTCTCTCGCTCATCGCGGGGTGCTGTTCCTCGACGAGGCGCCCGAGTTCTCGGGCAAGGCGCTGGACGCACTGCGCCAGCCCCTGGAGTCGGGCCACGTAGTGGTGGCGCGCAGCGCGGGAGTGGTCCGGTTACCGGCACGGTTCCTGATGGTGCTGGCCGCGAACCCGTGCCCCTGCGGGCGGCACACCCTGCACGGGGCGGGATGCGAGTGCCCCGCATCGGTGATCCGCCGCTACCAGGCCAGGCTGTCGGGCCCGCTGCTCGACCGGGTCGACCTGCGCGTCGAGGTGGAACCGGTCACCCGCGCGGACCTGCTGGCCCAGGGAGGACGCGGCGAGTCCACGGACGCGGTCGCCGGGCGGGTGCTCGACGCCCGGGCCCGTGCCGCCGCCCGACTGGACGGCACACCCTGGAACGTCAACTGCGAGGTGCCCGGCCATGAGCTCCGCACCCGCTGGCACGTCGCCCCCGGCGCCCTCGCCCCCGCCGAACGGGACATCGAACGAGGTCTGCTCACCGCGCGAGGGCTGGACCGCGTCCTGCGGGTCGCCTGGACCATCGCCGACCTCGCGGGCCGCGACCGGCCCGGCCCCGAGGACGTCAACCTGGCGCTGGAGCTCCGCACCGGAATCGCCAGGGGGGTGCCCATGCCGGCCGGGGGCGCACGGTGAGCCCACGCACGGTGGGCCGACCGGCGTCGGCCGCCCGGAAGGGGCGGGGTGGCTGTGGGATGCCCTGACAGGTGGGGCGCGAGAGGCGCAGGCGGACCGGTGGGGGCCACAGGAGCCACACGGACCGGAAGTCATGGACCGGGGGAGGGGAAGCGGCATGGCTGAGAGGGTGACCGAGCGGGAGCGGTGGGCGCGAGCGGCGTTGACCCGGGTCGTCGAACCGGGTGATGAGCACGCCGGGCGATGGCTGCGCGAGCTGGGAGCGGTGGAGCTGTTGAGACGGCTGACGTCCATGGCCCACGAGGACGACGCTCTCACCGGGGCGACCGAGCAGCGCATCCAGGGACTGCGGATGCGGGCGGCGCGGGCCGAGCCGGAGCGGGACCTGGCGGCGGCGGAGGCGTGCGGCGGGCGGTTCGTCGTGCCGGGCGACCCGGAGTGGCCGAGCCAGCTCGACGATCTGGGGAACACCCGGCCCGTCGGTCTGTGGGTGCGCGGCCGGTCCGACCTCCGGCGCTGGGCGCTGCGCTCCGTCGCCGTCGTCGGGGCACGCGCCTGCACCCCGTACGGGGCGCACATGGCGGCGACCCTCGCCTCGGGGCTCGCCGAGCGCGGCTGGGTCGTCGTCTCCGGCGCGGCCTTCGGCGTCGACGGCGCCGCCCACCGGGGCGCGCTGGCCGCCGGCGGGGCCACCGTCGCCGTGCTGGCCTGCGGTGTCGACACGGCCTACCCGCGCGGGCACGCCGAGTTGATCGGGCGCATCGCGGAACAGGGCCTGGTCGTCGCCGAGTTGCCACCGGGCGCCCATCCGACCCCGAGCCGGTTCATCCTCCGCAACCGAGTGATCGCCGCGCTCACCCGGGGCACGGTCGTCGTCGAGGCCGAGTACCGCAGCGGCTCCCTGGTGACCGCCCGCGCCGCGCAGCAACTCGGACGGTTCACCATGGGCGTCCCCGGCCCGGCCACCAGCGGCCTCTCCGCAGGTGTGCACGAGCTGCTGCGCGGCGACGCCGAGCTCGTCACCGACGCCGTGGAAGTCGCGGAGCTCGTCGGCGACATCGGAGACCTCGCCCCGCCCCGGCGCGGGCCGGTCCTGCCCAGGGACCTCCTGGACCGGGTCAGCGCCCGCGTCCTGGAAGCGCTCCCCGCACGCGGAACAGCCGCCACGTGTACCGACATCGCGCATGACGCCGGCACGACCGTTGACGAGGCGCTCGGCAGACTGTACGAACTCCACTCCCTGGGTTTCGTCGAACGCCGGGGCGAAGGCTGGCAGTTGACGGCCGAGGCGGTACGTCGCCCGAACGCACGGCGAGGCGGTCCTTGACCCGCAGCAATCGGGTGAAAAGGTGAGGGGCGATGACCTCCGCAGCTCTCTCGGCGACGCCGGAGGGGCCGACGTGCGCGCAGTCGGCCCCATGGGCCCCATTCGAAATTGCGGCCGACGGCACGGCTCCGTGGAGCCACGATCCAGTGGCCTTCGCTCATTGCGACTCCACAGTCACGCTACGCTCACCAGAATTACCCCCTCCGCATCCCGCCACCATCCCCCCGTCCCCCCTCACACCCAGCAGAACGGCTCAAGGCGACGCATGCCCCAGCACACCTCCGGGTCCGACCGCGCGGCGGTGCCCCCCGCTGCCCGGAGCACCGTGCGCCCGCCCGCACCCTCGTCGCTCGACGAGCTGTGGCGGTCGTACAAGGACACGGGCGACGAGCGGCTGCGGGAACAGCTGATCCTGCATTACTCGCCGCTGGTGAAGTACGTCGCGGGCCGGGTGAGCGTCGGTCTGCCGTCCAACGTGGAGCAGGCGGACTTCGTGTCGTCCGGGGTCTTCGGACTCATCGACGCGATCGAGAAGTTCGACATCGGGCGGTCGATCAAGTTCGAGACGTACGCCATCACCCGGATCCGCGGCGCGATGATCGACGAACTCCGGGCACTGGACTGGATCCCACGCTCCGTGCGGCAGAAGGCGCGAGCCGTGGAGCGCGCGTACGCCACCCTGGAGGCCCAGCTCCGGCGCACCCCCTCGGAGAGCGAGGTCGCCGCGGAGATGGGCATCGCCCTGGAGGAACTGCACGCGGTTTTCAGCCAGTTGTCACTGGCGAACGTCGTCGCTCTGGAGGAGCTGCTGCACGTCGGCGGCGAGGGCGGGGACCGGCTCAGCCTCATGGACACCCTGGAGGACACCGCCGCGGACGACCCCGTCGAGGTGGCCGAGGACCGCGAGCTGCGGCGGCTGCTCGCCCGTGCCATCAACACGCTCCCGGAGCGGGAGAAGACCGTCGTCACGCTCTACTACTACGAAGGACTGACCCTGGCCGAGATCGGCAACGTGCTGGGCGTCACGGAGAGCCGTGTCAGCCAGATTCACACCAAGTCGGTGCTCCAGCTGAGGGCAAAGCTGGCCGATGTAGGGCGGTGACCCGGAGGGGGCGGTCGTAAAGTGGAGCCGTGCCCAGGATTCGAGCGGCCTCCGTGGCCGAGCACCGGACCATGCAGCGCGGCGCCCTGCTGGACGCCGCGCGTTCCCTGCTGTCCGAAGGCGGGACGGAGGCGCTGACCTTCCCCGCCCTCGCCGAGCGCACCGGCTTGGCCCGGTCGTCCGTCTACGAGTACTTCCGCTCACGCGCCGCCGTCGTCGAGGAGCTGTGCGCGGTGGACTTCCCGGTATGGGCGGCGGAGGTCGAAGCGGCGATGCAGCGGGCGGAGACACCCGAGGGCAAGGTCGAGGCGTACGTCCGCACCCAGCTCGACCTCGTCGGTGACCGGCGCCACCGGGCGGTCGTCGCGATCTCCGCGAGCGAATTGGACGACGGGGCGCGGGAGAAGATCCGCGCCGCGCACGGCGGGCTCGTCGCCATGATCGTCGAGGCGCTGGCCGAGCTGGGCCAGGAGCAGCCGCGGCTGGCCGCAATGCTGCTCCAGGGTGTGGTCGACGCGGCGGTCCGCCGCATCGAGCTCGGCGCGGCGGAGGACCCGGCCGCCATCGCCGAAACGGCCGTCTCGATGGCGCTCCGGGGCGTGCGGGGCGCGTAGCTCTCGCCCGAGGGGCCGCTGGGGGCTCGCTGCCGGGGCGCCTTATGTGGTGGCGCTTGCTGTCGGGGCGCCGCTTGCTGCCGGGGCGCCTTGTGCGGTGCGGGCTTGCTGTGGGCCGCTTTCTGCGGCGAGGGCTCGTCGCCGGGCTGCTTTTGGCAGTGCGGGTTCGCCGCCCCGCTTTTTGCAGCGCAGGTTCGCCGCCGGTCGGGGTGCAGCGCGGTTCGTGGTGCGGTGCGCTTTGTGGTGCGGCGCGGTTCGTGGTGCCGGTTCCGCCTCGGTAGGGGCTGGTGCGGGTTCCGGCGCGTGGGTGCGGTGAGCGGCCGTGGGGCAGGGGTGCGTGCTGGTTGTGGGCTCGCCGCCGAGGGGGGCGTGGCGGTTCTGCGGGGGACGCGGCGGGTGGTGGGGTGGGGCCCTCCGGGGCTCGTCTCCTCGCGGTCGGCGGCCTCGGGCTCCTCGCTCGGTGCCCGCCCGGTGCCGCCGACCTCCGCGGGGACGACCCCGCACGGCCCCACCCCGGCCGGACGCCGGGTGCGGATCAGGCCGGATCGGTGAGGGGCAGCAGGCGCGAGGGCGGGCGGCGCAGGAGCGACAGGGGGTTGAGGTAGGTGTCGCCTCTGCGGAGGCCCCAGTGGAGGCACGTCGACGCGCAGTGGGCGCGGGCGGCCGCGGAGACGACGCCCACCACCTGGCCCGCCGTGACGTCCGTGCCCTGGCGGACCAGGGGGCGGACCGGCTCGTAGGTGGTCCGCAGGGGCGGGGCGCCCGTGGACGGGTGTGTGATCGACAGGACGCCCCGGCCCGCCACCGGGCCCGCGAACGTGACCCGGCCGGCCGCCGCCGCGCGGACCTCGGTGCCCGGCGGGGCGGCCAGGTCCACACCGCGGTGGCCCGGACCGTACACGGAGGCGGGAGGCTCCCAGCCCCGCACGATCGCCGGGCGCGGCGGGCCCACCGGCCAGACGGCGGTGAGGGGGACGAGTGCGGACAGCAGCAGGGCGAACAGCGTGGAGTACATGCGCAGAATGTGGCGCGGACGCACGCGACCGCGCTGATCATGGACCCGATCTGTGGACTACCGGCCGGTTGTGGACAGCGCCGTCACCCGGCGCTGCCGAGGTCCCGTACACTTCTTCTGGCGACCCGGGCCACCGGGTCGACTTCGCACGCCCCGCCACCACCGTCAAAAGTCGTGGCAGCGCTCTTCGGTCCACTCGTGGCACGGCGCGTCGGGGCGTCAGGACATAACCGAGAACCAAGGAGATACGGCCATGGCCGTCGTCACGATGCGGGAGCTGCTGGAGAGCGGCGTCCACTTCGGTCACCAGACCCGTCGCTGGAACCCGAAGATGAAGCGCTTCATCTTCACCGAGCGCAACGGCATCTACATCATCGACCTGCTCCAGTCGCTGTCGTACATCGACCGCGCCTACGAGTTCGTCAAGGAGACCGTCGCGCACGGCGGCTCCATCATGTTCGTCGGTACCAAGAAGCAGGCCCAGGAGGCGATCGCCGAGCAGGCGACCCGCGTCGGCATGCCCTACGTCAACCAGCGCTGGCTGGGCGGCATGCTCACCAACTTCTCGACCGTCTACAAGCGCCTTCAGCGCCTGAAGGAGCTCGAGGCGATCGACTTCGAGGACGTCGCGGCCTCGGGTCTGACCAAGAAGGAGCTCCTGGTCCTCTCGCGCGAGAAGGCCAAGCTGGAGAAGACCCTCGGCGGTATCCGCGAGATGCAGAAGGTGCCCAGCGCCGTCTGGATCGTCGACACCAAGAAGGAGCACATCGCCGTCGGTGAGGCGCGCAAGCTCCACATCCCGGTCGTCGCGATCCTCGACACCAACTGCGACCCCGACGAGGTCGACTACAAGATCCCGGGCAACGACGACGCGATCCGCTCCGTCACCCTGCTCACCCGCGTGATCGCCGACGCCGTCGCCGAGGGCCTCATCGCCCGCTCCGGCGCCGCGACCGGCGACCAGAAGCCGGGCGAGAAGGCCGCCGGCGAGCCGCTGGCCGAGTGGGAGCGCGACCTGCTCGAGGGTGGCGAGAAGAAGGCGGACTCCGACGAGGCCGCCGAGAAGCCGGCCGAGGCCGCTGCCGAGGCGCCCGCCGCCGAGGCCGCTCCGGCCGACGAGGCTCCGGCCGCGGACGCCGAGCAGGCCTGACCCTCAGGGTTCGGATCGACGGCGGGGGCACGCGTGGCCCCCGCCGTCCACCCGTAGATCTTCGTAGATCTTCCAGACTTCGAAAGAGACTTACAGATCATGGCGAACTACACCGCCGCTGACGTCAAGAAGCTCCGCGAGCTCACCGGCGCCGGCATGATGGACTGCAAGAAGGCGCTCGACGAGTCCGAGGGCAACGTCGACAAGGCCGTCGAGGCGCTGCGCATCAAGGGCCAGAAGGGCGTCGCCAAGCGCGAGGGCCGCTCCGCCGAGAACGGCGCCGTCGTCTCCGTGATCGCCGACGACAACACCTCCGGTGTCATCGTCGAGCTGAAGTGCGAGACCGACTTCGTCGCCAAGGGCGAGAAGTTCCAGAGCGTCGCCAAGGCCCTCGCCGAGCACGTCGCCAAGACGTCCCCCGCCGACATCGAGGCGCTGCTGGCGTCCGAGATCGAGGCCGGCAAGACCGTCCAGGCGTACGTCGACGAGGCCAACGCCAACCTCGGCGAGAAGATCGTCCTGGACCGCTTCGCGCAGTTCTCCGGCGGTTACGTCGCGGCCTACATGCACCGCACCATGCCCGACCTGCCCCCGCAGATCGGTGTCCTCGTCGAGCTCGACAAGGAGAACGCCGAGGTCGCCAAGGGCGTCGCGCAGCACATCGCCGCCTTCGCCCCGAAGTACCTCTCCAAGGACGACGTCCCGGCCGAGGTCGTCGAGGCCGAGCGCCGCGTCGCCGAGGAGACCACCCGCGCCGAGGGCAAGCCCGAGGCCGCGCTCCCGAAGATCGTCGAGGGTCGCCTCAACGGCTTCTTCAAGGACGCCACCCTCCTGGGTCAGCCGTACGCGCTCGACAACAAGAAGTCCGTCCAGAAGGTCCTGGACGAGGCCGGTGTCACCCTGAAGCGCTTCAGCCGCATCAAGGTCGGCATCTGAGCCGGTACGCGCTCGACACGGGATCCCGCTAGGGTTTTCCCAGTGGACGGTCGGTCGCGTGAGCGCCGGCGGCCACAGATCTGACGAGGAGGCCATTGCCGTAGGGACAACAGCACCCACCGGCAATGGCCTTCTTCGTATGTGCACGAGGAGATCTCCATGAACCAGGGCGCCGCACAGGGCGACGACAACACCGGTAAAAAGGTCGGCCGCTTCATGCTGAAGCTGTCCGGCGAGGCGTTCGCCGGCGGTGGTGGTCTCGGCGTCGATCCCGACGTCGTACACGCCATCGCACGCGAGATCGCCGCGGTCGTCCGCGACGGCGCGGAGATCGCGGTCGTGATCGGCGGCGGCAACTTCTTCCGCGGCGCGGAGCTTCAGGTACGCGGCATGGACCGGGCCCGCTCCGACTACATGGGCATGCTCGGAACGGTCATGAACTGCCTCGCCCTCCAGGACTTCCTGGAGAAGGAAGGCATCGACTCCCGGGTCCAGACCGCCATCACCATGGGGCAGGTCGCGGAGCCGTACATCCCGCTGCGGGCCGTGCGCCACCTGGAGAAGGGCCGCGTCGTGATCTTCGGCGCCGGTATGGGCATGCCCTACTTCTCCACCGACACCACCGCGGCCCAGCGTGCCCTGGAGATCGACGCGGAAGCTCTCCTCATGGGCAAGAACGGGGTGGACGGGGTCTACGACTCCGACCCCAAGGCCAACCCGGACGCGGTGAAGTTCGACGCGCTGGAGTACGGCGAGGTGCTCTCCCGCGACCTCAAGGTCGCCGACGCCACCGCCATCACCCTCTGCCGCGACAACAACCTCCCGATCCTCGTCTTCGAGCTGCTCGCGGCGGGCAATATCGCGCGAGCGGTGAAGGGTGAGAAGATCGGCACTCTCGTGAGCGACCAGGGCACCAGGACCTGATCCCGGGTCCCGGGGGCTTTCCCGGGGTGCCCCGCGAGGGGATGGACAAAGCCCTGCCGGTCGGACACCGTGCAGGGAACAGACGCGACGCAGGTTCCGCAGCCCTTTGTACGCCGGGCCTACTCATAGACACGCAGGAGCAAGTGGTGATCGAAGAGACCCTCCTCGAGGCAGAGGAGAAGATGGAGAAGGCCGTCCTGGTCGCCAAGGAGGACTTCGCCGCGATCCGGACCGGCCGCGCGCACCCGGCCATGTTCAACAAGATCGTGGCCGACTACTACGGTGCCGTCACGCCGATCAACCAGCTGGCGTCGTTCTCCGTGCCGGAGCCCCGCATGGCCGTGGTGACCCCGTTCGACAAGAGCGCGCTGCGCAACATCGAGCAGGCCATCCGCGACTCGGACCTCGGCGTCAACCCGAGCAACGACGGCAACATCATCCGTGTGGTGTTCCCCGAGCTCACCGAGGAGCGCCGCCGCGAGTACATCAAGGTCGCCAAGGGCAAGGCCGAGGACGCCAAGGTGTCCATCCGTTCGGTCCGCCGCAAGGCCAAGGACACCATCGACAAGGCGATCAAGGACGGCGACATCGGCGAGGACGAGGGCCGCCGCGCGGAGAAGGAGCTCGACGACACCACCGCGAAGTACGTCGCGCAGGTGGACGAGCTGCTCAAGCACAAGGAAGCCGAGCTGCTCGAGGTCTGATGAACGACTCTTCCTGGGGGGCCCCGCCGAGAGGCGGTCAATGGGGTCCGCCCGACCAGGGGTACCACCCGGGGTTCGCTCCGGCCGCCCCGGCGGGTCCCGCCTACGACGGGCATGAGGCACAGCAGACTCGGCCCATGCCCATCGTGCCCGACGTTCCCGCCGGTGGAGACTCCGGTGGAGACCAGGACGACCGCGACCGGGGGACCGCTCCGCTGAGCGGTCCCCCGTTCCGTGACGAGATGCCACCGCAGCAGCCGTACCAGCCGCCGCGGCGGGAGAATCCGCAGGAGCCCATGCCCAGCTCGCAGTCGGGAGCGCCGCAGCCTCCGGAGCAGCCCGGTCCCCACGCCGATCCGCAGGCGGGCCGGCAGGCCGGTCGGCAGGCCGCTTCGCCGCGGAAGCAGAAGAAGCGGGCCGGCCGGGACCTGCGGGCGGCCATAGGGGTCGGCGTCGGTCTCGGTGCGGTGATCGTCGCGTCGCTCTTCATCGTCAAGGCCGTGTTCGTCGGCGTGATCGCCGTCGCCGTCGTGGTCGGGCTGTGGGAGCTGACCTCCCGCCTTCAGGAGCGCAAGTCCATCAAGGCCCCGCTTGTGCCGCTCGCCGTCGGCGGTGCGGCCATGGTCGTGGCCGGGTACGTACGCGGGGCCGAGGGCGCCTGGGTCGCCATGGCGCTGACCGCCCTCGCGGTACTCGTGTGGCGGATGACCGAGCCGCCCGAGGGCTACCTGAGGGACGTCACGGCCGGTGTCTTCGCCGCGTTCTACGTGCCGTTCCTGGCCACGTTCGTGGCGCTGATGCTCACCGCGGACGACGGTCCGTGGCGGGTGCTCACCTTCCTGCTGCTGACCGTGGTCAGCGACACCGGTGCGTACGCGGTCGGCTGGCGGTTCGGCAAGCACAAGCTGGCGCCGCGTATCAGCCCCGGCAAGACCCGCGAGGGGCTCCTGGGAGCGGTGGCGTTCGCGATGGCGGCGGGCGCGCTGTGCATGGAGTTCGCCATCGACGGCGGAAGCTGGTGGCAGGGCCTGCTCCTGGGCCTCGCCGTCGCGGCCAGCGCCACGCTGGGCGACCTCGGCGAGTCGATGATCAAGCGGGACCTGGGCATCAAGGACATGGGCACGCTGCTGCCCGGTCACGGCGGCATCATGGACCGGCTGGACTCGCTGCTTCCGACCGCGCCGGTGGTGTGGCTGTTGTTGGTGATCTTCGTCGGAACGGGCTGAACCGCGGTCCGGTTACCCTGGAAGGGCTCGTCGCATCGTCGCGGCGGGCCCTTTCGGCCCCGCGACCCGCGCGGGGATCATCCGGTGAGGTCTCCCGGCTCACGTACCGCGGCCTCGTCTTTACTGAGGAGTACCAGGTCATGCCACGCCCCGCACCGGGAGAGCTCACCTTCGTCGCCCCGCGGGGAGCCAAGAAGCCGCCGCGGCACCTCGCCGACCTGACGCCCGCCGAGCGCAAGGAGGCCGTCGCCGCCATCGGTGAGAAGCCGTTCCGCGCCAAGCAGCTCTCCCAGCACTACTTCGCGCGGTACGCGCACGACCCGGCCGCGTGGACGGACATCCCCGCCGCCTCCCGCGAGAAGCTCGCCGCGGAGCTGCTGCCCGACCTGATGTCCGTGGTCCGGCACATCTCCTGCGACGACGACACCACCCGCAAGACGCTGTGGCGCCTGCACGACGGGACCCTCGTCGAGTCCGTCCTCATGCGGTACCCCGACCGCGTCACCATGTGCATCTCCTCGCAGGCCGGCTGCGGCATGAACTGTCCGTTCTGTGCCACCGGCCAGGCAGGGCTCGACCGGAACCTGTCGACCGCCGAGATCGTCCACCAGATCGTCGACGGAATGCGGGCGCTGCGGGACGGCGAGGTGCCGGGCGGACCCGCGCGGCTCTCCAACATCGTCTTCATGGGCATGGGGGAGCCGCTCGCCAACTACAAGCGCGTCGTCGGCGCCATCCGCCGCCTCACCGACCCCGAGCCCGACGGCCTCGGGCTCTCGCAGCGGGGCATCACCGTGTCGACGGTCGGCCTTGTCCCGGCCATGCTCCGCTTCGCCGACGAGGGCTTCAAGTGCCGCCTCGCCGTCTCGCTGCACGCCCCCGACGACGAGCTGCGCGACACCCTCGTACCCGTGAACACGCGCTGGAAGGTCCGGGAGGTGCTGGACGCCGCCTGGGAGTACGCGGAGAAGTCCGGCCGCCGCGTCTCGATCGAGTACGCCCTCATCCGCGACATCAACGACCAGGCATGGCGGGGCGACCTCCTCGGCCGGCTGCTCAAGGGCAAGCGTGTCCACGTCAACCTGATCCCGCTCAACCCGACCCCCGGCTCCAAGTGGACCGCCTCCCGCCCCGAGGACGAGAAGGCGTTCGTCGAGGCGATCGCCTCCCACGGCGTACCGGTCACCGTCCGTGACACGCGTGGACAGGAGATCGACGGTGCCTGTGGACAGCTCGCGGCGGCGGAACGCTGACCTTGTAGTCTGAGCTCGAACACATCTGCATATTCCGACAGGGGAGCGCCACAGCGCTGAGAGTGCGACGCCGTCAGGTCGCAGACCCTCTGAACCTCGCCCAGGTCATTCTGGGTAGGAAGTTCGGTCGTTACTCAAGCTGTTGCGCCCTGCCCACCGCACGATCGCGGTGGGCGGGGCCGCGTCTCTTCCTGGTCACACCCAGGAGGAATCTCAGTGAGCACCACCAAGAAGATCGCGGTCGGCACCGTCGCCGCCGCGCTGGGCGTCACGACGCTCGTCGCCTGTGGCGGAGAGCCGGACAAGGCGTCCGACAGCGGTACGAAGTCGAAGACCGTGACGCTCGTCAGCCACGACTCCTTCAACGCCTCCCCGGCCGTCCTGAAGGAGTTCACCCAGCAGACCGGCTACACCGTCAAGGTCCTCAAGAGCGGCGACGCCGGCGAGGCCGTCAACAAGGCGATCCTCACCAAGGGCGCCCCGCAGGGCGACGTCTTCTTCGGCGTCGACAACACCCTCCTCTCCCGTGCCCTCGACAACGGGCTCTTCGAGCCGTACGAGGCCAAGGGCCTGGACCGGGTGCCCGACGCCGTACAGCTCGACAAGGACAAGCACCGCGTCACACCCGTCGACACCGGCGAAATCTGCGTCAACTACGACAAGAAGTACTTCGCGGACAAGAAGCTCGCACCGCCGCAGACCTTCGACGACCTCGCGAAGCCCGCGTACAAGAACCTCCTCGTCGTCGAGAACCCGGAGCGGTCCTCGCCCGGCCTGGGCTTCCTGCTCGGCACCGCCGCCCAGTACGGCGACGACGGCTGGCAGGACTACTGGAAGAAGCTGAAGGCCAACGGCGTCAAGGTCGTCGACAGCTGGGAGCTCGCCTACAACCAGGAGTTCTCCGGCTCCGCCGGAGGCAAGAAGGCCAAGGGCGACCGGCCGCTCGTCGTGTCCTACGCCTCCAGCCCGCCCGTCGAGGTGCTGTACTCCGAGCCCCAGCCGGCCGAGGCGCCCACCGGCGTCTCCACCGGCACCTGCTTCCAGCAGACCGAGTTCGCCGGACTGCTGACCGGTGCGAAGAACGCCGAGGGCGGCAAGGCCCTCATCGACTTCCTGATCGGCAAGAAGTTCCAGGAGGACATGCCGCTGCAGATGTTCGTGAACCCGGTGGCGAAGGACGCGAAGCTGCCCGAACTGTTCACGAAGCACGGCGCCACGGTCGCCAAGCCGCACACCCTCGCCCCCGAGAAGATCGCCGAGAAGCGTGACGGGTGGATCCAGTCGTGGTCCTCGCTCGTCCTGAAGTAACCGCCCGCACCGGCGGGGCGCTGCGGGCGGGGCTCATGGCCCTGCCCGTGGTGTTCTTCGCGCTCTTCTTCGCCTACCCCGTCGCCGCGATCGTCGGGCGCGGGCTGAAGACGGACGACGGCGTCTGGCAGTTCGGGCGGCTCGGTGAGGTACTGAGCCGCCCCGACATTCTCGACGTCCTGTGGTTCACCACCTGGCAGGCGCTCGCCTCCACCGCGCTCACCCTGCTGATCGCGCTGCCCGGCGCCTACGTCTTCGCCCGCTTCGCATTCCCCGGCAAGCAGCTCCTGCGGGCCGTCGTCACCGTGCCGTTCGTGCTCCCGACCGTCGTCGTGGGCACCGCGTTCCTCGCGCTCCTCGGGCGGGACGGACTGCTCGACGAGCTGTGGGGCGTGCGGCTGGACACCACGGTGTGGGCGATCCTCCTCGCGCACGTCTTCTTCAACTACGCGGTCGTCGTCCGTACCGTCGGTGGCCTGTGGTCACAGCTGGACCCCCGCCAGGAGGAGGCCGCCCGGGTGCTGGGCGCGTCGCGCTTCGGCGCGTGGCGGCGGGTGACACTGCCCGCGCTCGGCCCCGCCGTGGCCGCCGCCGCGCTGATGGTGTTCCTCTTCACGTACACCTCCTTCGGCATCGTCCAGATCCTCGGCGGGCCCGCCTACCGGACGCTGGAGGCGGAGATCTACCGGCAGACCGCGCAGCTCCTCGACCTGCCGACGGCCGCGGTCCTGACCCTGGTGCAGTTCGCCGCCGTCGGGGCCATCCTCGCCGTCCACGCGGGGACGGTACGGAGGCGGGAGACCGCGCTCAAGCTGGTCGACGCGGGCCTGACCGCCCGGCGGCCGCGCGGCGCGGGGCAGTGGGCCCTGCTCGGCGCCGTGCTCGTGACGATCGTGCTGCTGCTCGTGCTGCCGCTCGCGATGCTGGTGGAACGGTCCTTCGACGGCGGCCTCGGCTACTACCGCGCGCTCCAGGACGTGGACGCGGGCGGCGGGACGTTCCTCGTGCCGCCGGCCGAGGCCATCGGGAACTCCCTGGAGTACGCCTTCGCCGCCACCGCGATCGCCCTTCTGATCGGTGGGCTCGCCGCCGCCGCGCTCACCCGGCGTGCCGGCCGGCTCGTGCGCGGCTTCGACGCGCTGCTGATGCTGCCGCTCGGGGTGTCCGCCGTGACCGTCGGATTCGGGTTCCTGATCACCCTGGACGAGCCGCCGCTCGACCTGCGCTCCTCCTGGATCCTCGTGCCGCTCGCCCAGGCCCTGGTCGGCGTCCCCTTCGTCGTACGCACTATGCTGCCCGTGCTGCGCGCCGTGGACGCCCGGCTGCGTGAGGCGGCGTCGGTGCTCGGCGCGACTCCGTGGCGGGTGTGGCGCGAGGTGGACCTGCCGCTGGTACGACGGGCGCTGCTGGTGGCGGCGGGGTTCGCGTTCGCCGTGTCGCTGGGCGAGTTCGGGGCGACCGTGTTCATCGCCCGGCCCGACAACCCGACCCTCCCGGTCGCCGTGGCCCGCCTCCTCGGGCGGCCCGGCGAGCTCAACTACGGCCAGGCCATGGCCCTCTCGACGATCCTGATGGTGGTGTGCGCGGTGGCCCTGCTGCTGCTCGAACGTATCCGTGTCGACCGTGCCGGGGAGCTGTGACCATGCTCGCTCTTCAGGACGTGACCGTACGCTTCGGATCACGCGTCGCCGTCGACGCGGTGTCGCTGGACGTCGCCGACCACGAGATCGTGTGCGTCCTCGGGCCCAGCGGCAGCGGGAAGTCGACCCTGCTGCGGGTCGTGGCCGGGCTCCAGGACGTGGACGCGGGCCGCGTACTGCTCGACGGCGCCGACCAGGCCGGCGTGCCCGTGCACCGGCGCGGCGTCGGGCTGATGTTCCAGGACCACCAGCTGTTCCCGCAGCGGGACGTCGGCGGCAATGTCGCGTTCGGGCTGCGCATGCGCGGCGCGTCGCAGAAGGAACAGGCCGGGCGGGTCGCCGAGTTGCTGGAGCTCGTCGGGCTGCCGGGCGCCGAACGGCGGGCCGTCGCCGCTCTGTCCGGCGGCGAGCAGCAGCGCGTCGCCCTCGCCCGGGCGCTGGCGCCCCGACCCCGGCTGCTGATGCTCGACGAACCGCTCGGCCAGCTCGACCGGGGGCTGCGCGAACGGCTCGTCGTGGAGCTGCGGCAGCTTTTCGGACGGCTCGGTACGACGGTGCTCGCCGTCACGCACGACCAGGGCGAGGCGTTCGCTCTCGCCGACCGGGTCGTCGTCATGCGCGACGGGCGCATCGCCCAGAGCGGTACGCCCCTGGAGGTCTGGCAGCGCCCCGCCTCCGAGTTCGTCGCCCGGTTCCTGGGCTTCGAGAACGTGGTCGCAGCGACGGTGACCGGCGAGGCGGCCGACACCGTGTGGGGCAAGGTCCCCGTGCCGGCCGGGTCCGCGCAGGGGGCCGCCCGGGTGCTGGTGCGCCCCGCGGGCGTCCGGTTCGGCGACCCGGCCGACGGGCTGCGGTGCACGGTCGCGGGGCGGACTTTCCGGGGCCACCACGTGGCGGTACGGCTCCGGCCGGAATCCGGCCCGGCCCTGGAGGCCGAGTGCGCGCTGCGCGACGCGCCCGAGGAGGGGGCGGTGGTCGGCGTGACGTTCACGGCGGACGAGGTCGTGGTCCTCGGCTAGGGCGCGTCCCGGGGACCGGCCAGGTCCTCCCGGACGGCGCCCGACAGGTCCAGCACCGCGCACGCGCCGCCGTCCCGCGGGTTGGTGAACGTCAGGCGGGCGCCCAGCACCCGCGCCTGGCCCGCGGCGATCGTCAGACCCAGGCCCAGCCCCTTGCCCACCGCGCTGGTCTGGAACCTGCGCGGGCCGTGTGCCAGCAGGTGCTCGGGGAAACCGGCGCCCCGGTCGCGGACCCGGACGACGCCACCCTCGACCTCCACCACCACCGGTTCGGCGCCGTGCCGAAGGGCGTTGCTCACCAGGTTCGTCAGGACCCGCTCCACGCGCCGGGAATCGGTCTCCACCAGCGCGTCGGCAACGATGTCGAGACGGACCCCGGTGTGCTCCACCGCGCGCACCGCCCGGCGGGCGAGCCCGCCCAGCTCCACCAGCCGCAGGTCGGCCTCCTCCGCGCCGTTGTCCAGACGGGCGACCTCCAGCACGTCCTCCATCAGGTCCCGCATCCGCGCGACCCGCTCCTTCACCATCGACTCGGCCCGGCCGTCCGGCAGGAGCCCGGCCGCCGCGACCAGCCCCGCCACGGGCGTACGCAGCTCGTGCGCGATGTTCGCCGTCACCTCGCGCTCCGCGCGCAGCCGTTCCGCGAGCGCGTCCGCCATGGTGTTCACCGCCCGGGTGAGCGTGGCGATCTCGTCCCGCCCCGACTGGGGGAGCCGTGCGTCCAGGTCACCGCCGGTGATCTGCTCCGCCCGCCGCGCCGACAACCGCAGCCGCCGCCCCAGCCGCGTGGCGAGCAGCAGACCGATCAGGGTCGCCACCGCCGTACCGACGACACCCGCCCGGAACATGCCCGCCTGGAGCTGGCCCGACAGCGGATCCTCGAACCGCTTGAGCACCAGGACGTCGTCACCGACGCTCGTCGCCGCCCAGATCTGTCGGCGTTCCCCGTACGCCTGCACAAAGGTGGCGCGGCGCCCCGCCCGGACCGTGTCCCGCAGCTCTTCGGGCACGTTGGGCGGATTGACCTGGAGCCCGAAGACGGCCCGCCCGCTTTCCACGTACGTCCGCTCCGCGAACAGCAGCCGCTCCATGGCCTGGTCGCGGGCCCGGTCCTCCATCAGCCGCGGTACCTGCACACCCGTCACCAGTGCGGCGAGCGCGGCGGTCGCGGTGATCGTGGCACCTATCTTGAGCCGTAGCCCCATGTCTCATCTCCCTGGCGGGAGTCTACGAGGGGCACTTCAGCCGATGCGCGCGAGTTCCCTGGGGTCTTCCGCCGCCCGGCCGGACCCGGCGTCGTCCGGCTCGCCGCCCTCCGGCTGCCCGAACCACGCCACCGCGACCGCGCCCGCCACCGCCAGCACGAACCCCACGACCGCCAGCCACGCGAACCCCGGCCGTGACGCGTCCCCCAGCCACCACACGCCGATCATGCCCGGCAGCACCGTCTCACCGACCACCAGCGCCGCCGTCGCCCCGTTCACCGAACCGATCTGCAGCGCGACGGTGTGCAGGTACATCCCGCCCACACCGGCGACGAGGATCGCGTACAGCGCCGGATCCGCCAGCAGCGCGCCCAGGTCGAACGGGTCGACGCCGTTCAGTACGCGTACGCCGACTCCCAGCGCGCCGAAGCCGAGCCCGGACAGCAGACCGGCCAGGATGGCCGCCCGCGCGCCCAGCAACCGCACCACGACCGTCCCGCCCACCATCAGCAGCAACGACACCGCCAGCAGCCACCAGTGCGTCGCGATCGGCGTGTGCCCGCTGCCCTCCGGCCCCGCCGCCGAGGCCAGCAGCACCAGCGCCGAGCAGACCACACCGATCGAGGTCCACTCGGCGCGCGTCAGCCGGATCCCGAGCATCCGCACACTCAGCACGGCCGTGATCACCAGGTTCGCGCTGATCACCGTCTGGGACAGGAACAGCGGCAGCATCCGGGCGGCCAGCGCGCCCAGCCCGAAACCGACGAAGTCGAGGATCGTGCCGACGATGAACTCCCACGTCATCGCCGCCTTGGCGGTCGACGACAGGGACGGCCCGCCGTGCCGGTTCGTCAGGTCCGCCGCCGCCTCGCGGCGGGCGGACTTGCGGGAGCCGACGGCCTGCAGGACCGAGCCCGTGCCGTAGCAGATCGAGGCCGCGACGGCCGTCAACAGTCCTATGAGCACGTCCGGCTCCGTTCATCGGTCGGGTGACTTACGTCTGCCAGACGGGAGAACGGGCCCGGGCGTTGCCTCCGTCAGGCAGGTGTGGCCGAGTCGCGGCCGGGCAGCACCAGGCCCAGCTCGTACGCCAGGATCACCGCCTGCGCACGGTCCCTGAGGCCCATCTTCGCGAACAGCCGGTTGATGTGGGTCTTCACCGTGTGGTCGGTGATGGTGAGCGCGTCCGCGATCTCGGCGTTCGACAGGCCCCTGGCGATCAGCACCAGCACCTCCACCTCCCGGGCGGTCAGCCCGTCGACCGGCCGTGGCGGCAGCACCCCCGCCCGCTGCCGGGCGAACTCCGCGACCAGCCGCCGTGTCACGGCCGGCGCCAGCAGCGCGTCGCCGCGCGCCACCACCCGCACCGCGTGCAACAGTTCCGGGAACGTCGCGTCCTTCAGCAGGAAACCGCTCGCACCCGCCGCCAGCGCGTCGTACACGTACTCGTCCAGGTCGAAGGTGGTCAGCATCAGCACCCTGGTCGCCCCACCGGACGCGGCGAGGATCTCGCGGGCCGCCTGGATGCCGTTCTTCTGCGGCATCCGGATGTCGAGCAGCGCCAGGTCCGGCCGCTGCTCGGCCGCCACCCGGACCGCCTGCGCCCCGTCCTCGGCCTCGCCGACCACCTGGATGTCGTCCTGGGTCGCGAGGAGGTTGACGAACCCGGTGCGGACCACCGCCTGGTCGTCGGCGACGATCGCCCTGATCACCAAGGGAGTTCCGCCTCCACGAGAAAGCCGCCGTTCGGTCCCGGTCCGGTGGTGACGCTTCCCCCGAGCAGCGCGGCCCGCTCGCGCATGCCGGTCAGGCCGTGGCCCGTCCCGTCCGGGGCCGGGGACGGGCCCGGGCCGTCGTCCGCGACACATATCGTCAGCCGGTCCGTCCCGTACACCACGTCCACCACCGTATGCGCTCCCGGCGCGTGCCTGCGCGCGTTGGTCAGCGCCTCCTGCACGATGCGGTACGCGGACAGCTCCCACCCGGCCGGCAGCGCGACCCGCTCACCGCTCACCCGCAGATCCGCGCGGCCGCCCACGGCCCGGTGCTGCTCCACCAGCTCGTCCAGCCCCGCCAGCGTCGGCTGCGGAGCCGTGGCCGCCCTGTCGTCGGGGCGGGTGCGCAACACCCCCAGCAGACGGCGCAGTTCGGCCATCGAGGAGCGGGCGGTGCCCGCGATCTGCTGGAGCGCGTCGCGCGCCTCGGGGGACAGGCCCGGGGTCGTGTACGTGGCGCTCTCCGCCTGTACGGCGATCATCGACACCGAGTGCGCGACGACATCGTGCAACTCCCGTGCGATGGCGGCCCGTTCGGCCTCGGCCGCCTGTCGCCGCTCCATCGCGAGCAACCGCTCCTGCGCGGCGGCCCGTTCGTTGCGCGCCTCCTCGCGGGCGCGTACGGCGTCGCCCGCGCTCACCGCGGCCAGGACCACCACCGTCAGCAGCAGCGTCTCGGCGTACAGGCCCGGGTCCAGCCGGTGGCTCTCGACGAGGGAGGGGCCCGCACCGGGGTTCAGGTCCCCCCACTTGCGGATGTGCACCAGGTTCACCCCCAGCGACGCCAGGGCGCCCGCGCCGACCAGCACCGCCGGATGCTGCACCCGGTGGCGGCCCAGGGTGTACAGGCCCGTCAGGCCGCTGATCACCGTCACGAGATAGAGGCTGGTGTCGGCGCCGAAGCCGATGAACGCGGCGGCGACCGTCACCAGCGCCACCTCCGGCCGGGCGCGACGCCACATCAGGGACGCCGAGGAGACCAGGACCGCCCCCGCCACCCACGGCGTCCCCGGCACCAGCGCCAGCTCCACCACCGTGCAGCCCGTGAGGGCCGCCCCGGTGACCCAGGGGTATGCGGGACTTCCGGCAAGCGCGTGCATGGCCCGATTGTCGCGGGACGCGGGCGGGGCGCGCGTCGGAGCACGGGTTGATCCATGGGCGTGCCCTCATGCCACGGGAGGAGCCGGAAGACCGTATTCACGTGTGACGCCCGGGAGTTCGGGCCTTCCTAGCCTCGACCGCATGATCGAGCGGAGTGGGAGCGGCGTGGTGTGGGCGGGGTGCGCCGCCGTCGCCGGTGGCCTCGCCGTGGTCTCGGACCTGACCCCGCACCGGGTGTGGGGCGTGGCGGCGGCGCTCGGCTACGGGGCGGCGGCGACGCTCGCGGGCCGCCCGGGCGTCGCCTCCGGCGCGGCCCTGCTGGGGGCGGTGGTCGTGCCGTTCGTGCTGCTCGTGGCGACCGGCCGGGGCCAGTTGGAAGTGGCCGTCGTCGAACGGTCCGGCGCGCTGCTGACAGCGACCGGCGTCCCGTACGCCCCGGAACCCGACGGGCTCGCGGACTACAACCCCTACCTGCCGGGGATGGCGGTCCTCGGGGCGCTGCCGGGGGACCCCCGGTGGTGGTCGGGCGCGGTGTTCCTCGCGTCGGTGGCCGCGGTACGGGCTTCGCCCGCGGTGACCGGCCTGGTGGCGGCGTGCCCCCTGGTCGCCCTGCCGCTGGCCGTGGGCGGTGTCGACCTGCCGGTCGCCGGCCTCGTGTGCCTGGGCCTCGCCCTCGCCGGACGGGGCCGGGCCGGGTGGGCCGGGCTCGCCCTGGGTGTCGCGGCGACGCTGAAGTGGACGGCCTGGCCCGCGCTGCCGGTGGCAGTCGCGCTGTTGGCGGGGGTGGGGGGCGGTACCGGTCGGCGGGCCGGTGGCGGCGGGGACGCCGGACGCCGGGTGCGGAGCCGTGGGTGGGGTCGGTGTGCGGCTGTGGCGGTCGGGGTCGCGGGGGTGGGTGTGGTGCCGGTTGCGCTGGTGGATCCCGGCGCCTTCTACGAGCACGTCGTCGCCTTCCCGCTCGGCCTGACCGGCACCGAGTCACCCGCCGCCAGCCCCTTCCCGGGGTGGCTGCTGGCCACGTACGCGCCCGGGGGCGCCGTCGTCGCGGGGGTGCTGCTGGCGGTGAGCGCCCTGCTCCTGGCCGCCTCCCTGCTGGTCAGGCCACCCCGGACCGTGCCCGCGGCGGCCCGGCGGCTGGCTCTCGGGCTGACCCTCGCGATCGCGTTCATGCCCGCGAGCCGGTTCGGCTACCTCGTCGTCCCGTTCGTCCTGCTCACCTGCCTCAGGGAGACCCCGTGCACCGTACGCTCGTCGTCACCAACGACTTCCCGCCCCGGCAGGGCGGCATCGAGACGTTCGTGAAGGCCATGGCGGACCGCTTCCCGCCCGACCGGCTCGTCGTGTACACCTCGGCGGAGGCGGGCGCCGCCGCGCACGACACCGCCCTGCCGTACCGGGTCGTCCGCGACCACACCAGGATGCTGCTGCCCACGCCGAGGGCGACCGCCCGGGCCGTCGCGCTCGCCCGCCGGCACGGTTGCGGCAGCGTCTGGTTCGGGGCCGCCGCCCCGCTCGGGCTGATGGCCGGCCGGCTGCGGCGCGAGGCCGGCGTGCGGCGCCTGGTCGCCACGACGCACGGCCACGAGGTGTGGTGGGCCCGCACGCCCGGTGCCCGGACCCTGCTGCGGCGCATCGGTGCGGAGGTGGACGTCGTCACCTACCTGGGCGCGAGCACCCGCGCCCCCATCGGCGACGCGCTCGGCCCGGACGCCCGGCTGGCGCGGCTCGTTCCGGGCGTGGACACCGGGGTGTTCCGGCCGGGCGGCGACCCCGGCCCCGTACGCCGCCGCTACGGGCTCGGCGACGCGCCCGTCGTCCTGTGCGCCGCCCGCCTGGTCGCCCGCAAGGGCCAGGACACCCTGATCCGTGCCCTGCCGGAGGTCCGCGCGCGGGTACCGGGCGCCCGTCTGCTGCTCGTCGGTTCGGGCCCGTACGAACGCCGGCTGCGGCGCCTGGCCGCCGAGCACGGGGTGACGGGTGCGGTGGTCCTCGCGGGCGGGCACGCGCACGCCGAACTGCCGTCGTTCTACGCGGCCGCCGACGTGTTCGCGATGCCCTGCCGAAGCCGGAAGCGCGGCCTGGAGGTGGAGGGCCTCGGCATCGTGTACCTGGAGGCGGCCGCGGCCGGTCTGCCGGTGGTGGCGGGCGACTCGGGCGGCGCGCCCGACACCGTACGGGACGGTGAGACCGGCCATGTCGTCGACGGCCAGGACGCCGGGGCGGTCGCCCACCGGCTGGTGGACCTGCTGACGGACCGCCGGGCCTCCCGGCTGATGGGGGAGAAGGGCCGTGACCGGGTCCTTCGCGAGTGGACGTGGGACCGGACGTACGACACTCTCGCCGGAATGCTGGGAGGCGGCGGACCGCCTCAGTGACGGAGCAGCGCGCAGACGAAGTCCTCCTGGACGCCGCGCAGCCGCTGGAGGAGCTCCGGGGTGGTGACCTCGTTGATCTGGGAGGTGACCGACACCGTCACCGACCGCTTGCCGTCGGGTGTGGCGGCGGCGAAGTGGGTGTAGCCGAAGATGTTGCCCGTGTGGCCGTGGACCACGCCGCAGCGGGTCGAGTACCGGAAGAGCGCCAGACCGGCCTCGTTGTGTCCGGGGCCGGGCGGCCCGGAGATCCCGTCGACCCACCGCGTCTGCTGTGTACGGGTCTTGGGCGACAGCAGCCGCCCGCCCGCGTACGCGCGCATGAAGACGTTCAGCTCGTGCGGGGTGGAGACCACCCCTCCCGACGCCCACACGGCCGACGCGCTGAGGATGGTGCTCACGTCCTCCGGCGGCTGCCCCGGCTCGACCGCGTAGCCGTGCAGGTACGGCCTGGGGAGCTGGTACCCGCGCGGCAGGCTGGTCTGACGCAGGCCGAGCGGGCGGTACACCAGGCGGCGCAGCAGTTCCTCGTACGGGACTCCCGTCACCGCCTCCGCCATGAGAGCCACCGCGATGTTGTCGGAGTTGTCGTAGCGGTAGCGCGATCCCGGCGGGAACATCAGGGGCTGGCCGGCGACGATGTCCAGCAGGGTGTGCGGGTCGAACTCACGGCGGGGGTCGGACGCCAGCAACTCCTGGAACTCCGGGTCCTCGGTGTAGTCCGGCAACCCGCTCCGGTGCTGCAGCAGGTGGCGGAGCGTCACCTTGTGCCACGCCTTGGGCAGGTGCGGCAGCCGCTTGCCGATCGTGTCGTCGAGCCGGAGCTTGCCCCGGTCCACGAGCTGGAGCGCCACCGCGCCGCTGTACGCCTTGGAGACACTGGCCAGACGCATGTGGTCGTCGGGCCGGGGCGGCCGTCCGGACTCCACGTCGGCCACACCGGCACGGTAGACCTTCACGTCCCGCCCCCGCTGGAGCAGGGCGATGGCCCCGGGCGGCCCGTCGGGCAGCCGCACGAGTTCTTCCAGGGCGTTCCGGAGGTCGCGGTCACCCGGGCCGTCGGGACGGCTGCCGGGGCGGTGCCCATCCGCCTGCGCCGGCCCGGTGAGCAGGGCGGCGGCACACGCTCCGGCCGCCAGAAGAGCGGCGGTGAGTCTCAGCCGGGTACGGAAGGGGCGTCGGCGGTGGGTGGGCGCTGCACGCATACCGGTGTACCTCCTGGGGGTTCGGGGGCGCCCGGCCGGGCCGGGTCGCTCAGGCCCCAGCATCCGGCGACCCCCCGGGCAGCGCCCGCCCGGTGGGCCATCCGGCGTCACAGGAGGGAACGGGTGAGCCGTTACCGCGCGCCGAGCCGCCGCAGCGCCTCCGGGGCCTCGTCCACGCTGTCGACGAGGGCGATGTACGGCTCCATCGAGCGGCCCGCGGCCAGGGCCTTGAGCAGCGGCCAGGTGGGCAGGTGCTCGGTCCAGTGGGCCCGGTTGACCAGGACCATGGGGGTCGGTTCGCCACGGGACTCGTAGTAGTTGGGGGTGGCGTTGTCGAAGATCTCCTGGACGGTGCCGGCGGCGCCGGGGAGGAAGACGACGCCCGCGGTGCAGCGGGCCAGCAGGCCGTCCTCCCGGGTGGCGTTCGCGAAGTACTTGGCCATGTGGGACGCGAAGGCGTTCGGCGGCTCGTGGCCGTAGAACCAGGTCGGGATGCCCACCGAGTCGCCGCCTCGCGGCCAGCGGGACCGTACCTCGAACGCCACCCGCGCCCAGTCGCCCACCGACGGCACGAACGACGGCTCCTTGCCGAGCAGCAGCAGCGCCTCCTCCAGCATGGCGTCGTCATGGGGGGCGGCGTACGCGCCCAGGTTGGCGGCCTCCATGGCACCGGGCCCGCCGCCCGTCGCGACGGTCAGCCCGGCGCGGGCGAGGCTCCGGCCGAGACGGGCGGCACCGGCGTACGCGTCCGTGCCGCGCGCCATGGCGTGCCCGCCCATCACGCCGACCACCCGCGCACCGGCGAGGTGCTCGTCCAGCGCGTCGGAGACGGCGTCGTCGTGCACGGCGCGCAGCATCGACCCGAAGATGTCGCCGTCCGTCTTCGTCCGCTGGAACCAGGCGTACGTGAGCGCGTCCGGCGTCCGCTCGTACCCCTGCTCGGCGAGGCCCGCGAAGAGTTCGTCGGGGGAGTACAGCAGCCCCCGGTACGGGTCGAACGGCAGATCGGGGACGGGTGGGAAGACGAGCGCCCCCTCGGCCCGCACCTTCGCGGCCGCGTCCGGCTCCATGCGGCAGCCGAGGAAGACGGCGCCCGTCACCGGAAGGGCGAGCAACGCGCCCGTACGGCCCGTCAGGTCGACGGACTGCAGGCGGTGCCCCACGAGACTGCCGCGCGCGGCCACCTCGTCGAACTCCTGAAGCGTCTCGATCTCTCGGTCGTGGCCGTGCCGGGGTGTGTGCGCCATGCCGCCACGATAGCCACCCCCGTCCGGCCCCCGGCCCGGCAGTCCGTCCGGCCCCGGCCTCTGAGGGTCCGGCGGTCCGGCCGTCCTACCGTCGCAGCGGCAGCGCCGCGAGCTCCGCCACCGCCCACGTCAGCGGGGCGAACACCACCAGCAGCGCCAGGGCGCGCAGGGCCACCGCCGCCCGGAGCATCGAGGCCGAGGCGCCCAGCCGCAGCAGCGCGTCCTTCGTGGTGACGCGGGTCTGCCGGGACTCCAGCGCCGCGGTCAGCAGCGTCGCGGTGGTGCACGTCATGACGAGCGCCGCGCCCAGCCCCGTCAGCGGGCCGAACGGATGGTCACCGGCCCGCTCGTACAGCGTCGTCGCCCCGATCGTCGCCGAGGCCACCGCGCAGGCCACGCCCAGCGGGCGGCCGATGCGCCGCGCCTCGTCCATCAGCGCGCGCCCCGCCAGCAGCCGGGTCACTCCCGGCCGGAACGTCTGGAGCAGCCGCCCGGTCAGGTGGGTGAGGCCCGGCCCGGCGACGGCGAGGCCGACCGCGGTGAGCGCCCAGCCGACCAGGACGCCCACCGGGCCGCCGCCGAAACCGCCCGGCAGCGGCAGGGCCGCCGCACCGCCGCCCCCGCCCCGGGAGGCGTACGTCTCGATCGCCACGCCCAGCGCGACCAGGGCCACGCCCCACGGCAGCCCGGCCGGCGGGCTCGCCGGGGCGGGCTCGGCGGTGTCCGGGTCGTCGTCCAGGACGGCCTTGCGGCGCGGCCGCAGGGTCAGGGCGGCGGAGGTGGACGCGACGACCGGCACGATCGCCAGCAGTGTGAGGGCGGCCGCCAGGGGCAGCGGCCGGCCGGCTCCGAGCAGTTCGGCGGAGGCCCCGTCGAACGGCAGGCCGGTGAGGTCGCCGCGCAGGTGCAGGAAGACGAGCAGGGCGACCATCGAGCCGAGGGTGCAGGACACGGCGGTCGACGCGGCGGCGACGGCGGCGAGCCGGGCCGGTCCCAGGCCGATCGCCGACAGTCCCGGGCGCGGCCGGGTGGCGGGGTCGGTACGGGCGACGGCGACCGCGAAGTGCACGGTCGCCGCGAGCGGCAGGGCGCACCAGGCCAGCCGGGTCAGGGCGGCCCCCGACTCGCCGGGGTGCCCGATCGCGTACCCCAGGGCGCACAGCAGCAGGAAGCCGACCCCGGCGGACGCGGCCGCGACGAGCAGCCGGCGCAGCAGCACCAGGGGGTGGGCGCCGCGGGCTAGACGGAGAGCGAGCACGCGTCGCGGCCCTCCGCTCCGTTGAGCTGTACGGAGTTGACGCGCCGTCCGTCGAGCAGGTGCGCCGTGCGGTCGGCGAGTGCCGCCACCTCCGGGTCGTGCGTGGCGAGCAGCACCGTGATGCGGTGCGAGCGGGCCGCGGCCGTCAGGGTGCGCAGCACCTGCGCGCCGTCGGCGCGGTGCAGGGGCGCGGTCGGTTCGTCGGCGAAGAGCAGCGAGGGCATGGTGACCAGGGCGCGGGCGATGGCGACGCGCTGACGCTGGGCCTGCGGGAGGGCGCGCGGCCGCAGGCGCGCGCAGTCGCCGGCGTCGAGGCGCTCCAGCCAGTCGAGTGCGGCGGCCTTGGCGGCGCGGCGGGAGGTGCCCCGCAGCATCAGCGGCAGGGCGGTGTTCTCCCAGGCGGTCAGTTCGGGGACGAGGTCGGGCTCGGGGCCGATCCAGCCGAACCGGTCGCGGCGCAGCCGCTCGCGCTGGAGGGAGGTCATGGTGTGCACCGGGGCGCTGTTGAACCAGACTTCGCCCTCGCGTGGGACGAGCCGGCCGGACAGGCAGCGCAGGAGGGTCGTCTTGCCGCTTCCGCGTGGCCCGCTGACGGCGAGGATCTCGCCCTCGCGCACGCCGAGGGAGACACCTTGAAGCGCGGGGGAGCCGTTGTGGGAGTGGTGCAGGGCGCGTGCCCAGAGCACGTCGTTGTCCGGCGGGGCCACCATGGCGTACACCTCGGTATCGGTTCTGATGTGTCGTTTCCCCGTACGTTGTTCCCCCGTACGGCGGAACGATGGTAGGGCGGATCGGTCACAGGAACCGTAGGGAGTGCCGAGCCGGGTGTCAGGACAGCACACGGCCCGGGTCCGCCCATCTCACTCGGATGGGGCAGGACCCGGGCCGCGGTCAGCCTACGATCGGACGATCACGTCGAGGGTTACAGCTTCGTCCAGGCCTCGGTGAGGGTGGCCCGGAGGATCTGCTCGATCTCGTCGAACGTGGACTGGTCGGAGATCAGCGGCGGCGCCAGCTGGACGACCGGGTCGCCGCGGTCGTCGGCACGGCAGTACAGGCCGTTGTCGAACAGCGCCTTGCTGAGGTACCCGTACAGGACGCGCTCGGTCTCCTCGTCGTTGAACGACTCCTTGGTGACCTTGTCCTTGACGAGCTCGATGCCGTAGAAGTAGCCGTTGCCCCGGACGTCGCCGACGATCGGCAGGTCGTGCAGCTTCTCCAGCGTGGCGCGGAAGGCGCCCTCGTTGTCCAGCACGTGCTGGTTGAGGTTCTCGCGCTCGAAGATGTCGAGGTTGGCGAGGCCGACGGCCGCGGAGACCGGGTGGCCACCGAAGGTGTAGCCGTGCAGGAAGGTGTTGTCACCCTTGTAGAACGGCTCCGCCAGACGGTCGGAGATGATGCAGGCGCCGATGGGGGAGTAGCCCGAGGTCATGCCCTTGGCGCAGGTGATCATGTCCGGGACGTAGTCGAACTTGTCGCACGCGAACATGGTGCCGAGGCGGCCGAAGGCGCAGATGACCTCGTCGGAGACGAGCAGCACGTCGTACTGGTCGCAGATCTCGCGCACGCGCTGGAAGTAGCCGGGCGGCGGCGGGAAGCAGCCGCCGGCGTTCTGCACCGGCTCCAGGAACACGGCGGCCACGGTGTCGGGACCCTCCATGAGGATCTGCTGCTCGATCTGGTCGGCGCACCAGCGGCCGAAGGCCTCGGGGTCGTCGCCGAAGAGCGGGGCGCGGTAGATGTTGGTGTTCGGCACCTTGTGCGCGCCGGGGACCAGCGGCTCGAAGGGGGCCTTCAGGCCGGGCAGGCCGGTGATGGACAGGGCGCCCTGCGGGGTGCCGTGGTAGGCGACCGCCCGGGAGATGACCTTGTGCTTGGTGGGCTTGCCCACCAGCTTGAAGTACTGCTTGGCCAGCTTCCAGGCGGTCTCGACCGCCTCGCCGCCGCCGGTGGTGAAGAAGACCTTGTTCAGGTCACCGGGGGCGTGGTGGGCGATGCGCTCGGCCAGCTCCACGGCCTTCGGGTGGGCGTAGGACCACACCGGGAAGAAGGCGAGCTCCTGGGCCTGCTTGTAGGCGGTCTCGGCGAGCTCCGTACGGCCGTGTCCGGCCTGGACCACGAACAGGCCGGCGAGGCCGTCGAGGTAGCGCTTGCCCTTGTCGTCGAAGATGTAGGTGCCCTCGCCGCGGACGATGGTCGGGACGGGGCTGTTCTCGTACGACGACATGCGGGTGAAGTGCATCCACAGGTGGTCGTAGGCGGTCTTGGAGAGGTCCTTGCTCACGGCTATCGGGTTCCCCACATATAGGTCTGCTTCTTGAGCTTGAGGTAGACGAAGCTCTCGGTGGAGCGCACGCCGGGGAGAGTGCGGATGCGCTTGTTGATCACATCCAGGAGGTGGTCGTCGTCCTCGCAGACGATCTCCACCATCAGGTCGAAGGAGCCCGCGGTCATCACCACGTACTCGCATTCGGCCATGGCCGTCACCGCGTCCGCCACCTGCTCCACATCGCCCTCGACGTTGATCCCGACCATCGCCTGACGGCGGAAGCCGACGGTGAGGGGGTCGGTGACGGCGACGATCTGCATGACGCCCTGATCGAGGAGCTTCTGGACGCGCTGTCGCACCGCCGCTTCGGACAGGCCCACGGCCTTGCCGATGGCGGCGTACGGACGGCGCCCGTCCTCCTGGAGCTGTTCGATGATCGCCAGGGATACGGCGTCGATCGTCGGTGACGATCCGTTCCCGGCCCTGGGGTCTGCGCTTCGACTGGCCACGTCTTCACTCTGCACCGAGTCTCGTCACTCGCGCAACCCCAGATCGAGGAAATTCGTTGTTCAGGAGATCCAATCCCACTGAATCCGAAGTTGTGGGGCGTCGGGCCTGTCGGAATCGTCGCATCAGCGATTAGGGTGGGGCTGTCCACTCCTTGGACACATGAGTTACCGAGAACCACGAGACCGACAGGAGGGGTGGCAAGTGACCACCGAGCTGCGTCGTCTGCGCAACTACATCAACGGGGAGTTCCGGGACGCCGCCGACGGACGGACCATCGACGTGGTCAACCCGGCCACCGGCGAGGTGTACGCCACTTCTCCGCTCTCCGGCCAGGCCGACGTCGACGCTGCCATGGAGGCCGCCGCGGCCGCCTTCCCCGCCTGGCGCGACACCACGCCGGCCGAGCGCCAGAAAGTCCTCCTGAAGATCGCCGACGCCTTCGAGGAGCGCGCCGAGGACCTCATCGCCGCCGAGTCGGAGAACACCGGCAAGCCGATCGAGCTCACCCGCACCGAAGAGATCCCGCCGATGGTGGACCAGATCCGCTTCTTCGCGGGCGCCGCCCGGATGCTCGAGGGCAAGTCCGCCGGCGAGTACATGGAGGGCATGACCTCGATCATCCGCCGCGAGCCGGTCGGCGTCTGCGCGCAGGTCGCGCCGTGGAACTACCCGATGATGATGGCCGTGTGGAAGTTCGCCCCGGCGCTCGCCGCGGGCAACACCGTCGTCCTCAAGCCGTCGGACACCACCCCGGCCTCCACCGTGCTGATCGCCGAGATCATCGGTTCCATCGTCCCCAAGGGCGTCTTCAACGTCATCTGCGGCGACCGCGAGACCGGCCGCGCCATGGTCGAGCACCCGACCCCCGCGATGGCCTCCATCACCGGCTCCGTACGCGCCGGCATGCAGGTCGCCGAGTCCGCCGCCAAGGACGTCAAGCGCGTCCACCTGGAGCTCGGCGGCAAGGCGCCGGTCGTCGTCTTCGAGGACACCGACATCGCCAAGGCCGTCGAGGACATCTCCGTCGCCGGCTTCTTCAACGCCGGCCAGGACTGCACCGCCGCCACGCGCGTCCTCGTCCACGAGTCCATCCACGACGAGTTCGTCTCCGCGCTGGCCAAGGCCGCCTCCGAGACCAAGACCGGTCAGCCGGACGACGCGGACGTGCTGTACGGCCCGCTCAACAACGCCAACCAGCTCAAGCAGGTCACCGGCTTCATCGACCGCCTCCCCGCCCACGCCAAGGTCGAGGCGGGCGGCCACCGGGTCGGCGACAAGGGCTACTTCTACGCCCCGACCGTCGTCTCCGGCCTCAAGCAGGACGACGAGATCGTGCAGAACGAGGTCTTCGGCCCCGTCATCACCGTCCAGTCGTTCCGCGACGAGGAGCAGGCCGTCACGTACGCCAACGGCGTCGAGTACGCCCTGGCGTCCTCCGTGTGGACCAAGGACCACGCCCGTGCGATGCGCATGTCCAAGGCGCTGGACTTCGGCTGCGTCTGGATCAACACCCACATCCCGCTCGTCGCGGAGATGCCGCACGGCGGCTTCAAGAAGTCCGGCTACGGCAAGGACCTCTCGGCGTACGGCTTCGAGGACTACACGCGTGTCAAGCACGTCATGACCTCGCTGGCCTGACCCCCGACGCACCGCACGCGGGCGGGCCGGGTCTCCCCGGTCCGCCCGCGGCCTTTCCCGCCGCGTATGACCGCGCCGCCCACGGGTACCCGCCGGCCATGAACGACAAGAAGCCACAGGAACGCGCCCGCGAACGCAGCGAGGAAGAGCCCGGAGCCCACTCGGGCGCCGAGCGCCAGGCCGGCCGCCGCACCGTCCCCGGCACCGCGAGCGCCGCGGAGGGCTACCGGCCCAAGGAGGGCACCGAGGGCGGCGAACCGCTCAAGGGAGTGGAGGCCGAGGAGGACGACACCCAGTAACGCCGCGCCCCGCACGGCCGGCGCCCGAAGCGGTGCCGGGGCCCTGTGCAAACGCGCGGTAAACCCCGGCGTACGCTGCGGATATGAGCGAGACACGCGCCCTGCTGCGGCGCATACGTGTGTGGTTGGTGGTTTTCATCGTCTGCCTGGTGCTGAGCGGGGTCACGGCTTTCCCCCTCGTCACCGAACTGCACCTCGCCCAGGACGCACTGAACAGCTGGGCGTCCCCCGTCGCCGACGCCTTCCCGGGCCTCCAGGAGTGGATCGCGCGCGTACGCGTCGGCCTCGACACCGCCGACGAGCAGTACCCCTTCCTGCTCTACGGGACCGATTGGCTCGCCTTCGCCCACCTCGTCATCGCGGTCGCCTTCTACGGGCCGTACCGGGACCCCGTGCGCAACATCTGGGTGATCGAGTTCGGGATGATCGCCTGCGCGGGGATCATCCCCCTCGCCCTCATCTGCGGCCCCATCCGGGGCATCCCCTTCTGGTGGTCCGTGATCGACATGTCCTTCGGCGTCTTCGGTGTGCTACCGCTGCTCGTCGTACGCCGCATGATCAAGCGCCTGGAGTCACTGACCGCCCCGGTCGCCGGCGCCCGGACGCTCGCCGCCTGACCGGGCCGGACGGCCGGGTCACGGCTTGCGGGCGACCGCGCCGAACTGTGCCACCTCCGTGGCCGCCGCGAACCGCCAGCTCGCGCACGACACGATGCCCGGCTCCAGCACCTCCAGACCGTCCAGGAACGACGCGAACTCCGCCCGGCTGCGGGCGGTGATGGGCGGCGTGGCGTTCTTGTTCCAGAACTCCATCGCCTCCGCGTTGCCCTCGCCCCCCAGCTCCAGGGTCGGGTGCGTCAGCACCAGATGACTGCCGGACGGCACCGCGTCCATCAGCGTCCGTACGATCGAACGGGCCTCGTCCGTGTCCAGGACGAAGTTGAGGATGCCGAGCATCATCACGGCGACCGGCCGGTCCAGGTCCAGGACCGGCCGCACTGCCTCCAGGATCCGCTCCGGCCGGTGCGCGTCCGCGTCGACGTACTCCGTGACGCCCTCCGGGGAACCGGTGAGCAGCGCACGGGCGTGGGAGAGGACGATCGGGTCGTTGTCGACGTACACGACCCGCGCGTCGGGGGCGATCCGCTGCGCGACCTCATGGGTGTTGTCGGCGGTCGGCAGGCCGGTGCCGATGTCCAGGAACTGCCGTACGCCCGCCTCGCCCGCCAGGTACGTCACCGCCCGGCCGAGGAACGCCCGGTCGGCACGCGCCACCTCGCCGATGCTCGGATACATCGCCACGACCTGGTTGCCGACCGCGCGGTCGACGGGGTAATTGTCCTTGCCGCCCAGCCAGTAGTTCCAGACGCGGGCGTTGTGCGCGATGTCGGTGCGGATCCTGTCGTTCACGTGCCGCTTCCCCTCAGTACGGTGCTCAGCGCGTCCACACGGTTGGTGGTGATCGAGTCCACCCCGTCGGCGATCAACCTACGCATGGTTCTGCGGGTGTCGGCCGTCCACGCGGAAACCAGCAGCCCGTCCCGGTGAATCCGGTCCGTCAGGGCCCGGCCGACCAGCCCGAAACGGTAGTTGAGCCAGCGCGGCGCCACCGCCGACAGCAGTACCGGACGCGGCGGGGCCAGCGTCGTCCAGGTCAGGGCGATCTCGGCGCCCGGCTCGGCGGCCCGGACCAGCAGCATGGCGGCCGCGCTGGAGCAGTAGTACACCCGGTCGCCGGCGCCGCACTCGCGGACCGTGCCGACGATGGTGCGCACCGACCGCTCCGTGGCGCCCGGAAGGTCGATCATCACCCGGTGCCCGCCCACCGCGTCGAGCGCCTCGGCCAGCGTCGGCACGCCCTCCGCACCGGTCAGCGCCCGCAGCTCGTCCAGCGTGACCCGCGCCAGCGGCCGGTCGACGCCCCACAGGCGCTTCAGCGTCTCGTCGTGAAGGAGGACCGGCACGCCGTCGCGGGTGAGCCGTACGTCGATCTCGACCGCGTCCGCGCCGCGCGCGATCGCCGACCGGAGTGACGCCGCCGTGTTCTCACGGACGCGGTACGGGTCGCCCCGGTGCCCCACCACGGTGACGGCACGCATCAGCGGCGGAGCCACTCGGTGGTGTACCCGTCGATCTCGGCGGCGATCCTGGCCTTGCCGGCCGGGTCGAGGAACGAGGCCTTCACCGCGTTCTTGGCGAGCTCGGCGACCCCCTGCTCGTCCAGCCCCAGCAGCCGGGCGGCGACCTCGTACTCGTTGTTGAGGTCGGTGCCGAACATCGGCGGGTCGTCGGAGTTGATGGTCACCAGCACTCCGGCGGCAACCATCTCCTTGAGCGGGTGCTCGTCGATGTCCAGGACCGCCCGGGTGGCGATGTTGGAGGTCGGGCACACCTCCAGGGCGATGCGGTGCTCCGCGAGGTGGGCCAGCAGGCCGGGGTCCCGCGTGGAACTGGTGCCGTGGCCGATGCGCTCCGCGCGCAGCTCGGTCAGGGCGTCCCACACGGTCTGCGGGCCGGTCGTCTCGCCGGCGTGCGGCACGGAGTGCAGACCGGCGGCGATGGCCCGGTCGAAGTACGGCTTGAACTGCGGGCGCGGTACGCCGATCTCCGGGCCGCCCAGCCCGAACGACACGAGGCCCTCGGGGCGCAGGTCCACCGCGAGCCGGGCGGTCTCCTCGGCCGCCTCGAGGCCGGCCTCGCCGGGGATGTCGAAGCACCAGCGCAGGACGACTCCCAGCTCCCTCTCGGCGGCGAGGCGGGCGTCCTCGATGGCGGCCATGAACGCCTTCTCGTCGATGCCGCGCCGGGTGGAGCTGAACGGTGTGACGGTCAGCTCCGCGTACCGGATGTTCTGCCGAGCCATGTCCCTGGCGACCTCGTACGTCAGCAGCCGGACGTCCTCCGGTGTCCTGATGAGGTCCACCACCGACAGGTACACCTCGATGAAGTGCGCGAAGTCGGTGAAGGTGAAGTAGTCGACGAGGGCCTCGGGGTCCGTGGGGACCTTCGAGTCGGGGTGGCGGGCGGCCAGTTCGGCGACGATCCGCGGCGAGGCCGAGCCGACGTGGTGGACGTGCAGTTCGGCCTTGGGCAGCCCCGCGATGAAGGGGTGGAGATCGGTCATCGGGTCCTCCGAGTGCGGTTCGCTCGCCGGGCTGGTCAAGGATCATCGTAGGGCGGCCGTTAGCATGACCGGACACGATGGGGGAGGGCCCATGACAGAGAAGAGCGATCCGAACGATCCGTGGGCTCCGCCGGAGAGCAGGTCGCCCCAGGGCGCGGCCGAACCGTCGCCCTACCAGCCGCCGTCGCCGGGGGTGCACGACCAGCCGACGATGACGTCGGTACCGGGCGCCGACCTGCCGCCGCCCCCGATAGCCCCGGGCGGCCCCGCCCAGGCCTCCCCGGGCCTGTACGGCTACCCCGCCCCCACCCCGCCCACCGGGACGTACGGCTACCCCGGTTACCCCGGCTACGGCGCCTACGGCCAGCCCGGCTGGCAGCAGGCCCCGGCCAACGGCATGGGCATCGCCGCGCTCGTCCTCGGCATCATCTCGGTGGTGTTCTTCTGCCTGTGGGGCCTGGGGATCATTCTGGCCGTCCTGGCGCTGATCTTCGGCATCATCGGCCGCAAGAAGGCACAGCGGGGAGAGGCGAACAACCACGGTATGGCCCTCGCCGGGATCATCCTCGGCGCGGTGGGCATCGTCGCCGGCGGTGCGTTCCTGGCGTTCCTGATCTGGACGGTCGTGACCGACGAGGGCCGGTCCACCTACGAGGACGAGCACGGCCACGACCCCTTCGACACGTCCCTGGTCGTCCCGGCCCGCACCTGACGCACCGGGGCTCCGCCCCGAACCACCCCGTCCCGCCCTGCGGCCACCCCCGCCCGCCGGGCAGGCACCGTGCCACGGCCACCGCCAACGGGACCGCCCTTTGGGGCCCACCGGGCAAGGGCGCCGCCCGTGGGCGGGGCCGGCGCCCACCGCGGGTGCGGCACCGCCCCGTGGGCGGGACCGGCGAACCCCGCGGGAACAGGACCGCCCCGTGGGCGGGACCGGCGAACCCCGCGGGAACAGGACCGCCCCTCAGCCGCCCGCCGCCGCGCCCCGCAGCCGGGTCCTGGCCTCCATCAGGGCGAAGCCCAGGAGGTTCAGGCCCCGCCAGTGGGCCGGATCGTGGGCGCGCTCGTCGTCGGCGGCGAGGCCGATGCCCCAGACGCGGTCCACGGGGCTCGCCTCCACCAGGACGCGGTCACCCGTCGACAGCAGGAACTCCCGCAGCTCCGGGTCCGCGGCGAACTTGTGCTCGCTGCCCGCGACCACGATGCCGAACCGCTCCCGCTTCCATATCGCCTCGTCGAAGCCGCGCACCAGCCGGCCCGCCTTCTTGGCGAGCGCGGGGTTCGGCGCCTCGACGGCCTGTCGCTCGGCGTCCGCGTCGCCGAAGAGCCGGGCCTTGGACGCCATCATCCAGTGCTCCGCCGTCGCGTACTCCACGCCGTCGACCGTGAACGGCGACGGCCACCACTGACTCAGACAGCTCGCCCCGATCCTGCCGTCCCGCCTCGGCGTGTGCCCCCAGAAGTGCAGGAATCTCACGCGCTCACCCGCGCTGACCTGCCCGATCAGCTCGTGGATCTTTTCCATGCACGCCAGTCTGGCAGTCACCACTGACACAACGTACGGAGATTCCGGCGGCCACCCGACACATGGTCGACCGATTCCGTCGCGTAACCAAAAGGCAACAACGGAATCCCTTGTTGCTCCGCACCTCCTCTGTCAGGATCGGCACTCAATTCGAGCCGGGACAACGGAGACGTCATGGGCAACTCCTTCCAGGGACTCGACCGCTTCGCGGCCGGGGCGCAGTACATCGGCGGTCGACTGCGGTCCGGCACCTCGGGGCGCGGACACACCGTCGTCGACCCCGCGACCGGTGAGGACGTCCTCACGTACGCGCTCGCCGGAACCGCCGACGTGGACGCGGCCGTCGCCGCCGCCCGCGACGCGCTGCCCGGCTGGGCGGGCGCGACGCCGGGCGAACGCTCCGACGCGATGCACCGGTTCGCCGCGCGCCTGGCCGAACAGGCCGAGGACTTCGCACACGCCGAGTCCCTCCAGTGCGGCAAGCCCATCAAGCTGACGCGGGAGTTCGACGTCCCCGGGACCGTGGACAACACCGCCTTCTTCGCGGGGGCCGCCCGCCACCTCCAGGGCCAGTCGGCAGGCGAGTACAGCGGCGACCACACCTCGTACGTCCGCCGCGAACCCATCGGCGTCGTCGGCTCCATCGCACCCTGGAACTACCCCCTGCAGATGGCCGCCTGGAAGGTCCTCCCCGCCATCGCCGCGGGCAACACGATCGTCCTCAAGCCCGCCGAACTCACCCCGCTCACCTCGCTGATGTTCGCGCAGGCCGCCACCGACGCCGGCATCCCCGACGGTGTCGTCAACATCGTCACCGGCGCCGGCAGGGACGCCGGGGAGCACCTCGTCGGGCACCCGGACGTCGCCATGACGTCCTTCACCGGTTCCACCGCCGTCGGCAGGCGCGTCGCCGAGATCGCCACCTCCACCGTCAAGCGCCTCCACCTCGAACTCGGCGGCAAGGCGCCCTTCGTCGTCTTCGACGACGCCGACCTCGAGGCCGCCGTCCATGGCGCGGTCGCCGGTGCCCTGATCAACACCGGCCAGGACTGCACCGCCGCCACCCGCGCCTACGTCCAGCGCCCGCTGTACGACGCCTTCGTCTCGGGCGTCGCCGACCTGATGGCGACCGTCCGCATCGGTGACCCCTTCCAGGAGGACACCGACCTCGGCCCGCTCATCAGCCACGCCCAGCGCGACCGCGTCGCCGCCTTCGTCGACCGGGCCCGGGCGTACTCCACCGTCGTCACCGGCGGCGTGGCGCCCCACAACGACGGCGCCTACTACCGGCCCACCCTGATCACCGGCGCCCCGCAGGAGAGCGAGATCGTCCAGGCCGAGATCTTCGGCCCCGTCCTCGTCGTGCTGCCCTTCGACACCGACGACGAGGGCATCCGGCTGGCCAACGACACCCCCTATGGCCTCGCCGCCTCCGCCTGGACCCGCGATGTGTACCGGGCCGGCCGTGCCACCCGGGAGATCAAGGCCGGCTGCGTGTGGGTCAACGACCACATCCCGATCATCAGCGAGATGCCGCACGGCGGGTACAAGGCGTCCGGCTTCGGAAAGGACATGTCAACCTTCTCCTTCGAGGAGTACACGCAGGTCAAGCATGTGATGTACGACAACACGGCGGTCGCCAGGAAGGACTGGCACCGCACGATCTTCGGGGACCGACAGCCGTAAGAGCGTCAGGCCGCCCGACCAGCGGCCCGCCGCCCCACACCCGAAAGGCACAGCGCATGGAGCAGTACGAGCCCGACAGCCTGTCAGCGGCCCAGGTCGCCGCGATGCGGCGCAGCATGACGAACGGCAGGGGAGCCCTCACCCGCCGTTCGATGCTGCGCGCCACGGGCGTCGGCGCGCTCACGATCGGCGGCATCGCCTCCCTGAGCGCCTGCGGGATCCCGCCCGCCAAGCGGGAGGGCGACGGCCCCGCCTCCACCGACTTCTCGGCGAAGGAGAAGCGACTCAGCTTCTCCAACTGGACCCAGTACATCGACATCAGCGAGGACGAGAAGCACCGCCCCACCCTGGAGGCGTTCACGAAGCGCACCGGGATCCAGGTCAAGTACACCGAGGACATCAACGACAACGTCGAGTTCTTCGGGAAGATCAAGCCGCAGCTCGCCGCCGGCCAGGACACCGGCCGCGACCTGATCTGCGTCACCGACTGGCTCGCCGCCCGCATCATCCGCCTCGGCTGGGCACAGAAACTCGACCCGGCCAACCTGCCCAACGCGTACGCGAACCTGTCCTCCCAGTTCCGCCGCCCCGACTGGGACCCCGGCCGCTCCTACTCGTACCCCTGGACCGGCATCTCCACGGTCATCGCGTACAACAAGAAGGCCACCGGCGGCCGCAAGGTCGACTCCGTCACCCAGCTCCTGGACGACCCCAAGCTCAAGGGACGGGTCGCGTTCCTGTCCGAGATGCGCGACTCGATCGGCATGACGCTCATCGACATGGGCAAGGACCCGGGGAAGTTCACCGACGCCGACTTCGACGCGGCCCTCGGCCGCCTCCAGAAGGCGGTCGACACCCAGCAGATCCGCCGCTTCACCGGCAACGACTACACCGGCGACCTCGCCAAGGGCGACATCGCCGCGTGCCTCGCCTGGGCCGGTGACGTCATCCAGCTCCAGGCCGACAACCCCGACATCCAGTTCGCGATCCCGAACGCCGGCTACATCACCTCCAGCGACAACCTCCTGGTCCCCGCCAAGGCCCGCCACAAGACCAACGCCGAGAAGCTCATCGACTACTACTACGAGCTTCCGAACGCCGCCCAGCTCGCCGCGTACATCAACTACGTCTGCCCGGTCGAGGGCGTACGCGACGAACTCGCCAAGATCGACCCGGCGCTGGCGGCGAACACCCTGATCCTCCCGGACAAGGCGATGGCCGCGAAGTCCCGCGCGTTCCGCTCCCTCACCGGCGAGGAAGAGACGGCGTACGAGGAGAAGTTCGCCAAGCTCATCGGTGCCTGAGCCCCACCGCCGCCCGCCCCTCGACACACCTGGGATCGCAACCCATGACTGACAGCACGAACACCGGCGGCGACGTCCGCCTCTCCGGGATCAGCAAGACCTACGGCTCCTTCACCGCCGTCCACCCCCTCGACCTGACCGTCCCGCAGGGCTCCTTCTTCGCCCTCCTCGGCGCCTCCGGCTGCGGCAAGACCACCACCCTGCGCATGATCGCGGGCCTGGAGGAGCCCACCACGGGCACCGTCTTCCTCGGCGACAAGGACGTCACCGACCTGCCCCCGTACAAGCGGCCCGTCAACACGGTCTTCCAGTCGTACGCCCTCTTCCCGCACCTGAACATCCACGAGAACGTCGCCTTCGGCCTGCGCCGCCGGGGCATCAAGTCGGTCAAGAAGCAGGTCGGCGACATGCTGGACCTCGTACAGCTCGGCGACAAGGCCGGCCACAAACCGCACCAGCTCTCCGGCGGCCAGCAGCAGCGCGTCGCCGTCGCCCGGGCGCTCATCAACCACCCCCAGGTGCTCCTCCTCGACGAGCCGCTCGGCGCCCTCGACCTCAAGCTGCGCCGCCAGATGCAGCTTGAGCTCAAGCGCATCCAGACCGAGGTCGGCATCACCTTCGTCCACGTGACCCACGACCAGGAGGAGGCCATGACCATGGCCGACACGGTCGCGGTGATGAACGGCGGCCGCGTCGAACAGCTCGGCGCGCCCGCCGACCTCTACGAGAACCCCCGCACCACGTTCGTCGCCAACTTCCTCGGCACGTCCAACCTCATCGAGGCCGAAGTGGTGGAAGCGGGCTCGGACGTCACCGTCACGGCAGGCGGCGGCAAGCTGCGGCTGCCCGCGGACCGGTGCTCCGCCGACACCCGCGGCGGCGGCAAGCTGCTCGTCGGCATCCGCCCGGAGAAGATCACGCTCGCTCACGCCGACGACGCGGGCGCGATCGCCGACGGGCGCAACCGGGTCACCGGCCGGATCGTCGACACCTCCTTCATCGGCGTCTCCACCCAGTACGTCGTCGACAGCCCCGCCGGCACCGGCCTCCAGGTGTACGAGCAGAACATCGAGCGCGACTCCCGGCTCGCCCCCGGCGCCGAAGTGGTCCTCCACTGGAACCCGGCCCACACCTTCGGCCTGGACGCCGCCCAGGACATCGAGGCGGGCATCGAAAAGGTGGAGGACGGAGCGTGACGATCACCGAAGCGCCGCCCGCGTCCGAAGCGCCACCCGCCGTGCGCAAGACGGCCACCCGCAAGCGGCTCGTCCCGTACTGGCTGCTCCTGCCCGGCATCCTCTGGCTGCTCGTCTTCTTCGCGCTGCCGATGGTCTACCAGGCCTCCACCTCCGTGCAGACCGGCTCCCTGGAGCAGGGTTTCCAGGTCACCTGGCACTTCCCGACCTACTGGGAGGCCTTCACCGAGTACTGGCCCCAGTTCGTCCGGTCCCTGCTGTACGCCGGTACCGCCACCGTCCTGTGCCTGCTGCTCGGCTATCCGCTCGCGTACCTCATCGCCTTCAAGGCGGGCCGCTGGCGCAACCTGCTCCTCGTCCTCGTCATCGCGCCGTTCTTCACCAGCTTCCTCATCCGGACGCTGGCGTGGAAGACGATCCTCGCGGACGGCGGGGCCGTCGTCGGCGCCCTGGACGCGCTGCACGTCCTGGACGTCACCAACTGGCTGGGCTGGACCCAGGGCGACCGCGTCCTGGCCACGCCCATGGCGGTGGTCTGCGGCCTCACGTACAACTTCCTGCCGTTCATGATCCTGCCGCTCTACACCTCACTGGAGCGCATCGACGGCCGGCTGCACGAGGCCGCGAAGGACCTGTACGCGTCGCCCGCCACCACCTTCCGCAAGGTGACCTTCCCGCTGTCGATGCCGGGCGTCGTGTCGGGCACGCTCCTCACCTTCATCCCGGCGAGCGGTGACTACGTCAACGCCGAGCTGCTCGGCTCGACCGACACCAAGATGGTCGGCAACGTCATCCAGTCGCAGTTCCTGCGGGTGCTCGACTACCCGACGGCCGCCGCGCTGTCGTTCATCCTGATGGCCATCGTGCTGATCATGGTCACCGTCTACATCCGCCGGGCCGGAACGGAGGACCTGGTCTGATGCGCTGGCTCCGCAAGAACCTCGTCGTCATCGCGGGTCTGCTGACCCTCGCGTACATGATCCTGCCGAACGTCGTCGTGATGGTGTTCTCGTTCAACAAGCCGGCGGGACGCTTCAACTACTCCTGGCGCGAGTTCTCCACCGACGCTTGGCGCGACCCGTGCGGCGTCGCCGACCTGTGCGGCTCGCTCGCACTGTCGCTCCAGATCGCCGCCTGGGCGACACTCGGCGCCACCCTGCTCGGCACGATGATCGCCTTCGCGCTCGTCCGCTACCGCTTCCGGGCCCGCGGCGCGATCAACTCGTTGATCTTCCTGCCGATGTCCATGCCCGAGGTCGTCATGGCCGCCTCGCTGCTCACGCTGTTCCTCAACATGGGCGCCGAGCTGGGCTTCTGGACGGTCCTCATCGCCCACATCATGTTCTGCCTGAGCTTCGTCGTGGTGGCGGTCAAGGCACGCGTGATGTCCATGGACCCACGCCTGGAGGAGGCCGCCAGGGACCTGTACGCCGGTCCCGTGCAGACCTTCCTGCGGGTCACCCTGCCCATCGCCGCCCCCGGTATCGCGGCCGGCGCGCTGCTCGCCTTCGCGCTGTCGTTCGACGACTTCATCATCACCAACTTCAACGCGGGCTCGACCGTCACCTTCCCCATGTTCGTGTGGGGCTCGGCGCAGCGCGGCACGCCCGTACAGATCAACGTCATCGGTACGGCCATGTTCGTCATCGCCGTGCTGGTGGTCGTCGCCGGGCAGGTCGCTGCCACCCGGCGCAAGCGCACAACGATCCAGTGAGTTCCTGAGGGAGTTGGAAACCATGGCCCCAGCTGCCATGCGTACTGCTGCACAATCACTCTCGGACGCCCAGCCCGTCCCCTTCTGGCTGGAAGACCCCGGCAAGCCCGCCGCGCTGCCCGCGCTCACCGGCACCGAGCACTGCGATCTGCTCGTCGTCGGCGGCGGTTACAGCGGCCTGTGGACCGCGCTCCTGGCCAAGGAGCGGGACCCCGCGCGGGACGTCGTCCTCATCGAGGGCCGGGAGGCGGGCTGGGCCGCCTCCGGCCGCAACGGCGGCTTCTGCGCCGCCTCCCTCACCCACGGCTTCGGCAACGGCCTCGCCCGCTGGCCCGGTGAACTGGCCACCCTCGAAGAGCTGGGCATCCGGAACCTCGACGCCATCGAGGCGGCCGTGTCCACGTACGGCATCGACTGCGACTTCGAACGCACCGGCGAGATCGACGTCGCCACCGAGCCCCACCAGATGGCGGAGCTGACCGCGATGTACGAGGCGGCCGACCGCCTCGGCCTCGCGGACGACCTGGAGCTCCTCGACCGGGACGCCGTACGCGCCCAGGTCGACTCGCCCACCTTCCTGGGCGGCCTGTGGGACCGGCGCGGTGTCGCGATGCTGAACCCGGCCAAGCTGGCCTGGGGCCTCAAGCGGGCCTGTACCGACCGCGGCGTACGCGTCCACGAGAACACCCGTGGCCTCGAGCTCGCCCGCGCGGGCGCCGGAATGGCCGTACGCACTCCCTATGGCAGGGTTTTCGCCCGTCAGGTCGCGCTCGGAACCAACGTCTTCCCGTCGCTGGTCAAGCGTGTGCGCGCGTACACGGTGCCGGTCTACGACTACGCGCTGATGACCGAGCCCCTCACGGACGAGCAGCTTGCGTCCATCGGCTGGAAGAACCGCCAGGGCCTCGGCGACAGTGCCAACCAGTTCCACTACTTCCGGCTCTCCGCCGACAACCGCATCCTCTGGGGCGGTTACGACGCCGTCTACCCGTTCGGCGGGCGGGTCAGCGCCGAGCACGACCACCGCCCCGAGACCTACCTGAAGCTCGCGGAGCACTTCTTCCGCTGCTTCCCGCAGTTGGAGGGCGTGCGGTTCAGCCATGCCTGGGGCGGCGCCATCGACACCTGCTCCCGCTTCTCCGCGTTCTTCGGCACGGCACACGGCGGACGGGTGGCGTACGCGGCGGGCTTCACGGGGCTCGGTGTGGGCGCGACGCGGTTCGGGGCGGACGTGATGCTCGACCTGCTGTCGGGCGAGCGGACCGAGCGGACGGAACTGGAGATGGTGCGCACCAAGCCGCTGCCGTTCCCGCCTGAGCCGATCGCCTGGGCCGGCATCGGGCTGACCAAGTGGTCGCTGGCCCGCGCCGACGCCAACGGCGGCCGGCGGAACGTGTGGCTGAAGACGCTGGACCGGCTCGGTCTCGGCTTCGACAGCTGATCGTCATCCGGTTGCGCCGGGCGTGCGCCCCCGGTGAGCCGGTTCACCACCAGGTCGGCGCCGAAGCCGCGTAATGATCTATACGGACCCCTCTCTCCCCGTGTGAACGCACTGCCCGCCGGGGCAGTGACAGACACGGACGGGAGGCAGCGGGCGATGACTGGTTCGGGGGCCAAGGCCGCGGTGGAGTGGCTGGCCGGGGTGGCGCCGGATCCGGACGCCTGTCGGTGGGAGTGGGAGCGCAACCCCCTCGGGGTCGCGCTCCTGCCCGCCGGCCGGCGCTGGGACGTGCTGATCACCCCGGCCGGGCTCGGCCACGCCACGCTCGACGTCCTGTGGCGGCTCGTCGACCGCCCCGGCCCGGTGCTCGCCGACGTGTGCGACGCGCGCCTGGGCTTCTTCGTCCCCGTGGGCACCGCCGCGCGCTGGGTCGGCACCGGTGTGAGGGCCGCCGGCCGCGGCACCTGGATCGTCGTGCCGTACCCGGGCCGGGCGACGGGCGCGGCACGCTGGCTGGTGGTGCCGGACGGCAGCGGCACGCTGAACGACCCGGCGCTGCTGGAGCTGGCGATGCACGAGGCGGTGGCGTTCCTGGCGCGGCGGCAGCGGCCGGAGGCCTGACCGGGCGCCGCCGAAGACCTGACGGGACGCCGCCGGAGGCCTGGCGGGGCGCCGCCGGAGCGGCGACGGGGTGCCGCCGGGGGTGCGACGGAGTGCCACCGGGGGCCACCGGGGGTGCGACGGGGTGCCGCTACCGCGACGGCGATTCCGCCCGCGGCCGCGGCCGCTCACGCCCGGACAGCCACAGGGCGGGCAGCCACAGGAGGGGCCCGAACAGGCACGCGGAAGCGAGCACGTCCAGCGGCCAGTGGTAGCCGCGCAGTACCAGCCCCGCGCCCGTGGCCACCGTCAGCAGGAGGGCGATGGGCAGCAGGCGCCGATGGACCAGGACGGCCGCGCAGCAGTACGCCACGAGGGCGGTCGCCGTGTGCCCGGACGGGTAGTAGCCGGTCTCGGGTGTGAGCGGGCCGGCCCGGTCCACGAGGAGCTTCAGTGGTACGACCAGGGCCGGGACGAGTGCCATGGCGAGCCCCGCGTACAGCGCCTCGGCGCGCCGGCCTCGCCACACCGCGTAGGCCATGGCGGCGGCCAGGACGGGGAGGGCGACCTGCATGTTGCCGAGGTCGGCGAGGAGCTCGGTCAGCGGTTGGGGGCCCCGGTGCGTCAGGGCACGGCTCGCGCGCTCGTCCAGGCGGGCGAGGGGGCCGTGGACGGCGACCTGCCAGGTGATGACCGCGAAGAGGGCGGTGGCGAGGAGGGAGAGAAGAGCCGGCCGCCCCGGAACAGGGGGGGTGGTTCCGGGGCGGCCGCCTGGACCGGTGCGCCGCGCGCCCCGGGGGGTGTGGGGCGGGCGACTGTCCGATCGGTGAGGAGATCCGGAGCCAGAGGCTCCGGTGGTGTGCGCGAGGGCACGACCAGGACGAGGCTGGGGAGGCTCCGTCCCGGAGCCGTCCGCAGTCCCCTGCGGACGGGGTGTTTCTCTCATCTGCAGAAACCGTACGGCAGAGAAAGGGGGGCCGGCAGCCGGATCCCCATCCCGCCATCGGCCCCCCACGGCTTCTTCACAACCGGTCGCTGTGCGTCACACGCCCGCGAACGCGCTTTCGATGATGTCGAGGCCCTCGTTCAGCAGTTCCTCGCTCATGACCAGCGGCGGCAGGAAACGCAGCACGTTGCCGTAGGTGCCACAGGTCAGGACCAGTACGCCCTCGGCGTGGCAGGCCTTGGCGAGCGCGCCGGCGGCCTCCGGGTTCGGCTCCTTGGTCGCCGGGTCCTTCACCAGCTCGATCGCGATCATGGCGCCGCGGCCACGGATGTCGCCGATGATCTCGTACTTCTCCTGCATGGCGGCGAGGCGGCCCTTCATGACCTCCTCGATGCGCTTGGCCTTGCCGTTGAGGTCGAGCTCCTTCATCGTCTCGATGGCGCCGAGCGCACCGGCGCAGGCCACCGGGTTGCCGCCGTAGGTGCCGCCCAGGCCACCACCGTGCACGGCGTCCATGATCTCGGCGCGGCCGGTGACGGCGGCGAGCGGCAGACCGCCCGCGATGCCCTTGGCGGTGGTGATCAGGTCCGGGACGACACCCTCGTCCTCGCACGCGAACCACTGGCCGGTGCGGCAGAAGCCGGACTGGATCTCGTCGGCGACGAAGACGATGCCGTTGTCGTTGGCGAACTTCACGATCGCGGGGAGGAAGCCCTTGGCGGGCTCGATGAAGCCGCCCTCACCGAGCACCGGCTCGATGATGATCGCGGCGACGTTCTCGGCGCCGATCTGCTTGGTGATCTGGTCGATCGCCTGCGCGGCGGCCTCCGGGCCGCAGTTCTCGGGCCCGGTCGGCCAGCGGTAGCCGTACGCCACCGGCACACGGTAGACCTCGGGCGCGAACGGACCGAAGCCGTGCTTGTACGGCATGTTCTTGGCGGTCAGCGCCATGGTGAGGTTCGTACGGCCGTGGTAGCCGTGGTCGAAGACGACGACGGCCTGGCGCTTGGTGTACGAACGGGCGATCTTGACCGCGTTCTCGACGGCCTCGGCACCGCTGTTGAACAGCGCGGACTTCTTGGCGTGGTCGCCCGGCGTCAGCTCGGCCAGCGCCTCGCAGACCTCGACGTAGCCCTCGTACGGCGTGACCATGAAACAGGTGTGCGTGAACTGCTCAAGCTGGGCACTCGCCCGGCGCACCACGGCCTCGGCGGAGGCACCCACGGACGTCACGGCGATACCGGAACCGAAGTCGATCAGGCGGTTGCCGTCGACGTCCTCGATGATGCCGCCACCGGCGCGGGTCGTGAAGACCGGCAGCACGGAGCCCACGCCACCCGCGACCGCGGACAGACGACGGGCCTGAAGCTCCTGCGACTTCGGGCCGGGAATGGCGGTGACGACGCGGCGCTCCTGCGGGATTTCGGTCATGCGGGGCTCCTGGGGTGGGGTCTTTCGGACGCTACTTCTCTTTCTTCCGCAGGCTAGGCGTGGGGGAGCGGGGTAGGCATGCTCCGTTAGGGAGTGGTCGGGGGTGTGTCCTTGTCCGGGACGGACATAGCAGCCGTCCGGCACCCCGCTGCTCCGGACTTGTCCACAGGTCGGTGAACCGCCCCGCCCGGACGGCTAGATTGACGGAGGCACAGACGCGCGGGACCTGGCTGGTCAGGGGGCAGGGGTTCATGGACACCGACGGTACGTACGAGGCACGGCGCAGCCATGTCGGGAAGCCGCCGGTGCCGCCCCCGCCCCGGCACGCTCCGCCGCCCGCGGGCGGCGGCACCGCGCAGTGGCTGCGTACGCCCCGGCCGGCGGCCGAGCCCGGGGTGTGGCGGTTCGGGCACCGGCCACGCCCGGAGGAGGAACCGGAGACGGTGCCCGCGCGACGGCTGTTCGCCGGCGCGGTGATCGCCCTGCTCAGCGGCTGGCTCCTGTGGTCCCTGCTGTGGAACGGGTACCTCGGCTACTACTGGCTCTGGCCGCTCCTGGCGTTCACCCCTGACGAGTGGCGCACGCAGCCGGACACCTGGGCCACGGCCAGCTATGTGTACTACGCGATCGTCGGCGGCGGCCTCCTCGTCTTCTTCGCCCGGATCGGCCACATCCCCGAGATCTGGCGCCGGTACGCCAAGAAGAAGGACACCCCGCCCCCGCCGCCGCCCCCCGACGCCGACCCCGTCGACTGGCCCGAGCTACGGGACGCCGGGCTGACCGAGGCCGCGCAGCGGCTCGCCGAGGCCACCCGGTCCGGGGCGCTCCGCGATGTGGACTACGCCCGCATCCGGCGCGCCTGGCAGGGCGTACGGACCCATCCGAGCCGGCTCGCCGCGTTCACCGACGCCGTCCGCGCCCATGGGCCCGCCGCCTGCGCGCACCCCTCGGGAGTGCGCGACCTGCCCGTCCGCACCGCCGCGCACGACCTCGCCACCTCCCAGGTCCGGATCGGCACCGCCGCCGACCACCCCCGCAACCCGTACGCCCGGCGGACCACCGGGGTCGCCCTGGAGCCCGCCGTGCTCGGCACCTCCCTGCTCGCCGTCGGCCCCGCCGGGTCCGGGAAGACGGTCCGGCTGGTCCGTCCCGTCGTGGAGTCCCTGTGCCTCCAGGCCCTGGCCAACCGGGCCGCCGTCGTCGCCGTGACGGCCCACGGCACCGCCCTCGCCCCTGACGAGGCGTTCGACGTGATCATCTCCGTGGGCCGCCCCGACTCCCGCCACGACCTCGACCTGTACGGCGGCGCCGACGACCCCGACGAGGCCGCCCGGATGCTCGCCGAGGCCCTCGTCGGCGACCTCGTCCCCGACAGCCGCCGCGCCGCCACGGCGCTCGCCCAGCTCATCGGCCCCTACCGTGCCGCGCACGGCCACTTCCCCGCCGTACCCGAGCTGCGCGAGCTGCTCGGCGGGGCGCCCGAGGCGCTGGCCCGGTTGCGCGCCGCCGTGTCCGACGACCCGGCGCAGCTACGGGAGCTGGACGCGCGGCAGCGGCAGGCCGACCGCGGCGACGACGTCGGGGTGCTGCTGGCGGAGCGGATCGCGTTCCTCGACCGGCCCGCGTTCGCCCGGTTCTTCCGCACCGACGCCGAAGGGCACCGCTTCTCGCTGAACGCCATCGAGCACCCGCTGCGCGTCCGCGTCGACCTGCCGGAGCGCGGGCACGCGGAGGCGTCCCGGATCGTGGCCCGGCTGCTGCTGGCCCAGTTCACCGAGGCGGCGCTGGGCCGGGCGGACCGGTCGCTGTTCGCCTGTCTGGTCCTCGACGACGCCACGTACACGGTCACCGCCGACTCCGTGCGCGCCATCCAGCGGCTGCGCTCGGCCCACGCCGGAGTCGTCCTGGCGCTGCGCACCCTGGAGGACGTGCCGGAGGCGCTGCGCGGACCGCTGCTGGGCGCGGTCGGGTGCAGGATGGCGTTCGCCGGGATCGCGTCCTGGGACGGCGGGCGGTTCGCCGAGACCTGGGGCACCGAGTGGGTGCAGACGCGGGACGTGACCAACCGGCAGATCATCTCCGACGAGCCGCTGACCAAGGCCCTGCACTTCCTCCGCCGCCTGGTCACGGGCAAGGCGGCGACCGCCGAGGCGGTCACCGTACGGGAGGTCGAGCGGCAGCGCTGGTCCGCCTCCGACCTCGCCCACGCTGTGCCTCCCGGGCATGCCGTACTGTCCCTGACGGGCGTCCGGGGGGAACACGTGCCTCCGCTCCTCGTCGACCTGCGCACCTGATGTGACATGACAACCTGGCAGAATTGACGGGAGTCGTTCATACGGGACGGCGAAAAACCCTCCGCGCTCCCCTCCCGAAAGTCCGACGGTCATCGCCATGCCGCTCACGCTCGCCTCGCTCGTCCAGCACTCGGCGCTGAAGCTCACCGTCCGCGCCGGGGAGGACCGGCTCGACACGCCCGTCCGCTGGGCGCACGTCAGCGAGCTCGCCGACCCCGTCCCGTACATGGAGGGCGGCGAGCTGCTCATGGTCACCGCCATGAAGCTGGACGCCGAGAACCCCGAGGCCATGCGCCGCTACGTCAAGCGGCTGTCCGACGCCGGTGTCGTCGGGCTCGGCTTCGCCGTCGGCGTCAATTACGACGAGACTCCACAGGCGCTCGTGGACGCCGCGCGCGACGAGGGCCTGCCGCTGCTGGAGGTGCCCCGCCGCACCCCGTTCCTCGCGATTTCCAAGGCCGTGTCGGCGGCGGTCGCGGCGGACCAGTACCGGGCGGTGACGGCCGGGTTCGAAGCCCAGCGGGAGATGACCCGGGCGGCCCTCGCCGAGGGTCCGGCGGCGGTCGTGGCACGGCTGGCCGCCCACGTCGACGGCTGGGCGGCCCTCTATGACGCGTCCGGCGCCGTGCTGGCCGCCGCTCCGGAGTGGGCGGCGCGCCGGGCCGCCCGGCTCACCCCCGATGTACAGCGGCTCCGGGAGCGGTCGGCGCCCGCCAGCGCGGTGGTCGGCGGCACCGACGACCGGGTGGAGCTCCAGTCCCTGGGCAGCGGGCGCCGGGTGCGCGGTGCTCTGGCGGTCGGCACGGGCGCGCCGCTCGGGACGGCGGAACGTTACGCCGTCCATTCGGCCATCGCCCTGCTGACGCTCACCACCGAGCGGTCGCGCTCGCTCCAGGCGGCCGAGCAGCGGCTCGGCGCGGCCGTCCTGCGGATGATGCTGGCCGGGCAGCCGGACCACGCCAGGGCGGTGGCGGGTGACCTGTACGGCGGGCTGCTCGACGCCCCGTTCCGGCTGCTGATCGCGGAGCCGGCCACGGCGGAGCGGGACCCGGCCGCGGAGGCGCCGCTGCCCGCGCTCGCCGAGTCCCTGGAGGCGGCGGCCGCGCGTACCGGCGAGGCCGTGCTGACGGTGCCGGAGGGCGACGAGCGGCTGGTGGTGCTGGCCGGGGACGGCGGCTCGGTGGCGGCCGCATGCGAGGGGTACGCCGAGAAGGAGGCCGAGGAGGCAGGGGTCGTCATCGGCCTGTCCGCCCCGACGGGCCCCATCGCGGCAGCCGCCGCGTACAAGCAGGCGGAGCAGGCCCTGTCGGTGGCCAGCCGGCGCGGCCGGGCGCTCGTGGAGCACGAGGACCTGGCGGCCGGCTCGGTCCTGCCCCTGCTCGCGGACGATGCCGTACGCGCCTTCGCCGACGGCATGCTCCGCGCCCTGTACGAGCACGACGCGACCGGCCGCGGCGACCTGGTCGCCTCCCTGCGCGCCTGGCTCTCCCGCCACGGCCAGTGGGACGCCGCGGCGGCGGACCTGGGCGTCCACCGTCACACCCTGCGGTACCGGATGCGCCGCGTCGAGGAGATCCTGGGCCGCTCACTGGACGACCCGGACGTCCGGATGGAGCTCTGGCTCGCCCTGAAGGCCACCGGCGACGCCCCGACGCCCTGACCCGACCGGTGTGCCGCCGGCCCCCGCCGGACGGCACCCCCGCGGGGGGCCGGCCCAGACGCCACGGCACCCGCTTCCCGCCGGGGGAGCCACCCGGTCCCCGGACTGCCCGCCCCCCGGGCGCCACCCGCCCGAACCACCCGCCCCGGCCCCGAGCGCCCACCCCCCAGGCGCCCCACCGCCCAGCGCGCGGCCGGGCCCCCAGAGCCACGCCCTCGCGAAATCGCCGACAAGCACCCACCCCTGCCCGCTTCCGGGCAAAATTGTTGATGTTTCGCCCCGCGGATCCATAGTCTCCGGTGCATGACAAGCCGCGCCGGAGACTCCGCCCCCGCCACCTCCGCCCTCGCCGACCGCCCCGGACCACGACCCGCCCGCCGTATCACCGGCGCGGTATGGGCCGCGCTGGGGATCGTCTACGTGGTGTGGGGCTCCACCTACCTCGGCATCCGCGTCGTCGTCGAAACCATGCCGCCCTTCCTCTCCGCCGGCGTCAGGTTCGTCGTCGCAGGCGTCCTCCTCGCCGCCCTCCTCGCCTGGCGAAAGGGGATCGGCGTCCTCAAGGTCAGCCGCCCGCAGCTCGCGTCCGCCGTCGTCGTCGGGCTCCTGCTGCTCCTCGGCGGCAACGGGCTCGTCGTCCTCGCCGAGACCTCCGTCCCTTCCGGCCTCGCCGCCCTCCTCGTCGCGATCGTCCCCGCCTGGGTCGTGCTCCTGCGCACCGCCTTCGGCGACCGGCCCGGTCCCGGCGCCTACGCGGGCGTCCTGCTGGGCCTCGCCGGGCTCGCCGTCCTCACCCTCCCCGGCCTCAGCGGCGACGTGCGGATCGGCGGCGTCCTCACCGTGATCGTGGCGTCCCTGCTGTGGTCGACCGGGTCGTTCTCCGCCTCGCGCATACCGATGCCCGCCAACCCCTTCACGGCGAGCGTGTACGAGATGATCGCCGGTGGTCTCGGCTGCCTGCTCCTGGGGCTGATCCGCGGCGAGCAGCGCGGCCTGGACGTCGCCGCCGTCTCAACCCGCTCCTGGGTCGCCCTCGCCTACCTCGTCCTCTTCGGCTCGCTGCTGGCCTTCACCGCGTACGCCTGGCTCCTGCAGACCGCGCCGCTCTCCCTCGTCGCCACGTACGCCTACGTCAACCCCGTCGTCGCCGTCGTCCTCGGCGCACTGATCCTCGACGAGGCCCTGAGCTGGCCGATCGCCCTCGGCGGTGCGGTCGTCGTGGCCGGGGTGTGGCTCATCGTCAGTACGGAACGGCGAAACTGAGACCGGGTACTACTCCATCCCGGACAAGCGACCACGCGCCGGACCGGCCCTACCGTGTGAGCAGAGGAACCCCCCACCCCGCACAGCTTCGAAAGGGCCGGATTCACTCATGACTGCCACCGCCTTCTGGCTCGCCGGCCGCCAGGCCACCGGCGAGACCACCTTCGACGTCACCTCCCCCTGGGACGGCCGCACCGTCGGCCAGGTGAGCGTGCCCACCGAGGCCCAGGTCGAAGAGGCCGTGGCCGCCGCCCACGCGGTGATCGACGAGTTCGCCGCCACGCCGGCCCACGTGCGTGCCGCCGCCCTCGACCACGTGTCGAAGCGGCTCGTCGAGCGCACCGAGGAGATCGCCCAGCTGATCTCCGCCGAGAACGGCAAGCCCATCAAGTGGGCCCGCGGCGAGGTCGGCCGTGCCGTCTCCGTCTTCCGCCTCGCCGCCGAGGAGGCCCGCCGTTTCAACGGCGGCGACGCCCAGCGCCTCGACACCGACGCCGGCGGCACCGGCCGCCTCGGCCTGACCCGCCGCTTCCCCAAGGGCGTCGTCCTCGGCATCGCGCCGTTCAACTTCCCGCTCAACCTGTGCGCCCACAAGGTCGCCCCGGCCATCGCCGTCGGCGCCCCCATCATCCTCAAGCCCGCCCCGGCCACCCCGCTGTCCGGCCTGATCCTGGGCGAGCTGCTCGCCGAGACCGACCTGCCGGCCGGTTCCTGGTCGATCCTCCCGGTCACCAACGACCGCATGCCCGCCCTGGTCAAGGACGAGCGCCTGCCGGTGATCTCCTTCACCGGTTCCGACAAGGTCGGCTACGCCATCCAGGAGTCCGTGCCGCACAAGCACTGCACCCTGGAGCTCGGCGGCAACGCCGCCGCCGTCGTCCTCGGCGACTGGTCCTCCGAGGAGGACCTGGACTGGGCGGCGACCCGTATCGCCACCTTCTCCAACTACCAGGGCGGCCAGTCCTGCATCTCCGTGCAGCGCGTGATCGCCGACGCCTCCGTCTACGACCGCCTGGTCGCCAAGGTCACCGCCGCCGTCGAGGCGCAGGGCACCGGTGACCCGTCCGACGACACCACCGACGTCGGCCCGCTGGTCAGCGAGGACGCCGCCAAGCGCGTCGAGGCCTGGGTCGACGAGGCCGTGGCGGCCGGCGCCAAGCTGCTCACCGGCGGCAAGCGCGACGGCGCGACCTACGCCCCGACCGTGCTGGAGAACCTCCCCGCCGATGTCACCCTCGCCTGCGAGGAGGTCTTCGGCCCGGTCCTCACCCTCCACAAGGTCGACGGCGAGGCCGAGGCGTTCGCCAAGGTCAACGACTCGAAGTTCGGCCTCCAGGCGGGCGTGTTCACCCACGACCTCCAGACCGCCTTCCGCGCCCACCGCGCCCTCGAGGTCGGCGGCGTGATCATCGGCGACGTCCCGTCCTACCGCGCCGACCAGATGCCGTACGGCGGCGCCAAGCAGTCCGGCGTGGGCCGCGAGGGCGTGCGGTACGCGATGGACGACTACACCTACGAGCGCGTGCTGGTCCTCACGGGCCTGGCCCTGTAACAGCGCGTCACTCGTACGGCCCAGACCGGCGGCCGGAGCCCACTGTGCGGGGGCTCCGGCCGCCTTTTCGTACGCGACGTAATCGGGTAATACGGTCGGGTAGCACCGGTCGGTAGGACCACCGGCCGGCCGCCCCCCAACGCGGCGAGGTGAGCCCACATGTCCGGCCCCCACCACAAGCCCAAAGTCTCCGAGCGCGAAGCCCGCCAGGTCGCCGAGGCCGCCCGCGAACAGGACTGGCGCAAGCCCAGTTTCGCCAAGGAGCTGTTCCTGGGCCGCTTCCGGCTCGACCTGATCCACCCGCACCCCATGCCCGCCACCGAACAGGCCCAGAGGGGCGAGGAGTTCCTCGCCAAACTGCGCGACTTCTGCGAGACGAAGATCGACGGCGCCCTGATCGAGCGGGAGGCCCGCATCCCCGACGCCGTGATCGACGGCCTCAAGGAGATCGGCGCCCTCGGGATGAAGATCGACACGAAGTACGGCGGCCTCGGCCTCACCCAGGTGTACTACAACAAGGCCCTCGCCCTGGTCGGCTCCGTGAGCCCCGCCGTCGGCGCCCTGCTCTCCGCCCACCAGTCGATCGGCCTACCGCAGCCGCTCAAACAGTTCGGCACGCCCGAGCAGAAGGAGACCTACCTCCCGCGCCTGGCCCGTACCGACATCTCCGCGTTCCTCCTCACCGAGCCCGACGTCGGCTCCGACCCCGCCCGCCTGGCCACCACCGCCGTCCCGGACGGCGACGACTACGTCATCGACGGGGTCAAACTGTGGACCACCAACGGCGTGGTCGCCGACCTGATGGTCGTCATGGCCCGCGTACCGAAGTTCGAGGGACACAAGGGCGGCATCACGGCCTTCATCGTCGAGGCCGGCTCGGACGGCGTCACCGTCGAGAACCGCAACGCCTTCATGGGGCTGCGCGGCCTGGAGAACGGCGTCACCCGCTTCCACCAGGTCCGCGTCCCGGCCGCCAACCGCATCGGCCCCGAGGGCGCCGGCCTGAAGATCGCGCTCACCACCCTCAACACCGGACGCCTGTCCCTGCCCGCCATGTGCGTGGGCGCCGGCAAATGGTGTCTGAAGATCGCCCGTGAGTGGACCTCCGTACGCGAACAGTGGGGCAAGCCGGTCGCCCACCACGAGGCCGTCGGCGCGAAGATCTCCTTTATCGCCGCCACCACCTTCGCCCTCGAAGCCGTCGTCGACCTCTCCAGCCAGATGGCCGACGAGGACCGTAACGACATCCGCATCGAAGCGGCCCTCGCCAAGCTGTACGGCTCCGAGATGGCCTGGCTCATCGCCGACGAACTGGTCCAGATCCGCGGCGGCCGGGGCTACGAGACCGCCGAGTCCCTCGCCGCCCGCGGCGAACGGGGCGTACCCGCCGAGCAACTCCTGCGCGACCTGCGGATCAACCGCATCTTCGAGGGCTCCACCGAGATCATGCACCTGCTGATCGCCCGCGAGGCCGTCGACGCCCACCTCGCGGTCGCCGGCGACATCATCGACCCCGACAAGACGTTCGGCGACAAGGCGAAGGCGGGCGCCCAGGCCGGGGTCTTCTACGCCCGCTGGCTGCCCAAACTCGTCGCCGGACCCGGCCAGCTGCCCCGCGCGTACGGGGACTTCCACCCCGCCGGCCACCTCGACCTGTCCACCCACCTCCGCTACGTCGAGCGCACCTCCCGCAAGCTGGCCCGCTCCACCTTCTACGCCATGTCCCGCTGGCAGGGCCGTATGGAGACCAAGCAGGGCTTCCTCGGGCGGATCGTCGACATCGGCGCCGAACTGTTCGCCATGAGCGCCGCCTGCGTACGGGCCGAGCTGCTGCGCTCCACCGGCGACCACGGCCGCGAGGCGTACCAGCTCGCCGACGCCTTCTGCCGCCAGTCCCGCATCCGCGTGGAGGAGCTGTTCGGCCGCCTCTGGAACAACACCGACGACCTCGACCGCAAGGTGGTCAAGGGCGTCCTGTCCGGCACTTACACCTGGCTCGAGGAGGGCGTCCTCGACCCCAGCGGCGACGGCCCCTGGATCGCCGACGCCACCCCCGGCCCCTCCACCCGCGAGAACGTCCACCGTCCCATCCGCTGACCAGCACCTGAGACACCCGGCGCCCGTCCCGCCACGAACGGCAGGATGGGCGCCGTGACCGTCATCGACATCCCCGGCTCCAAGTCCGTCACGGCCCGCGCCCTCTTCCTCGCCGCCGCGGCCGACGGCACCACCACCCTCCTGCGCCCGCTCGTCTCCGACGACACCGAAGGGTTCGCCGAAGGGCTCATCGCCCTCGGGTACGAGGTCGAGCGGGCACCCGGCGTGTGGCGCGTCCAGGGCCGCCCCGCCGGGCCCGCCGCCCCCACTGCCGACGTCTACTGCCGTGACGGCGCCACCACCGCCCGGTTCCTGCCCGCGCTCGCCGCCGCCGGACACGGCGACTTCCGGTTCGACGCCTCCGCGCAGATGCGCCGCCGCCCCCTCGGCCCCCTCACCGAAGCCCTCCGCACCCTGGGCGTCGACTTGCGCCACGAAGAGGCCGAGGGCCACCACCCGCTGCGGATCGCCGCCTCCGGCATCAAGGGCGGCACGCTCACCCTGGACGCCGGCCAGTCGTCCCAGTACCTCACCGCCCTGCTGATGCTCGGCCCGCTCACCGCCGAGGGCCTCACCATCACCGTCACGGACCTGGTCTCGGAGCCGTACGTCGAGATCACCCTCGCGATGATGCGCGCCTTCGGCGCCGCGCCCACCCGAGACGGCGACGTCTTCACCGTCCCGCCCACCGGCTACCGCGCCACCACCTACGCGATCGAGCCCGACGCCTCCACCTCCAGCTACTTCTTCGCCGCCGCCGCGCTCACCGGCCGCGAGGTCACCGTCGAGGGCCTGGGCACCGGCGCCCTCCAGGGCGACCTCGCCTTCGTCGACGTCCTTCGCCGTATGGGCGCCGACGTCACGATCACCGCCCACGGCACCACCGTGCGCGGCACCGGCCGCCTCCAGGGCCTCACCGTCAACATGCGGGACATCTCCGACACCATGCCCACCCTCGCCGCCCTCGCCCCGTACGCGGACGGCCCGGTCCGCATCGAGGACGTCGCCAACACCCGGGTCAAGGAGTGCGACCGCCTCCAGGCGTGCGCCGACAACCTCCGCCGCCTCGGCGTCACCGCCACCACGGGCCCCGACTGGATCGAGATCCACCCGGGCACCCCGGCTCCCGCCGAGATCACCACCCACGGTGACCACCGCATCGTGATGTCGTTCGCCGTCACCGGACTGCTCACCCCTGGCATCTCCTTCGACGACCCCGGCTGCGTACGCAAGACCTTCCCGGACTTCCACGCCCATTGGGGAAGGTTCACATCCCCGGCTTAGGGGATGCCGGGTCGGGGCACGGCCCGGATGCGGCAAGAATGGGGGGCATGAGCGACAGCCCAGCCCCTCTCGCAGACCCGCACATCGCCTTCGATCCGGCCGAAGGCCGCCGGGACATCGTCGTCCTCGGCTCCACCGGGTCCATCGGCACCCAGGCCATCGACCTGGTGCTGCGCAACCCCGACCGCTTCCGCGTCACCGCCCTGTCCGCCGCCGGCGGCCGGGCCGGGCTCCTGGCCGAGCAGGCGCGCCGGCTGCGGGTGCGTACGGTGGCGGTGGCGCGCGAGGAGGCGGTTCCCGCGCTGCGGGAGGCGCTGAAGGAGAGCTACGGCTCCGAGCCGCTGCCGGAGATCCTCGCGGGACCGGACGCCGCCACCGAGCTGGCGGCCTCCGACTGCCACACCGTGCTCAACGGCATCACCGGCTCCATCGGCCTCGCACCGACCCTCGCCGCCCTCGAAGCGGGCCGCACCCTCGCCCTCGCCAACAAGGAGTCGCTGATCGTCGGCGGCCCGCTGGTGAAGGCCCTCGCCAAGCCGGGCCAGATCATCCCCGTGGACTCCGAGCACGCCGCGCTCTTCCAGGCCCTGGCCGCCGGCACGCGCGCCGACGTCCGCAAGCTGGTCGTCACCGCTTCCGGCGGCCCGTTCCGCGGCCGTACGAGGGAAGAGCTGGCCCACGTCACCCGCGAGGACGCCCTCGCGCACCCCACCTGGGCCATGGGACCGGTGATCACGGTCAACAGCGCGACGCTCGTCAACAAGGGCCTGGAAGTCATCGAGGCGCACCTGCTCTACGACATTCCCTTCGACCGCATTGAGGTGGTCGTCCACCCGCAGTCGTATGTTCACTCGATGGTTGAATTCACCGACGGGTCCACCCTCGCCCAGGCCACCCCGCCCGACATGCGCGGGCCGATCGCCATCGGCATCGGCTGGCCCGAGCGCGTCCCGGACGCGGCCCCGGCCTTCGACTGGACCAAGGCGTCCACCTGGGAGTTCTTCCCGCTCGACACCGAGGCCTTCCCGGCCGTCGGCCTCGCCCGGCACGTCGGCGAACTGGGCGGCACGGCCCCGGCCGTGTTCAACGCCGCGAACGAGGAGTGCGTCGAGGCGTTCCTCGCCGGGCGCCTGCCCTTCAACGGCATCATGGACACGGTAACGGCGGTCGTCGCCGAGCACGGCACGCCCGCCGAGGGAACCTCCCTCACCATGCCGGACGTCCTGGAAGCGGAGACCTGGGCCCGCGCCCGGGCTCGTGAACTGACGGCGAAGGCGACCGCGGAGGCTCGCGCATGACGATTCTGTTGACGGTCCTCGGCATCGCGCTCTTCGCGGTCGGCCTGCTCTTCTCCATCGCCTGGCACGAACTGGGGCACCTCTCCACGGCCAAGCTCTTCGGCATCCGCGTGCCGCAGTACATGGTGGGCTTCGGCCCCACCATCTGGTCGCGGAAGAAGGGCGAGACGGAGTACGGCCTCAAGGCCATCCCGGCCGGTGGCTACATCCGCATGATCGGCATGTTCCCGCCCGGCGACGACGGCCGCATAGAGGCCCGCTCCACCTCGCCGTTCCGCGGCATGATCGAGGACGCCCGGTCGGCGGCGTACGAGGAACTCCAGCCGGGCGACGAGACACGGCTGTTCTACACGCGCAAGCCGTGGAAGCGCGTGATCGTGATGTTCGCCGGACCGTTCATGAACCTGGTCCTGGCCGTCGCGATCTTCCTCGGCGTCTCCATGACGTTCGGGTACGCGACCCAGACGACCGAGGTCGCCGGCGTACAGAAGTGCGTCATCGAGCAGAGCGAGAAGCGCGACACCTGTGCCAAGGGCGACCCGGTGTCCCCGGCACACGCCGCCGGACTCAGGACCGGTGACAAGATCGTGGCCTTCGACGGCAGGCCCGTCGACGACTGGGCGACGCTCTCCGAGCGCATCCGCGACACGATCGGCCCCGCCGACCTCACCGTCGTCCGCGACGGGCAAGAGGTGACCCTCCACCCGACCCTGATCAAGAACGAAGTCGTCCAGAAGGACGAGGACGGCGAAGTCGTCGAGGGCAAGTTCGTCCCCGCCGGCTACCTGGGCTTCGCCGCCAAGACCGAGATCATGCCGCTCAGCTTCGGCCAGTCCGTGGACCGTATGGGCGACATGATCGAGAACGGCGCCGAGTCCATCGTCGCCCTGCCCTCCAAGGTCCCGGACCTCTGGAACGCGGCATTCAGCGACGGTGAGCGCAAGGCCGACTCCCCGGTGGGCGTCGTCGGTGCCGCCCGGATCAGCGGCGAGGTGATGAACCTGGACATCCCCACGCAGAACATCATCGCGACGTTCCTGACCCTGCTGGCAGGCTTCAACCTCTCCCTCTTCCTGTTCAACATGCTGCCCCTGCTGCCCCTCGACGGTGGACACATCGCCGGCGCGCTCTGGGAGTCGGTGCGCCGCAACCTGGCGAAGGTCTTCCGCCGGCCCGACCCGGGCCCCTTCGACGTCGCCAAGCTGATGCCGGTGGCCTACGTGGTGGCGGGAATCTTCATCTGCTTCACGCTGCTCGTGCTGGTCGCGGACATCGTCAACCCGGTGAAAATCTCGTAGACGCGGCGTACGTACGCGTGAACGACGACGGCCGGACACCCCTTGGTGTCCGGCCCCGTCATTGGGGGGCTGTAATCTCGAAGCTGGAGCCCGCCGATCTCGGGACCTCGATCCACTCCTTGGGGTTGCACAGCAGATGACCGCGATTTCTCTCGGTATCCCGTCCGTTCCGACCAAGCTGGCCGACCGCCGCGTCAGCCGCAAGATCCAGGTCGGCTCGGTGGCCGTGGGCGGCGACGCGCCCGTGTCGGTGCAGTCGATGACGACGACGCGCACCTCCGACATCGGTGCCACGCTCCAGCAGATCGCCGAGCTGACCGCGTCCGGCTGCCAGATCGTGCGGGTCGCCTGTCCCACGCAGGACGACGCCGACGCGCTGGCGACGATCGCGCGGAAGTCGCAGATCCCGGTGATCGCGGACATCCACTTCCAGCCGAAGTACGTCTTCGCCGCCATCGACGCGGGCTGCGCGGCGGTCCGGGTGAACCCGGGCAACATCAAGCAGTTCGACGACAAGGTCAAGGAGATCGCCAAGGCCGCGGGCGACGCGGGTACGCCGATCCGCATCGGCGTGAACGCGGGCTCCCTCGACCGGCGGCTGCTGGAGAAGTACGGCAAGGCCACCCCCGAGGCGCTGGTCGAGTCGGCCCTCTGGGAGGCGTCCCTCTTCGAGGAGCACGGCTTCCGCGACATCAAGATCTCGGTCAAGCACAACGACCCGGTGGTGATGGTCAACGCCTACCGCCAGCTCGCCGCCCAGTGCGACTATCCGCTGCACCTGGGCGTCACGGAGGCGGGCCCGGCCTTCCAGGGCACCATCAAGTCGGCCGTGGCTTTCGGCGCGCTGCTCTCCGAGGGCATCGGCGACACCATCCGGGTCTCCCTCTCCGCGCCGCCGGCGGAGGAGGTCAAGGTCGGTATCCAGATCCTGGAGTCGCTCAACCTCCGCCAGCGCCGCCTGGAGATCGTTTCCTGCCCGTCCTGCGGGCGGGCCCAGGTGGATGTCTACAAGCTGGCCGACCAGGTCAGCGCCGGTCTCGACGGCTTGGAGGTCCCGCTGCGGGTGGCGGTCATGGGCTGTGTCGTCAACGGCCCGGGCGAGGCCCGCGAGGCCGACCTGGGTGTGGCGTCCGGCAACGGCAAGGGCCAGATCTTCGTCAAGGGCGAGGTCATCAAGACCGTTCCCGAGTCCAAGATCGTGGAGACGCTCATCGAAGAGGCGATGAAGATCGCCGAGCAGATGGAGAAGGACGGCGTCATGTCGGGCGAACCCGAGGTCTCCGTCAGCTGACCGGGCTCCGGCCCGAGGCGGGGGCCGTGCCCGCCTCCCCCCGTCCCGCACTCCGGCTCCGGCCCGAGGCGGGGGCCGTGCCCGCCTCCCCCCGTCCCGCACTCCGGATCCGGCCCGAGGCGGGGCCGTGCAGGGTCGCCCCCGCAGGGGTTGGCGGCTACGGACGGGCTCCCTTGCCCGTACCCAAGGCCGCCGGCCCCGAGGAGGCGAGCCCGGAGGGGCCCCGCCGCCCCCACCACCGCGCCCCCGGCCGGACCGTACCCGGGGGCACCGTAAAGGGCACCGCCCCGCGCCGTTGTGCCCACCCGTCCCGCCCTGCGGGACGACTGCCCACAACGGCGGTCCGTCCCCCCCCTGGCACGGTAGACGGCACCGCCCCGCGGCCGTTGTGCCCACCCGTCCCGCTCTGCGGGACGACTGCCCACAACGAAGGTCCGTCCCCTCCGGGCACGTAGACGGCACCGCCCCGCGCCGTTGTGCCCACCCGTCCCGTCCTGCGGGACGACTGCCCACAACGGGGGTCCGTCCCCTCCCTGGGCACGGTAAACGGCACCGCCCCGCGCCGTTGTGCCCACCCGTCCCGTCCTGCGCGACGACTGCCCACAACGGGGGCCCTCATCGGTGTCCTGCCGCTTCGCCCGTGCCGCCAGGTACAGTGCCAGGACCCGTATGGAACGCATGGTGAGGCCCCCTCGTGTTGACGCAGACCACCACCCGGGTCCTCGAGCCCAGCGACCTCGGCGCCGCGCTCGCCGTTCTGGAGAGCGAGCCCGTCGCCAACGCGTTCGTCACCTCCCGTGTCCAGGTCGCGGGGCTCGACCCCTGGCGCCTCGGCGGCGAGATGTGGGGCTGGTACGCGGACGGGCGGCTCCGCTCGCTCTGTTACTCCGGCGCCAACCTCGTCCCCATCTGCGCCACACCCGAAGCCGTCCGCGCCTTCGCCGACCGCGCCCGCCGGGCGGGCCGCCGCTGCTCGTCGATCGTCGGCCCCGCCGAGCCCACCGCCCAGCTGTGGCGGCTCCTCGAACCGAGCTGGGGCCCCGCCCGGGACGTCCGCGCCCACCAGCCGCTGATGGTCACCGACCGGCCGTCCCCGGACGTCGAGCCGGACCCGCTCGTCCGCCGCATCCGCAAGGACGAGATGGACGTGATCATGCCGGCGTGCGTGGCCATGTTCACCGAGGAGGTCGGCGTCTCGCCCATGGCCGGCGACGGCGGCCTGCTCTACCAGGCCCGCGTCGCCGAACTGGTCGGCACGGGCCGCTCCTTCGCCCGCATCGACGACGGCAAGGTCGTCTTCAAGGCCGAGATCGGCGCGGCGACGCCGCAGGCCTGCCAGATCCAGGGCGTCTGGGTCGACCCCGAGTACCGTGGCCGCGGCCTGTCCGAGACGGGCATGGCCGCCGTACTGCGCTACGCCCTCGCCGATGTGGCGCCGGTGGTGTCGCTGTACGTCAACGACTACAACCTCCCGGCGAGGGCCGCGTACCGCCGCGTCGGTTTCCAGGAGGTCGGGGCCTTCATGAGCGTCCTCTTCTGATCCGCTTGTAAGGTTCGGTCGCATGGATGACGTCGTGGTCCGACCGGTCGACCTCGCCGCACGCGTGGACGACGCCCTCGCCGTACAGGCCCTCGCCTTCGGGCTGACCGAGGACGAGGTCGCGGTACGTCACCACATCGTGCTGCGCCACCTGCGGAACCCGGGCGCGTGCGCCTATGGCGCGACGACGGCCGCCGGGCGGCTCGTCGGGTTCGTGTACGGAATGCCCAACGACCGTACGCACTGGTGGTCCACGGTCGTCCAGCCCTACCTCGTGCGGGAGGGCAACGACGCCTGGCTCGACGACTCCTTCGTGATCACAGAGCTCCATGTGCACCCCGACTTCCAGGGCCGGGGCATCGGCCGTGAGCTGATCACCACCATCACGGACGCCGCGGAGCAGCCGCGCTCCATCCTGTCCGCCATCGACGTCGAGAATCCCGCCCGGCTGCTCTACCGCGCCCTGGGCTACCGCGACCTGGCCCGCAGGGTCCACTTCCCGAGCGCCGCGAAGCCCTACGCGGTGATGGGCGCGCCGCTGCCGCTGTTGCGGCGGAACTGATTTCCTTCGGCAGCCGCCCCGGAGCTAACCTCCTAGCCATCACACTTTTCACCGCAGGAGAGTTCCTCATGGCCCAGGTCCAGCGCATGTCCCGGTTGATGGTCAAGACACTGCGCGACGACCCGGCGGACGCCGAGACGCTCAGCCACAAGCTGCTCGTCCGCGCCGGTTACGTCCGCCGCAACGCCGCGGGCATCTGGTCCTGGCTGCCGCTGGGCATGAAGGTCCTGGAGAACGTCTCCCGCGTGGTGCGCGAGGAGATGGACGCGATCGGCGCGCAGGAGGTCCTGCTGCCGGCGCTGCTGCCCAAGGAGCCGTACGAGGCGACGGGCCGCTGGGAGGAGTACGGCGCCGAGCTGTTCCGCCTCAAGGACCGCAAGGGCGGTGACTACCTCCTCGGCCCCACCCACGAGGAGATCTTCACCCAGCTGGTCAAGGACCAGTGCACGTCCTACAAGGACCTGCCGGTGATCCTGTACCAGATCCAGACGAAGTACCGCGACGAGGCGCGTCCCCGTTCCGGCATCCTGCGCGGCCGTGAGTTCCAGATGAAGGACTCGTACTCCTTCGACACCACGGACGAGGGCCTCGCCGAGTCGTACGCGCTGCACCGCGAGGCGTACATCAAGATCTTCGACCGGCTCGGCCTCAAGCACAAGATCGTCTCGGCGATCTCGGGCGCCATGGGCGGTTCCGCGTCGGAGGAGTTCCTGGCCCCGGCCGCCGCGGGCGAGGACACCTTCGTCTACTGCCCGAACTGCGACTACGCCGCCAACACCGAGGCCGTCACGTTCAAGCAGCAGCCGGAGGACCCCACCGCGCACGGCCCGGTCGAGGAGCTGGACACCCCCGACACGCCGACCATCGAGACGCTCGCCGCGCACCTGGACGTCCCGGCCTCCCACACGCTGAAGAACCTGCTGGTCAAGGTCGACGGCGAGATCGTGGCCGTCGGCGTGCCCGGTGACCGCGAGGTGGACCTCGGCAAGCTGGAGGACCACCTGGCCCCGGCCACCGTCGAGCTGGTCGCCGCGGAGGACTTCGAGGGCCGCGACGACCTGGTACGCGGTTACGTCGGCCCGCAGGGCCTGGACAAGGTCCGGTACATCGCCGACCCGCGCGTCTCGCCCGGCACGGCGTGGATCACCGGCGCCAACAAGCCCGGCAAGCACGCGAAGAACGTCGTCGCCGGCCGTGACTTCGAGGTCGACCAGTACCTGGACGTCGTCGTGGTGGAGGAGGGCGACCCCTGCCCCAACTGCGGCTCCGACCTCAAGATCGACCGGGCCATCGAGATCGGCCACATCTTCCAGCTCGGCCGCAAGTACGCCGACGCCTTCCAGCTCGACGTCCTGGGCCAGAACGGCAAGCCCGTCCGCGTCACCATGGGCTCGTACGGCATCGGCGTCTCCCGCGCGGTCGCGGCTCTGGCCGAGCAGCACGCCGACGAGCAGGGCCTGTGCTGGCCCCGCGAGATCGCCCCGGCCGACGTCCATGTCGTCGCGGCCGGCAAGGCGCTCCAGACCGAGCTGGCGCTCGACGTCTCGGAGAAGCTGAAGGCGGCCGGCCTGCGTGTCCTGGTCGACGACCGGGCCGGGGTGTCGCCGGGCGTGAAGTTCACGGACGCGGAGCTCATCGGCGTACCGAAGATCCTGGTCGCGGGCCGCCGCTCGGGCGAGGGAGTCGTCGAGCTGAAGGACCGCCGCACGGGTGAGCGCGAGGAGCTGACGGTCGACGAGGCGATCGCCCGCCTCAGCGCCTGACGCCCCCGGGGCTCCGCCCCAGGTCGTCGGGCCTGCCCCCGGTGCCTCCCGTTGTGGGCAGTCGTCCCGCTGGGGCGGTGCCCTCCCCGTTGTGGCCCGGTGCCTCCCGTTGTGGGCAGTCGTCCCGCTGGGCGGGACGGGTGGGCACAACGGGACGGGGCGGTGCCCTTTCGGCGGTGACCCCTGGGGCGGTGCCTGTTTCCGGTGCCCACGTTCGCGGTGCCGTTCCGGCGGGCACCGCCGGTGGGTGGAGGGCGTGGCCCCTCCGGGCTCGCCTCCTCGAGGCCGGCGGCCTTGGCCACCGGAAAGGGAGCCCGCCCGTCGCCGCCAACCTCTGCGGGGGCGACCCTGCACGGCCCCACCCCGGCCGGATGCCGTCTGCGGATCGTGGGTGGGAGGGGCACGGGTCCGCCCGGGGACGTCAGATACAGCCCGCCGTGCCGGCGTCGTCGTCGCGGGTGTGGGGCGCCCGTTCGGTGAGGGGCGGGTCGGGCGCCGGATGAGAGGCGCGGAAGGCGTCGAGCGGGTCGTGCAGGTGCGGGTCGTGGACGTGCAGGGCCGTCGGCTGGGGGGCCGCCGCCGGCCGGTCGGCCGAGGGGGGCGGGTTCTGTGCGGCCCGCTCCAGGAAGCGCAGCAGCTCCACGGGGAACGGCAGCACCAGGGTCGAGTTCTTCTCGGCCGCGACGGCCACGATCGTCTGGAGCAGCCGAAGCTGGAGCGCGGAGGGCGTGTCCGACATGACTCCCGCGGCCTCGGCCAGCTTCTTCGACGCCTGGAGTTCCGCGTCCGCGTTGATGACGCGGGCGCGCCGCTCGCGGTCGGCCTCGGCCTGGCGGGCCATCGAGCGCTTCATCGTCTCCGGCAGTGAGACGTCCTTGATCTCGACCCGGTCGATGGTCACGCCCCACTCGACGGCCGGGTTGTCGATCATCAGTTCCAGCCCCTGGTTGAGCTTCTCCCGGTTGGAGAGCAGGTCGTCCAGGTCGCTCTTGCCGATGATCGAACGCAGGGAGGTCTGTGCGATCTGAGAGACGGCGAACCGGTAGTCCTCGACGCGGATGATCGCCGCGGCCGCGTCGACCACCTTGAAGTAGATCACCGCGTCGACCCGTACCGTGACGTTGTCGCGGGTGATGCCGTCCTGGGCGGGCACGGGCATGGTCACGATCTGCATGTTCACCTTGTGCATGCGTTCGATGAACGGGACCACCATGGTGAAGCCCGGTCCGCGGACGCCGCTGCGGAGCCGGCCGAAGCGCAGGACCACGCCCTTCTCGTACTGCTTGACGATCTTGGCGGCGGCCGCCACGTACACCGCGGCGGTCAAGCCCACCGCCGCTGCCGCTGCCAGCAGTTCCTCGACCATGACAGCCCTCCCGTCCTAGCCGGGTGTTACGGGTGCGTATGCCCAATATCGCACCTGTGGGGCCATTCGGGGAGTTCTAGAGCCAGCTTGCGAACTCCAGCAGCAGCTCCCCGTCCTGCCGCCGCCCGGCCGCCAGGGCCCGTGTGCCGGACTCCACGGCCCGGAACAGCGTCCAGCCGCGCAGTCGCTCCCGGTCGACGTCGAGGGAGTCGGCCAGCTTGTTCACCCGGCGGCGCCCGGACGTCGGCCCCGACGCCGCCGCGACGAGGTCCTCGACCCGGTCGCGGACCAGCCGCGCCAGGTCGTACGCGCGTTCGCCCACGAGCGGGTCCGGGCCGACCGCCAGCCAGGGCGCCCGCTCTCCGGCGAGCACCTTGCCCTGCCGGAAGTTGCCGTGCAGGAGCAGCTCCTCAGGGGCGTCGGCGACCAGTTCGTCCCGGGCGCCGAGCGCCGCCGACACCAGGTCGGCCGTCCCGGCGTCCTTCACGGCCCGCATGGCCTCCGCCTGCCGCCCGGTGCGCTCGGCGACCGACTCGAAACCGTGCCCCTCCGGCGGGGCCACCCACAGGCGCCGCACGGTGCCCGCGGCCTCCAGCAGCGCCTTGGCCTCCGGCAGCGAGCGCAGGCCGACCTCGGTGTGCAGCCGCTCCAGGAGCAGGTCCGGGCCGTCGGTGTCCAGCAGCCGCACCGCGCCCCAGCCGTTCCAGTGCGCGAGCGCCGCCCGCTCCAGGTCCGGCGCGGCGAACGGCGGCGCCACCTTCAGGGCCGCCGGGGTGCCGTCCGACAGCCGTACGAGGAGGACGAGGCTGCTGCGGCCGCCGGGCGCGATCACCCGTTCGACGTCGAGGTTCCGCAGGTCCACCGCCTGCCGGGCGAGCTCCGGAAGCCGGGCGAGCCAGTCGCCGGCGGCAGCGTCCCCGTACGTCTCGCCGAGAGCCCGCACCAGTCGCTGCGGCGGTTCGAAACCCATGCGTGCGTTGTTCCCTCTCGTAAGCCGGGGCTCAGAGTAGCCCGGGCTCACAGTCGCTCGGCGAGCCCAGGAAAGGCTACGCCGCTGCCCCGCCAGCGCACGGCCCGCACCGCGGCCTCCCGCAGCGCGCTCGCCGCCTCCCGCCGCAGCGGCCCTTCGGCGGCCCGTACGAGGTCGGAGTAGACGCCCGCCACCCGGTCCTCCAGCTCGGCGGCCAGCCGCACGGCGGCGGCCGCGTCCGGCACCGGGAAGGGCAGGGCGTAGGCGGCGGCGGACGCGGCGGGTTTGCCGCCCAGGTCGCGCACCGCGCGGGTCAGCGCGTCCCGCCGGGCGCGGTGCGCGTCGTACGCGGCCGCCGCCTCCGCCGCCCGCCCGTCGCCGACCCGGCCGCCGACGACCCCGTACCCGTACACCGCGGCGTGTTCGGCGGCGAGCGCCGCCTGCGCGGCTTCCAGGGCGGCCTCGCTCATGACCGGGTCCCTTCGCTGGTGAGCAGGTACGCGTGCGCGGCTGCCGCGGCCGCGACGGACGCCAGGAGCCGCGCGTACTCGGCGGGAGCGTTGATCAGGGTCGCGGCGTGCGTGTCGGCGGCCTGCCGCGCCGCGACCGCGAGCTCCGCCACGGCGACGCCCGGGTCGGCGGGCACGCCGCTCTCGGGCACGCCCGGCGTGCCGGGGGCGACCGGGGCTCCCGCCGGGGGCGGTCCGGCCGGAGTGCCCGGAGTCGGCCGCGTCGTACCGGCCGGCGCTCCCGCCCGGGCCGGGGCGTCCGGAGGGACGGGCGCGCCGGGAGTGGCCGGGGCGGTGGGGGCCGGCGGGGCGGGGGAGGCGCCCACCGGGCCCAGCGCCGCGACGTGCGCCGCCGTCGCCGCGCGCAGCGGGGTCAGCCGGGCGGCCAGCGAGGGGTGCGCGGCGAGGACCTCGTCGTACCGGGCCAGCATCGCCGCGCTCGTCGCGGCCGACCGGCGCCGCAGCGCCGCCTCCGCACGAGCCGCGCGTTCCGCCGCCGACGCGGACGGCGCGGCGCCCGGACCGTCCGGGGTGCACGCGCCGAGCACACCGGCCGCGGCCACCGCGCCCGTCGTGATGAGCGCGCGTCTGCGTGTCGTTCCCGTGCGCCCCACGCGTCACTCCCTCAGCCAGGCCGTCCGCAACCGAAGATCATCGCACGCGAGCGTACCTGCGGCTCGTTGCGAGGTGGACGGCAACACCCCCCGCGACCGGATACCCTTTGGTCTGACACGCGACGATCCCACAACAGCACACGCGGCCGAGGAGTCACCCGGATGAGCACCACCCAGAGCGAAAGGCTGCGCGGGCTGCTGGAACCGCTGGTCAGCGCCAAGGACCTGGACCTCGAGGAGATCGAGGTGTCCCGGGCGGGCCGGCGGCGGATGCTGAGGATCATCGTCGACTCGGACGAGGGCGTGGAACTCGACGCCTGTGCCGAGCTGAGCCGCGCCATCTCCGACAAGCTCGACGAGACGGACGCGATGGGCGACGAGGAGTACGTCCTCGAAGTGAGCTCGCCGGGCGCCGACCGCCCGCTGACCGAGCACCGCCACTATGTACGCGCCACCGGCCGCCTGGTGAAGCTGCAGCTCCACGAGGACGGTGAGCTGGTGGCCCGCATCCTCTCCGTGGACGACGAGGGCCTCGATCTCGAGGTGCCGGGTGTGAAGGGGCGCAAGCCCACCGCCCGCCGGGTCGCGTTCGCGGACATCGCGAAGGCGCGCGTGGAGATCGAGTTCAACCGCAAGGACAAGAAGGAAGAGGAGGCGTAGCCGTGGACATCGACGTGAAGCTCCTGAGGGGCTTGGCACAGGAGAAGGAGATTCCCTTCGACCTGCTGGTCGAGGCGATCGAGTCGGCCCTCCTCATCGCCTACCACCGCACCGAGGGAGCCCGCCGTCACGCCCGTGTCGTGCTGGACCGGCAGACCGGTCATGTGACGGTGTGGGCGAAGGAGGACCCGGCCGACCTGGAGGAGGGGCAGGAGCCCAAGGAGTTCGACGACACGCCGTCGGACTTCGGCCGCATCGCGGCGAGCACCGCCCGCCAGGTCATCCAGCAGCGGCTGCGGGACGCCGAGAACGACGTCACGTTCGGCGAGTACGCCCGCCGCGAGGGCGACATCGTCGCCGGCATGGTGCAGCAGGGCAAGGACCCCAAGAACGTCCTGGTGAAGCTGGACGACAAGCTGGAAGCGATCCTTCCGGTGCAGGAGCAGGTGCCCGGCGAGGAGTACACGCACGGCCTGCGGCTGCGCACCTACGTCGTCCGCGTCGCCAAGGGCGTGCGCGGTCCGTCGGTCACCCTGTCGCGGACGCATCCCAATCTGGTGAAGAAGCTGTTCGCGCTGGAGGTCCCGGAGATCGCGGACGGTTCGGTCGAGATCGCGGCGATCGCCCGTGAGGCCGGCCACCGCACCAAGATCGCGGTCCGGTCCACCCGTTCGGGCCTGAACGCCAAGGGCGCCTGCATCGGCCCGATGGGCAGCCGGGTGCGCAATGTCATGGCCGAGCTGCACGGCGAGAAGATCGACATCGTCGACTGGTCGGACGACCCGGCCGAGATGGTGGCCAACGCGCTGTCCCCGGCCCGTGTGTCCAAGGTGGAGGTCGTCGACCTCGCCGCCCGGTCCGCCCGGGTGACCGTGCCGGACTACCAGCTTTCGCTGGCGATCGGCAAGGAGGGGCAGAACGCCCGCCTCGCCGCGCGGCTGACCGGCTGGCGGATCGACATCCGCCCGGACACCGAGCAGCAGCAGCCCGCCGACGACCAGGGCTGACGCGCGTTCCCCGGCTGCCCGGGGAATAGAACCCGCCATCGTCACGTTGTGCGATGGCGAGATCACGACAACAACCGTTCGATTTTTGCCCCAAAGGGGTGAGGTCGGTGCGGGGAGGTAGACTTAACCGTGTCTGGCCGGACGCATGCCCGCGCATGCCCTGAGCGAACCTGTCTGGGATGCCGGGAGCGAGCGGCCAAGCGTGATCTGCTGCGCATCGTGTTGATCAAGGGCGAGTGCGTCCCCGATCCACGCGGTACGCTGCCCGGCCGGGGTGCTTACGTGCATCCCGCCTCGGTCTGTCTCGACCTGGCGGTCCGCCGCCGGGCGTTCCCGAGGGCCCTCAGGGTCCAGGGGCCGCTCGACGTCGCGGACGTCCGCCGGTACGTCGAGCAGTCGGCACCGTAAGAAGAAGTACGGCACGGAACACCGTGCGGTCAGGTACCTCGCGAGTTGGAAGTAGGTCGAGATTGCGATGAGCACTCGATGAGTACGCGATGAGTACGCCCATGAAGTAGCGACGGTCCGGCGGTAACCCGGACCTAAAAGGAGCGAAGTGGCTAAGGTCCGGGTATACGAACTCGCCAAGGAGTTCGGTGTAGAGAGCAAGGTCGTCATGGCCAAGCTCCAGGAACTCGGTGAATTCGTCCGTTCGGCGTCTTCCACCATCGAAGCGCCGGTTGTACGCAAACTGACTGACGCGCTGCAGGGGCCCGGCGGCAACGCCGGCAAGTCCGCAGCCAAGCCCGGCGCGCCCCGCAAGGCCGCGCCCGCGAAGCCCGCCGCCCCCGCGCCCTCCCCGGCGCAGGCGGCACGTCCCGCCGCCCCGAAGCCCGGCGCCCCCGCGCCGAAGCCCGCGGCGGCCGAGAAGCCCGCGGCGCCGGCCCCCGGCCCGCGTCCCACCCCGGGTCCGAAGCCCGCGGCGGCGCCCAAGCCGGCGCCCGCCTCGCCGGCTCCGGCGAACCCGGAGTTCACCGCGCCCCCGTCGGCCCCGGCCGCCGGTCCCCGGCCCGGTGCCACCCCCGGTCCCCGTCCCGCCGGCCGCCCCCAGGGCGAGCGCGGTCAGGGCGGCGAGCGCGGTGGCCGTCCCGGTGGCGCCCCGCGCCCCGGTGGCGAGCGTCAGGCCCCCCGTCCGGGTGCCCCGCGTCCCGCGGGTCCGCGTCCGGGCAACAACCCGTTCACCTCTGGTGGCTCCACCGGCATGGCGCGCCCGCAGGCGCCCCGTCCGGGCGGTGCCCCGCGTCCCGGTGGCGCCGGTGCCCCGGGCGGTCCGCGTCCGCAGGGCGCCGGTCAGGGCGGTCCCCGTCCGCAGGCCGGTCCCGGTGGACCGCGTCCCACTCCCGGCGGCATGCCGCGTCCCCAGGCCCCGCGCCCGGGTGGCGGTCCCGCTGGTAACCGCCCGAACCCGGGCATGATGCCGCAGCGTCCGGCTGCCGGTCCCCGCCCCGGCGGTGGCCCCGGTGGTGGCCGCGGTCCCGGTGGTGGCGGTCGTCCCGGCGGTGCCGGCGGCGGCGGTCGTCCCGGCTTCGCCGGCCGTCCGGCCGGTCCCGGCGGCGGTGGCGGCGGTTTCGCCGGCCGTCCCGGTGGCGGTGGCGGCGGCGGTCGTCCCGGTGGTCCCGGTGGCGGTGGCGGCGGCTTCGGCGGTCGTCCCGGCTTCGGTGGCCGTCCCGGTGGCCCCGGTGGCCGTGGTGGCACGCAGGGCGCCTTCGGTCGTCCCGGCGGTCCGGCGCGTCGTGGCCGCAAGTCGAAGCGGCAGAGGCGCCAGGAGTACGAGGCCATGCAGGCCCCGTCGGTCGGCGGCGTGATGCTGCCTCGCGGCAACGGCGAGACCGTTCGCCTGTCGCGCGGTGCGTCCCTCACCGACTTCGCGGAGAAGATCAACGCCAACCCGGCGTCGCTCGTCGCGGTCATGATGAACCTCGGCGAGATGGTCACCGCCACGCAGTCCGTCTCCGACGAGACGCTGCAGCTGCTCGGTGACGAGATGAACTACCAGGTTCAGATCGTCAGCCCCGAGGAGGAGGACCGCGAGCTGCTCGAGTCCTTCGACCTCGAGTGGGGCGAGGACGAGGGCGGCGAGGAGTACCTCACGCCGCGTCCGCCGGTCGTGACCGTCATGGGTCACGTCGACCACGGTAAGACCCGACTGCTGGACGCGATCCGCAAGACGAACGTCGTCGCGGGCGAGGCCGGCGGTATTACGCAGCACATCGGTGCGTACCAGGTCGCCACCGAGGTCAACGGCGAGGACCGCAAGATCACCTTCATCGACACCCCGGGTCACGAGGCGTTCACCGCCATGCGTGCCCGTGGTGCGAAGTCCACCGACATCGCGATCCTCGTGGTCGCGGCCAATGACGGTGTGATGCCCCAGACGATCGAGGCGCTGAACCACGCCAAGGCGGCCGACGTGCCGATCGTGGTCGCGGTCAACAAGATCGACGTCGAGGGCGCCGACCCGGTCAAGGTGCGCGGTCAGCTGACCGAGTACGGCCTGGTGGCCGAGGAGTACGGCGGCGACACCATGTTCGTCGACATCTCCGCCAAGCAGGGTCTGCACATCGACTCCCTGCTGGAGGCCGTCATCCTCACGGCCGACGCGTCGCTCGACCTCCGGGCCAACCCGGAGCAGGACGCGCAGGGTATTGCCATCGAGGCCCACCTGGACAAGGGCCGCGGCGCCGTCGCGACCGTCCTGGTCCAGCGAGGCACGCTGCGGGTCGGCGACACGATGGTCGCGGGCGACGCCTACGGCCGCGTCCGCGCCATGCTCGACGACAAGGGCGAGAACGTGGAAGAGGCGGGTCCCTCGACCCCGGTCCTCGTCCTCGGTCTCACCAACGTCCCGGGCGCCGGCGACAACTTCCTGGTGGTCGACGAGGACCGTACGGCCCGTCAGATCGCCGAGAAGCGTGCCGCCCGTGAGCGCAACGCCGCGTTCGCCAAGCGTGTGCGCCGTGTCTCCCTCGAGGACCTGGACAAGGTGCTCAAGGCCGGCGAGATCCAGCAGCTCAACCTCATCATCAAGGGTGACGCTTCCGGTTCCGTCGAGGCGCTCGAGTCGTCCCTGCTCCAGCTCGACGTCGGCGAAGAGGTCGACATCCGGGTCCTGCACCGCGGTGTCGGTGCGGTCACGGAGTCGGACATCGACCTGGCGATGGGCTCCGACGCCATCGTCATCGGCTTCAACGTCCGCGCGGCCGGCCGTGCCGCGCAGATGGCGGAGCGCGAGGGCGTCGACGTCCGGTACTACTCGGTGATCTACCAGGCCATCGAGGAGATCGAGGCGGCCCTCAAGGGCATGCTCAAGCCGGAGTACGAAGAGGTCGAGCTCGGTACGGCGGAGATCCGCGAGGTCTTCCGCTCGTCCAAGCTGGGCAACATCGCGGGTGTTCTCATCCGCTCCGGCGAGGTGCGACGCAACACCAAGGCGCGCCTCATCCGCGACGGCAAGGTCATCGCGGAGAACCTCAACATCGAGGGTCTGCGTCGCTTCAAGGACGACGTCACCGAGATCCGCGAGGGCTTCGAGGGTGGTATCAACCTCGGAAACTTCAACGACATCAAGGTCGACGACGTCATCGCGACGTACGAGATGCGCGAGAAGCCGCGCGGCTGATCGAAGCCACGGCAGCCGGGGCCGGTCGGCGGAAGTATTTCCGTCGATCGGCCCCGGCCGTTCCGTGTACGGTTCTTGGTGTCCCTGCCAAGTGGTTGGCGGGGCACTGAACCCGAACCGGCGGGACATCCGGGCACACATGTATGTGGGGACTCTGTCCTTCGACCTGCTCCTCGGCGACGTACGGTCGTTGAAGGAGAAGCGCTCCGTCGTCCGCCCGATCATCGCGGAGCTGCAACGCAAGTTCGCGGTGAGTGTGGCGGAGACCGACTCCCAGAACCTCCATCGCCGGGCCCAGATCGGCCTCGCGATGGTGTCGGGGGACGTCGGGCACCTGACGGACGTGCTGGACCGGTGCGAGCGCATGGTCGCGGGCCGGCCCGAGGTGGAGCTGCTGTCGGTACGACGGCGCATGCACACCGATGAAGACTGAACGTGCCGCACTGCGGCACGACGAACGTAGGACGAAAGAGGAGAAGGACCGGTGGCCGACAACGCGCGGGCCCGCAAGCTGGCCGATCGCATCCAGGTCGTGGTCGCGGAGACCCTGGACCGGCGTATCAAGGATCCGCGACTGGGCTTCGTGACCATCACGGACGCCCGGGTCACCGGTGACCTGCGGGAGGCGACGGTCTTCTACACGGTCTACGGCGACGAGGAGGAGCGGGCGGCGTCCGCGGCGGCGCTGGAGTCCGCCAAGGGCATCCTGCGCTCCGAGGTGGGCAAGCAGACCGGGGTCCGCTTCACCCCGACCCTGACCTTCGTCCCCGACGCCCTGCCGGACAACGCCCGCACCATCGAGGACCTCCTCCACAAGGCGCGGGCCAAGGACGCCGAGGTGCGCGAGGTGTCGACCGGCAAGACGTACGCCGGCGAGGCCGACCCGTACCGCAAGCCCGAGGACGAGGACGAGGGCGAAGCCTCGGAATGACACAGCACACCAGGACGCCCGACGGGCTTGTCGTCGTCGACAAGCCGTCGGGCTTCACTTCGCACGACGTCGTCGCCAAGATGCGCGGGATCGCCAGGACCCGCCGCGTCGGACACGCGGGGACGCTCGACCCGATGGCCACCGGCGTGCTGGTCCTCGGTGTCGAGAAGGCCACCAAGCTCCTCGGTCACCTCGCGCTGACCGAGAAGGAGTACCTCGGCACCGTCCGGCTCGGGCAGAACACCGTCACCGACGACGCGGAGGGCGAGGTCACCTCGTCCACCGACGCCTCCCGGGTCACCCGTGAAGCCGTCGACGCGGAGGTGGCCAAACTGACCGGCGCCATCATGCAGGTGCCGTCCAAGGTCAGCGCCATCAAGATCGACGGCAAGCGGTCGTACGCGCGCGTCCGGGGCGGCGAGGAGTTCGACATCCCGGCCCGCCCGGTGACGGTCTCGTCGTTCCAGGTGTACGACATGCGCGACGCGGTCGCGGAGGACGGGACCCCGGTCGTCGACCTCGTCGTCTCGGTCGTCTGCTCCTCCGGTACGTACATCCGCGCCCTCGCCCGCGACCTGGGCGCCGGGCTCGGCGTCGGCGGGCACCTCACCGCCCTGCGGCGCACCCGCGTCGGCCCGTACAAGCTGGACTCGGCCCGCACCCTGGACCAGCTCCAGGAAGAGCTCACGGTCATGCCGATCGCCGAGGCCGCGGCCGCCGCGTTCCCCCGCTGGGAGGTGGACGAGCGGCGGGCGAAGCTCCTGCTGAACGGCGTACGCCTGGACATGCCGGCCTACGACACGGCACCCGTGGCGGTCTTCGGACCGGACGGCCGCTTCCTGGCGCTGGTGGAGGAGAAGAACGGCAAGGCGAAGAGCCTGGCCGTCTTCGGCTGACACCGCCCCGCCCCGAGACGGTCCCACCGTGGAGCGGGCGGCGGGTGCCCCGGCGCCCGCGGCCCGCTCCACGATCCCCCTCGCACAGGGTCTATCCGCCCAGCAGGCGCAATTCACCCGGTTGGCCAGGCGCTCGGAGTGAACGGCGGGGGCACAAGGGGGCGCTTTCGGATCGTGTCCTTCTCCCGGTGATCAACACCGCCCTACCGTCGAACCATGGAACGCGGGGAACGGGCGACGCTGGTGCGGATCTGCGATCCGGCGGGCCGGGCCCGCGGGGTCGGCTTCGTCGCCGACGACGAGGGCACGGTCGTGACCAGCCACGAAGCGGTGGACGGACTCGTACGGGTGGGGGTGCACGCGCCCGGCGGCCCGACCTGCGTGGCCGAGGCCGACGCCATCGTCCCGCTGCCCGAGGCCGACCTGGCACTCGTCCGGACGGAGGGCCTCGGGGTGGACCCGCTGCCGGTCGCGGTCCGCGGACGCGTCGAACCGGGGACGTACGTACGGATCGCCGCACGCGGCTGGCGCGAGGCACGGGTGCTCGGCACCGCCCGGGTGACCTACACGACGGCCGACCGGTTCCACCTCCTCGGTGACGCGCTGGAACTCGCCATCGGTACCGAGGGCCGCGAGGCACTGCGGCTGGGCGGCGAGGCCGCCGGAGGGCCCGTACTGGACGCCGCGACGGGCACGGTGCTGGGCGTGCTGGGAACGGCGCTGCACGCCGGGCACCGGGCGGCCGGGCTCGCCGTGCCGCTCGCGCGGGTCGCCGCCTCGGCGCCCGACGGGCCGCTCGCCGCGCTGCTGCGGCGCAACGCCGCCACCGTCCCCGCGTACGGCGACGACCTCAACCTCGCCGGCGCCCTCCACCTCACCGCCACGACCGGCGGAACCGCCGGCGGACCGGGCACCTGGCCCGACCCGGTGGAGCGGCGCTCCGTCGCGGCCGAACTGGCGGCGTTCACGGAGTCGGACGCCGTGGTGTTCGCCCTCGTCGGTGACCCCGGCAGCGGGCGGACCACCGAACTGCGCGCCCTCACCGACCGCCGCGCGCACGGCGACGCACCCGCCCCCACCCTCTGGCTGCGCGGCGCCGACCTGCACGCGGACGACACGTCCCTGGCCGACGCGATCGCACGGGCACTGCGGCAAGCCGGCCGGATCGTGGCCTGCTCCGGCGCACCGGGTGACATGAGCACCGCCACACCCGCGCGGGTCGCCCGGCTCGCCCGGGACTGGGGGCGCCCCCTGCTCGTCCTCCTCGACTCCCCGGAGGAGATGCCGCCCGTCCTCGCCCACCGGCTCGCCGGATGGACCTCGGCGACGGTCGGCTGGCTCCGGGACCACCACACCCGGCTCGTCGTCGCCTGCCGGCCCGAACACTGGGAACAGGCGGGCGCGCGGTACCCCGCCGGGACGCTGTACCGGCCCGGCAGGCCCGCCTGGCGGCTGCCGGACGCGCTGCCGATCGGCGACCTGTCCGGGCGGGAGGCCAAACGGGCACGCGAACGGTACGGACTGCCCGGTGACGCCCTCGCCCCGGACGACGCCCGGCACCCCCTGGCGCTCCGGCTCCTCGCGGAAGTGCGGGAGGCCCTGCCCGGGGACGTGTCCGGGCGGCCCCGCCGGCAGGAGGTCTTCGCCGCCCACCTGGACCTGATGTGCCTGCGCGTCGCCGTCCGGATCGCCGCCGGGTCCCGCCCCCCGCTGCGCGGCGGCGCGGTACGGCGGCTCGCCGCGCGGGTGGCGGGGCGTGTGCACGAGGCGGCGCGGCGCTGCCTCGGCCCCGGGCAGGGGCAACTGGACCGGGAGACGTTCGAGGAGCTGTTCCCCTGGACCACCGGCTGGGCGGGCGCCGTCCTGACCGAGGGCCTGCTCGTCCCCGCCGGCACCGGCTACCGGTTCGCCCACGAAGAGGTCGGCGACTGGATCCAGGGCGGGCACCTGGACCTGGACGCCGCGCTCGACGCGCTGGTCCACGGCGACGCCCCGGCGGACCTGCCCGTACCCCGCCACCGGATCGGCCCGGTGATCCAGGCCCTGCTGCTCCTGGACCGCGCCCACGGACCGGCCGCCCTGGCCGGGCGGCTGGAAGGCCTGGTCGACGCCCTGGAGCACCCCGCCGACCCGGACGCCGCCTGGTGGGGCGCCCGGCTGCTGGGCGAGACGCTGCTCGGCGTGCGGGACCTGCGCCCCTACCTGGGCGTGCTGCGGCTGCTCGCCGAGCGCATCGCCGCGTCGGGCGCCGACGGGGCCTTCGAGGAGTTCGGGCCCTGGTTCTGGGAACGGCTCCGGATCGGCGAGGACGACCGCGTCGACCTGCTGCGGCGCCTGGTGCCCGCCGACGCGGCACCCGGGACACGTGACGTTCCGCGGTACCTGGACGCCGTCGCCGTACGGCTGGCCGTCGATCCCCGGGGCGTGCAGCCCCTGCTGTGCCGGTGGTTCACCGACGAACGGCCGCTGCCCGCCGAACCCGGCGCCCAGGTGCGGCCCACCGTGGCAGGCGCCGCCCAGGCCCTGCTGTACGCCCACCGCGACCTGGCCGTCGACGACCTGTGCGAGGCGCTCGTCACCTGCGCCCACCCACGCGCCGACGAGCTGCTCGCCGCCCTCGCCGAGGACGAGCCGTCCGCGCTGTGCCGGGCCGTCGACCGCTGGGCCCACGACGACATCCGGCCCGGCAGGCGCGTGGCCGCCGCCACGTACGCGTACCTGCTCGCCACCCACACCACCACCGCCGCCACCGACCGCGAATCCCTCCGGTACGCCGCACGGGCCCTCCTCGCCCGCCCCGAGGACCAGGCCCTGCACGGGCCCGCGCTCGGCATCCTCGTACGCGACCCCCACAGCCGGGGCCCGTACCTCAGCCGGGCGCTGACCGCCTTCCGGGCCAGCGCCCCCGGCCTGCCCGCCGGCGCGCTCGCAGCCGCCGTGACCACCCACCCCGAGCCGGTCCTGGCCGCCTTCCGCGCCCGGCTCCTGGACGGCGGGCCGCACGCCGACGCCGTACTGGAAGGGCTCGCGGGGATCCGCACGCCCGCCCTCGCCCGCCGCGCCGCCGAACTGGTCCGCGCGTACGTCCACCACCACCCCGAGGGCGCCGTCCACGCCGCCGCGTACGTCGACCGCCGTCTGGAGCAGGGACCGTCCGCCCGCGCCGTGCTCTTCCCGCTCGTCAGCGGGCTGCTCCGAGGCTCCCCCGTGGAAGTGCGGGGCGCGCTGGCCCCCGTCCTCGCCGCGCCCGGCACGCCCGCGTCCCGCCCGCTGCGCGAGGAGCTCCTCGACGTGCTCCTGGAGTACGAGCGGTACGAGAGCCACGACGGCCGCGACCTCGCCGTGCTCGACGCGCTGCTGCGGGCCGCCGCGCTCGGGGCCGCCCGGCGCCCCGAGGCGCGCACCCGCGAGCTCGTCCACCGCACCGGCCTGCTCCTCGTCCGTACGCCCGAGGGCGCGACCTGCTTCGACCGGCGGCTTGTCGAGCTCGCCCGGCAGGTGCCGGGGTTCGCCGTCCTGGTCGCCGACTGGCTGCGGCAGGCACCGGCGGACTGGGCCTTCGTGGTGGGGCCGAGCGCCCGCCGGACCGTCGAGGACCTGGGCGGCGCCCCGGCCGGCATGGTCCATCCGATGCCGATGCGGGCCGCAAGCCGTGGGCATGGCAGTCTTAGACCTGCGTAAGAGGTCAATGACGTACACGGGTTCGGGCGAGGAGCGGTCACTGTGCAGCGCTGGCGTGGCTTGGAGGACATCCCCCAGGACTGGGGGCGCAGCGTCGTCACCATCGGCTCCTACGACGGGGTGCACCGCGGACACCAGCTGATCATCGGCCGGGCGGTCGCGCGCGCCCGGGAGCTGGGCGTCCCCGCGGTCGTCGTCACCTTCGACCCGCACCCCTCCGAGGTCGTCCGGCCCGGCAGCCACCCGCCGCTGCTCGCCCCTCACCACCGGCGCGCCGAACTGATGGCCGAGCTCGGCGTCGACGCGGTGCTGGTGCTGCCGTTCACGGCCGAGTTCTCGCAGCTCTCGCCCGCCGACTTCATCGTGAAGGTGCTCGTCGACAAGCTGCACGCGCGCGCCGTCATCGAGGGCCCGAACTTCCGCTTCGGCCACAAGGCGGCGGGGAACGTGGACTTCCTGCGGGAAATGGGCGGCACGTACGACTACGAGGTCGAGGTCGTCGACCTGTACGTCCGTGGCGAGGCGGGCGGCGGCGAGCCGTTCTCCTCCACCCTCACGCGGCGCCTGGTCGCCGAGGGTGACGTCGCGGGTGCCGCCGAGATCCTGGGCCGCCCGCACCGTGTCGAGGGCGTGGTCGTCCGCGGCGCGCAGCGCGGCCGCGAGCTGGGCTACCCCACGGCCAACGTCGAGACCCTGCCGCACACGGCCATCCCGGCCGACGGCGTCTACGCCGGCTGGCTCACGGCGGCGGGCGAGCGGATGCCCGCCGCGATCTCGGTCGGCACGAACCCGCAGTTCGACGGCACGGAGCGGACGGTCGAGGCGTACGCGATCGACCGCGTCGGCCTCGACCTGTACGGCCTGCACGTGGCGGTCGACTTCCTGGCGTACGTACGGGGCCAGGAGAAGTTCGTGTCCATCGAGGCGCTGCTCGAAGCGATCGCGGACGACGTCAAGCGCTGCCGCGCCCTCACCTCCGGCCGGTAGGCCCGCCCTCCGGGCGGCGTCGCCCCGCCGGGGTGCGGCCCTCCCCGCTGGGGGGCCCGCCTGGCCGGGCGCGTCGCTTCTCCGTGGTGGGCGTCGCCTTCCGTTGTGGGCAGTCGTCCCGCTGGGCGGTGGGGGTCCCCCTGCACGACGGGGACGGTGCCTGTTCACGGTGCGCCCTGGGGCGGTAGCTGTCCGGTGGGTGGGGGGCGGGGCCCCTCCGGGCTCGCCTCCTCGAGGCCGGCGGCCTCGAGTGCCGGTAAAGGGAGCCCGGCCTTTGCCGCCAACCTCTGCGGGGGCGACCCTGCACGGCCCCACCCCGGCCGGATGCCGGGTGCGGGTCGGGGGTGGGCACGGTCCTGCCCTGGTGGGAGGCCGACTGCGGATCCGCCCCCTGTACGGCCCCGCCGCGGTGGGATGCCGACTGCGGGTCGGGTAGTGGGCACGGTCCCGCCCGGTGGGACGCCGGCTGCGGGTTCGCGACCTTGTACGGGCCCGCCTCGTCTGGATGTCGGGTGGGGGGTCGTGGGTGGTGGGCACGGGCTCGCTGCGGCTGGGTGCCGGGTGGGGGGCGGGGGTGGGCGCGGGCCCGTCCCGGGTGCGGGGGGCGTCAGGGTGCCTCGCCGTGGAGGTGGCACGCCGCCTCGCGGCCGTGTCCGGACAGGAGCGGGAGGTCGCGCGTGCGGCACGCGGAGGCCAGGCCCGCGCGGTCCGCCTCCCCGGACGCGAGGACCTGGCACCGTGCGTGGAAGCGGCAGCCCGCGGGGACGCGGGAGGGGTCGGGGGGCTCGCCCGCGAGGACCACCGGGGCGGTGGGGGACTCCGGGAGGACGGAGAGCAGCGCCCGGGTGTACGGGTGGCGCGGCGCCGAGAGCACCTCCTCGACCGTGCCGGTCTCGACGATGCGGCCCAGGTACATCACCGCCACCCGGTCGGCGATGTTCCACGCCAGGCCCAGGTCGTGCGTGACGACCAGCGCCGACAGGCCCAGTTCCTCGCGCAGGCGCAGCAGAAGGGCGAGGATCTCGCCGCGTACGGACGCGTCCAGGGACGCGACCGGCTCGTCCGCGACGACGAGTTCCGGTTCGAGGACCAGCGCGCCGGCGATGACGACCCGCTGCCGCTGACCGCCCGACAGTTCGTGCGGGTAGCGCAGGAAGAAGCGTTCCGGTGGGCGCAGCCCGGCGCGGGAGAGGGCGGAGGCGACCGCGGCGCGTTCGTCGTCGGCGCGCCCGTGGATGCGCAGGCCCTCGGCGACCGCGTCGTACACGGTGTGCCGGGGGTTGAGCGAGCCGCTCGGGTCCTGGAGCACCAGCTGCACACGCCGCCGGTAGGCCTTCAGAGCACCGCTCTTGTAGGAGAGCGGTGATCCGGCGAAGGTCACCGTGCCGGACGTGGGCCGCACCAGGCCCAGCAGCGACCGCGCCAGCGTCGTCTTGCCGCACCCCGACTCGCCGACGAGCGCGACGATCTCGCCGGCACCGATGTCGAGGTGGACCCCGTCCACGGCGCGGGCGGGCGGGGCGCCGCGCCGGCCCGGGAAGGTGACGCGCAGGTCCGAGGCCGTCAGGAGGGGGTTCACGCGGGGCTCCCGGTCGTCAGGACGCAGGCCGCCCGGTGGCCGGGTGCCGCGAGCGCGAGGGGCGGGTCCTGGGACGCGCACACGTCCAGCGCCACCGGACAGCGCGGGTGGAACGTACAGCCCGGCGGCAGCGCGGCCGGGTCCGGCGGGTCACCGGGCAGGCCGCGCGGGGCGAGCCGTGAGGCCGGGTCGCCGATGCGGGGGAAGGCGGCCGACAGGGCCTGCCCGTAGGGATGCCGGGCCGCGTCGTACACGTCCCGCGCCGGGCCCTCCTCGACGACCCGCCCCGCGTACATCACCGCCAGCCGGTCGCACGTGTCGGCCAGGACGGCCAGGTCGTGGCTGATCATGACGAGGCTGATGTCCTCCTCGGCGACCAGGTGTTCCAGCAGCCGCAGGATCTGGGCCTGGATCATCACGTCGAGCGCGGTCGTCGGTTCGTCCGCCACGATCAGCAGCGGGTCGCAGGCGAGGGCCATGGCGATCATCACGCGCTGCCGCTGCCCGCCGGACAGCTCGTGCGGGTACGCGTCGGCGCGGCCGGCCGGCAGCCCCACCTGCTCCAGCAGCGTGCCCACCCGCTTGCGCGCGGCGCCCGGGGTGGCCCGCCGGTGGACCAGGAGCGGCTCGGCGATCTGGTCGCCGATCCGGTGCACGGCGTTGAGCGAGTGCATGGCGCCCTGGAAGACGATGGACGCCCCCGCCCACCGCACGGCCCGCAGCCGCCCCCACTTCATGGTGAGGACGTCCTCACCGTCCAACAGGATCTCCCCGGTCAGCCGGGCGGAGGCGGGCAGCAGCCGCAGCAGCGCGAGGGCGAGGGTGGACTTGCCGCACCCCGACTCGCCCGCCACGCCCAGCTTCTGTCCGGCCGCGACGGTCAGGTCGACACCCCGTACGGCTCGTGTCCCGGTACCGTACGTGACGTGCAGGTCCTTGACGGTGAGGACGCTCAACGGCCCGCTCCCAGCTTCGGGTTGAGTACCGACTCGATCGCCCGCCCGCACAGCGTGAAGGCGAGCGCGACGACCGCGATGGCGATCCCGGGCGGCGCCAGGTACCACCAGTGCCCGGACGAGACCGCGCCCGCCTCGCGCGCGTCCTGCAGCATGCCGCCCCAGGAGACGACCGTCGGGTCGCCCAGGCCCAGGAAGGCCAGCGTCGCCTCGGTGAGGATCGCGGTGGAGATGCACAGCGTGGTCTGTGACAGCACCAGCGGCATGACGTTGGGCAGGACGTGCCGGTTCATGATGTGGCCGTGGCCGCCGCCGAGCGCCTTGGCGCGCTCGATGTAGGGGCGGGACTCCACCGCGATCGTCTGCGCCCGGACGAGGCGGGCGGTGGTGGGCCAGCTGGCGACCCCGATCGCCAGGATCACCGTCCACACGCTCCGCGACATCACCGTGGCCAGCACGATCGCCAGCACCAGTGACGGCATCACCAGGAACCAGTCGGTGACGCGCATGGCGAGTGTGGAGAACCAGCCGCCGAAGTGGCCGGCGAGGATGCCGACGAGTGTGCCGATGGCGACGGAGAGCGCCGCCGCGAGCAGTCCTACGGCCAGCGACACCCGGGCGCCCCACACGAGAAGGCCCAGCAGGGAGCGCCCGAACTGGTCCGTCCCCAGCGGGAATTCGGCGCTCGGCGACTCCAGTGCCGTACCGGGCGCGTTCGTCACGCTCTGCACGTCACCGCCGACGAGCAGCGGGGCGGCGAGTGCGACGGCCGCGATCACGGCGAGGGCGCAGAGCCCGTACAGCCCCGCCCTCTGCCGGCGGTACTGGCGCCAGAAGCGCGCCGCCGACTCACGGCGTCTCGTCCATGTCAGGGAGGTCATCGGCCCACCCTGGGGTCGAGCAGCGGGTAGAGAAGGTCCGCGAGGAGGTTCATCAGGATCATCGCCCCCGCGAAGACCACGAACAGGCCCTGGACGAGCGGCAGATCGGGCACCGACAGGGCCTGGTAGAACAGCCCGCCGAGGCCCGGCCAGGAGAACACCGTCTCGACGAGGATCGACCCGGCGGCCACGTGCCCCAGGTTGATGAAGATCATCGTGACGGTCGGCAGCAGCGCGTTCGGCACGGCGTGCCTGCGGCGTACGAGGTCGTCCCGCAGCCCCTTCGCCCGCGCGGTCGTCAGGTAGTCCCCGCCCATCTCGTCGAGCAGCGAGGCGCGCATCACCAGCAGCGTCTGCGCGTACCCGACGGCGACCAGCGTGAGCACGGGCAGCACCATGTGGTGGGCGACGTCGAGGACGTACGCGAAACCCGTCTCGGTCCCGGACTCCATGCCGCCCGTGGGGAACATGCCGGGGATCGGGCCCACGCCCACCGAGAAGACGATGATGAGCAGCAGCCCGAGCCAGAACGACGGCACCGACCACAGGGTCAGCGCCACGCCCGTGTTCAGCCGGTCGCCGAGGCCGCCGTGGCGCCAGGCGGAACGGGTGCCGAGCCACAGTCCGAGCGCCGAGTAGAGGACGACGGCGACCCCGGTGAGGAGGAGGGTCGCCGGGAGTTTGTCGGAGATCAGCTCGCCGACCGGCGCGCGGAACTGGTACGACATGCCGAGGTCGCCGGTCAGCGCCTTGGCGCAGTAGTCCGTGAACTGCTGCCACAGCGGCAGGTCGAGGCCGAACTGCCGCCGGAGCGTGGCCATTTGCCCGGCCGACGTCGGCACCCCGCGCGTCATGGCCTTGACCGGGTCGCCGGGGACGATGCGGAAGAGGAAGAAGCTGGTGACGAGCACGGCGAAGAGGGAGACGGCCGCGCCGCCCAGCTTGCCCGCCAGGTAGCGCGGATAGGCGCTCGACGTCGCATCCGGGCGCCGCGCCACATCGGCGGGCGAGCTGACCGTCGTCATCGGCTACTCGCGGTCGTCGGCGGTGGAGCGGCGCCGTACGGCGGCCCAGACGCCCACGGCGAGGAGGACGACGGCGGCCGGACCGAGGACGAGCCAGACGCCCGTGGAGGAACCGGAGTCCTCCTTCCCGCTCGCGGCGGCGGCCGGCTCGGCGGACCACCAGCTCCAGTAGCCGTCCTGGCCGTAGATGTTGCCGCCGTCGGCGGGCATCGTGGTGATGGACTTGATGTGGTCCGTGCGGTACGCCTCGACCGCGTTGGGGTACGCCATGACATTCATGTACCCCGTGTCGTACAGCCGCGACTGCAACTGCTTGACCAGATCGGCTCGCTCGGCCGGGTCGTACTCGACCGCCTGCCTGGCGTACAGCTCGTCGTACCGCTTGTCGCAGATGAAGTTGTCGGTCGCGCCGGTGTCCTTGGGGGTTGCGGGGAGCGCGGCGCAGGTGTGGATGGACAGGACGAAGTCGGGGTCGGGGTTCACCGACCAGCCGTCGAAGGCGAGGTCGTAGTCACCCTTGAGCCAGGGGTCGGAGACGTTGTCGAGGCAGTCGACCTTGAGTCCGATGCCCAGCTCGCCCCACCATTCCTGGAGGTACTTGCCGACCGCCTTGTCGTTGGGGTCGGTGGCGTGGCACAGGATCCGGAAGTCCAGCGGCCTGCCGTCCTTGCCGACGCGCTTGCCGCTGCCGTTCTTCCGGTAGCCGGCCTTGTCGAGGAGCTGCTCGGCCTTGGCGGGGCTGTAGTCGATCCTCTGGGTGCCCTCGGGCTTCCAGAAGTACGTGTCGAAGCGCGGCGGGATGTACCCCTCGCCCTCCACGGCGTGGCCCTGGAAGACCTTGTCGACGATCGTCTTGCGGTCGACGGCGTGGAACAGCGCCTTGCGGACCGCCGGGTCGAGCAGCGCCGGGTGGCCGCTGCCGAACTTCTTGCCGTCCTTCGACCGCGCGCCGGGGTTGGTGGCGAGTGCGAAGAAGCGGCGGCCGGGCGCGTCGTTCACCTTGATGTTCTCGGCCGACTTCAGGGACGCCGCCTGGGCGGGGGTGAGGTTCGGGACGAAGGACACCTCGCCCTTGCGGAGGGCGGCGACTGCCGCGTCACCGTCCTTGTAGTAGCGCAGCACCAGCTCGTCGAACTTGGGCGCCCCGCGCCAGAACGTCTTGTTCGGCTTGAGTTTGACGTACTGGTCGACCTTGTAGTCGGTGATGACGAACGGGCCGTTGCCGACGATCGGGAACTGCTTGTCGTTGTTGAACTTCGAGAAGTCGCCGACCTTCTCCCAGATGTGCTTGGGCACGATCGGGACGTCGAGGGCCGTCATGGTGGCCTGCGGCTTCTTCAGCTTGATGACCAGTGTCCTCGGATCGGGAGCGGTCACCTTCTCGAAGTTGGCGGTGAAGCTGCCGTTGGCGGTGGCGGCGTTCTCGTCCGTCATCATCGTGGTGAACGTCCAGGCCGCGTCCTCGGCGGTGGCCCGCTTGCCGTCCGACCACGTGGAGTCGTCGCGGATCGTGTACGTCCACGTCAGCTTGTCCGGTGACGACTTCCACGCGGTGGCGAGGCCGGGGATGACACGGGCGTCCTTGGCGTCGTAGTTGGTCAGGTACTCGTAGGTGAGCCGGTGGATGCTGGTGGAGACCAGCCGCTGGGCGAGGAACGGGCTCAGGGAGTCCACGCTCTGCGAGACGGCGACGGTGAGGACGGTCTTGTCGCCTCCCTCGTCCGCTGCCTGCGCCGGATGGCCGACGGTCAACGACGTGGCGACTGTTCCTGAGGCGAGTGCTGAGGCGAGAAGCAGGCGGAGGGAGCGGTGTGGAGCCATGGTGACCATGAGGTTGACCTCGCGTCGATCTCGGGGCGCCAGCTGGTGAAGCGAAGGTCTATCAGCGGTGCGGAGCGGAGTCAACGATGCGTCAAACCCGTTCTGTACTGGGGGAATACGGCGAGGGCCCGCACCGTGGTGACGGTGCGGGCCCTCATTGGTTCAGTCCTCTGTCGCCCTACTGCTGAGGGGCTGGCGGCGCCTGCGGAGGCTGCTGCTGGGGGTGCTGTGCGTGCTGCGGGTTCTGCGGGTGCTGCGGCCATCCGGGCTGGGGCTGAGGTTGCTGGACCTGCTGGCCTTGAGGCTGCTGGGCATGCGGCTGCTGGGCCTGGGCCGGGGGCATGGGCTGGCCGGGTTGGCCGGGCTGCTGGTACGGCTGCCAGCCCTGGGGCGGGTACGGCTGGCCGGGCATGGGCTGCTGGGGCGGGTACGGCTGGCCCGGCATGGGCTGCTGGCCCGGCACCGGCTGGCCCGGGACCGGCGGCGCCATCTGCGGGGGCACGGAGCCCTGACCGTCGCCCGTCCACAGGCCCTGCGCCTGCTGCGCCCGTACGAAGTCCTCGGCGACCAGGGCGGAGAGGTTGAAGTACGCCTCCCGCGTCTTCGGCCGCATCATGTCGAGGTCCACCTCGGCACCGGCCGCGAGGTGCTCGTCGAACGGCACCACGATCACCCCGCGGCAACGCGTCTCGAAGTGCTGCACGATGTCGTCGACCTTGATCATCTTTCCGGTCTCGCGGACACCCGAGATCACCGTGAGCGACCGCTGTACCAGGTCGGCGTACCCGTGCGCGGAAAGCCAGTCGAGCGTGGTCGACGCACTGGACGCACCGTCGACGGACGGGGTCGAGATGATGATCAGCTGGTCGGCGAGGTCGAGGACGCCGCGCATCGCGCTGTAGAGCAGGCCGGTGCCGGAGTCGGTGAGGATGATCGGGTACTGCTTGCCCAGGACGTCGATCGCCCGCCGGTAGTCCTCGTCGTTGAACGTCGTCGAGACGGCCGGGTCCACGTCGTTGGCGATGATCTCCAGACCGGACGGCGCCTGCGAGGTGAAGCGGCGGATGTCCATGTACGAGTTGAGGTACGGGATCGCCTGGACGAGGTCACGGATGGTGGCCCCGGTCTCGCGGCGCACCCGGCGGCCGAGCGTACCGGCGTCCGGGTTGGCGTCGATCGCCAGGATCTTGTCCTGCCGCTCGGTGGCCAGGGTGGCGCCGAGAGCGGTGGTCGTCGTGGTCTTGCCGACGCCGCCCTTGAGGGAGATGACCGCGATCCGGTAGCAGGACAGGACCGGCGTACGGATCAGCTCCAGCTTGCGCTGGCGCTCCGCCTCCTCCTTCTTGCCGCCGAGCTTGAACCGGGCGGCGGCGGAGGGGTTACGACTGGACTTGGCCTTCTGCTTGTTGTTGCGCAGCAGGCGGTCGGACGACAGCTCGACGGCCGCCGTGTAGCCCAGCGGGGCGCCGGGCACGGACCGCTCGCGCTGGTCGTGCGTGACGGACGTGGGCCATGCGCCACCGGCCCGGGGGTCGACGGGCTGCTGCTGGGGGTGCGGCTGCGGGTGCTGGGGGTGTGAGGGGTGCGGCTGGCCGGGCTGGGGCTGCTGCGGGAATCCGTATCCGCCTTGCGGCGCCGGTGCCTGCGGCGGCAACGCACCACTGGGCCCCGGCTGCTGCGGGGGCTGCGCCGGGTGCGGGAACCCGTACCCGCCCTGGGGGTGCGGCTGGGGCTGCTGTTGGGGCTGCTGGGGCTGGGGCTGCTGGGGCGGTTGCGGAAAGCCGTACCCGCCCTGCTGCGGCTGGGGGGACTGCTGCGGGTGTTGGGGCTGGGGCTGGGGCTGCGGCTGGCCGGGGTGGGGGAAGCCGTATCCGCCCTGAGGGGCCGCCTGCGGCGGCAGGGGCGCGGCGGGCGCCGGAGCGGGAGCCTGAACCGGGGCGGGCGCGGGCGGGGCCGGCTGCTCGTGCGCCGGAACCGGCGGCGCGGGCCACTGCGGCGCGTCCGTCGGCGCGGCCGGCTGGAACGCGGGCGGCAACGGCGGCAGCGCCGCGCCCTGCTGGCCCGGCTGCGGGGCCCACGGCTGCTGCACCGGCTCGGGCGCGGGCGGCGCGGTGGCCTGCGGCGCGTCGTCCTGGGGCGGGATGTTCTGGGGCGGAGCGTCGTGGGGCGCGTTGTCCTGGGGCGGAGCGTCGTGCGGCGTGGCGTCGGCCACCATGTCGGCGGGCTGCGGCTCCACCGCCTGTGCCTGCGCCTGCGCCTGGGCTTCGGCTTTGGCCTCGTCGTCCGCGTCGGCTTCGGCTGCGGCGTTCGCCGGAGCGGCCTCCTCGGCGGTGGTGGCCTCGCCCTGCTCCGACTTCGCGGCCTCCCGCTCCGCGATCTCGGCCATCTCCCGCTTCAACGCGGCCGGAGAGAAGCGCATGGTGGCCCCGCTCTCCACATCACCGCCCCCGAACGGCTGCGGCGCTTCGTCCGCCGCCCCCTGATCGGCCGGAGTCGGGGCCGGAGCCGCAGCCGGAGCCGACGCGGGCTCAGGCTCAGCCACGGGCACCGGCGCGGGCGCCGGCTCGGCGGGAGCCGCCGGAGCCGCCTCGACCGGAGCCGGAGGGGCGTGGGGGGCCGGAGGGGCCTGAGGAACCGCCGGAGCCGGAGCCGGAGCCGGAGCCGGTGCGGGAGCAGGTGCAGAAGCCGGAGCAGGTGCAGGAGCCGGAGTTTGAGCTTCCGGGGCCCAGTTCGGCTCGGAACCACCGCTCTGCGGCGCGGGCGGTTCGGGCACGGCCACCGGCGTCGCCCCGCTCGGCGGCGGGGGAGGCGTGGGCGAGGACGCGGCCGGTGTCCCGCCGCCCGACGACGTGTCGCCCGCGTTCTGCGTGTACCAGGCAGGCGGGGTGTAGTCGATGGTGAACTCACCCGTCATCTCGGCGGGATCCGCGTCGGACTCCTCGACGGGAATGGTCCAGCTCCCGTGGATGTCGTCCCGATCGCCGTTCACTTTGCCTCCTGGTGTGGTCGAGCACCCTTGTGCCGTCGTGGGTGGGGGCCACCGTTGATCCGATCGGCCCGGCTCTCCCCCGGGGACGTGGCGGCATGACCGCAAACCCGCGCCGCGCCCTCACCCACCCTAATCGCCAACACCACCCGCCCGGCAGGCCCGCCCATGGTCGCCCTCCGACCCGCGTCCCACCTGTTGCCCTCATGTGACGCGGATACGGCGGAGCGTGAGGACCAGAGCTGTATGAATCGGCACAATCCGACGGAAGCGGCATGCCCGATACCGACGGCGGAGTTCCCAACGATCAGGTCTCGGCCCAGCGGCCCCCTCAGCGCAGGTCGAACTCGCCGTCACGCGCGCCGAGCACGAACGCCCGCCACTCGGCCTCGGTGTACCGCAGGACGGTGTCCGGGTCGAGGGACGAGCGCATGGCGACGGCCCCGCCGGGAAGATAGGCGATCTCCACGCGTTCCTCGTCCGCGCTCGTTCCGGGAGCGCCGTGCCACTCGACGTCGGAGATGTCGAGTGCGTACAGCGCGTCCTTCTCCTCTGCGCTTCCCATCACGGTTCCCTTCGATCACGGCCGGCTGGACGGGCGCCGGCAAGCGGCCCGTGGCGGCGCGTAGTTGGATGCGACCCAAGCGTCACCATGGGCATCCTAGGCCAGCTCAGCCCCGGGGGAGGGGGAGCTTCCGCGGATCGGAGGGCCAATCCGTGGGGCCGTTTCCGCCGGGGCCCTGGGCGTACGTCACCCGGGTGAGTGAGGCGTGGCGAAGCTCAGTCGATCCGGCGGGGCATGCCCAGCAGGCCGGACTCCGCGTCCGTGGCGCTGGTCATCACCCATTGCCGCTCGCGTCCGGCGCACCAGAGGGTCACACCGTCCGCCAGGGTCGGGAGCGCCTCGGTCTCGGTCCGGTGCAGGCCGAGTATCCGGCCGATCTGCTGCGCCTCCTGAGGTGAGACCCGTTGGACGCCCACGAGCGTGGAGTTCCGCATCAACCGGGGTGCCACGGGGCTCAGATAGGGAAGCAGTGTCAGTACGGACTGCCACGGCGAGGACACCACACGGCCGCGGGGCGGTCGCATCCCGCAGTCCCGCACCACGACGACCGGACTCCCCACGGTCGCGCCCATGGGCGGGACACGGCCCACGTCGTGCAGGGTGATGCACTCGAGTCCGGCGCCCGCGGACTGCGACAGGGTGGTCCACTCCTGGGGACGTCCCGTCTCCACCGCCACGCGGGCCCCGGTGCCCGCGGCGCGCAGGGCCAGCACCTGGGCCGTCCACAGGCCGCCGATCAGGAGTACGTCGTACGGCGTCGAACGGTGGAAGCCGACCAGCTGCGGGCGGCCTTCCGCGTCATCGCCGATCACCACGCCGTCGTCGCCGACGGGCAGGGACAGCACGCCCAGGTGGTCGGTGACCACACTGTGGCCCGCGTGACGCGGGCCGAGCAGCCCACGCAGGCCGCGTACGGAAGCGGACCGGGCCATCAGCGCGCACCTCCCAGCGGCAGTGTCGCCAGTACACCCGGCAGTTGCTCCCGGTCCAGGCGCTGCAGGCCGACCTTCGCCGACCGGGCGGCCTGCTCCAAAGCCCGGCGTACACCGACGAGTTCGGTGTCCGAGCCGCCGGTGATCCGGATGTGACTGAGGATGTTCATCGCTCCCTGGCGTGTTCCGCGGCGCAGAGTGAAGCTGACGGTGGTCGCGTACGCCGGAACGGAAGTGAGCAGGGAGACCAGCTGGGGGAGTGGGGACGCGCCCCGGCCCAACTCCGGCCAGCGGCCGACCGCGTAGGTGGTGTGCCAGCGGTCGTCGCACCGCCAGACCCGCGACGTCTCGGCCGTACGCCGCTGCGGTGCCGCTCCGGGCTGGGACGCCCGCGCCGCCAGCCGGGGACTCGCGCACGCCGCGGTCGCGACCGTGGAGTTGAGCTCCTCCTGGTCCAGGACCACGGCCTGGAACCCGGCTCCGGCCATCCGGCTCGCCACATGGTCCGCCACGCGCACCAGACAGCGCTGCGCCCCTTCGACCCCACCGCCGCGCGCCTCGACGGCCTCCTGGCAGAGCTCCGGGTCCAGCTTCACGGCCACCCAGGTCATGCGCAGCGCGGGGGAACCGGTCCGCTCGTGCAAGGGCGCGTACGACAGCCGCGCGACGGCCTGTTGCGGCAGGTGCGGTGCGGGAGCGGGGCGCACCTGCTGCACCAACTGCACCGACTCCACGACGATGTCGTCGACCTCCAGGGCATCACCCAGAACCGACAGGGGCAGCGCGCGGGCGCCGGAGGCGGGACGCAACGCCGACCCCTTGGCCTCGATGCGTACCACCGCCGTCAGGAAGGTGCCGTCGCCGAGCATGCCGACGGTGCGGCGGTTCTTGTCGACGTAGGGGAAGGGGCGGAAGCCCGGGACGCTCTCCGTGACGCCGGCCAGCGACGGGTCGGCGTCGGCGGCGGGGGCAGTGGCGTTCCGCCTGCGGGCGCGGAGGGCGAGAGCGGTGGACAGCCAGTCCTGAAGTGCCTGGCCACGGCGGCGGATCACGGCGAGGAGGAACAGGACGCACGCCACCGTGCACGTGGGGATGAGCCAGAGCCCACCGAGCGCGACCCCGGCCGCCGCCAGTGCCAGCGCCGCCTCGACGAGTACCAACTGCCGTAGCTGGAAAGGCCCCATGCGGCCGGTGTGGGACAGCGGACGCAGGGTCGTGGCCGCGGGGAGGCCCGAAGCCGACGGCGTGGGACGGGCGTTACTCCGTTGCCGTCGGGAAGTTTCGGGGGCCCGTTCGGATGTCCGCCCATTGCGCGCGCGCGTCGCCGTACCCATCGCCGCGTTGCCCCCTCGTGTCCGCAATTACCAAATTCATATGGGCGTTGACCGGGCGATCACCCTACCTGAGCGGGGGGATGCAGGCGCCAGCAGGCATAGTAGTGCGCGGTGCGACGGCGATGCGTTTCGATGCATGTGGGAACCTGGTCGCCCAGAGGGGATGAGGGGCAGCGGACAAATGGCATCACGACGGGACGAACTCAACGCCTATACCTTCGCAAAGCGGAGGCTTGTTGCGCAGTTCGTGCAGCCCAACACCACGGGGTCGGAGGAGGGTGCACCGCGCCCGCTGCGTGCGGTGCTGCCGGGAGCCATCGCCGGTGTGGTGATTCTCGCGGTCTTCGCCGCCTGGGGCATGTTCAAGCCGGTGGCGCCGCAGAAGTGGGACACCCCCGGTGAGAACGTCATCATCGCCAGCAAGTCCACCACGCGTTATGTGGTTCTGAAGACCGGCGACAAGAAGCAGCTCCACCCGGTCCTCAACATGTCGTCCGCCAAACTCCTGCTGAACCCCGACAAGGGCCAGGTCATCAACGTCGACGAGTCGGTGCTCGACAGCGGCAAGATCCCGCACGGCGCCACCCTCGGCATCCCCTACGCACCCGACCGGCTGCCCGACCCCAAGGAGGCCGGCGCGGCCAAGCGCTGGGCGGTCTGCGAGCGGCCGGGGGAGGGCGGCCGGGCGATCCAGAAGGCGGCCTTCGTCCTCGCCGCACGCGAGGAGAGCAGGACCGAGGGTGCCAACCGGCTGCGCGGCGGAGAGCTGCTCTACGTCGAGGGCCCCGACAAGACGCGTTACGTGGTCGACGCCGGCGGCACGGCGTACCCGGTGAAGAAGGACGAACTGCTCCTGCGCCAGCTGGTCGGCCAGGGCCGCGCGGCCCAACGCGTGTCCGCCGCCTGGCTGGACACCCTTCACAAGGGCGACACCATCACGTTCCCCACCGTTCCCGGACGGGCCGGGGAGCCCGCCGGTGTCGACGGGCTGCTCGACTCCGAGGACAACAAGGTGGGCATGGTCCTCACCGCCACGGACGGCACGAAGAAGCAGCAGTACGTCGTCCTCGAGGGACGCGTCGCCCCCGTGTCCGACTTCATGGCGAAGCTCCTGCTCAACAGCCGGGAGCTGATCGGGCTGGGGCAGGCCGGACAGGCGAAGTCGGTCAGCGCCGGAGCCTTCGAACCGGGCGAGGCGTTCGGCAAGGACAAGAAGTGGCCCCAGTTCGCGCCGAAGCCCGTCAACGAGGCCGGAATCGCCGAGGGAAGCCGTAACACCGTGTGCAACGTCCTGCGCGAGGTCGACGGCGACGACGGATCGACCACGCTCAGCACCTGGGCGGGCAGCGACTTCCCCGCAACGCTGCCGACCGGCTCCAGCAGCGCCTACGTCACACCCGGGTCCGGCCAGCTCTTCCGCCAGTTCAAGGGATCCACGACCGACACCGGATTCCTCTTCCTGGTGACCGACACCGGACTCCGCTACGCCATGCAGTCCAACGGCGACAGCGCCACGGACGACTCCGGCATCGGCTCCTCCGGCTCCAAGGAGGAGAAGGAGGCGCGTCAGCAGGAGGCGCAGCAGGCCCAGAACCGCCTCGGCTACAAGGACGTCGACCCCGTCCCCGTCCCCGCCTCATGGTCGACGTTCCTGCCGACCGGCCCCCGCCTGTCGACCGGCGCGGCGCGCCAGCCGCAGGGCTCCTGAGGGCCGGGTCGCACATGACGTACACGTACCGGCGCCTGCTGACGGCCGCGGCCGTCACCGCGCTCACCCTCGTCGCCCTGCCGGCGAGCCCCGCCGCCGCCGACGACAACACCCAGTGCACCTTCCCCGGGAAGATGTACGAGGGCCGCCCCTGGTCCCTGCAGCGCGTGCTGCTGGACGAGCTGTGGAAGCAGTCCACCGGCAAGGGCGTACGGGTCGCCGTCATCGACACCGGTGTCGACGTCAAGAACCCGCAGCTGAAGAAGGCCGTGGACACCAAGAGCGGTATCAACCTGCTCCCCAAGGACCTCAAGGACGACAGCGGCAACAAGATCGAGCGCGGCAAGGAGGACGGCACCACGGACACGGTCGGCCACGGCACCAAGGTCGCCGGAATCATCGCCGCCCGCCCGGCCAAGGGCACCGGTTTCGTGGGCCTCGCGCCCGACGCCACGATCATCCCCATCCAGCAGAACGACGCCGACGGACACGGCACCGCGGAGACGCTGGCGACGGCCATCCAGCACGCCATCGACGAAGAGGCCGACGTCATCAACATCTCGCAGGACACGGCCAAGGCCGTGGAACCCGCCCCCGAGCTGAAGCAGGCGGTGGACGCGGCCCTGGCCGAGGGGATCGTCGTCGTGGCCTCGGCCGGCAACGACGGCCTGGGCGGCAACGTCAAGCGGACCTACCCGGCCTCGTACGACGGAGTCCTGGCCGTGGCCTCCTCCGACCGCAACAACGAACGGGCACCGTTCTCGCAGTCCGGCGACTTCGTCGGAATCGCGGCTCCGGGCGTGGACATGGTCTCCACCGTCCCCGGAGGCGGCCACTGCGCCGACAACGGCACCAGCTTCTCCGCCCCGTACGTCGCGGGCCTCGCCGCTCTCATCAAGGCCAAGCACCAGGACTGGACACGCAAGCAGATCGTCGCCCAGATCCAGCAGACCGCCGAACGCTCGGTCGCCGGCCACGACCGCCTCGTCGGCTGGGGCGTCGTCGACCCGGTCCGCGCACTCACCGAGGACGACAAGCCCATCGAGGCACCGGTCGCCCACGAGGGCGTCACCCGCGCCGAGGCCCCCACGCCGGCCGAACTGCACCCCGGCGAAACCCCGGACGACCGCAACGCCCGCCTCGCCACGTACGTGGTGATCGGCGGCGGAGTCCTGGTCGCGGTCATCACCGGCACCGCAGTCACCCTCCGCGACTCGCGACGGCGGGCACGGCGGATGGCGCGGCAAGCGGTCGGCTGAAGACGGTGTGCCAGGCCCGGGACCAGGTGCCGGCGATTGCAGCCGCACAGGGGCGTCCTTCGGGCGTCGCGATGGCGTTGCCGTCGCGTGCCATGTCGCCGCAAGCGAAGTCTGGCGGCGACTATGGCACTTGGGGCTGTCACACCTGGTGGTTAGAGTGACAACCGTGGATCGCGGTGCGCCGCGATCGCAATGCAGGACGGCTGTAGCAAACGGGGAGGAATGGGCATCGTGCTTCCGGCAGAAGGTGGGGGCGGCTCGAGTGGCACGAGTGATCTCGAGCGTGGCGTAGGGGCGCTGAAGCGCTTTCGGGAGCGCGTGAACACGTTGCTGACCGAGTTGGAGGAGGGGGCGGCGAGCGGGACGAAGATGTCCGCCCAGACGATTTCCCGCGCGTCGGTGAGCGGTGGAAGCGCGGAGGAGTTTCCCGAGGCGGAGGGGCTCTTCAGGCAGTACAACCGGGTCCATCAGTCCCTCGTCAGGCTTTCTCAGTCGCTCAATGACCAGATCACGGTCCTGAGCATCGGTGTGCATGCCGCGGACGTCGGTTTCGACAACGTCGAAGAGGACATTCGGCGCGAGTTCGCGGTGATCAAGGCGCGTCTCGACCGGGAGCGTGCGGCGGCAGAGGCCCGCGAGACGGGCGAAAAGACGGAGACGCCGACCAGCAACGACAAGACTTCGGACGGGGGAACGTACCGATGACCGAGAACAAGCCGGCGCAGAGTCCGAAGGGACAGCACGAGCAGGACCTCGCACGCGTCCAGTCTCAGCTCGGTGTGACCGACATGGCCCGGACGGTCACCGAATTTATGGGCAGTTTCTTCGGAGGCGACTCCAACGGCCCGGGACCGTTCGCTCGAAGCAACTTCGAGAAAAGAGAGCTCAACGACCTGATCGACCTGGTCGACAACACCAACCCGGCAGATCTCGAGAGCGCCGGCACTGCGCTGTGGAGCGCGAGGGACGCACTCAGGGACGCCGCTCATGAGCTGCAGACCTATGTGGACAAGGTCGAGTGGAAGGGCGAGTCCGGCGAGTCGTTCAGGACCTTCGGGCGGGAGCTGGCCGGGCACGCACGAGAACTCGCCGCGTTCGCGGACGTAGCCGGTACTCAGATCACGGTCGCCGGCACCGGCCTCGCCTCCGTGAAGATGCCTCCGCGTGACGACCGGGCGGTGAAGCGGAAGCCCGAGAGCATCCTGCCGGAGGAGCGCGCGGCCAACAAGGCGGAGTACGACAAGGCGGTGCAGGTCGAGAAGGACCGTCAAGAGGCCATCAACCAGATGTACAAGCTGGCTTCGTACTACGCGGTGTCGGAGCAGACGCTGGCGGCGCGGCAACCGCCGGAGTTCAAGGCGACGCTGAAGGTGAATGTGCCGCCGCCGAGCGGTGGCTTCAGGCCGCCTCAGGGGGACACGGCGGGCAGCAACGAGCCGGCGGCGAGGGCATCGCGGGGAACCGCGTCGGACATGGCCGTGCCGGGGGACACGGCCACGCCGGCGCGCACGGAATCCCTAACGAATGTCACACCTGCTCCGAGGCAGCCCAACACCTCCATGGAGATCGACAGCGTCGCCCTCCAGCCTCCACTGACGACAGCACCTCCCCAGACCCCGGTTGTGCCCTCCACAGGGCCGAACCCGCCCCAGACCTCGCCCATGCCGCCAGTGGCTCCTTTCCCCAACCCGGTGAAGGGCGGTCCCCGACCCAGGGAAGCCACTGGCCTGCCCCGTACCACCGGGCCTGGCAAGGGCCCTGTGGGGCGAGTGGGCATGCCCGACACCAGCCCCGCGACAGGACGTCAGGGGCCGTCGAACGGCAGGGGAGGCCAGCCGCCGTTGGGTCGTGTCGGCGGCCAGGGCCCCATCCAGGCGACGAACCAGAACCCGGTCACGGGCCGCGCCGGCGGTCCACCGAACGTCGCGGGGGGGCGAGGGGTCAATCACCAGCCTGCGGGGGCCCCGCGGACCGGACGGGCGGACGGGATCGTCGGGGGAAGGCCCCAGCACACTCCGGGCCCCCAGTCCACTTCTCGTATTCCGGGCGCAAGGGTCGTGGGTGGGGAAGCGGCGCCGTCGGGCCGCCCTGCCGGGAGCCAGACCGGCCGGCACGGCGTGGTGGGGACGCCGCCCGCGAACACAGGAGCGCGCCCCGGAGCCCGGCCCGTTGCCCGGCCTGACGGAGTCGTGGGTGGCACCCCGCGTGCCGGCGCGACGGGCTCGCGTCCTGGGACCGGCGGCTTTACGCAGGGGGGTTCGGGCCTGACTCGTGGGGCGAAGGGCCGGGGCAAGGGTGAGAACGAGGAGCAGGAACGCATGGAGTCGTCTCGTCCTGACTACCTGACGGAAGACGAAGAGACCTGGGAGGTTCGGCGTCGTGGTGCCGTCCCCCCGGTGATCCAGTAAGCACAGGGAAGGTTCGGAAGTCAGGATGGCGTCAGCTATGGGCCGGGACCGGAAGCACAGTGTGTCCGGCACCCTCCGGCGAAGGATCGCCTGTGCGACGGTGGCAGTCTGCGTCTGGTCCACGGGCCTCGCGGGCACAGCGTCGGCGGAACCCGCCGAGGACGTGCAGGCGAAGCAGTGGTATCTCGACGCGATGGCCGCCGAAGAGCTGTGGAAAGTCACTACCGGTGAGGGCATCAAGGTCGCGGTCATCGACTCGGGCGTCAATCCGTCCACGCCCACGCTGAAAGGGCAAGTGGAGAAGGGATTTGACGCCACAGAGACCGAGGGTGACGAAACGGACGATTACAGCGGCCATGGCACGTCGATGGCCGAACTGATCGCAGGTACGGGGCGGGGTGGCGGTTTGCGCGGACTCGCTCCCGGCGTGAAGATCATTCCCATGCGGGTCTCCGACTCGGAGTACCAACAGAACCGCAAGGTGAACGGACAGGACGCCGCGGATGCCATCCGGGCTGCTGCGGACAGCGATGCGCAGATCATCAGCATGTCCTTCGGCGGCGAGTTCTCCAATACGGAGACGCGGGAAGCGACGAAATACGCACACCGCAAGGGAAAGCTCTTCTTCGCCGCTGCCGGCAACAACGCGGCCAGTGGTAACAAGCCCCAGTACCCGGCTGCCTACCCGTACGTGGTCGGCGTCGCGTCCGCCGACCAGAAGGGAAAAGTCTCCGACTACTCGCAGCACGGTGACAACGTCGATCTTTCCGCTCCTGGCAATGACATCCCTGGCTGGTGCGATGAGACGTTCACGAAGTACTGCGGCGGGGACGGAGGTACGAGCTCCGCCACGGCCATCACATCGGCGTCCGCCGCCCTCATCTGGTCCCAGCACCCCGACTGGACCGCGAACCAAGTCCTGCGCGCGATGATCGACACGGCCGCCAGGGACTGGAAGAAGGGGACCCGGAGCGTCTACCTCGGTCACGGTCTGATCCGCCCCGGCCAGATCATCCTGGACAAGAAGGGTGACCCCGGCGCGCCCGATGTCAGCCCGCTCACCAATCAGAAGACGGGGGGCGACATTCCTGCAAAGGGAGCGCCCGCCCCCTCCGCACCAGCCCCGTCACAGGCCCCGAAGGGCAAGCCCGGCTCCGACGCGGTCGTGGCAGGCTCCAGCAAGGAGGCCCAGGAGGCCGACGGGGGAAGCAAGTCGGGCCTCGTCATCGGGGGAGCGGCCGTCGTGGTCGTCCTCGCGGGCGCCGCCTACGTGATCGCACGCCGGCGGCGCAGCGCCTGACCGGACCAAGGTGCGTCAGACTTCACCTTTCACCACCTGGTGAAGCACAACTCAGCAAGTCACCACAGTAGTTCAGAAGGGAAACGCAACCGTGTCACAGGGCCAGCGGCTTTCAGACAGCGAAGTAATCAAGCTCGAGAGGCACCTCCTCGAGAAGTTCAACTCGATCAAGGGCCAGCTCCAGGCGATCCAGGGCACGATCGACAGCCTTGAGGGCCAGTGGAAGGGTATCGGCGCAGGCGCCTTCAACAAGAAGCAGGAAGAGATCAACACCTCGATGGTGGGTCTCGGCAACATCCTGGCGAAGTTCCTCGAAGGACTGAGCGCCTCCAGGAAGATCAAGGACGGCACTGAGGACGAAGTCCTCGCCGCCGTGCAGAGCATCAACGTCGACCTCGGTGTCGGTACCCAGGCGAAGTCGAACCTCAGCGGCCTGTAGAACCCCCTGAGTTGACCCGATTTCGGCAACCAAGGCCGATCACAACCAACGTGAGATGAGGAAACATGGGAACGAACTACGACGGACTTGTCGTCAAGTACGGAGCTCTCGACGCGACGGCGACCGTGCTCGGTAACCAGGCCAAGAAGCTTGAAGAGGATCTGCGTTCCATCAAGACGGCCATGGCCACCGTCGCTGCCGGCTGGGAGGGCGAGGCACACGAGGCCTACGTCCAGGAGCAGATCAAGTGGGACAAGGAAGCCGCGGACATTCACCAGGCTCTCATGCAGATCGGTCAGGTCGTCGCGAAGGCGGGCGGCGACTACATGGGCGGCGACAAGAAGGCCGCCGGTTACTTCCTGTAGATGCCGGAAGTCGTACGACACAGGGGGTGGGCACGCGCGAGGGGTGTCCACCCCGTCTTACGGCCGTTTGCCATGCGGGACATCAGGGCCTGACCGGTAGGGCGGCGATCGATCCGGCGTGCGTCACGAAGACGCGATTGCCGTCTGCGGCATACCCGTATCCGCCGAGGCCCTCATTCGTGTAGGTGAAGATCTGCTCACCGGAGCGGGTGTCGAGGGCGATCGGGAAACCGTCGTCTCTCTCCGCGACCCATACGGTGCCTCCTTGGACGGCAGGCGGAAGCTTGGTGCCGAAGCGGGTTGCTCCGTAGAGACTCCAGTCCTCTTTGCCGTCGCCCGCTCGGAGGCGGCGGAAGTCCTGGTCGACGGCGTACACCTCCTTGCCGCGGACCGTCGGAGGTCCCCATGCCTCGAATTCGGCGGGAACGGTCCACAGCTCCTTTCCGTCCGCAAGCGACCGGCAGGTGAGCGTCGTGCCGCCGAGGAGCACCTTGTCGCCGGTGATGGCCGGCATGACGGCTGACGAACCCTGGTCGGCGAGGTCCCACACGGGCTTGCCGGTGGCCGTGTCGAGAGCGATGACATTCCCGTCGGACGGGAAGAGAACCAGTCGACCGTCCTTGACGGCCGCCGCTGGAGGCTCCGAACTCGACGTACGCACAGGCGTCGGCACCGACCAGAGCACCCTGCCGGTCGTGGCGCCGACGGCCTGCAACTGCCGTTCCTCGGTCATCACGTACACCGCGCGGCCGTCCGAGGCCAGAAGCCTGGTTGCGGAGACGGGAACCGACCACACCTGATCGCCCGTCGAGGCGATGAACGCGTACAGCGCTCCTCCGAAGTCCGCTGCCAGGACGAGGCGTTCCGCGGCCGTGACGAGTCCGGCGGAGGCCGTCACTTTCGGGGCCGTCCACTTCCGTTTTCCGTCGGTCACCCCGTGGGCGACCAGTCCTCCGCCGGACGAGCCGACGACCACGACATCGCGGACCGGCAGGGGAACGAGCGCCGTTGCGTCAGCTCCTGTGACCGGCCCCCACAAGGGGGTCAGCTCGTCGTCCGGCTTGAGCATGGAGGCCACAGGCCGTTCCGCGGCCGCCGGGATGACCACCGGAACCTGCGCGGACCCACGGTCGCGCAGAAACCACCAGGCCGCCCCCGCGCCGCCGAGACCAAGTGCCGTGCCACCACCGGCGAGGGCCATCAGAAGCCCCCTGCGGGAGGGCTTGGACCCTGTGGCTGAGGGCAAGGCCGCGGCCATGGCCGCGGCAGCCTTCTCGCGCCCTGCGATCTCCTCGGCCACAGGACCCTTGCGCCAGGCCCGGTCCGCACCGCGCGGGGGAGCGAAAGCGTCCGCGACACGGTCGGGAAGGGGGCGCTGGGCCGGGTCCTTGGCCAGGCAGGGGAGCAACAGCGCCCGGAGCCCGTCGGGGACGTACCGCAGGTCCGGCTCGCCGTGGACGACTTGGTACTGCACGCCTGCGACATGCGGACCGTCGTAGGCACGGAGCCCGCTCGCCGCGTACGCGAGCAGGGCGCCCAGCGAGAAGACATCGGCGGCCGGTCCGACGCGCTGTCCGAGCACTTGCTCCGGTGCGCCGTAGCCAGGAGTGACCGGAATCTGGCCGGTGGTGGTGAGCGTCAGACCGTGCTCGGGACGGGCGATGCCGAAGTCGATGACGCGCGGCCCGGCCGAGGTGAGAACGACGTTGGACGGCTTGAGGTCGCGGTGGACGAGCCCGGCCGCGTGGATGTCCCGGAGTGTACGGGCGAGAGCCGCCGCGAGCGCACGCAGCCCGGCCTCGTCCAGTGGCCCGTACGCGGCGACGGCTTCTTCGAGTGTCGGGCCCGCGAGGAACTCCGCGGCGATCCAGGGCCGGCCGCCCTCCAACTGCGCGCCCAGGACCCTCGCCACGCCGTGGCTGGTCACGGCCTGCGCGGTGACGGCCTCCCGTACGAAACGCTGCGCCAGATGCGGGTCGTGGGAGAGCTCCGGACGCAGGACCTTGACCGCGGCGGCGCGGCCCGCGTTGTCCCGGCCGAAATAGACCTTTCCCATACCGCCCTCTCCCAGCGTGCCGAGAAGCCGGTACGGGCCGAGGCGCAGGGGGTCTCCGGCGCTGAGAGGATGCATCCTCAAGGTTGCTCGATTCACTCGAAAGGAAAGGCGTTGATGGAGTCGTCGCCGACGCAGATGAGTCGCTCGGCCTGCTCATGCGCAACAAAGAGCGAAGCGGGGATCTGCCAGGTCCAGGCGGATTTGTGAGTGCGCATGTCGACGGCGCTTATGCCGTTGTCCATCTTGACGTAGACGAACTTCTTCCCGATGACCGGTGGCGGGTCGAGATCGGGCGCCCACGCCTGCGTCAGGTCCTCGTCCTCCTCCCAGAGGAGACGTCCTGTCGAGGCGTCCAGGGCCACAATGCCGCGGTTTCCCTCGGCCGCGTACACCACACCGTCCCTGACGGCGGGTGTTCCGTACCGGCGTGCCCCCTGTGGAATGCCGCCGTAGTTGCGGTCGTCTCCGAACTTCCAGGCGACTTCGCCGGTGGAGAGCCGCAGTGCCCACACGTGGCCGCTGGCGAGGTAGAGATGTTTGTCGTCCATGGCGAGTCCGCCCGGAACGATGTACGACCTGTCGTCGGCCTGCCGGGGGATTTCCCATGCCCAGACGCGCTTGCCCGTGCGGATGTCGGCAGCCGCGACGAAGAAGTGTGGGTCGACCGGTTCATCAGCCTTGTTGAAGTAGACGTTCCGCCAGAAGAACAGGTTGTTCCCGACGACCTTCACCCCGACGGCCGTGTATTCATTCCCCGGTGAGAACTCCGACATGGTCATCTGCCACCGCTTCTTGCCCGTGCGGATCTCCACTGCCAGCAGGTGCCAGTCATTCTTCTTTTCCGCGGGCGTGTCGTGGCCGGGTACGACCTTCCGTGCCGCGACGAAGAGCAGGCCGGCTGCCGCGAGAAGGGGCTCTGCTTGCTCGTAGCCTGCGAACCCGGGGATCCGAGCGATGCGGTGCGCCGCGACTCCGCTGCCCGGCCTGAGAGCGTGGAGGGACAGCACGTCGCTCTCCGCCTCCTGCGGGACGAGGCCGTAGATCACCGTTCCGTCGGTGGTGATGTGGTTCGTGTCCCGGAAGGCGCGCGTCGACCATCGCTGTTTGCCGCTTTTCGCGTCCAGGCCGACCATCTGGCCGTCCTGCCAGGTGGCTACCGCACCACCCATGGTCATCAGGAGGTCGACGTCCGCCGTGGTGCCTGCCAGGGCGTGCCACACGGGGCGGGGCGCATTGTCTGTGGAGACCGGAGGCTTGTCCTCATCTGTCGGCCGCCTGCCGGACCACACCCACGCTCCCGCTCCCGCCGCTCCCACTCCCACCAGCGAACCGCCGACCACCGAGAGCAGCTTGCGCCGTGACATGCCCCGGTGGGACGGGGGCGGAGCGCTGTACGGGGCCTCCACCGGGGGCGGCAGACGGTACGGGTGGTACTGCCAGACCGCCGACGCGCGGTGGGCGATGTCGGCGAGCAGCGGGGCGGGCAGGTGGTCGGCGAACTCGCCGTGGCCGTCGTGGAGTTCGGAAATGAGCTCCCGTGTGGTGGGGCGTTGGCCGGGGGCCTTGGTCAGGCAGCGGGCGAGGACCGGGGCCAGGCCGGCAGGGACTCCCGACAGGTCGGGGTCGGCGTAGCGGACGCGGTAGAGGAGGTCGGCCGCCTGGCCGGTGCCGAAGGGGCCGTGGCCCGTGGCGGCGAAGACGAGGACTCCCGCGAGGGCGAACACGTCACCCGCGGGTGTGTGTTCCTGGCCCGTGGCCTGTTCCGGGGACATGAAGGCGGGGGTGCCCGCGGCGGTGCCGGTACGGGTGAGGCGGTCGTCGCCGGCGGCTCGGGCGATACCGAAGTCGATGATCTTGGGGCCATGGGCCGTGACCATGACGTTGGAGGGCTTCAGATCACGGTGGACCACGTCGGAGGCGTGGAGCTGGGCGAGGGCACCCGCGAGGGCCGCGCCCAGGGCCCGGACGGACGGTTCGGGCAGGGGGCCGCAGAGGGTGACGGCGTCGTCGAGGGGCGGGCCGAGGACGTACTCCGTGGCGAGCCAGGGGGTTTCGGCGCCGGGATCGGCGTCGACAACGGTGGCGCCGTGGTGGCCGCCGATGATGCGGGCGGCGTCCGTCTCCAGGTGGAAGCGGGTTCGTGCCGCGGTGTCGGCGGCGATGCAGGCGTGCATGGTCTTCAGGGCGACGGTCCGGCCGCCGGCCGACCGGGCCAGGTAGACGGTCCCCATGCCGCCGTGCCCTAGGCGGGCGATCAGGCGGTGGCCGCCGATCTCGACCGGGTCGTCATGAGTCAAGGGCGCGAGCATCGGTGTCAGTTCCTGGTGGTGGTCTGCGGGACACGGAGTTCGGCCGCCAGGATCTGGGCCGACTGGCGGGCGAGTGCCGCGACCACGCGGCCCGGCAGCCAGCCGCGGGCCGGCAGCGACGCCGACGAGTCCAGAACCGTCGCGGACGGCGCCGACGAGGCCGACGGGAGGGTGAGCAACAGCTCGGACGCCGTCGGGCGGGCCGCCGCGTCGCGGGTCAGGCACTGGGAGATCACAGGGCGCAGGGATGCGGGGAGTTCGGATCGGTCCGGGACCGTGTGCCCGGTGGCGGCGTACGCGAGCACCGCACCGAGCCCGTGGATGTCGCCCGCGGGGCGCGGGCGCCCGCCGGCCGCCGCCTCGGGGGCCAGGCTGCCCGGATCCAGCCCCGGACGGCCACTGCGCCGCTCGCCGTCCGGCGCGGCCGCGCGCACGGAGCCGTAACAGGTCAGTCGGGGCCCGTCCCAGGCGAGCAACACCGCGGCGGGGGAGAGGCCCGCGTGGGTGATACCCGCCGCGTGCGCGGCGGCGAGCGTGTCGGCGAGGGCGGCGCCCAGGGCCCGTACGGTGTGCTCGGGCAAAGGGCCGCCGTGTACGGCGAGGGCGACGGGCAGGGGGAGTACGGGAAGGTAGGGCGTGGCGTACCAGGGCGCGTCCGGGGCCGGCGACACCTCGGTCACGGGCAACGCCCAGGGTCCGGCCGGTGTACGTGCTGCCTGCGCCTCGACGAGGAAGCGGCCGGGGTCGACACCGTCGAGCGGCGCGCCGACCAGAACCGTACGGTCGCCGTCCGCGCTGCGTGCGACGAACCGGCGCTCGGGTACGAGCGGGTGACCGGGGCCGGTCGGGTCGAGCCTGGTGATCAACTGGTACGGGCCGATGCGGCGAGGGCTGTTGCCGGAGGGCCGTTCCGCCCGCCCTCGTTCCATCTGTGAATCCCCCTCTGAACGATGAACAACCGCAGAAGCCTATCGAGAGGCTTTGACGCCCCGCACGGCCGCCCGCCCGCCTACACGCCCGCCGGTCCCGTCATGCCGGCCCCTTGCAGTCCGCCGAGTCGGCGACGGCCTTCGCGTAGGCGAGCAGCAGGTCCTCGGCCGCGTCCGCGTTCGAGAACTCCGCGTTGTAGACGAGGACTCGGACGAAAAGCTGGTTCAGATCGGGATGGTCCTTGGCAGCCACCGGGCACGGGACGCGGCGCACGCCGCCCTTTCCGGACCACATGTACGTCCCGTCCGCGCTGGTGTGCTCATCGAGGTCGATGTACGGGTTGATGTGCACCGCTTCCCGCACGGACGAGTCCGACCGCCATTCGGAGATGGCGCTGAACACCGTGGTGCCGTCGACCACGACACGGCAGTGCGTGCCCCCCACCTCGCGTGACGACGCATGCATCTTGAGGGTCGTGCCGCTCCTCGGCAGTACCGCGTCGACCGCGGCGGCGGGAACGGCGGTGCCGCAGAGGTCGACGGCACGGTGAAGGACCGCTTGTCTTCCTCTTGTTGTGAACAGGCGGTGAGTGCCTGCGCGAGGTGGGCGGCCACCGCGAGAGCGGCGAGCCGCCGCCACGCCCTCTGCCGCCGCGGCGCCGAGGCCGGGGCGTCCTCCACCCGCGAGGTGGCCGTGTGCGTGCCGCTAAGTGTCATGCGGCGGGAACCTCCGTACTGAGGTGGCCGGTCAAGGCGTTGGCGGCGGGGTCGTGGAAAGCGGTGGAAGCCGCCGAGGGTGACCGCACGGGTCACGGCTCGCACCGCACGGTCACGGCCCGGGCCGCCGACACCGCCCGCACCGCCCATGGCGTCCCACCGCCCGCGGCGCACCCGGTGACGCCCGCACCGCCCACGCCGCCCGCGGCGAACAGAACGGCACGGCGGCCCCTGGCCGGTCGGGTACCGGTCCCGGCCCGTGCCGGCCTGCGCGCGTTCTCCGGCCCGGCCGTCAGCCGCCGTTGGTGGACGGTGACGGTACCGGAGTCTCCGCCGACCAGAACGGGGACTTGATGTACGGCAGCCCCTTGGCCTCGGGGGAGTTCGGGTCGAGCTCCTTCCGAGGGGGCTCGGTGACCTTGGACTCCGTCACGCAGGGCGACGAGGCGCTGAAGAAGGCCTGCCCCTCGGCGCCGATCTTGACCGTCACCTGGAAGCCCTCCGGAGTCCGAGCGAAGATCGCCGGCCGTTCCCTGCTGGGGCGCACGGTGGTGATCTCGTAGCCCTTCTTCTTCCAGTGACGCTCGACGACGCCCATGAAACTGCCGCGCCGCTCCGCGGAGATCACGGTCATGACGTGCCGGCGACGAATGACCTGACCGGTCCCCGTACTGTCGTTCTTGAAGTCGGTGCAGAGAGGGTCGCCCGACGGTCCCCGCTGTGTCTCCACCTTGGGTTCGATCGCGGTGAAGGTGTCGTCCAGGATCTGTTCCGCCAGGTCGCCCGCCTGCTGCATGTTCACGTTCTGCGCCTTTCCCTTCGGGCCGGTCCCGTCTTCGCCGATCAGGCCGCAGCCGGACACGGTGAGTACGGCGAGGACCACGGCCAGAGTTCGGTGTTTCATCGGTGCTTCTCCGGGGTGACGTCTTCGGGGTGGCCCGCGACGACCGCGGCGATGTTCTCGGCCGACACGCGATCCTTTTCGGGGTTGAAGTAATTGGAGTGCGCGGGGGTGGCGCCCTCACCCCCGACGACCGGGCGCGGTCCATCGTCCACCATGAAACGGTTGGCGCCAAAGGCCTCGCTGGCCGGGTCCTTGCCGAACCAGATGTCGTCATCCCCCTGGTCGGCGATGTCCCCGGCCAGGTACGACAACAGGGGGCCACCCCCTATGAAGGCGCCCGCGGCGGCGACCTCCTTCTTCGAGGGCAGCATCGTCACGGGGTCGTTCTCGGCCGCGCCCACGAACACGTGCTCCTTGCCGACGCCCAGGTCCTCCGCCTTGTCGACTCCGACTCCGGGGCTGCCGAGCAGCACGATGTCGTCCGCCCCCGGAATGCCACCGGACTCCTGCGTGGCGGCGCCCACGAGCCGGGATCCGTAGGAATGCCCGATGGCCGTCATGTGCGGGTCGTCGTGATCATTGGTGGCGGCCAGGCCGCTCATGAACGAGTTGTAGGCGGGAGCGCCCTTCTCGGCCCGCTCGGGGGACATCACCTCGGTGTTGGAGAGCAGCGTTTCGGCGTCCACCCCACCGAGCTGCGGAGGGTCGTAGCCCAGCCACACGATGGCGGCGCTGGAGGAATCGTTGTCCCTCGACAGGACGGCGGTGTCGTGTGCCCGCTTGACGTCGTTCTTTGCGAAGTCGGAGTCCAGCGCGGTGCCGAGGCCGGGTACGTAGGCGGCGACGTTCTTCGAGGTGTCGGGGTTGCCGAAGGCCACGGCGGCACGGCCGGTGCCCTCGTCGCCGATGCTGAGCAGGTACATCGGCGGCTCCTTCGGGTCCTTCAGCTGTGCCGCCGCGTTCAGCTCCAGCTGGTTCCGGATCTCCTTCAGCCCGCCGAGCCGTGCCTCCGCCGTCTCGCCCTCCTTGCCCTCGAACTTGGCGATCAGCAGGTCGAGGTTCTCCCGGTTGGCCTCGTCGCGCACCACCGCGGGGATGCCGTCGAGGTTGCCGAGGACGTCGGGGTAGCTCGCGAGGAACTCCTGGCGCTGCTCGTCGCTCAGCTTGTCCCACCACTCCTTGCGCTCGGCGGGCGACTTGTCGAGCGGGATCTCCCGCTTCATGAACTCGTGCGACGCGTCGCGCACGGCGTCCATGTCCGCCGCGGCGTCGGCCCAGGTCTTGGCGTCGACGGTGAGGCCCTCCGCCGCCTTGAGCTTGCTCAGCACCTGCTGGTAGCGGCCGTCCATCTCGCGGGCGTCGCGCACCGCCATGGATATGCGGTCGGCGATGTCCTGGGCCTTGGCGTGGTGCGGATTGGGGTTGATCAGCCCGCCGTTGGCGGGCCCCTGCAGGCGGAGGTTCCCCGAACCGTACATGCCGGGCGTGTACAGCCCGTTGTTGCCGACGGCCTTGCCGCCCGGGATCGGCTGGTCGGTCAGCTGGTTCTTGCCGCCGGCCGGGTAATCGACACTGCCGTCCTCATTGACGGTGTACGAGTTGGCCGCCGCGTCGGCGAGGGCCTCCTTCAGCCGTCGCTGCGGCGAGGCGAGCTCGGTGGAGAGCCCGGTGACGGCCGTACGGATCAGACCGCACTCGGTCTTGATGTACTCGTAGTTGCTGCTCAGGCGCTTGAACCGGCCCACGGCGGCCTTGGCGGACTCGCTCTCCTGCGTCTTCGACAGCGCACCGGCCATGTCGCCGTCGACCCGGGTCTGTGCCGCGTCGGCGTGCCGGGACGCCGCTCCCCAGCTGTCGGCGGCGTCGTCGAGTTCCGTCAGCTTCAGGTCACGCAACTGCTGCCACGTCAGCGCGGAGGTCACTTGGGCTCACCGCCCTTGGTCTTCACACTGTCCGCCTTCGCACCGGTCGCGGTGTCCACCCCACCGAGGTCCTTCGGCACCTTCCGCAGCGCGGGCTCCAGCGCGTTGCACTCGTCGCCCACCGCCTTGAGCCGCTGTTCCCACGACGTCAGGACGCTTTTCAGCTCGGCGAGACTGGCGAGCCCCTCAAGACCGCCCGCCATGCCCGCGTGTCCCGTCGTCAGGATGGTCTTCGAGGTGCCCGTGCTGACACCCAGCTCGTGAGCCGTCGAGGCGGCGCGGTTCCACGGCGCCGCGGAGTGCTTCAGCCCCGTGCCGTCGGCAGCCGTACCGCCACCCCCCTGGTCGGCAGGACGCTGGTTGAGCTGCATCTGCGCCGAGTGGCGCTCCGCAGCCGAGGCCTTCAGCTGGTCCCATTCGTCCCAAGCCATCCGTGTCTCTTCCCCGTTCGGTGTTCAGCCCGCCTGGCAGCGCGACCCGCGGGCAGCTCCCTGTGGTCACGGCCGTGAGCCACATCCTAGAAGTCGATGACATGTACGCGGCAAGGTGGGCGAGGGTCGAGCCCTCGCCCACCACGTCACTCCACGTCGCCCAGCCACCCCGTCTGCACCAGCGGATTCCCCCGCTGACGCGACACGAAGACGCCCCGGCCCGCCGGCATCGGCCGCATCCGCACGCCGCCGAGCACATCGCCTTCCTGCGGGTCACCGGACAGGAGGACGCCCTGTGCGCCGAGCTCCATCATCCGCTGCATGAACGGCTCGTACGAGGCCCTGCTCGCGCCGGCCGCGCTGCGGGCGATGATGAAGCGGACGCCCACGTCACGCGCGAACGGCAGGTGCTCCGTGAGCTTGGCCAGCGGGTTGCCGCTCGACGTGGACACCAGGTCGTAGTCGTCGACCACCACGTACACCGACGGGCCGCGCCACCAGCTGCGGTCCCGCAACTGCTGGGCCGTGACGTCGGCGGAGGGGGTGCGGCGCTGCATCAGGTCGGCGAGCGCGTCCACATGGTGGTCCATGTTGTTGGACATGGGGACGTACTCCGCCAGGTGCGTGGACGGCGTCACGTCCAGCAGCGCACGCCGGTTGTCGATCACGAAGAACTTCGCGGAGTCCCCGTCGTACCGCTCGCACACCTGCTTGATGAGCAGCCGCAGCAGGTTCGACTTGCCCGACTCGCTCTCACCGAACACCAGGAAGAACGGGTCGCGGTCGAAGTTGACGAAGACCGGCTCCAGGTTGTTCTCGTCGATCGCGAAGGCGACACCGCGCTTCGGCTCCACGTACCCCGCCGGCAGGTTCCCCGCCGGCAGCTCGCGGGGCAGCAGACGCACCTTCGGGGCGGCCGGGCCCGTCCAGTGGCGGCCGACCTCCCGCACCATCGCGGCCGTGGCCTCGGCCAGGTCGCTGTCGGAATTGATGCCGTCGATACGCGGTACGGCAGCCATGAAGTGCAGCTTCTCGGGAATCAGACCGCGGCCCGGTACGCCACTGGGAACGTTGACGGCGATCTTGCGGTCCACCTCCGAGTCCATGGTGTCGCCCAGCCGCAGCTCCAGCCGGTTCATCAGGTGGTCCTTGATGTTGGAGCGCACCTCCATCGAACGCGACGCCGTCAGGATCACGTGGATGCCGTAACCGAGGCCGCGCGCCGCCATGTCGAGGACCGCCGGTTCGAGACCCTCGTAATCCGTGCGGAAGTTGCCCCAGCCGTCGATGACGAGGAAGACGTCACCCCAGGGCTGGTCCGTCACCGAGATCTCGCCGCGGGCACGGAGCCTGCGGTACGTGGCGATGGAGTCGACACCGCTGCTGCGGAAGTACTCCTCGCGCCGCGACAGGATGCCGTACACCTCGGCGACCGTACGCCGCACCTTCTCCGGGTCGAGGCGTGACGCCACCCCGCCCACGTGCGGCAGATCCGCGATCGACGACAGGCCGCCACCACCGAAGTCGAGGCCGTAGAACTGGACCTCCTGCGGTGTGTGGGTCAGCGCGAACCCCGCGACGAGGGTGCGCAGCAACGTCGACTTGCCGGACTGCGGGCCACCGATGATCTGCATATGGCCGGCCGCACCCGAGAAGTCCCGGTACAGCACGTCCCGGCGCTGCTCGAAGGGCTTGTCCACCACGCCGAGAGGGACGATGAGCCGAGCCGCGCCCTCGTACCCCGGCTGTGTCAGGCCGCGGCCCTCCACGCCCGCGAGGCCGGGCAGGATCTCGTCCAGCGGCGGCGGGTTGTCCAGCGGCGGCAGCCACACCTGGTGGGCCTCCGCGCCGCGGCCCTCCAGCCGCCGCACGATGACGTCGAGCACGGAATCGGCGAGCGCGTCGTCCTCCGCGCCCCGCGCGTCGGGGACACGCGCCTGCGCGGCCCGCTCGACGTACCGGACGGGGACCGGCGCGGCCGTGAACGGCACCGGCCTGCGGTCGACCGGCAGGGGCCCGCCGGAAAGGGACGCCTGCTGGTTGGAGCGGTACACACCGGAGACGTACGCCGCCTTGAAGCGGACCATCTCGTCCGTGCCGTACTTGAGGTATCCGGAGCCGGGGACGTTCGGCAGAGAGTAGGCGTCGGGGACACCGATCGCCGCACGGGACTCGGCGGCCGAGAAGGTCCGCAGACCGATGCGGTACGACAGGTACGTCTCCAGGCCGCGCAGCCGGCCCTCCTCCAGACGCTGCGACGCCAGCAGCAGATGGACACCGAGCGAACGCCCGATACGGCCGATCTGCACGAACATCTCGATGAAGTCCGGCATGGCGGTGAGGAGCTCGCTGAACTCGTCGATCACCAGGACGAGCGACGGGATCGGCTGCAGCGGCGCGCCCGCCGCGCGGGCCTTCTCGTAGTCGTGGATGTTGGCGTAGTTGCCCGCGTCGCGCAGCATCTCCTGCCGCCGGTTGAGCTCACCGCGGATGGAGTCGCCCATGCGGTCCACCAGCGTCAGGTCGTCCGCGAGGTTGGTGATCACTGCGGCGACGTGCGGCATCTGGGACATGCCCGCGAAGGTGGCGCCGCCCTTGAAGTCCGCGAGGACGAAGTTCAGGGTCTCGGAGGAGTGCGTGACCGCGAGGCCCAGCACCAGCGTGCGGAGAAGCTCGGACTTGCCGGAACCGGTGGCGCCGACACACAGACCGTGCGGGCCCATGCCCTCCTGCGCGGCCTCCTTGAGGTCCAGCATCACCGGAGAGCCGTCCTCGCCGACACCGATCGGCACCCGCAGCCGCTCCGACTGCGACCGCGGCCGCCAGGTGCGGCTGACGTCGACCGATGCGGCGTCACCGAGGTTCAGCAGGTCGGTGAACTCCAGGTTGGCCAGCAGCGGTTCGTCGTCGTCCGAGCCCGACGCGATACGCAGCGGGGCGAGTTGACGGGCGAGCGCCTCGGCGGCCTCGACACCCAGACGGTCGGGGACCCCGTCGTACACCAGGCCGTGGCCGGACTCGAGCTGGAGGGAGTCGGGGTGCACGATCACGGACAGGGCGCCACGGGCGCCCGTCATCTCCCCCGGGACCACCTCGATGATCGTCACGCCCTGCACGCCCTCCGGGGCGGCCAGCGCCGACGCCTGGGGGACCGACTGGCCGTCGAGCACGACGACGATGTGCGGCTGGTCCAGGAGCGGTTGACCGCCGCCGTGGAAGCGGGGGCGCCCCTCCAGGCGCGCGGCCAGCATGTCCTGCAGGTCCCGCGAGTCGGTCGTGATCAGGCGCCGGCTGCCCGCGCCGTCACCGGGACCCGGTGCCTGGACGTGCGGAAGCCACTTGGCCCACTCCCAGTGCGGTGCCGCGGCGGAATCCGCGGCCACGGCGACGACCAGGTCCTCGGGGGAGTGCAGCGCGGCGAGAGAACCGACCATCGCCCGCGCCGAGGAGCGGACGGAGTCGGGGTCCCCGCTCACGGTCACGTGGTAGAAGGCGCGCAGCGACACGGCCATCGGCAGGCCCTCGAGCATGCCGTGGGCCGAGAGGAACTGCTGCATGGCCCCGGCGGTGAGCGGCTCCAGCTCGTCGACCGGGGCGGTCTCGGGGGCTATGAGCGGTGTGGCGAGCTGCTGGCTGCCCAGGCCGATGCGTACCTGTCCGAAGTCGTCGTCGCCCATGCGCCGTTCCCAGACCCGGCTGCCCTCGGCGACCAGCGCCCACAACTGCTCGGGGGACGGGTGGAGGTAGAACTGCGCGTCGCGCTGCAGACGCGCGGTCCTCAGCACCGAACGCCTCGTCTGAGTCAGGTACTTGAGGTAGTCGCGCCGCAGGTCGGCGAGCTGCCCCTGGGTGCCGCGCCGGTAACGCACCATCATCGCGACGGCCATGGCGACGGTGGACGCGATCATCACCATGCCCATGATGCGCATGACGGGGTTCGGGGTCATGAAGAAGAAGACGACCGAGCCGGCCATGCCGAGCGTCGGCAACAGCTGCATCAGCATGCCCTCCTGCTGCCCCCTCGGCAGCTCGGGCGGCGGTTGCAGCTGCACCGGATCACCCGGTACCTCGGAGGGCAGGGCCCGTGGTGGGCGCTTGACGACGATCTGACTCACAGCTCACCAATTCCCTTGCCGGACGGAAATGTTCCTATCGGCGCCCCCGTGGCGACGGGCTCCATCCGCGCTGGGGATCCTACTGGCGGAGGGGGTGACGGGTGGGCGGTAGGGTGGCGCGACGTGTTGGCGCGTGCATGAACCAACGCAAATTAAGGGTCACTCGACCGCGCCAGGCCGACGACCCACGAACACCACGAGGGGAAGCAGCAGGTGAGTATGACGGCCTCAGCCGCGGCCACCGGAACCGGTCACCCGGCTCCCGCGACTGCGTCCAGCGGCGGAACGGGCTTCTGCCGTGTCACTGTCGTCGCACCGGATGGCCGTGTCGACGTCGCACTGCCCGAGGACATCCCCGTCGCCGACCTCTACCCGGAGGTCCTCCGGCTGTCCGGCCAGAGCCCCGCTCCCGGTGCCCCGGTCGGCTATCACCTGGTACGCCGCGACGGCACCGTCCTCGACAGCGCGCGCTCCCTCGCGGCCCAGCGCATCCTCGACGGCGAACTGCTGTCCCTGCGGCCCTTCGCCGAATCGCTGCCCCCCGCCGTCTTCGACGACGTCTCCGACGCCGTCGCCTCCGCGGTCGCCCGCGACCGCACCCTGTGGACCGACGACCTGATGCGGGGCGCCGGCCTCTTCGGCGGCTCGGTCCTGCTCGTCCTGCTCGCCTTCGTCCTGTGGTCGTCCGACCCGCGGCACGACATGCACGGCCTGCCCGGCATCCTGGCCGCGGTCGGCGGTGTGCTGCTGCTCGCGCTGGCGGGCGTGCGCGCACGGGTGTACGACGACCGGGGTTCCTCCGTGGCGCTGGGCATCGGCGCCATGGCGAACGCCGCCGTCGCCGGCGCCGGGCTGCTGCCGCCGGCCGCCGGGCAGGGCAACGGCAAGCTGCAGTTCCTGCTCGCCTGCGCCGCCGTCCTCGTCGTCTCCGTCGTCCTCACGCTGGTCGCGCCCAGCGGGGACGGCCCCTTCGTCGCGTTCGTCTTCGCGGCGGGCACCGGCGTCCTCGTGACCTTCGCCGCGATCCTCACCACCATGACCCCGGCCGAGACGGCCGCCGTCTGCGCACCGCTCGGCGTGGGCGCCCTGGCCTTCCTCCCCGGCCTCTCCACCCGCTTCGCCCGGCTCCCCATCGGCTTCGAGCCGCCCCGCACCTCGGTCGGCGGCTACGGAGACGGTCCCGAGCCCGCCGGGCCGGTGGACGCCCGGCGCATCGCCGCCCAGGTCCGCCGGGGCCACGAGCTGCTGGTCGGCCTCGTCGGCGGCTGCGCGCTCGTGGCGGTGGGCTCCGCCGCGGTGCTCGGGTTCTCCGACGACGTGTACGCACAGTTGCTCGCCCTCGCCACCGGTGTCGCCATGCTGATGCGCGCCCACCTCTTCCGCTACACCGCCCAGGTCGGCTGCGCCCTCGCCGCCGGTCTCGGCGCCCTCGTCCTGCTGGGGCTCGGGCTCTGCCTCAACCCGCCCGCGGAGCTGTGGCGCGACGCCACGGCACTCGACATCCGTACGGTGTGGCTCGCCGCCGCGGTCGCGGGCGTCGCGGCACTGATCACCGCCATCGGCCTGATCGTGCCGCGCAAGGGCGTCACCCCCTTCTGGGGGCGTTTCCTGGAGATCGCGGAGACCTTCGTACTCTTGACACTGCTCCCTCTGTGCCTCGCCGTCTTCGACGTCTACCACTCCATCCGGGCCATGACGTCCTGAGCGGGCTGGTACGCTGTGTAACGGCCGTTTGTGTACGCGCCTCCGGATCATCTGGAAGCAGCGCTCATCGGACCTTCGCCTCCGAGTCACGGAAGCTCCCCTGAGACCAAGACCAGGGGCACTCGCGGGCGCATCGAACACCAAGAGGAGTACCGAGTGTCTCTCGACGCCGCTACGAAGAAGCAGATCATGGCCGAGTTCGGCACCAAGGAGGGCGACACCGGCTCCCCCGAGGTTCAGGTCGCCATGCTCTCCCGCCGCATCTCGGACCTGACCGAGCACCTCAAGACCCACAAGCACGACCACCACTCCCGCCGTGGTCTGCTGATCCTGGTCGGCCAGCGTCGCCGCCTGCTGCAGTACCTGGCCAAGAAGGACATCCAGCGCTTCCGCGCGCTGGTCGACCGCCTCGGCATCCGCCGCGGTGCGGCCGGCGGCGCCAAGTAAGACGCCGTGAAGGGAGCGGTTCCCACGATCAGGGGGCCGCTCCCTTTGCTGTACATGCGGAGTGTCGCCTCCCCTTTGTAGGCTGGCTTACACAACGCAACAACGGAAAAGCGACAATCGCATAGGGAGAGGTGCCCGGCGCCGTCGCCGGTCCTCGGTAGTGGCCCCCGGGAGAGATCACCCCGGGCGCTTCGATCGAAGACCGGCCCCGCACACACGGTGCACTTCTCCGCCCGTCCCCTCGCCACACGGGCGCAAGGGACGCAAAGACGACAAGCAACGGAGAATTCGCTTTGGTGGAGAACGAGACCCACTACGCCGAGGCCGTCATCGACAACGGCTCCTTCGGCACCCGCACCATCCGCTTCGAGACGGGCCGCCTGGCCAAGCAGGCCGCCGGCTCCGCCGTGGCGTACCTGGACGACGACACCATGGTGCTGTCGGCCACCACCGCTTCCAAGAAGCCCAAGGACCAGCTCGACTTCTTCCCCCTGACGGTGGACGTCGAGGAGCGGATGTACGCGGCCGGCAAGATCCCCGGCTCCTTCTTCCGCCGTGAGGGCCGTCCCTCCGAGGACGCCGTCCTCACCTGCCGCCTGATCGACCGGCCGCTGCGCCCCTCCTTCAAGAAGGGCCTGCGCAACGAGATCCAGATCGTCGAGACGATCATGGCGCTCAACCCCGACCACCTGTACGACGTGGTCGCGATCAACGCCGCCTCCTGCTCCACGCAGCTGGCCGGCCTGCCCTTCTCCGGCCCGATCGGCGGCACCCGTGTCGCCCTGATCAACGGCCAGTGGGTCGCGTTCCCGACGCACACCGAGCTCGAGGACGCCGTCTTCGACATGGTCGTCGCCGGTCGCGTCCTGGAGGACGGCGACGTCGCGATCATGATGGTCGAGGCCGAGGCCACCGAGAAGACCATCCAGCTCGTCAAGGACGGCGCCGAGGCCCCCACCGAGGAGGTCGTCGCCGCCGGTCTCGAGGCCGCGAAGCCCTTCATCAAGGTCCTCTGCAAGGCCCAGTCGGACCTCGCCGCCAAGGCCGCCAAGCCGGTCGGCGAGTTCCCGGTGTTCCTCGACTACCAGGACGACGTCCTGGAGGCGCTGACCGCCGCGGTGAAGAACGAGCTCTCCCAGGCGCTCACCATCGCCGGCAAGCAGGAGCGCGAGACCGAGCTGGACCGCGTCAAGGAGATCGCCGCCGAGAAGCTGCTCCCGCAGTTCGAGGGCCGCGAGAAGGAGATCTCCGCCGCGTACCGCGCGCTGACCAAGAAGCTGGTCCGCGAGCGCGTCATCAAGGACAAGGTCCGCATCGACGGCCGTGGCCTGACGGACATCCGTACGCTCGCCGCCGAGGTCGAGGCCATCCCGCGCGTGCACGGCTCCGCCCTGTTCGAGCGTGGCGAGACCCAGATCCTGGGCGTCACCACCCTCAACATGCTCCGCATGGAGCAGCAGCTGGACACCCTCTCCCCGGTGACCCGCAAGCGCTACATGCACAACTACAACTTCCCGCCGTACTCCGTCGGTGAGACCGGCCGCGTGGGCTCGCCCAAGCGCCGCGAGATCGGCCACGGCGCGCTCGCCGAGCGCGCCATCGTGCCGGTGCTGCCGACGCGCGAGGAGTTCCCGTACGCGATCCGCCAGGTGTCCGAGGCCCTCGGCTCCAACGGCTCGACGTCCATGGGCTCGGTCTGCGCCTCCACCATGTCGCTGCTGAACGCCGGTGTGCCGCTCAAGGCCCCCGTCGCCGGTATCGCCATGGGCCTGATCTCCGAGGAGGTCGACGGCAAGACGCACTACGTCGCGCTCACCGACATCCTCGGCGCGGAGGACGCCTTCGGCGACATGGACTTCAAGGTCGCCGGTACGAAGGACTTCGTCACCGCCCTCCAGCTCGACACCAAGCTGGACGGCATCCCGGCCTCCGTCCTGGCCGCGGCCCTCAAGCAGGCCCGCGACGCCCGCCTCCACATCCTCGACGTGATGATGGAAGCGATCGACACGCCGGACGAGATGTCCCCGAACGCCCCGCGGATCATCACCGTCAAGATCCCCGTGGACAAGATCGGTGAGGTCATCGGCCCCAAGGGCAAGATGATCAACCAGATCCAGGAGGACACCGGCGCCGAGATCACGATCGAGGACGACGGCACCATCTACATCGGTGCGCAGGTCGGCTCGCAGGCCGAGGCCGCCCGCGCCACGATCAACGGCATCGCCAACCCGACCATGCCGGAGGTCGGCGAGCGCTACCTGGGTACGGTCGTCAAGACCACCACCTTCGGTGCGTTCGTGTCCCTGATGCCCGGCAAGGACGGCCTGCTGCACATCTCGCAGATCCGCAAGCTCGCCGGTGGCAAGCGCGTGGAGAACGTCGAGGACGTGCTCGCCGTCGGCGCCAAGGTCCAGGTCGAGATCGCCGAGATCGACCAGCGCGGCAAGCTCTCCCTGATCCCCGTGATCGCGGACGAGGACGCTGCCGCTGAGGGCGACAAGGACGACACCGACCAGTGACGTCCCGTAGTTCGAAGGCGACGGCCCGCACCTCCTCGGAGGCGCGGGCCGTCGCCCGTACCCAAACGCTTCTCAAGGGCAAGGACGGCATCGGCACCGTCCGCCGCACCACCCTGCCCGGCGGTCTCCGCATCGTCACCGAGACGCTGCCCTCCGTACGCTCCGCCACCTTCGGCATCTGGGCGCACGTCGGCTCCCGCGACGAGACGCCCAGCCTCGGCGGCGCCACGCACTACCTGGAGCACCTCCTCTTCAAGGGCACCCACAAGCGCAGCGCCCTCGACATCTCCTCCGCCATCGACGCGGTCGGCGGCGAGATGAACGCCTTCACGGCGAAGGAGTACACCTGCTACTACGCACGGGTGCTCGACACCGACCTGCCGCTCGCCATCGACGTCGTGTGCGACATGCTCACCGGCTCGCTGATCCTCCAGGAGGACGTCGACGCCGAGCGCGGCGTCATCCTCGAAGAGATCGCGATGACCGAGGACGACCCGGGCGACGTCGTGCACGACCTCTTCGCCAGGACGATGTTCGGCGACACCCCCCTGGGCCGCCCGGTCCTCGGCACCGTCGACACCGTCGAGGGGCTCACGGCGGACCGCATCCGCCGCTTCTACAAGAAGCACTACGACCCCACGCACCTGGTCGTCGCCGCCGCGGGCAACGTCGACCACGCCACGGTCGTACGCCAGGTCCGCCGCGCCTTCGACAAGGCCGGCGCCCTCACCCGTACGGACGCCGTCCCGGTCGCCCCGCGCCACGGCCGGCGCACCATCCGCACGGCGGGCCACGTCGAGGTGCTCAGCCGCCGCACCGAGCAGGCCCACGTCGTCCTCGGCGTGCCGGGCCTCGCCCGCACCGACGACCGCCGCTGGGCCCTGGGCGTACTGAACACCGCCCTCGGCGGCGGTATGTCCTCGCGCCTCTTCCAGGAGGTCCGCGAGAAGCGCGGCCTGGCGTACAGCGTCTACTCCTACACGTCCGGGTTCGCCGACTGCGGCCTCTTCGGCGTGTACGCGGGCTGCCGCCCCAACCAGGTCCACGACGTCCTCAAGATCTGCCGGGACGAGCTGGACCGGGTCGCGCACGAGAGCCTGACCGACGACGAGATCGCGCGGGCGATCGGCCAGCTGAAGGGCTCCACCGTCCTCGGCCTGGAGGACACCGGCGCGCTGATGAACCGCATCGGCAAGAGCGAGCTGTGCTGGGGCGACCAGATGTCGGTCGACGACATGCTCGCCGAGATGGCGGCGGTCACCCCCGATGATGTACGTGAGGTGGCCGCGGAGCTCCTCGGACAGCGCCCGTCGCTGTCGGTGATCGGCCCCCTGAAGGACAAGCAGGCGGACCGCCTCCACGACGCGGTCGCGTAACGCCAATCCTGGACGGAACCGAAGGAAGTACGAGCATGAGCAGCAAGCTGCGGGTCGCGGTCATCGGCGCCAAGGGACGCATCGGCTCCGAAGCCGTACGCGCCGTCGAGGCCGCCGACGACATGGAACTGGTCGCGGCCCTGAGCCGGGGCGACAAGCTGGAGACGCTCGCCGAGAACGGCGCCCAGGTGGCGGTGGAGCTCACCACCCCCGCCTCCGTCATGGGCAACCTCGACTTCTGCGTACGCCACGGCATCCACGCCGTCGTCGGCACGACCGGCTGGACCGAGGAGCGCCTCACCCAGCTCAACGGCTGGCTGGAGGCCTCTCCCGGGACCGGTGTCCTGATCGCGCCGAACTTCTCCATCGGCGCGGTCCTCACCATGAAGTTCGCGCAGATCGCCGCGCCCTACTTCGAGTCGGTCGAGGTCGTGGAGCTCCACCACCCGAACAAGGTGGACGCCCCCTCCGGCACCGCCACCCGCACCGCCCAGCTCATCGCCGCCGCCCGCGCGGAGGCCGGCTGCGCCCCGCAGCCGGACGCCACGACGACGGCCCTGGACGGCGCGCGCGGCGCGAACGTGGACGGGGTTCCGGTCCACGCCGTACGCCTGAGGGGCCTGCTGGCCCACCAGGAGGTGCTGCTCGGCGGCGAGGGCGAGACCCTGACCGTCCGCCACGACTCGCTGCACCACAGCAGCTTCATGCCGGGCATCCTGCTCGGCGCGCGCCGCGTGGTGACGACCCCGGGTCTGACATTCGGCCTGGAACACTTCCTGGACCTGGGCTGATCACCTCATGCGCGCCAAGCTCACCTATTGCGTCACGGCTGCCGTCCTCGTCGTCTACTTCGTCCTGGTCGGCAGCCGGGGCGTGATGCTGATCCAGCAGGGCACCGCGCTCACCGTCACCTTCGGCTGCGCGGTGCTCGTCCTGCCGGTCATCGGCGTCTGGTTCCTGTGGAAGAACACCCAGTTCGTCACCAAGGCCAACCGCCTGGCCGCCGAACTGGAGGCCGAAGGCGGCCTGCCGGTCGACGAGTTGAAGCGCACACCCGGCGGCCGTATCGACCGCGACTCCGCCGACGCCGTCTTCGCCAAGCGGCGTGAGGAGACCGAGGACGCACCGGACGACTGGCGCTGCTGGTTCCGCCTCGCGGTCGCCTACCACGACGCCCGCGACACCCCGCGCGCCCGCAAGGCGATGCAGCGCGCCATCGCCCTCCACGAGGGCCGCCCGACCAGGGTGTGACCGAGGCGGCGACAGGCGGCACATCTACGCCTCCGCGGCCTCTGGACAGCCGGTGCGCCGCCGTCCATGCTCTCCCTACCGACGAGGGGGGAGCCTGTGATGACCCAGCAAGCAGCGCCCGAACGGATGCCCAGCAAGCTCAAGTTCGCCCTGGCCGCCGTATGGTTCCAGGGCCTCATGAACGTACTCGCCGCCGTGCTCATCTTCTCCCTGGTGAGCGACAGAGTGGACCACGGACAGGACGAGGGCGCCGGCGTGCTCCGCGTCATGGCGTACGTGTCGCTGCTGGCGGCCGCGGCCCTCATCGCCGCGGCGGTCCTGGCGCTGCGCCGCCTGAACTGGGTGCGGATCACGGTCATCGTCATCGAGGCGGTCCTGATGGCCAACGCGGTGTTCACGCTGTTCTCCGGCGGGGGCGTGACGGTGATCATCGGTATCCTGCTGGCCGTCGCCGTGGTCACGTCGTTCGCCTCGGCCGAGGGCAAGGCCTGGTTCAGCCGCTGAAACGACCGGGCTCCGGTCCTCGGAGGAGGACCGGAGCCCGGTCGGACGCGAGGGGACGCGGTGCTCTAGGACCGCCCGTACTCCGCGCTCCAGGCCTCGACCGTGTCGGCCGCCCGGTCGAACGCCTCGACCCGGGCCAGGAAGTCCGCGTTGTGGTCGGTGAGCAGCGCCAGCGGCTCACCACCCTTGCGTGCGACGACGAGAGCCTGTCCCTGCACCGTCCGCGGCAGCCCCAGCCAGCGCACGGGCTGCTGCACCGTGCGTACGCCGCGGGCCTGCGCCCACGACAGCGTCGTGGTCCGGAAGAAGGCGACGCGCCGCAGACCGTGCCGGCTCACCCACGTCCCCACCCGGAGCATCCGCAGCGCGGTGACGATCACCAGCGCCGCCAGTCCGAAGCAGACGCCGGCGGCCGGCAGCCCCCCGGCGAAAGCGATGATCATGGTGGCCAGCAGCATGAACGAGGCGAGCAGCAGCGCCATCGCGGCCGCCGCCACCCGCCAGGGCCCCGGGCGATACGGGCGGCGCCACTGATCGTGGTCGTCGAACGGCAGCGCGACGTCGTCGTCGGTGTCGAAACCACGGTCGGCCGTCAGAAAAGGCAGGGGCACGGCTGATCCTCACTCATACGCACGCTCGATGGGGCTGTGCCGGGTGAGGCTACCCAGCGGTCCGACGACCGGCCACCCCAGGGTGGCCGTACGGGGCAGCGCCGGCGTCAGCGCCCGTGGGACGCCTCGGACTGCTGACCGTGCCCGGTGGTGGCGGGCCCCGACTCCATCGCCGGAAGGCCGAAGAGCAGCGACCCGACCAGACCGGCCACGACGGTCAGCCCGATCAGCGTACGGCCGGTCATCTCGGAAATGCTGGGACGCTGCCGAGCCGGGGGAGTGACGTTACTGCGGAAGCGGTCGGCCTCGGCGACGAACGCGAACGGGACTGCCTCACGCCGGCGGAACATGTGAGAACCCTCCTAGGAACCTCGTGGTGGACGCTGCTATGGGGTCAGACGCACGAAGCAGCGATTTGGTGCCCCTTTCGGTGCCCGAATTCAAGGGATTCATGTGCCGTCAGTGCCGGGCCGTAGAGTGGACGCCGCCCGAGCGATGCAAATGGAAGGACCGCGTCGGTGACCGACACCCCCGCCGAAGACCTCAAGCCCAGCTTTCGCAGCGATGTGACCGTCGAGCTGGTCAAGCACAGCGCCGCCGACTCCGACGTCCTGTGGGCGGCCCGCGTCTCCACGGCCGGCGAGCAGTCCCTCGAGGAGCTCACGAAGGACCCCGAGCGCTCCAAGGGTCTGATCAACTACCTGATGCGGGACCGGCACGGCAGCCCCTTCGAGCACAACTCGATGACGTTCTTCATCAGCGCCCCGATCTTCGTCTTCCGTGAGTTCATGCGTCACCGCGTCGGCTGGTCGTACAACGAGGAGTCGGGCCGCTACCGCGAGCTCCAGCCGGTCTTCTACGTCCCGGACGCCTCCCGCAAGCTGGTCCAGGAGGGCCGCCCCGGGAAGTACGTCTTCGTCGAGGGCACCGAGGAGCAGCAGGCTCTCGTCGAGCGCACGATGGAGGCCTCGTACGTCCAGGCGTACGAGGCGTACCAGGAGATGCTCGCCGCCGGCGTCGCCCGCGAGGTCGCCCGCTCGGTGCTCCCGGTCGGCCTCTTCTCCTCCATGTACGCCACGTGCAACGCCCGCTCGCTGATGCACTTCCTCGGCCTGCGCACGCAGCACGAGCTGGCCAGGGTCCCGTCGTTCCCACAGCGTGAGATCGAGATGGTCGGCGAGAAGATGGAGCAGGAGTGGGCGCGGCTGATGCCGCTCACGTACGCCGCCTTCAACGCCAACGGCCGCGTCGCTCCGTAGTCGTCCCAGGTCAGAGCGTGGTACGGATGTACGGATCATCCGCCCGAAGTGTCCGTATTGCGGCGTTTCGGGAAGTTCATCTAGGCTGATCAAACGGACCCGGCACTGCTTGAACCCCCGAGCAGGCAGTGCCGGGCTCCACCTCCCTCACGTCCCCCGAGGGGACCCGGCGGGCAGAGCAGCGAGTAGCGTGTTACCCATGGCTCCGATCTCCACTCCGCAGACCCCCTTCGGGCGGGTCCTCACCGCCATGGTCACGCCCTTCACGGCGGACGGCGCACTCGACCTCGACGGCGCTCAGCGGCTCGCCGCCCACCTGGTCGACGCAGGCAACGACGGCCTCGTCATCAACGGCACCACCGGCGAGTCCCCGACCACCAGCGACGCGGAGAAAGACCAGCTCGTACGAGCGGTCCTGGAGGCGGTGGGCGACCGCGCCCACGTCGTCGCCGGCATCGGCACCAACGACACCCACCACTCGGTCGAGCTCGCCCGCGCCGCCGAGCGCGCCGGCGCACACGGCCTGCTCGCCGTCACCCCGTACTACAACAAGCCCCCGCAAGAGGGCCTCTTCCGCCACTTCACCGCCATCGCGGACGCCACCGGCCTCCCCGTGATGCTGTACGACATCCCCGGCCGCAGCGGCGTCCCGATCGACACCGAGACGATCGTCCGCCTCGCCGCCCACCCGCGGATCGTCGCCAACAAGGACGCCAAGGGCGACCTCGGCCGCGCCAGCTGGGCCATCGCCCGCAGCGGCCTCGCCTGGTACTCCGGCGACGACATGCTCAACCTGCCGCTGCTCTCCGTCGGCGCCTGCGGCTTCGTCTCCGTCGTCGGCCACGTCGTCACCCCGGAGCTCCGCGCCCTCCTCGACGCCCACCTCACCGGTGACGTCCAGAAGGCCACCGAGGTCCACCAGCGACTGCTCCCCGTATTCACGGGCATGTTCCGTACACAGGGCGTCATCACCACCAAGGCCGCCCTCGCCCTCCAGGGCCTCCCCGCCGGGCCCCTGCGCCTGCCGCTGGTGGAGCTCACCCCGGAGGAAACCGCTCAGCTCAAGATCGACCTCGCCGCCGGCGGGGTACAGCTGTAGCCACAGACTTCATAACTGAATACGAACAAGAAACCTGACAACAGCAAGTGCACGAATGTCATGCGCGCCACGTGCCTCACTGGTACGTGGCGCGTGTGGTGAGGAGAGTCTTTTGAGTCATCCGCATCCTGAACTGGGCGCGCCCCCGAAGCTGCCCAAGGGCGGCCTGCGCGTCACCCCGCTCGGCGGTCTCGGCGAGATCGGCCGGAACATGACCGTGTTCGAGTACGACGGCCGCCTGCTGATCGTCGACTGCGGCGTGCTCTTCCCCGAGGAGGAGCAGCCCGGCATCGACCTGATCCTGCCGGACTTCACCAGCATCAAGGACCGCCTCGACGACGTCGAGGGCATCGTCCTCACGCACGGTCACGAGGACCACATCGGCGGCGTCCCCTTCCTGCTCCGGCTGAAGCCCGACATCCCGCTCATCGGCTCGAAGCTGACGCTCGCCCTCATCGAGGCCAAGCTCCAGGAGCACCGGATCCGTCCGTACACCCTGGAGGTCTCGGAGGGCGACCGTGAGCAGCTCGGTCCCTTCGACTGCGAGTTCGTGGCGGTCAACCACTCCATCCCGGACGCGCTGGCCGTCGCCATTCGCACGCCCGCGGGCATGGTGGTGCACACCGGCGACTTCAAGATGGACCAGCTCCCGCTGGACAACCGTCTGACCGACCTGCACGCCTTCGCGCGCCTGAGCGAGGAGGGCATCGACCTCCTCCTCTCGGACTCCACGAACGCGGAGGTCCCGGGCTTCGTCCCACCCGAGCGCGACATCTCGGGCGTCATGCGCTCGGTCTTCGCGGGCGCCCAGAAGCGCATCATCGTGGCCAGCTTCGCCAGCCATGTGCACCGGATCCAGCAGATCCTCGACGCGGCCCACGAGTACGGCAGACGAGTCGCCTTCGTCGGCCGTTCGATGGTCCGGAACATGGGCATCGCCCGTGACCTGGGGTACCTCCGCGTTCCGCCCGGCCTGGTCGTGGACGTCAAGACCCTCGACGACCTCCCGGACCACGAGATCGTGCTGGTCTGCACGGGTTCCCAGGGCGAGCCGATGGCGGCCCTGTCGCGCATGGCCAACCGTGACCACCAGATCCGCATCGTCCAGGGCGACACCGTGATCCTGGCGTCGTCCCTGATCCCGGGCAACGAGAACGCGGTCTACCGCGTGATCAACGGCCTGACCCGCTGGGGCGCCAACGTCGTCCACAAGGGCAACGCCAAGGTCCACGTCTCGGGCCACGCCTCGGCCGGCGAGCTGCTGTACTTCTACAACATCTGCCGGCCGAAGAACCTGATGCCGGTCCACGGCGAATGGCGCCACCTCCGCGCCAACGCCGAGCTCGGCGCCCTGACGGGCGTCCCCAAGGACCGCATCGTCATCGCCGAGGACGGCGTCGTGGTCGACCTCGTCGACGGCAAGGCCAAGATCGTCGGCAAGGTCCAGGCCGGGTACGTGTACGTCGACGGCCTCTCGGTCGGCGATGTCACCGAGGTGCACCTCAAGGACCGCCGCATCCTCGGTGACGAGGGCATCATCTCGGTCTTCGTGGTGGTGGACTCCACGACCGGAAAGGTCGTCGGCGGCCCGCACATCCAGGCCCGCGGCTCGGGCATCGAGGACGGCGCGTTCGACGCGGTCATCCCGAAGGTCCACGACGCCATCGCCAAGTCGGCCGCCGACGGCGTGGCGGAGCCGCACCAGCTCCAGCAGCTGATCCGTCGCACGATCGGCAAGTGGGTCTCGGACACCTACCGCAGGCGCCCGATGATCCTCCCGGTCGTCGTCGAGGTCTGACGCCCCGTCGGCACAGCAGTGGAGCGGGGCGCCTCGATTTGCATCGGGGCGCCCCGCTCCAGTACGTTTACGGCTCCGCCTGATCGGGAACCCGGCACATCTGTGTGCCTCGCAGGGTGCCCAGGAAGAGCGGGGAAATCCGACTCAGAACCTCTGATAAAGTCGGATCAGCCGAAAGGCAAAGGCCCTCCAACGGCCACCGGAAACAGAATCCGAACCGGGAACGGAACGGAAAAAGGATCTGGTAAGGTTGGAAACACGAAATACCGAAGGGAAGCGCCCGGAGGAAAGCCCGAGAGGGTGAGTACAAAGGAAGCGTCCGTTCCTTGAGAACTCAACAGCGTGCCAAAAATCAACGCCAGATTAGTTGATACCCCGTCCATCTTCGGATGGTCGAGGTTCCTTTGAAGAAAACACAGCGAGGACGCTGTGAACCGAGGGGATTATTCCTCCCCTCCGGTTCCGCTCAACGCGAGTGTCACCGGATAACCGGTAAACATTCACGGAGAGTTTGATCCTGGCTCAGGACGAACGCTGGCGGCGTGCTTAACACATGCAAGTCGAACGATGAACCCACTTCGGTGGG